>CAKTPO010000017.1 GCA_934591845.1 uncultured Oscillospiraceae bacterium | reverse complement strand
ATTTCATTGCTTATTTTGGACATAATATGACCCCCAAATGTCGGATTCTCTGTCCAACATTTGGGGGTCATATCACTCTTCCACAGACGCGGTTACTTCTTAAACCATACTCTGGGGGAGCCGACCTGCTGGTGGCACCCTTTGTATCTATACTATACCCCAGTTTCCGGGTTTTGTCAACAGGCTCGGAGCACCGCATCCCGACCGCATTGACTTTTTTCTAAATTCCCGTTTCCGTGATAACGGAATCATGCTATAGTAAGGGTAAAGACCATTGCCCCTCTGGGGCAGAAAGGAATGAAAGAAAAATGAAACGTTCAGAAATCAACAAGGCCCTGCGGGAGTTGGAGGAGATGTGCCGGGAGTATCGGTGTTATCTGCCCCCCTTCTGCAATTTTACGCCGGAGGAGTGGAAGACTAAGGGCCATGAATATGACGAGGTACGGGAGTGCTGCCTGGGCTGGGACATTACGGACTACGGCCAGGGGGATTTTGACAAGGTGGGCTTTTCCCTCATCACCATCCGCAACGGCAGCCAGACCTTGCGGGAGAAATACCCCAAGGTTTACGCCGAAAAGCTGCTGTTTTTGAAAGAGGGACAGTATTCTCCCAATCATTTCCACTGGTACAAGACCGAGGACATCATCAACCGGGGCGGCGGAAATGTGCTGATCCGGGTGTACAATTCCCATGAGGATGAGTCCATTGACTACGAAAGCGATGTAACGGTGCACACCGACGGCAGGACCTACACCGTCCCCGCCGGGACCCAGATCCGGCTGACTCCCGGGGAGAGTATTTTCATCCAGCAGCGGCTCTACCACGATTTTGAGGTGGAGCCGGGCACCGGCAATGTACTGCTGGGAGAAGTGAGCCAGTGCAATGACGATGCCAAGGACAACCGCTTCAATCCCCCCATGGGCCGCTTCCCGGCGGTAGAGGAGGACGAAGCCCCCTATAGGCTACTATGCACCGAGTATCCTCCCGCAGCTGACTAATAAAAACAGCCCCTGGGAAGTGACCGTTCTGGCCGCTTCCCAGGGGCTTTGTCATGTTATATCAGCACCATATCAGCACAGCTTGGCACCGGCGGGGATGGCATCGGAGAGCATCACCAGGTTCAGCTTCTCCTCGCCGTTTTCCTTGTGGACGGCACTGAGCAGCATACCGGCGGACTCCCGGCCCATCATTTTCCGGGGGGGCAGGTTGGTAATGGCCACCAGGGTCTTGCCGACCAGCTCCTCGGGCTTGTAGAACTTGGCAATGCCGGAGAGGATCTGGCGATCCGTGCCGGTGCCGTCATCCAGGGTGAATTGCAGCAGCTTGTCGCTCTTTTTCACATTCTGGCAAGCCTTGACCTTTACGGCCCGCAGCTCGTTTTTGCAGAAGGTGTCAAAGTCTACGTTCTCCTGGGTGTAGGGTTCGATCTCCATGGGGGGCACGGCGGGCTTGTTCAGTTCTTCCAGGGCTTCCAGCTCCTTTTCCATGTCGATCCGGGGGAACAGAGCGGGGCCAGCCAAGGTGGCGACTTCCCGGTTCAGGGTGCCGAAAACATTCAGGGTTTCCCAACCAAGGGTCGCGCCGCCCAGCCGCTTGGCGATCTCCGCGGCGGTATCGGGCATAAAGGGCTGCAACAGGCCTGCGCAAATCCGTACCGTCTCCAGCAGGTTGTAAAGAACTCTTGCCAGCCGGGGCTTCTGGGCCTCGTCCTTGGCCAGTACCCAGGGGGCGTTTTCGTCAATGTATTTGTTGGCCCGGGAAATGACCTTAAAGACCTCACTCAGGGCATTCTGGAACGCGTACTTTTCCATCTGCTCCTCATAACGATCCCGGAGGGCAGAGACCATGGCCAGCAGCTCTGCATCCTTTTCCGCATCCTCGGTCTGCTGGGCGGGCAGGTGCTCCCCAAAATACTTCTGGGCCATGGCCACGGTACGGCTTACCAGGTTGCCCAGGTCATTGGCCAAATCCACGTTGATGGTGGAGATCAATGCCTCATTGGAGAAGTTTCCGTCAGAGCCAAAGGGGAAGGTCCGCAGCAGGAAGAACCGCAGGGCATCCACGCCGAAACGCTGGGCCAGCACATAAGGGTCTACCACGTTGCCCTTGGACTTGCTCATCTTGCCGCCGTCCAGCAGCAGCCAGCCGTGGCCGAATACTTTCTTGGGCAGGGGCAGATCCAGGCTCATCAGCATGGCGGGCCAGATGATGGAGTGGAACCGGACGATCTCTTTGCCCACAAAGTGTACATCCGCGGGCCAGTATTTTTCCAAATCGTGGTACCGGTCATTTTGGAAGCCCAGGGCGGTCATGTAGTTAAAGAGGGCATCGATCCACACATAGACCACGTGGCCCGGGTCAAAGTCCACAGGCACGCCCCAGGTGAAGCTGGTCCGGGAAACGCACAGGTCTTCCAGGCCGGGCTTGATAAAGTTGTTGACCATTTCGTTGACCCGGCTCCGGGGTTCCAGGAAATCCGTGTTTTCAAGCAGATCCCGCACCCGGTCGGCATACTTGGAGAGCCGGAAGAAATAGGCTTCCTCCTCCGCATCCTGAACGTCCCGGCCACAGTCGGGGCACTTGCCGTCTACCAGCTGGCTTTCGGTCCAGAAGCTTTCGCAGGGCTTGCAGTATTTGCCCTTGTAGGTGCCCTTGTAGATGTCGCCATTGTCGTGCATCTTCTTGAAAATCTTCTGGATGGAGGCCACGTGGTAGTCATCGGTGGTGCGGATGAACCGGTCATAGGAGATGTTCATCAGTTTCCACAGATCCAGCACGCCGCCGGGACCCTCTACGATCTCATCCACAAACTGCTGGGGGGTGACACCGGCCTCTTTTGCCTTGTCCTCGATTTTCTGGCCATGCTCATCGGTGCCTGTCAGGAACATGACGTCGCAGCCCTTCAGCCGCTTGTAGCGGGCCATGGCATCGGTGGCCACGGTGCAGTAGGTGTGGCCAATGTGCAGCTTGGCGGAGGGGTAGTAGATGGGGGTCGTAATGTAGAATTTTTCTTTGCATTGTTCGCACATAGTTGTTTCCTCCTCTTAAATACAGAAAGCCGCCCTCAGGAAAACCCAAGGGCGACAAAAATTGACGCGGTACCACCTTGATTTGCAGATGCTCTGCCTCATTGGCGCAGTAACGGGCGCACCCGGAAGGGCCTACCTATCGACCCAACGGCTCCAAGGCCATGTTCCGCCGTTTCATCCGCACCCCTTCGCACCAACTGGGGCTCTCTGACCGGTATCCGGGCGTACTCTCCTCATCATTGCCAGTTTGACTTTTCAGGAAACTCTGAACAAATCGTCTGCGGCTGGCAAGCTTCCCTTTTGTGCGCAACTCTTGCCGATTTCATCAGAGCTTCTATCATTATATGCACAAAAGGCCCATTTTGTCAAGAAAAATCACAAATATTTCCGTTTAGGATGGCCACTGCTGCCGCATCCACCGGGGCCTCCATGGCACATTTTGCGGCCACGGGCCCGGTGGTGAGCAGTACGGCATCTCCCGGGGCTGCCCCTACCTGGTCTGCGGCCACCAGGGTCTCCCCGGGGGTCTGCACCAGCAGAAAGGTCTGGCCCCCGAAACAGGGGGCGGTGTGGGATGCTTCAACAATGCGGACAACTTTCCCGATTTTCATCGATTTCCTCCATTTTATTCCTTCAAAAACCTTGGTTTTACGTTCCTTTGGACAGGTTTAGCCCTCTCCGGTCACCTCCTCCAGAATCCTGCGGATTTGAAAATCCTCTACTTCCAGAGGATTGGTTTTGCAGCAGGGGTCTTTTAAGACCGCTGCCACAATGTCACCAGTCTGAGACCAAAGGGCCCCGGGGGAGATACCAGCCTGCAAAAGGGTTCGGGGAAGTCCCAGATCCCTGCGCAGACGTGTAAGACCGTTTTTAAGACACCGCACAGCCGAGGCATCACAGCTGCCCCCCAGACCGCCGAACCGGGCAAGCTGGGCATACCGGCGGGGAGCGGCCTGGGCGTTGCTGCCCACCACCGCCGGAAGCAGAATGGCCTGAAGCCGCCCCTGGGATACAGGGAACCGGGCCCCCAGGGCGTGGGCCATGGCATGGCTCAGCCCCGATCCGGTCTGACCATAGGCCATGCCCGCCAAGGTGGAAGCAAGAACCAGCCGGGGCCGGAGAGAATCGTCCCCTCCAAAGGAGGCAGGAAGACAGGCATAGGCCGTCCGAAAAGCCTCTCGGGCAAAAATAGAGGGGATGGCCCCGGCGTTTCTGGCGGTGTAGCTCTCTACGGCATGGCTCAGCAGCTCAAAGCCTGCCTCGCCTATAAGGGCCGGGGAGTGTTGCAGGAAAAAATCCTCGTCCAGAATGGCCAGGGCCGGTTGCAGCCGGGGACTATCCAGGGTGTATTTGTTTTTTTCGTGGGTCAGCACCGCCTGGCCCGTGACCTGGGAGCCGGAGCCGAAGAAAGTGGGAATGGTGGCCAAGGGAATATCCAGCCCGCCAAAGTACACTGCCGCCTTGCCGCAGTCCAGGACGTTGCCTCCACCCAGGGCGGCAACCATATCCGGCTGAAAGGACAGGCACTTTGCCGTGACCTCTGCCGCCAGGGTAGCGGTGGGCTCCGCAGTGACGGCATCAAAAACTTCCGCTTCCCGGCTCCCTGCGGCTTCAATGACCTTTTGGACCATGCCGTTTTCTGAAAAGCAGGGTTCCGTTACCAGAAAAAGCCGCCGGGCCCCCAGGTCTTTCAGGGCGGCAATGGCCCCGGCCCCGGCCACGACCCTGGTTCTGAACACAAATTCCTCCACCCAACCACCGCCTTTTCCCTTTCAGTATGGCCTCCTTTCCGGGAAGTATGCGGTTTTTTGATTGGCTGCGGGAATTTCCCCATGGCTCTCTTGCTTTCTTTCCCGGTATTTGGTATAATGAGCAAGATTATGGGTTTTTGCGCATTTTTGCGATACGGAAGGAGAAGCTATGTATCAGAAGTCTGGACTGCCCTGGACCAAGTATTGGGACTTTATCCTTTTGGATATGGCCTCCATGTTTTTGTCCCTCATTGCGGCCTATTATGTCTATATTCCCACGGACTTTAAGCTCACCGGCAGCCCGGAGTATCTGATGCTGCTGTTCGGCATGCCGCTGTTGGACTTTGTGGTCATTGTTCTGAACAGCACTATGGACGGGGTACAGAAGCGGGGGCTTTTTGCGGAGTTCTGCGAGAGCCTTAAAAACACCGCCGTGGTTTTTGCCGTGGAGGCGCTGCTGTTCTTCGTGGTGAAAATGGGCGGGTTTTACTCCCGGAAGAATTTCCTGTACTCCTGCTCCATTTACTTTGCGGTGAGCTTTGTAAGCCGCTGCCTGTACAAGTGGTATTATGTAAAGCATGTGGTGCCGAAAAACGGGGTTTCTCTGCTGGTGGTGGCGGCAAGAAAGGATTTGCCGGAGCTGGAAGAACGGGTCCGGGAGGGCCAGTACAGCACCTACCGGCTGGCAGGCGTGATCCTCACCGACGGCACCCAGAAAGACACGGAGCTTCCTGTGGCGGCCTCCTATAGCGATGCCGACAACTGGATCCGGAAAAACTGGGTGGACGAGGTGCTGATTTTGCTGCCCCCGGAGGACCAGGTATTAAGTCTTGCCAAGGCCGTGTCTTCTATGGGCATTACGGTACACCTGAACCTGGACTATTTGAGGAACCTCTTTGGAGGCAGCAAGACCGTGGAGGAATTGGGGGGCTACGACGTGCTGACCGCTTTCCGCAACCGCATCGGTTTCGGTGCCGCCGCCATCAAGCGGATGACGGACATTTTAGGCGGCCTGGTGGGCTGTGTCATTACGGCAGTTCTGACCCTTTTTATTGGGCCAATTATTTATATTTCCTCTCCCGGCCCCATTTTCTACACCCAGGAGCGCATTGGCCGCAACGGCAAAATCTTTAAGATGTACAAGTTCCGCAGCATGGTCACCAATGCCGATGCCATCAAGCAGCAGTATATGAAAGAAAACCGGGTTTCCGGCGGCTACATGTTCAAGCTGGACTGGGATCCCCGGATCATCGGCAACAAGGTTTTGCCCGACGGCACCAGGAAAACCGGCATCGGGGAATTTATCCGCAAAACCAGCCTGGATGAATTTCCTCAGTTCCTGAACGTGCTGAAAGGGGATATGAGCCTGGTGGGAACCCGGCCTCCCACGAAAGACGAGTGGGCCATTTACGAGGATCACCACCGGGCCAGAATGGCCATGCGCCCGGGCATTACCGGCATGTGGCAGGTTTCCGGCAGAAGCAATATTACGGATTTTGAGGAGATCGTCCGGCTGGACACCCAGTACATTGATCAGTGGTCTCTGGGACTGGATCTGAAAATCCTGGTCAAAACCGTGCTGGTGGTATTAAAGCACGAGGGCAGCATGTAAAGGAGGCTCCTATGAACCCCAAACTGAAAGCAAGGCTCAAGGGCCTTCTGAATATTCTGTGGCACCTGCCCCCTTGCAGCGACATTTATATGTTCCACCATGTGACACTGCACCCGGAAGTGGAGCGGAGCTGCTGCAAGCTGGATACCGCCGCCTTTGAAAAATTTTTGGACAGCCACGGCCCCTATGCCTCTTTGGAGCAGGTGGCCCTGGATAAAAGCTACGGTGGACTTTCGGCCATCACCTTTGACGATGGCCTGGAAGACACCTACACCCTGGCCTACCCCATTTTGAAGCGGCGGCAGATCCCCTTTACGGTGTTTGTGCTGAGCCACATGGTGGGGGTGCCCGGGTATCTCACCCGGCAGCAGCTGCTGGAACTGGCGGCAGACCCTCTGGTGACCATCGGTGTCCACGGCTCCCGGCACCGTATTTTAACGCAGTGCAGCCCGGAAGAACAGGCAGAGGAGATTTTCAAAAGCAGGGAAGTTCTGGAAGCCCTGGTGGGAAAGCCCTGTGACCTTTTTGCCTACTCCCACGGCCAGTACAATGACACCATCCGAAAGCTGACGGCCTACGCCGGTTACCGCATGGCCTTTGCCGTGGCGGGCCGACCCCTCAACCGGCGTTTTGACCAGGGCCCCTACGCCTTCCCCCGGGAATCCGTAGAGGAGGAGACCCGGCCTATGTTTGGCCTGTAAAGAAAGAAGGACCCCTATGACGACTGTTTTGGCATTGTTTACCTGCTTCAACCGAAAAGAAAAGACCCGTCAGGCCATTGAAACTCTGGTATCGGGAAACCCTGACATCAAGTTTTCCTTCCTGGTGGTGGATGACGGCAGCAGCGACGGCACGGCCCGGATGCTGGAAACCGGGGACTTTGGGGTAGACATCCGGGTGCTTCATGGCGACGGGAGCCTGTTTTACTCCCGGGGCATGGGCATGGGCATGGAGGCCCTGTTGAAAAGCGAACGCCAATATGATTATCTTCTGATGATGAATGACGATGTGGCCTTTTTTCCGGGGTGCATCCAGTCCATGGCAGAGCAGAGCAAGGCCAAGGAGAATGCGGTCATTGTAGGGGCCACCCGGGATCCGGCGGGGAACCTGAGCTACAGCGGCATTGTCTACGAAAAGGGCATCCACTACCGGTTCCAGATGCCCGGGGAAAAGACTCCCGCGGACACCATGAACGCCAACTGCGTCCTCATCCCCTATGGCCTGTTCCGGAAAACCGGGGGCATGGATCCCCATTACCACCACTCCCTGGGGGACTTTGACTATGGCTTCGCCCTGGGCCGGGCCGGTGGAACGCTCTACGTGTCGGAAGACTACGTGGGCCTGTGTGCGGACAATCCCCCTACCGGCACCTGGCATGACAAAAGCCTTTCAAGAGGGGAACGGCTTCGGAAAAAGGAGCAAGTGAAGGGCGACCCGGTGGGACCCTGGTTTTATTATCTAAAAAAGCATTTTGGCCTTTTCACCGCGGTAAAGAGCAGCCTGACCCCTTATCTGCGGATATTGCTGGGCCTGTAAAAAGAGAGGATAACATGAAAAAACGGAATTCAGGAATGCCGGTAGGCTCCCATGCGCTGATCCTCATGGGCTATGACCTGGTGATGCTGGCCCTGGTATCGGTGCTGCTGCTGTTTTTCTATCCCAGTAGTTACTATCCCATTACCAGGGTGGAGGCTCTGCTGCATTTTCTTTTGGCGGCGGCCTGTATGCTCATGGCCCGGGCCTTGGGAAACTCCTATAACAACGTCTGGCGTTACGGCGGCAGCAACCTCTACGTAAATCTGATTTGTTGGGATGCCCTGGCCGGTGGCGTCTATTTTGTGCTGCAACGGCTGCTGCCCCTGCGGGATGTGGAGTTTCTCCGGGCAGTGACCCTGTTCTCCCTGAACCTGTTGGGAGACATCCTCATGCGGCAGATCTACCAATATTTGTATGATGCCAACAGCCGGGGTTCCAAGGTGGCGGATGTGCTGCGGGTGGTGACCCGGAAGCTCACCGGTATCCGGGTGGAGCCGCTGGACAAGGCCCAGCAGGACCGGCGCATCAATATTGCCATCATCGGCGCAGGCCGGGTGGGGGCAGGCCTTGCCGCCGACCTGGCCAGCAACCCCCAGGCGGCCTATACTGCGCGGTTTTTTGTGGACATTGACCGGAACAAGATCGGCCGGTCTATTAACGGTGTGCCGGTGTTCTCCGCCCAGGAGGCAGACGACCGGGTGTTCCGGGACTACCACATTCAGGAGGTGGTTTTCGCCATCCCCGGAGCCACGGCGGAGCGGAAAAAGGAGCTGTATACCCGGTATCAGCAAACCGGTTGCAAGCTGAAAACCTATGACTACCCCACCACCCAGGCCGTAGGTGGCAAGCGGAGCCTGCGGGACTTTAACCCGGAGGAACTGCTGTTCCGTCAGGCCACGGAGATCCTCACCGAGGAGACCAAGGCCTACTACCGGGGCAAAACCGTGCTGATTTCCGGCGGCGGCGGCTCCATTGGCGGGGAACTTGGCCGCCAGATCGCCAAAATCGGACCCAAGCGGCTGGTGATTCTGGATGTGTACGAAAACAACGCCTACGATGTGCAGCAGGAACTCCACATCAAGTACCCGGAGCTGGATTTGAAAGTGGAAATTGCCACTATTACCGACCGGGGGGAACTGGACCGCATTTTTGAGCGGCACCGCCCGGATGTGGTGATCCACGCTGCCGCCCACAAGCACGTCCCCCTGATGGAAAACAACTGCTGCGAGGCCATTAAAAACAATGTCTTTGGCACCCGGAATCTGCTGGAAGCGGCAGAGTCCCAGGGCTGCGGCAAGTTTATCATGGTCAGCACCGATAAGGCCGTAAACCCCACCAACGTCATGGGGGCCACCAAGCGGATGTGCGAACTGGAGGTGTTGGGCCACCGGGGCAACATGCGCTGCTCTGCCACCAGGTTCGGCAACGTCCTGGGCAGCAACGGCAGTGTGATCCCTCTGTTCAAGCGGCAGATCCAGTACGGCGGCCCGGTGACCCTGACGGACAAGCGGATCATCCGCTACTTTATGACCATCCCCGAGGCGGCCCAGCTGGTGCTGACCTCCGGTGCTTTTGCAGGCAACGGAGAACTGTTTGTGCTGGACATGGGCAAGCCCGTGCATATCCTGGAACTGGCGGAAAACATGATCCGCCTCAGCGGTTTTGAACCCTATAAGGACATCGACATTGTGGAAACTGGCCTGCGGCCCGGAGAGAAGCTTTACGAGGAACTGCTGGTCAAATCCGAGGAACTGGATAAGACGGAAAACGACCAGATTTTCGTAGAGCGGGACAAGCCCCTGGCCCCGGAGATCATCGCCCGGAAACTGGCCCTTCTCTCGGAAGCCCTGGCTACCAACGATGACGAAATCTGTCGCCAGGCCCTGAAACAAGCGGTGGAAACCTACCACGACCCGGAAGAAGTCAACGCCAAGGCCGCCCAGGCCAAGGAAATGCAGGAAGTTCAATAAAACTTTGCCCCCCGGTTTTGCCTGGCAAACCGGGGGGCAAAGTCGCAAATCGGCCTGGCTTTCCCCAAAACCACCAATTCCGTGGTATCCAGGGTGCTGCTGGGTTACCTGCAAAAGGAGGTGGGGAACTTCCGGAAAACCGGCGGTTATCCGGAAGAAAAGTAAAAAAATCCCCCGGCACTGAGTTGCAAAAGAGGGCAACGTGTGGTACAATGGGAAACTAGTGATTGCACATAAACCCGCAAAACCCTGCAATTTTTGAACAACGGAAAGGGCCCCTTTTGAGAGTGCCCGGGAAAGGAAGAGTAATCAGATGATTCAAAAACAAGAAAACGGCAAGCAGATATTAGGCCAGGCGGTGCTTATCTGCTTCTGCGTGTACTTCCTGATGTGTGATATTCTGGTGTCAATGATTCCAGGGAAATACTCGCCAGATTTTGGAAACCTAGAACGGCTGATCTGCTATTCTTTTCTTGGGTTAATTTTGGCATCGATACCGAATGCTTCCAGAAAAAAAAGCCTGTCCTTTTTGGCGTTTTTCTGGGTCTGGATGATTGCCATTCGGCTGGCAATACAGCAGCTTACAGAGGCCATGACGGTAGAAATACTCCGTGTCGGCATCATGTGCGCCGTATTTTATCTGACAAGCACACTGGATGCCAAGGGAAAGCAGCACCTTGCGGATGTTTTCTGTGGAATACTTTTCCCGGTTTTAACGGTTTTGGCGATTTTAGGACTACTGGTAAGCACGAATGTGATTCCGTCTTTCCGAATCGGCGATGCGGAAATACTGCTTGTCGTACACCCTTACGGCAGCGGTACGGCCATTTACGTATCCTTTTTAGGTATTAATAAGAATGTTACCGCAACCTGGTTCATGGTTGCGCTTTGGTTGGCGGTCGGGCAGTTCTTCCGTACCCGCCGGAAGTGGCTCCGGGTGCTTTTGGGACTGTTTGCTGTGCTGATGTATGCTACCATGTCCCTGCAATATTGTCGCTTTGTCAATATTGCCTGTGCTGTGGGTGCCGGAATGCTGGCTGTACTTCTTGTAAAAGACCGATTGAAGATCCCAAAGACAGCCGTCAGGAAAATGGCAGTGGGATTGATTGCGGTTGTGGTCATGTTTGGATGCTACAAAGGATGCAACCTTTGGGGTGAGCTGCTCAATCAGTTTGCAGGACCGGATATGTTAAAGAATGCGCATATGATCGGGTATTCTTCCATACAGGAGGAACAGGCCGAAGAAGTGGAAGCCGAGACTGTAGCGGAGACCGAGGCTGAACCTGTGGCTGAGACAGAAGCCGAACCTGCGGCGGAGACCGGGGCTGAACCTGTGGCTGAGACAGAAGCCGAACCTGCAGCGGAGACCGAGGCTGAACCTGTGGCTGAGACAGAAGCCGAACCTGCGACGGAGGCGGAGACCGAACCTGTGACGGAGACGGAAGCCGAACCTGAGACCGAGCCGGAAACACAACCTACGACGGAATCCAATGCTGGGGCCGACGAGTTGTCCAAGCTTATCGGAGATGCAACAGGTGTCGGGGATGGACGTAATTTCTTCAAGGATTTGGTGTCACTGACCGGCCGTACGGATATCTGGGCTGCCGCTCTGCGAGTGATTTTCAGACGGAAGAAATTCATGCTCCTTGGTCAACCGGTGGGGGACATCGGCATGAATATGATTTACTACGGAGATTATGACATTTTGAAAGGTCATACCCACAATATGTTCATTCAGGTGTTGGCCCAGTCCGGCATTATTGGCTTCGGGCTCATGGTGGCCTTTACATACATGCAGGTTCGTGCCGCAATTCGGCTGTTCTTCAGCCGGGAGCAGCCCCTTTCCAGAAAGATTTATGGAATTCTGCTGACGTGTCTTTTGCTCGAAGGTGTGGGAGAGTCATTGCTGCTGTTGCAGTTTGCACCACTGGCCCTTATGTTCACCGCCGGCATGCTGGCTGACCAGGAGGAGCCGACGGATTTCCGCAAGATATTCAGATTCCGGAGAAAGAAGGCCTGAGGGCCTGAAGACAATAACAAACCGAGGCATTCTACGGCAGGGGTCGTAGAATGCCTCGGTTAAAAAACCAGAATCCCCCTTATGCAGGCCCGGAGGCCGCATAAGGGGGAATTTGGTTGGAATCGCTTCCGCCCTATAAGGGCATGGAAGTCAAGTTACCGCGTGGGCCACAGTAGTTCCAAAGGGTCTGGTTCTTACTTGGCGATCTTCTTGAACTCGTCGTAGACGAACTGGACCTTGGGTCCGATGATGACCTGGACAGAGGTCTTGCTCGGGCGGATAACGCCGGCAGCACCGGAGGTCTTGATCTTCTTCTCATCAACCTGCAGACGGTCCTTGACTTCCAGTCTCAGACGGGTGATGCAGTGGTCGATGGAAACGATGTTGTCCTTGCCGCCCAGGCCTTCCAGGATGATCTGGGCCATGGCAGTGTAGTCATCGTTGGCCAGCTCGATGTTCAGCTCGCCCTCCTGGTCGTCTTCACGGCCGGGGGTCTTCAGGTTGAACTTCTTGATGGCAAACAGGAACACCAGGTAGAACACCACGAAAGCGGCGATGCCCATGGGGATCAGCAGCCAAGTCTTATTGGCAGCGGGCAGGAAGGAGGAGAAGATGGCGTCGGTCAGGCCGGCGGAGAAGCAGAAGCCAGCGCGGTAGCCCAGAGCGACGGTGACGGTAGCGAAGATGGCGTACAGCAGAGCGTACACAACGTACAGGGGGAATGCCAGGAACATGAAGGAGAACTCGAAAGGCTCGGTAACGCCGCACAGGAAAGCACAGACAGCGGCGGAACCAACGATACCGATGGTAGCCTTCCGCTTGTTGGTCTTAGCGGTCTGGATCATGGCCAGAGCAGCACCGGGGATACCGAACATCATGCAGGGGAAGAAGCCGGCCATGTACATGCCCACGGACCAGTTGACGGGGTTGCCGTTGGCCATAACGCCGCCCTCAGTCAGAGCACCCCAGTAAGCGGTCAGGTCGCCCAGGCCGATGGTGTCGAACCAGAACACGTTGTTCAGAGCGTGATGCAGGCCGGTGGGGATCAGCAGACGGTTCAGGAAAGCGTACAGGCCAACACCGAACACGCCCATGCCCTTGATGCCGTTGCCGATGGCAACCAGAACGCCGAAGACGATGGGCCATACGAACAGCAGGATGGCGGCAACAATGATGGAAACAACGCCGGTCACGATGGCGACGGAGCGCTTGCCACCGAAGAATGCCAGCACGTCAGGCAGCTTGGTGTTCTTGAACTTGTTGTAGCAGCTGGCGCCAATAATGCCGCACAGGATGCCGATGAAGGGGTTGGCGATCTTAGAGAAAGCAACCTCGTTGGTCTTGCTGGCGATCAGGCCGGGAGCGATAACGCTGACGGCGCCAACGGACAGCAGGGTGGTGATCATCAGCCAGCTGACCAGGCCAGCCAGACCGGCAGTGCCGTCGTGGTCATCGGCCAGACCAACGGCAACGCCGATGGCAAACAGCAGAGCCATGTTGTCGATCAGAGCACCGCCGGCCTTCACCAGGAAGAAGCCGATGGTGTACAGTGCGCCGGAAGTGGCAGCATCGGGTACGCCCATAACGCCAGGAGCCATGGCGTAGCCCAGACCCATCAGGATACCACAGATGGGCAGAATAGCAACGGGAAGGAACAGAGCCTTACCGAGCTTCTGAAGATATTTCATCATAGAAAATTCCCTCCAAAATATGTCTTCTCCACTATTTCTAAAAGCCGCCGGCCCACGACGGCCAATAGGGACTTATTGAACCCTCTAAGGGGTACTTACAGGTTTGCGCTCAGGAATGCCTGGAGTTCCGCAGCGGCGGTTTCTTCGTCGGCACCCTCAATGGTGATGGTCAGCTCCATACCCTGCTTGGCGGCCAGCTTCATCAGGGCCATCAGGCGGCGGGCATCGGCGGTGCCGGTGGGAGCGGTCACGGTGACCTTGGAAGCAAAGGGCGCAACGGCCTTCACCAGCATACCGGCGGGACGGGCGTGCATACCCATGGGATCGGTGATCACATACTTGATTTCTTTCATTGTTTATTTCCTCACTTTCGCGGGTTTACGAATATGGTGAAATCGCAGCTTACAGCTCCGACTCGCAGACGATTTTTCTGGTCTCCAGGATCCGACCGGCGGCCATGGACAGCTCTTTGTAGCCCATTTCGATGAACTTTTCGGTCATCTTGGGGTCAGCACCCAGTTCTCCACAGATACCGGCCCAGATGCCGGCCTCGTTGGCGGACTTGGCAATGTGGGCAAGCAAGGCCATCAGAGCCGGGTGGTAGGGGTCATAGAACCGCCCAAGGTTGGCGTTCTGACGGTCCACC
Source organism: uncultured Oscillospiraceae bacterium (assembly GCA_934591845.1). GTDB lineage: Bacteria > Bacillota > Clostridia > Oscillospirales > Oscillospiraceae > Faecousia. The sequence continues at coordinate 35,742 of CAKTPO010000017.1, read as the reverse complement.
GCCAGGGTGTACTGGGTCAGGTCGTTGGTGCCAACGGAGAAGAACGCAGCTTCCTTGGCAAGCTCATGGGCCAGCACCGCAGCGGCAGGGGTTTCCACCATGACACCGATGGGAACGTCCTTGACTTCTACGCCCTCGGCTTCCAGCTCTTTCCGCAGCTCGGCGCAGAGAGCCTTGGCTTCTTTCAGTTCCCAGACGGAGGCCACCATGGGGAACATGACCATGAGATTGCCGTAGGCAGAGGCCCGGAGAATGGCCCGGAGCTGGGGACGGAACACGTCCTCCCGGGTCAGGCAGATCCGCAGACCCCGAAGACCCAGGGCGGGGTTTTCTTCCTTTTCAAGGCCCAGGTAGTCCACCTGCTTGTCCGCACCGATGTCCAGGGTCCGGATGACCACGGGGCGATCCTCCATGATCTGGCCCACTTTCTTATAGGCTTCAAACAGCTCGTCCTCAGAGGGCAGGGTGTCCCGGCCCAGGTACAGGAATTCACTGCGCATCAGGCCCACGCCCTCGCAGTCCGCGGCAACGGCGGCTTCCGCATCCTCGGGGCAGCCGATGTTGGCGGCCAGGATGATCTTCTTGCCGGACTTTGTGATGCTCTCCTTGCCCCGGTAGGCTTCCAGAGCCGCACGACCGGCGGCTGCCTGGGCCTGCTTGGCTTTCAGCATGGCTAAGGTATCCCCATCGGGATCCATATACCAGTTGCCGGTAAAACCGTCTACCCCCAGGATCACGCACTTTTCCGTCTCGTCCAGGTCAATATCCGCCTGTACCAGGGAGGGGATGTTCAGGGTCCGGGCCAGGATGGCGGTATGGCTGGAGGAGGAACCCTGGCGGGTCACGAAGCCCAAAATCCGCTCTCTGGGCAGCTGAATGGTCTCAGAGGGAGCCAGATCCTCGGCAACCAGCAAAAATTCGCCCTCCGGCAGCTGGAAGCCGGTATTGCCGCAGAGAATGTCGTAAATGCGGTGGGACATGTCCCGGATGTCCGCAGAACGGGCATTCATATATTCGTCGTCCATGGCGGCGAATACGGCGGCAAACTCCTCGCCGGTGTCCAGAGCGGCATCGGCGGCGGAAGCACCGCCCTCAATGGCGGCGGCCACACCGTCCAGGTAATCCAGGTCGTCCAGCATCAGCATCTGCACTTCCACGATGGCAGCCTTTTCTTCGCCCAGCTCTACTTTGGCCTTTTCATACAGGGCGCCCAGCTGCTTCCGGGCGGTGACAACGGCTTCGTTGAACTTTTCCTGCTCTGCGGCGGCATCGCCGGAGGAAACAGGCACGGTGCGCTCGGACTTGCGGTAGACGACCGCAGGGCCAATGGCCACACCGGGGAACACGGGAAGACCAGTACCAGTTTTCATTGTACGCTCCTTACTTGCCCAGTTCAATGACCACGTCGTCGTTGGTCACGTCCTGGCCGACGTTGGTCTTGAAGGTGGGATAGGCATCGGTGTTGCAGATCAGCACGGGGGTGATGGTGTTGAGCCCAGCGGCCTTTACGGCATCCAGATCCACTTCGATCATCAGCTGGCCCTTCTTCACCTTGTCGCCGTTGTGCACGTGGATGGTGAAGGGCTTGCCCTCCAGGCCCACGGTTTCCAGGCCAATGTGGATCAGAATTTCAATACCGGTTTCGGAGACCAGGCTCACGGCGTGGCCGGTGTCGAACATCATATCAACGGTTGCGTCACAGGGGGCGTAAACCTTTCCGTCAGTGGGCTCGATGGCAATGCCGTTGCCCAGCATCCCTTCCGCGAAAGTGGGATCGGGTACTTCGGTGATGGCCACGGCCTTACCGGCAACAGGAGCGCAAACCTCCTCCAGCTTCTTACCGAACAGTTTATCAAAAAACCCCATAGTATACTCGTTCCTTTCCTAAGTGGATGGCTGTTCTTACATATAACAGCATTCGTCTTTCTATAGGCGCATACCTATAGATGTATATTACATAGAATACTCCCTGGTTCATATTTTGTCAACAAATGGTTTCTATGCCATTTTCTTTTTGGCAGATTAACTAATAATTGATGTGTATATTTGTATATTATAACAATAAACTCCTATCGATAAAGACAAATCGTTTTCCTGAGGGGACACGTTGCAACGGCCCGGATTTGCCATTTTCTTCTTTCTTCTCCCAAAAGCCGGAACAGGGAAGGCAGGCAGGGATTTTTCTCTTGCCCCGGCGGAAAATCTGTAGTATACTGGTTCCGGGGCGGAAACGCCCGAATTCTTTACATCTTGATATGAAGAAAAGCCATATCCATATGCAAAAGAAAGGACTATTCAATGCCCCGAAACCGCTGTATAATGCCGGAGAAAACCAGGGGCATTCTAAGGAATGTGATTGGTTATGTTAGATATTTCCCTGAAACAAATGTCCTATGCGGTAGAAATTCAGCGTTGCGGCTCCATGAACCGGGCAGCGAAGAACCTTTATGTGTCCCAGTCCAGCCTCAGCAAGGCTATGAAAGAATTGGAGAGCACCCTGGGCTGCCAGGTTTTCAGAAGAACCCCGGGGGGCACCGAGGCCACCGAGGAGGGCCAGCTGTTCCTGGAAACCGCCGGACAGGTGGTTTACGAGCTGGAATTGCTGGAACAGCGGCTGCTGCGGCGCAGCCAGCAGATCGCCGCCATGAAGATTTCCGTGCCCCGGGCCACCTACATCACCTATGCCTTTACGGAGTTTTTCAAGTCCATCCAGGACCGGTCTCAGATCCAGATCAACTTCTCGGAGACCAACTCCCAGGAAGCCATTGAAAACATCCTGAATCAGGGCTTTCAGCTGGGCATCATCCGCTATCCCGATTTTATGGAGGACCGTGTTCAGGGGCTGCTGGCCCAGAAGCGGCTCTGCTCCAAGCCCATCTGGGACTTTGCCTATATGCTGTTGGTATCGGAAAACTCCCCTCTGGCGGGGAAACAGCAGGCCCACCCGGAGGACATTGCCGGATGGACAGAACTGGTTCACGGCGACGTGGAAAACGCTTTCCTGCCGGAGCGCACCGATGCATTGGGAGAGCCGAAGCGCATCTACCTCTACGAGCGGGGCAGTCAGTTTGACTTTCTCAGCAATGTGCCGGAAACCTATATGTGGGTTTCCCCACTGCCCCAGAAGGTACTGGCCCAGCATGGCCTTGTCCAGCTGCCCTGCCCGGAGAACCGGTATCGGTACCGGGATGCCCTGATTTTTAACGAAGATCACCCCTTTACCGGGTATACCAAAGATTTTTACCAAGTGCTGCTTCAGACCAAAGACGAGATCGATGCCTCTCTGTGAGGCCCGGCCTGGGGCGCAAAGAAAGGAACGGCTATAAAATGGAAGAAAAAACGGTACTGCTGCACCCCGTATGCGCCCTTCACGGCTATGCCATGAACCTGCCCACCGCCGCCGGAAAACAAACCTATCGCTTCCGGGTACACGCCGGTGACATTGAGATCCACCACGCAAGCTTTGACGGCGACATTGGCCTGTGGTCCCTGCCCCCTCAGTCCGGCCAGTGGGAAAAGAAAGTCCTCCACAGCGGCGAGGAAGCGGTATTCACCATCGACAGTCAAATCCACGACTTTGAACCGGACTGCGTGGAGATTTCCAACTGCCACTTTGGAAAGCCCGCAGAATTCTCCTACACCCTGCTGCCTGAGGAACAGGCTTCCTGAACAAAACCCCGGCCCTGATGGTCTCAAAAACCATCGGGGCCGGGGTTTTGAATTGACAAATTGTTGGGGCGGAGAGCTTGTGAAGACTTGCATGGTTTACACCATCATTCCTCCATGCGCTGTCGCTCTATTTTTTGAGGTTGTGTTAAGGTCTCTGTGGGATGCTGATACCAGACAGAAAGGGGCATTCCATATGGATATTTGTTTTCGGGATTTGAAAATTCTCCTTGCACAGGAAAGTGCTTCTCGCCAGGCTGTGCTGACGGAAATGCTGGAATCCGGTGGCGCAAAGGTGACGGCTTGCCGGAGCATTCAGGAATTTCTCCCCACGTTTGAAAGGGGTCCGACATCCTTTGACGCAATATTGACAGACCTACCCGCTACCGGGCCGGAAGCCAACGCAATGCTTCTGAGGCTGTGGCAGACGGTACCCCAGATTCCGCTGGTGATCATAGGACCCATGCGGGCGTATGAGGGCTACAGCTTTCCTTTTGGCTTGGACATTGCCGCCCGCATTTTTGAGCCACTGTCCCGGTCTCAGCTGGAAGCGTGTTTTATGAGAATTCCGAATACATAGTCGGTTCCTGGCCATGGAATCAATAACTTTTTCTGGCCATTCCACCACTGCTGTGCTATACTTTTGAAATAGACAGCCTGAAAACGGACATTTTTGAGGCTCCGTTGAGGTTCCCGGCCTATATTGGGTTCAGGGAACCGAAAATATCTGCAAAAGAGGCGTTATGCTATGAAAATACTGATCGCAGAGGATGACCCCTCCCTGCGCCGGGTGCTGGTGGCCCTGCTGGAAAAGAGCAACTACAGCACCGATGCGGTGGCGGACGGTCTGGAAGCCCTGGAATATCTGCGGGTCGGCAGTTATGACGTGGCTATTTTGGATATTATGATGCCGAAAATGGACGGATTTCAGGTTCTTTCCTCCATTCGGCAGGAGAAAAACACCGTCCCTGTGCTGATGCTCACGGCCAAGGCGGAAATCGAGGACAAGGTTACGGGACTGGACCTGGGGGCCAATGACTATCTGACCAAGCCCTTTGACCTGCGGGAATTGCTGGCAAGGCTCCGGGTGCTGACCAGACCTTCGGAGACACGGCAGACGAACCTGTTGGAACTGGGAAATACCCGGTTGGATACCAATTCCTTTGTACTCTCTGCCCCCGGCGGCAGTTACCGCCTTGCCAACAAGGAATACCAGACCATGGCCCTGTTGATGCGCAATCCCAATGTTTTGGTGGCACCGGGCCGTTTTCTGGAAAACATCTGGAATCCGGACAGCCGGGCGGAGGACAACACGGTATGGACCTATATTTCCTATCTGCGGCGCAAACTGGTTGCCATCGGCTCGGATTTGCAGATCACCACCCGCCGAAACGCCGGATACATGTTGGAGAAAAAGCCATGAAGCAGGAAAAATCTTCTGCCCTCAAGTGGCGCCTACAGGTCCGGTTTGTACTGCTGGCGGTTTTGGCGGCGGCGGTGCTGCTTAGTGTCATTGTCTGCGTGGTGCTTTTGCGCAGCTATAGCCAGATCGCCCAAAAGGCAGACCACCTGCTGGAGCTGATTGACCGGGAACCGGCTTCTCCGGAATTGGGGGATGCCCACTATTTTACCGTGACCTTGGAACCCAAGACCCATATCGCCCAGGCAGATTTATCCCATACCGGCTATATGCAGGAACCCCTTGCCCTGAATCTGGGCCGCAAAGCCCTGGAAACCGGCACGCAGCGAGGCTACTTAAAGGGCTATCGCTACGCTGTGATTCGGGAAAGCCAGAGCGTCCGGGTCATATTCCTTTCCCGAAAGCTGCCGTTGGAAACCTTTCGGGAGACCCGAAAGCTGCTGATTCTGGTCTGCCTTTCCGGCCTGGGGCTGACCGGGGGGGCATTATGCCTGGTGTCCGGACGGGTGGTAGCACCGCTTGTGGCAGCCCATGAAAAGCAGAAAGCTTTTGTTACTTCTGCCAGTCATGCCCTCAAAACCCCTGTGGCGGTGATCCTGGGAGACAGCCAACTGCTGCAAATGGAATATGGGGACAATGAATGGCTCTGCGACATTGAAAAACAGGCCAAACGGCTGACGGAAATGACCCAGTCGCTGGTGACCCTGGCCCGCTGGGAGGAGGGCAGCGACCAGAAAAGTTTTCTGCGTTTCCCCATCTCCGATACCGCTGAGGATGTTGCCGCCTCCTATCAGGCCATTGCCCCGGGACGGGGGCTGGACTTCCGGCTCCGCATCACTCCGGGCCTTTCCTACCGTGGGGACGAAAAGGCCCTCAGAGAGTTGATGACCGTTTTACTGGACAATGCTTTCCGTTACTGCTCCGATGGGGGTATGGTATCCTTTGCCCTGGAAAAAAGGCGACTTGGACTGTGCATGGAGGTCTGCAACACTGCGGAAAACATCCGCCCGGAGGAGCTGCCCCATTTTACAGAGCGGTTCTACCGGGGCAGCACCGCCGGGACCCTTACCGGGTCCGGCCTGGGTCTGGCCATTGCCCTGTCCATCACCCAGCGGCATCACGGCAGGCTTACCGTCCATGCGCCCGGACCCCGGGAGATCGCCGTTACCGTTGTTCTTTGAAAGGGAGCATTTATGCGTAAAATCCATATTCTCTTGTTGATATTGCTCTTGCTCCTGTCCGGCTGCGCCGGGGAGAACAGGCTGGATTCTTCCGGCGTTCGGGTGGCCTGGCTGGAAAACACCCGCCCCACCGAGCCGCCTCCTACCATGCCCACCCCACCGGCGGAAACCGAACCCATTCAAAAGCCCCGGGGATCCCAGCCGGAAGAAACCGGCATTCCTGAAAATACAGAAGCGGCTTCCACAGAAGCCCCTGCGGAAATGCCTACAGAGGCCCCTACGCTTCCCCCTGCCCAGGCTCCGGCCCAGGCAAGAACGGGAATGCCTGGGGAAAAGGCACGGGATGCCGCACCGGAACCGAGAGCCGCTTCCAAGCCCACGGGCATGAATGAAACCACCTTGACCCTATCGGATGGAAGCAGTGTCCGCTGTTGGCTCTATACCCCGGAGAACCCCTCCGGCTGCCCCGGCCTGGTGGTCTATCTCCACGGCGGAAGCGGCAAGGGCAGTGATTTGACCCTGATCACCCAGGCAGACGGGTTTCCCCAATATCTCCAGACCGGCAGTCTGGGGGTGCTGTCCTGCTATGTGTTGATTCCCCAGCTTCCCTCAGCGTATAAGGGCTGGACCGACATGGACACGACCATTATGGATATGATTCAGGTCCTTGTCCGGGAATACGACATCGATACCGCCAAAATTTCCCTGACGGGCCACAGCATGGGCGGCACCGGTGCCTGGGCCATTGCCGCTGCCCACCCCGGCTATTTTGCCCGGGTGGCTCCGCTGTCCGGCAGCATCCGTGACACCCCCGAAAACCGAAGAGCCTTTGCCAATGCCCAGGTTTATGCCTTTGTGGGTACAGACGATACCATTGTCGATCCCCAGACCACCCGGGACTTTGTAAACGCCCTGATGGCTGCGGGATACGATGCCAAGCTCACAGAACTCCCGGAAACCGACCATTTTGGCGTTCCCGCCCAGGCCTATCTGGGAGACTACGGTCTTGTAAGCTGGCTGGAAGAATCATAAAACCTTTCTATGCTGCCTCTGGTGGAAATCGCCTGGGGCAGCTTTTTTGATGTTTTTACTTCTTTTTGAGGTTCTCTTGAGGAACAGGCGGTATGCTGGTATCACGAAGCACAAACCGGTGCTTCCCAAGTAAAACATGAAAGGGGTATTTTTACCATGAAAACCAAAAGAATGATCGCATCCGTTATTGCTGCCGTCTCTATCGCCACCTGCGGTGCCGTCACTGCCAGTGCCGATGCACCCAACGGCCTGAAGAACGGCCTGACAGAGGGATACAAGAGCGGCTACACCCAGGGCCTTAAGAACGGCCAGGTGAACGGTCTTGTAAACGGCTACGCCAACGGCATGGCCCAGGGCCTCAAGAACGGCCAGGTGAACGGTCTTGTAAACGGCTACGCCAACGGCATGGCCCAGGGGCTTCAGAATGGCCAGGTGAACGGACTCAAGGACGGCCTGAAAAACGGTCTGGTAAACGGCCAGCAGAAGTAAGGTCTGTGCCGTTCGGACAAAGGAAATCACCCAACATCCCAAATCCCCGAAAAAAGGCGCGCACGCAGGAAAAAGGTCTGCGTGCGCGCTATTCTTTTACCCCGGCGGGGGGCTTATACTTCTGGGGGGACGGGGTCTTTTGTTTTGCCGGACTTTCGGGCGGCTTCTTTTTCATTTTTTCGGTCGAAGCCTTTCCGGCTGTTGTCCAGATGAACCAGCATCAGGCGGTAGGCTTCGTCGCCGTCATGGGCGGCAACGGCTTTGTAGATCTCGCCATGGATGGAGACCCGGGGGCTGTTGGAGAGTCTGGGTACCAGGAGCGAGTAGGAGGCCCGGACGGACTTGATGATCACCGGCAGCATCCGCTCAAACACCGGGTTTTTGCTCATGCGGCACAGGAAGGTATGGAACGCAATGTCCTTGGCGGCGATGGCCTGAATGACCTCCGGGGTGGTTTTCTTTCCCTGCAATTGGGCATCCAGGTCGTCAATGTCCTGGGCCAGCTGTTTGAGAAGAGCCAGTTCTTCCTCATCCCCCCGGAGGGCGGCCAGACGGCAGACTGTTGGCTCCAGAACTTGCCGGGCCTCAAACAGATGGGTGTTCAGGTCGTCATCCGCGATAAAACGCAGACCCAGGGGGTCGGTGGAAAGGCCGGGTACCGTGCTGACAAAGGTGCCGCAGCCCCGGCGAATTTCCAGCACATCCCGGGAGACCAGCGTTTTGATGGCCTCCCGCACGGTGATGCGGCTGACGTCAAAGGCTTGCATCAGTTCCTGCTCCGGGGGGATCTGACTGCCGACCTGCCAGTTGCCGCAGATGATTTGATTTTCAATTTTGCTGGCCACGATGGCGGAAAGGGTTTTGTTGGAAGACATGAGCGACCACTCCGTTCTTTGATCCCTCCGAAGGTGGATACATAATCAGCGATAAAAGGAATATTCTGCAAAATATTGCAAAAATTACCTGATAATAGCCATAATCTATAGTATATATGGTTTTGGTGGAAATGTCAATCCACTGCCTTCCGGCGTCTTTGGGACAATGGTCTCTAAATATAACATATCATACGTATGATGTCTACTGTGATTTTTCGACAAAAAAGAGGTTTGCATTTTGTGTAAGCTTCCATCTTGTAAACGGGGATACAATCTGCTAAACTCTGGACATAAGACATATGACGAATGTCGTATGCGGAATATTATATTGGAGGAGAAATCATGGACTTTCTGTACGTTATTCTCACAGCGCTCCTGGTAGCCGCTGCCGTGACCATGATCCTGAAAAAGGTCGATACCCGTCTGACCTTCCTGTTTTTGGGTGTCATCGGTCTGGCTGCTGCCACCATCGTCACCGGTAAATCTGTACTGGGTGACGGCACCACCGGCAATATGTGGCTGGACATTTTTGATGTGATCCGGGCCAAATTTGTCAGCACCCTTTCCGGCACCGGTATCCGCCTGATGATGATCGGCGGCTACGTTATGCTCATGAACCACACCAAGGCAGCCGACGTCCTGGCCCTCAGCGCCAGCAAGCTGCTCAAACCCATTAAGAACCCCTACATCGTTCTGGCTCTGGTTTACATGATCGGCGCCGTGCTGAAAATCTTCATCACCAGCCAGATCGCCCTGGGTCTGCTGTTTATGGCCACCATGTTCCCCATCCTGACCCGCATGGGTGTCAGCAAGCTCAGTGCCGCTGCCGCCTGCGTGGCCATCGGCGGTATGGATTTGGGCCCCAACGACTCCACCGGCATTTTCGCCGCTACCGAGATCCTGAACTGCTCTCCCATGGAGTGGTTCACCAACTACGAGCTGATCATCGGACCGGTGACCATCGTCTGCGTGGGCATTTTCATGGGCTTCTGGTTCCAGCACATGGATAAGAAGGAGTTCGGCGGCCTGGTCATCTCTGAGGAAGCCAAGGCAGACATCAAGATCTCTGACCTGGGCGTACCCGCTTTCTACGGCCTGTTCCCCCTGATCCCCCTGACCCTGGTTGTTGTATTCAGCTTTATTGACGGCGTGAAGATGGACGTCATCACCGCCCACATCATTTGCTTCTTCCTGTTCTTTATTGTGGATCTGATCGTCAAGAAGGACATGAACCGTCTCCAGGACAACCTGAAAAAGCTCTGGGTATGGATGGGCAACTACTTCAACAACATCATCGTTCTGATTTCCGTTGCCTCCGTCTTTGCGGAAGCCATCAAGAAGCTCAAGGGCATCGACGTTCTGTGCGGCATGCTCTCCAATATCAGCGGCGCTGTGATCATCGTGGCTGTGGCCATGGCTGCCATCCAGATCGGTACCGCCCTGCTCACCGGTTCTTCCAACGCTCCCTGGTACGCTTTCGGCTCCATGGGTGCCGATATGGCTGCCACCCTGGGCGTACACAACGGTCTGCTGCTGGTACCCATGCACCTGACCGGCGGCCTGTGCCGTTGCTTCTCTCCGTTCTGCGGCGCCATGATCGCCGTATCCGGCATGGTGGAGGAGGAACCCATGACCCTGTGCAAGCGCAACGCCGTTCCCATGCTGTTCGGTGTGCTGGTGTGCTTCGTTACCACCTTTGTCGTATTTGGAATCTAAATAAAAACCTTGCGGCTGGCAGCGTGTGCTTGCATGAAAATCTCTCGCTGCCGCCGCTTTCTGAATGGATGAAAGCTTTCCAAGCCATTGTTGTTGATTAGGAGATACAATTATGAGACATAATTTTGATGAGATCATTGACCGCCGGGCTTCTGAGTGCAAGAAGTATGAGGCGGCCTGCTACCCCGAAGACGTGATCCCCATGTGGATCGCGGATACGGACTTTGCCGTGCCTGTGGAGATTTCCCAGGCCATCCAGCAGCGGGCCATGCACCCCTGCTTCGGCTACCCCATCGAGTCTTTCGAGTTTGAGGAAGCCGCCGCCCGTTGGGAGCGGGTGCGCTTCGGCTGGAATGTAGACCCCCACTGGGTCAAGTACGCCAACGGCGTTCTGCCTTTCCTGATGTACGCCATCCGGGCCTATTCCTACCCCGGCGACAAGGTGGTGATCCAGCCTCCTGTCTACCCGCCTTTCTCCGCCATTGTGCGCAACAATGGCCGTCAGCTGCTGGAAAACCGGCTGGTACAGGACGAGAACGGCAAGTACCAGATCGACTTTGAGGATCTGGAAAACAAGCTGAAGGACCCCCGCACCAAGCTGTTCTTCATGTCCAACCCCCACAACCCCGCCATGCGCTGCTTCACCCTGGAAGAGCTGAAGCGCATCGGGGAGCTGTGCCTCAAGCACCACGTGCTGGTGATCTCTGACGAAATCCACTGCGACCTGACCTACGAGGGCTACAAGCACATTCCCTTTGGCTCCATCAGTGAGGAATTCGCCAACAACTGTATCGTCCTCATCAACCCCAGCAAGACCTTTAACATTGCCGGTTTCCGTACCGGTGCGGCCATTATTCCCAATGAACAGATCCGGGAGAACATCGAGATCACCATTGTGAACAACAAGAACTATGGCCGGACCATCTTCGGCATGCTGAGCTTCGTCACCGCTTACAACAAGTGTGACTACTACGCCGACGAGATGATGCAGTACCTGCAAAAGAGTCGGGATATGATGATGTCTTACATGAAAGACCGCATTCCCCGGATCAAGATGGCAGAGCCGGAGGCCACCTATCTCATGTGGCTGGACTGCCGGGATTTGAACATGACCCAGGAAGAGCTGAAAGCCTTCATGTTCAACAAGGCCAAGCTGGGCCTCAATGACGGCTCTACTTTTGGCCCCGGCGGTACCGGCTTTATGCGCATGAACATCGCCTGCCCCCGCTCCACGGTAGAGCAGGCCCTGGAACGGCTGGAAAAAGCGGTCAACAGCCTGTAATTCCCTCCAAATACACAGACCGGGTCCGCCTTTTGGTGATCCGGTCTGTCTTGAAATTCCAAGGATGATTTGGTATGATAGAACATTCCTTGGATAGAGACACGTTTTCCCTTGTGCGGAAAGGAGACAACCAATGAAAAAACGGATGCTTGCGGTTTTGCTGGCGCTGTTCATTCTTCTCACCGGATGCAGTGCCGGAACAGCCGCCGGACAGCAGAAAATTGAAATCGACATCTGCTATACAGCCGGAGGTACGGCGGACACCGTGGCCCGGCAACTGGCGGCCATCATGTCCCAGGAGATGGGGGCCAGCTTCAATTTGGTCAACGTCACCGGCGGTTCCGGCTCCATTGCCGGACAGCAGGTAGAGGCCGCGGCCCATGACGGCAATACCTGGCTGGGGGATGTGGCCCATACGGTTTCCGGTTGGCGGACCCTGGGCTATGCGGACCTGGGCTGGGAGGATTTTTACGGCTTCTATGCCGCCACCTCTCCTTATGTGCTGTTCGTTTCCGGGAAGTCCCCTTATAAAACTGCCGGGCAGCTCTTTGATGCCATGGAGGCAGACCCCACCATGAAGTGGGGCAATGCGGGCCTTGGCAGCATCAATCAGCTTACCGGCCAGCTGATGCTGGAAACCATGGGGTTAAAAGGCAACTCCGTACCCTATGACGGAGGCCGTTCCGCTGCCATCAAGGTGGTGGCCGGGGAAGTGGTCTGGTCCTGGTGCGGCCTGTCTGACATTATGGATCTGGCCCAGAGCGGGGACGTTCGCATTCTGGGCATCTGCGACAGCACCCCCCGGGATATTGACTGCGTAAAGGGCAGCTACCAGGTTCCCAGTCTGCTGGAGGACTATCCTGACCTGGAAAACCTGCAGGGCCTTTTGTACTGGGGCTTCCGGGTCCCCAGAGACACCCCTGCAGAAAAGGTCAAAACCATTCGTACTGCCTTCCAGGCGGCGGTAAAAAGCGAAGACTGGCAGCAGTTCTGTCAGTCCAAGGGTTTGGAGACTGCGGAAATGACCGGACAGGAAAGTGACGAAATGTGCGCCAAGCTGGAATCCATCTACGCCTGGGGCCTGTATGATACGGGTATTTCCACCGGAAACCCCCAGGACTATCAGATCCCCCGGATCGAGGACTTCACCTTCCCCGCCAATGACCGGGTTGCCGGGGCCAATGCCTGGCCGGAGTAAGGACTGCCTATGGACAAGAAAAAATTACGCCAGAGTGCCGAGGGCCTGATCGTCACGGCGGCGGGCCTTTGGTATCTGGTGCTTGCGATCCAGATTCGGAACAATCCGGTGAAAACCCCCGGACTGGTGGGGTATCTCACGGAAGCCAAGTTTTTGCCGGTGCTGCTGTCTGCTCTGGTGATGTTTCAGGGCATCCGGCTGACACTGGCCCTGTGGAACGGGAAAGAAACCTCGGCAACAACAGGCGGCGTGACTTTCCGGTCTGCCGCGGTGGTGGTGCTGACGGTTACCTATCTGCTGCTGGTAGCCCAGCTGGGCTTTGCCCTGCCCACAGCCGCCTATCTTACGGCCATGCTGTTCCTGGTGAACAAGGGCCGGCGGCCCTTGGAACTGCTGGTGCTGAGTGCGGTTTACTGCCTGGTGGCTCTGGTGCTGATTCCGGGTCTCCTTGGACTCAAACTACTGTAAAGGAGGACGCGCCTATGTTTTCGGAATGGTCTTATTTGCCCCAGGCAGCAGGGGCCTTTTTGGCGGACCCTCTGGTCTGGCTGTTTATGGTGGGGGGCGTGTTCCTGGGCTTTGTGGTAGGCGTGGTTCCGGGTCTTGGGCCTACCATGGGCATGGCCCTGTGCCTGGGCCTGGTGTTCCGGCTGGAATACACCCATGGGATGGCCCTGCTTGTGGGCATTTTCGTAGCCTCCTGCGGCTCCGGCGGTATTACCGCCAGCCTTATCAACATCCCCGGCACTCCGGCGGCGGCAGCCACCTGCTTAGACGGCAACGCCCTGACCAAGCAGGGCAGGGGACGGGAGGCCGTGGGTTATTCCATTGCCGCCTCTGTGGTGGGTACTTTGGTTGGCACAGTGCTGATTTTTCTCATTCAGCCCTTTGTCACCGGCATGGCCCTGAAATTCGGAGACTGGGAGACCTTTTTGTTCTGCGTCTTCGGTCTGCTGATTTGCGGCTCTATTTCCGGCGGCAGCCGGAGACGGGGCTGGATCGCGGCCCTGGCCGGGTGCCTGCTGTCTCTGACAGGGGCGGAGGGTGTGCAGTCCGTGCTGCGGTTTACTTACGGCAGACGGGAACTGCTCTCCGGCTTTAACAGCGTTATTGCCATGCTGGGCCTGTTCGGCCTGGGAGAGGTGCTCTACACCCTGCGGCAGCCGGAACCCCAGCGGACGGTGGAGGAGACGGGCTTTCCCAAGCTCAACTGGAAGGTTTTAAAGGCCAACACCCTCAATATGCTCCGGTCTTCCCTGGCGGGACTGTGGATCGGCTTTATCCCCGGCATCGGGGAATCCGCTGCCTGTTGGTTCTCCTATGACCTGGCCAAGCGGTCCTCCAAGCAGAAGGAGAAGTTTGGCAACGGCTCGGAAGAAGGCATCATTGCGGCGGAAGTGGCCAACAACGCCTGCTCCGCAGGAGCCCTAATCCCCGCCCTGGCCCTGGGCATTCCCGGAAGCTCCACGGCGGCCATTTTCCTGTCGGCCATGTTCATTATGAACCTGCACCCGGGCCCCACCCTGCTGCTGGAAACCCCCGGCATCCTCTGCGGGCTGTGTATGCTGCTGCTGATGGCGGCGGTGGCTATGGGGCTGGTGTCCTTCCTTTGCTCCAAGTTTACCATCCGCATTCTGACCATCCCCCAGAGCCTGCTCATGCCTCTGGTGGCGGTACTCTGCGCCGTAGGTGCTTACAGTGCCACAGGAACCCCCTTTGCCCTGATTCAGCTGGCCCTGTTTGGCCTGCTGGGGTATCTGATGAAACTGTATCACTATCCCATCGCCCCCTTCGTTCTGGGGCTTCTGGTGGGGCCCACTGCCGATACTTCTCTGCGGCGGGCACTGATGCAATACGCCGACAATTTACCCGGCCTTGTTGCCCGGCCCTTTGGACTAATACTGCTAGCGGTGCTTGCACTGCTGTTTGTACTGGGCCTTAAAAGTGACCGGACCACCCGGGAACAAAAATAGAAAGGAACTGATATTATGTCTAACAACGCCATTCATACTTCCGCCGCTCCTGCGGCCATCGGACCCTACTCCCAGGGCATTGCCGCCGGAAACCAGGCCTTTATCTCCGGTCAGCTGCCCATTGACCCGGCCACCGGCAATTTCCCCGGTGAGGACATCGTTTCCCAGACCAGACAGTCCCTCACGAACCTGAAAGCCATTCTGGAAGCCAACGGCATGACCATGGGCGATGTGGTGAAGACCACCGTATTGCTTGCCGACATCAACGAGTTTGCCGCCATGAACCAGGTCTACGGCGAATTCTTCGCCGAACCCTACCCCGCCCGTGCTGCGTTCCAGGTCGCTGCTCTGCCCAAGAACGCCAGAGTAGAAATCGAGGCCATTGCGGTCAAGGCTTAAATCAGATACACCCCTCCAAACAGATGCGCCCCTTGCTTTCGGCAAGGGGCGCAAAGCTTTGCCCAAAAAGCTTCCTCAAACCCAGGATTTTTCCATACTCTCTTGCAATAAAAAGGTGTTCATGCTATACTCAGACCCAATACGCATACTGCCTACGCAAAGAGAATGGAGGAACGATGCAATGAAAACCGGCAAGGGAAATCCCATAACAATGAAATGGATTTGCGATACAAGGGTTTTCCTTGCGGTGGCCTTTTCCATTGGATACACGGTATCTTCAACGAAAGCAAAAGTGCTGATCGGTGCATTTATTGACCAGCTGCCCGGCATTACGTCCTACAGGGAACTGATGTCTATTCTTTTGCTGGCCGGGATCTCCCTGGTCATGGGTTATGGAATGTGGAAAAGCAGCAACAGTTATATCGCAAAGGTTCAATCCACGCTCTATCAGCGGATCATTTGCAGCGTTGGCGTTCAGCCCAAGAAAAAAGGCAAGGATGTTGGAAAAATAACAACATTGATGACCCAGGATGTGAATGCGGTCCTTGGGTGCATCCGGCGTATTTTGCAAAAAATTGTCCCGGACACCACGGCTTTTTTTGCGGCAGTAGCCATACTTTGGGTAAAGACACATTGGTTCATTGCGGTTACCGCCGTCTTGCTGTGCCTGGTTCAAGCTGCATTTACATATGGTGTCAACACGAAAATCAATACGACCCGGCATTTTCTTCAACAGATTCTGGAAGAAAGCAACCAGAAAGCATTTCATGGAATCGAGAACATGGAGGCCATCAAGGCATACAGACTGGAAGATGTTTCGGTGGAAGCTTACAGCGGCGCATTGGGAAAGTACAATCGGATATATCAGAAAATAGACCGGAAAACTGCACTGTTTTCCGCCATTTCCATGTTGCTCTCCTTTCTGGTGATGCTTTGGATCACCGTTGCCTGTGGAAAGCTTGTTGCCGTGGGTCAGATCACCATTGGCACGTTCTTTGTGGCCATGACCCTGCTGGAAAATTTGATTGACCCGATCATGTGCCTGGACCGCTCCGTCAAAATTTTAGTCAGCACCAAGGTGAATGTCCATCGGCTCCTGGACGATTTGGCCACCTCTGCTGAGGAGAAGAAAGAGCGTTTTCCGGCACCTTGCGGTAGTATTGCTTTTGACAATGTATCCTTTGGATACAAAGGCTCCGAGGAAGTTCTGCACAATGTCAGCTTTCAGTGTACGCCTGGCCGTGTCAATTATATCGTTGGAAAAAACGGATGCGGAAAAAGCACCGTGGTGAAGCTGTTGCTGGGAGAAGAAAAGCCGTCCGGCGGCAGGATTTTCGTTTGCGGGGCCGCAATCGGCAATTTATCCCCAAAAGAATTGACGCAGAATATGGCTGTCTGTACACAAGATACGGTGATTCTGCCCACAACCATTTTGAACAATCTACGTTTTGGCTCCGATTCTGTCACAGAGGATGAGGTTCGTTCCGTCTGTGAAGCGGTGGGAATTCACAGTGAAATAGACGCGCTTCCGGAAAAATACAACACCCTGTTACAGGACCTTGGAGAACCCCTTTCGCTGGGACAGCGAAAACGAATTGCCCTGGCACGGACACTGCTGAAAAATGGGTATATATACATCTTTGACGAACCCTCTGTTGGACTTGATTTGCAAAATACGCTTCGTATCAAAAGGGTTTTTGAAACACTGTCCCAGGACCATATTGTCATCGTTATCACCCATGATGCGGTATTGCTGGATGAAAGCGGACATAAAATCAGGATGGAGGGTGCGGAGGAATGAACGTGTATGAGAAAAGAATACGGAAAATGTTGGAAGTGGTCAAACCCCATGTCGCACCCTATGTCCTAAGCACCTTTTTTGTCTCAACCCGGAATTACTGCATCAATTTATTGAATGCGCTTCTTTTTTCCTCTGTTGCTTACGCGGCACGGCTGCAGGACCTTCCAAAACTGAAAGAGAGCATTCAAAGATTCATCCTGTTCCTTTTCGTTTTTATCCTTTTTGACACGCTGACCACCCATATGCAGTCCGTTACCGTGGAAAAAATGACGGCGAGGATCCGGGAGATGACTTACAGGAAGTTCCTGGAATCCAAACCACAAAACAAATTTTTACAAAAAGAAAACAGGGGTGAAGTGCTTTCGAGACTGAGCAATGACGTGGAACTGATTCGCAGCCTGTTTTTATCAAATATCCTCTATGCAATGATGCTGCTGATTTCTGGTGTGGGTGGAAGCATCAACATCTTTATGATCAGCCCGATCATCGGATTTTATTTGATTTTTTTGGGATTATCCGCCCTCCTAACAAAATTATACCTTTCTGGAAAAATATTTGATAATTCCAAAGAAAAGCAAAAATATTTTTCGGAAATCACCGCATTCCTGAATCAGTATGTCTCTCAGCTGCAAAATATCCGCATGATGAACATGGTGGAACCCCTGACAAACTGGCTGCTGAACAGGTGCAAAAGACTGACGGTCACAATTGAACGGCAATCGGATTTGGACGCGCGGCTTTCTTCCTCATCCACCGTTGTGGACCTGGCGATTTATGTGGGCGTTTCTGTGTGGGGGATTTTCGCGGTAAAAGCCGGGAAGCTGCATGTGGAGCAAATCGTCTTTGTACTACAGTTAGCTCCCATGGTCACAAGTCTGTTCCTGTGCCTGGGAGATGGAATGGCGGCTCTAAAAAAGAGTCTCATTGGTGTGGACCGACTCATGGAAGTCTGGGATTTGCCCTCTGAGGAAATGGGAAAACCGCAGCAGGAAGATGGGGACTCTTTTGAAGCCGCATTCTCAGCCCAGAATCTTTCCGTCCGTTTTGAGAATCACGGGGTCATTCAATACCCAACTGAAATTTCTATACCGGCAGGCACAATGACTGCTATTTGTGGGGAAAGCGGCTGCGGGAAATCCACCCTGGGAAAAGCTTTTGCGGGCCTTATTGTGGATCACCAGGGGTCCATACAATATTCCGGCAAATCCATAAACGAATACACTTTGGCTTCCCTGCGAAAATCCGTAACCTATGTACCCCAGCCGGACTACTTTATAGAGGGAACGATTCTTGAAAATCTTCTCCTGGGAAATGAGCGGCAACCATCTTTGGAAGAAATCATACAAACAGGTGAGAAACTGGGCTGTATCCAGTGGATATGGGAGTTACCGAGCAATTTTTATGAATCCATTCCTTACATGGGAACGTCCCTTTCCGGCGGGCAAAAGCAAAGCCTGAGCATTCTGCGGGCCGTTCTCATGGAAAATCAAACCATTATTTTCGATGAAACCTTTTCACATCTGGATGCCAGAACGGTTCGATCGGTGATGGCAGGGCTAAGGCAGATGGGCAAAACCTGCATCGTCATTACCCACGACCCTTGCATTATTGCAGGGTGTGCAAGCGTGTTGGATTTATCAACAGAAGATGCAGGAATCTGATTGCAAAATCCGGAAAGAAACGCTATAATGAAGCAAAACAAAGAACTTGCGGAGGTGTGTAGAAGGTGTGTAAGTCTTGTGTGCCCCATGATCATGGGGGCGTTTTTGAGCATGAGAAAGAAAAAATGCCCCCCACTTCGGATTTTTCGCTGGTGGCGGACGTTTTCAAGAAGCTGGATGACCCCAGCCGTCTGCGGATATTCTGGCTGCTGTGCCACTGTGAGGAGTGCGTTATCAACCTGTCGGCCCTGATGGAAATGAGCAGCCCCGCCGTGTCCCACCACTTGAAAATTCTGCGGGCCGCCGGTCTTATCGTCAGCCGCCGGGAGGGGAAAGAAGTCTACTACCGGGCAGCCGACACCGCCCAGTGCAAAACCCTCCACGAGACCATCGAGCGGATCATGGAGATCTCCTGTCCGTAAAACAATAGCATCAAAAGGGGCTGCTGCAGGGATCTGAATCGGTTCCGGCAGCAGCCCTTATCTTTATGTTACTTTCCCAACATGTCCTTTGCCACTTCTTCAATGTGCTCTGCGCAGAGGCCGAACTGTTTCAGCAGGGCCAGAGCGGGGCCGGAGTGACCGAATACATCGTTGACACCGATGCGGCGCATGGGGGTGGGGCAGCGTTCGCCCAGCAGGGCGGCAACGGCTTCGCCCAGGCCGCCGATGATGTTGTGCTCCTCGCAGGTAATGACCTTTCCGCATTCCCGGGCGGCTTTCAGCACGATCTCCTCGTCCAGAGGCTTGATGGTGCAGATGTTGATGACCCGGGCGTGGATGCCGGCGGCTTCCAGATTTTCAGCGGCGATCCGGGCTTCGTTGACCATGAGACCGGTAGCGATAATGGCAATGTCGTTGCCCTCGGTCAGCTGCTCGCCCTTGCCCAGGGTGAAGGTAAAGGTTTCCTCGTCGTGGAACACAGGCACGGCCAGACGGCCCAGACGGATATACACCGGGCCCTGGTGGGCATAGGCGGCCTTGACGGCGGCCTTGGCTTCCACATCGTCGCTGGGGCACATGACGGTCATGCCGGGGATGGTGCGCATCAGGGCAAAATCCTCGCAGCACTGGTGGCTGGCGCCGTCTTCGCCAACGGAAATACCGCCGTGGGAGGCGGCGATTTTCACATTCAGGTGGGGATAGCCCACGGAGTTGCGGATCTGCTCGTAGGCACGGCCTGCGGCAAACATGGCAAAGCTGCTGGCAAAGGGCACCAGACCCATGGTAGAAAGGCCTGCGGCCACACCCACCATGTTTCCTTCGGCAATGCCGCAGTTAAAGTGCCGGTCCGGGAAGGCTTTTTTGAAGGTGCCGGTTTTGGTGGCACCGGCCAGGTCTGCATCCAGAACCACCAGATCGTCAGCCCCGTTCCGGGCCAGCTCTACAAGGGTATTGCCGTAGCTGTCACGGGTGGCAATTTTCTTGACTTCACTCATTTGGCTGCCTCCAATTCTGCCATGGCAGCCTGCAGCTCGTCCATAGCGATCTTGTATTCTTCGTCGTTGGGTGCCTTGCCATGCCAACCGGCCTGGTCTTCCATGAAGCTGACACCCTTGCCCTTTACGGTGTTCATCAGGATGCAGGTGGGCTTGCCGGTTCCCTGGAACCCATGGAAAGCGGCGAAAGCTTCTTCAATCTGGTCATAGTCGTGACCGTCGATGGTGACCACATTGCAGCCAAAGGCCTCGCATTTCTTGTCCACCGGGGCGGAGTTCATCACATCACAGGTCCGGCCGTCGATCTGCAGGCCGTTCAGGTCAATGATCACGCAGAGGTTGTCCAGGTGGTAGTGGGCGGCGAACATCAGAGCCTCCCACACCTCGCCCTCAGCGATCTCACCGTCACCTAAGAGGGTGTAGACATTGATGTCCTGACCCAGGAACTTGGCACCCTTGGCCATACCGGCGGCGGCAGAAATACCCTGACCCAGGCTGCCGGTGGACATGTCCACGCCGGGCACGGTATTCATATTGGGGTGTCCCTGCAAGTAGCTGCCAATGTGCCGCAGAGTCAGCAGATCCTCCACGGGGAAGAAGCCCCGGTAGGCCAGAGCGGCATACAGACCCGGAGCGGTGTGGCCCTTGGAGAGGACAAAACGGTCCCGGTCAGCCTTGTGGGGGTCCTTGGGGTCTACCCGCAGTTCCCGGTTATAAAGATAGGTAAACATCTCCGCAGCGGACAAACTGCCGCCGGGATGCCCGGCCTTGGCGCTGTGGGTGGATGCAATGATCCCCATGCGAACCTGACAGGCCTTCTTCTGCAAGTCGAGTTTCATTTCTTCTGTCAAAAAAACGCACCTTCCATCCGTTAAATTCGTATGAAATGCAGTGAGACTGCATAAACTCGCAATATTATATCATAGGTTCCCACTTTTTTCTACCGCTATTCCCAAAAAAGTTGAAAAGAAATGCGGGAGGAAGTTGAGTTGACAGTTGACAGTGGACAGTTGACAGTTATTTTTTGAATTGACAATTGACAATGGACAATTGTCAATTTTTTGGGGGACGGACGTGGCCCCTTTGCATCTGTTGTTTCCACAATCCGCAACGCCGTACCGCCCGTCCTTAGAATCCCTCGGTTGAAAACGCCCACCAATCAGCGAAACCGTAGGGAACGGCCTATGTGCCGTTCCGCACGTGTAAGGACGGGACTGCTACCGATAAACCCCGGCCCCCCAAAGCCCGGTACAAGAGCTTCCCCGCCGGGGAAGCTGGCAGGGCGCAGCCCTGACTGATGAGGCAGCGGGGCAGCGTGAAACACTTTAGAAACTGTAGGCGAATTTGTACAAACGTCCCCCATTCTGTCATTCAGGCCTTGAGCGCAAGCGGAGTGGAGGAATCCACCACGTGGCAGAAAAGTACCAACACAAGGTAAAATCTGCCACTTGGGAAGATTCCTCGACTCCGTTTCACTACGCTCGGAATGACATAATCGGGGGGGTGGTTTTGTTTTGTCCACACGGGTTGTAATCGCAACGCAGCGGAACGGCACACAGGCCGTTCCCTACATACTTTAACGGACGGATACATATGAACAACGGCGGTTGCCCCAATAATTGTCAATTGTCAATTGTCCATTGTCAATTGTTAATTTACCCGCCGTTCCCTACGGTGAGACTCGGTTTGTGTACCTCTGCGCCTAGTGTTCCTGTAATGAAAAACGCCATACCACCCCGGCACCCGACGGAACTTTTTCCATATATAAAATTTTCCTGAAAACCCCATTGACTTTTCTGGGAAACGTGGTATGATTGGACTATAACAATTCAACGGTTATTTAATCGTTAAATCAAAAAATGAAAAGGAGCCTTCCCTATGAAAAAGACCTACAAAATCGAAGTGGACTGCGCCAACTGTGCCAACAAGATGGAGGATGCCGCCAAGGCCACCCAGGGTGTGAAGAACTGCACCGTCAACTTTATGATGCTGAAAATGATTGTGGAGTTTGAGGATGGGGCCGACGTGAAGGCCACCATGGAGCAAGTTCTGGCCAACTGCAAAAAGGTGGAAGACGACTGCGAGATTTTCATCTGATCGTTCCCGGGGCAAGGTTTTAGCGGCGTGGGTGCCCTGACCTTGCCCCGGTTTTTTGAAAGGAGCTGTACTCTATGACGAAAAAGCAGAAAAAAGCATTGACCCATATCCTCCTTGCGGCGTTGCTGCTGGTGGTGCTGGAGTTGATTCCCAAAAGCTTTTATATGGATGCCTTTGGGCCTTTTGGCCGCTGGCTGCGGCTGGGGCTGTATCTGGTGGTCTACTATATCATCGGTTGGGACATTCTGCAAAAGGCCTGGAAAGGCATCCGGAACCGACAGGTCTTTGACGAGTGTTTTCTCATGGCAGTGGCCACTCTGGGGGCCCTTGCCCTGGCCATTTATAAGGACGGCACCGCCCTGGGCGGGGACTATGTGGAAGCCATTGCGGTGATGCTGTTTTACCAGGTGGGGGAACTGTTCCAGAGCTACGCCGTGGGCAAAAGCCGCCGGAATATCAGTGAACTCATGGACATTCGCCCGGACTACGCCAACATCGAGCGGGATGGCACTTTAGAAAAGGTGGATCCGGAGGAAGTGGAAGTAGGCTCTGTCATTGTGGTCCAGCCGGGAGAAAAGGTACCCATTGACGGCGTGGTGGTGGAGGGCGTTTCCAGCCTGAACACCTCGGCCCTGACGGGGGAAAGCGTTCCCAGAGAGGCTGCCCCCGGCCAGGAGATCATCAGCGGCTGCATCAACCTGAATGGTCTGCTGAAAATCCGCACTACCAAGGAGTTTGGGGACTCCACCGTATCCAAAATTCTGGATCTGGTGGAAAATGCCTCCTCCCGGAAATCCAAATCCGAGGACTTTATCGCCAAATTCGCCCGGGTCTATACCCCGGTGGTGTGCTACGCCGCTCTGGCCCTGGCCCTGATCCCCCCTGCGGTTGCCATGGTTCTGGGCAGCCCTGCCCAGCTGGGCCAATGGGTGTATCGGGCGTTGACGTTCCTGGTGGTGTCCTGCCCCTGCGCCCTGGTGATTTCCATTCCCCTGACTTTCTTTGCCGGTATCGGCGGCGCCAGCCGGGCGGGGGTGCTGGTGAAAGGCTCCAACTATTTGGAAACCCTGTCCAATGTAAATACGGTGGTCTTTGACAAAACCGGCACCCTGACCAGAGGTGTTTTTGAGGTCACGGCGGTCCACCACAATACCCTGGCCCAGGAACGGCTGCTGGAATACACCGCCTTGGCGGAAAGTGCTTCCTCCCATCCCATTTCCAAGAGTCTGCAAACCGCTTTCGGCCAGCCCCTGGACCGGAGCCGGGTGGCGGATATCCAGGAAATCAGCGGCGAGGGTGTTACCGCAACGGTGGACGGCCACAGCGTGGCCTGCGGCAACCGGAAGCTCATGAAGCGGCTGGGCATTGAATACCGGGACTGCCACAATACGGGGACCATTGTCCACGTGGCCATTGACGGGTCCTACGCCGGACATATTGTCATTTCCGATCTGCTGAAGCCCACGGCCAAACCCGCCATGGAGGCCCTGCGCCGGGCGGGTATTACCAAAACCGTCATGCTCACCGGTGACATTGACGCGGTGGCCCAGGCCACGGCCAGAGAGCTGGGCATTGACACGGTGTACAGTGAGCTGCTGCCGGGAGACAAGGTATCCAAGGTGGAGGAGCTTCTGGAGGGGCAGCGCAAGGGCAAGGTGGCCTTTGTAGGCGACGGTATCAACGATGCCCCGGTGCTGTCCCGGGCGGACATTGGCATTGCCATGGGTGCCATGGGCTCCGATGCGGCCATTGAGGCGGCGGATGTGGTGCTGATGGATGACGATCCTATGAACATTGCCAAAGCCGTGAAAATTTCCAGAAAGTGCCTGGGCATCGTCCACCAGAACATCGTCTTTGCCATCGGCGTGAAGCTTCTGTGCCTGGTGCTGACGGCTCTTGGCATCTCCAATATGTGGGTCGCCATTTTTGCGGACGTGGGTGTGATGATCCTGGCCGTTCTCAACGCCATCCGGGCGTTGTGGGTGAAGAATCTGTAAGCAATCTATAATAAAATCCGCACCTTTTGGTCTAAACATCCAAAAGGTGCGGATTTTTTATGGTTAGAAGTTGGATTTAATGGTAGAGATCAGAATATCTCCCGCCACCACCCGGTCTTCCGGGGCAAAGCCCTCGGAAAAGTTATCGGAGTAGAGCACCTGGGCATTGGGAGGGAATTCCTCGTCTCCGGCCCAGACCAGCAGCTGCATCCGGTAGTTGCCGATGAGGTCAAATTGGTAGCCCGCATCCCCGTGGGAAAGGGGAATGGCCCCCATTTTCTCTGCGGCGGCCCGGAAAGCTTCTACACGGGTGCCAAAGGTAAAGGCGGCCCGGGTCAGCACCCGGCCGGTGTAAGGCCCGATGTACATTTCGCCCCAGGGCATTTCCCGGAAGGTTTTCCAGGTGCCGCCAAAGGGTACGGTCTTGCTTTCCAGCAGATAGCGCAGCAGGAAGGTCCTGGTGGGCAAGGGGGGCAAGGCCCCGCCATCCTGGGCGGTAAACCGGCAGTCCGGGAAGCTGATGGCAAAGGAGCGGCCCAGCAGGGTCAGGTGAAAGCCT
This sequence comes from uncultured Oscillospiraceae bacterium, assembly GCA_934591845.1. GTDB lineage: Bacteria > Bacillota > Clostridia > Oscillospirales > Oscillospiraceae > Faecousia. The sequence goes on along the minus strand of CAKTPO010000017.1, from coordinate 10,958 downwards.
TCCCCGTCAAAGGTCACGTCCGGCAGACGGTCCGTGACTTCCTGGGGGTCTAACCCACGGTACAGGGTCTCATAGTGGGCAAAGGGTACTTCTTCTTTGTGATTTTCAATTTCCAATGGTCAGGCCTCCTGGTGGCTGTGGGGGAACAGCCGGGAATCGGTATGGGGGATGAAACAGGCGGCTACAAAGGAATCCATGTAGCCCGGGTGGGTGGAAAGCTCCAGATAGGTCATATTGGCGGCCACCTCGGCGGTCTTTTTGGCGGCATCGTCACTCATGACCATGGAGTAGGCCCCGGTGAGGGAGGAGTTTCCGATGTAGTGGAACTTTTCAAGGGGGACATCCGGGAACATGCCGATGTTTACGGCGTTCTTCATATTGATGCCGGAGCCGATACCACCGGCCACGTACACGTCATCAATGCCCTCTACGGTCATGTCCACGCTGTTGAGCAGGGTCTCAATGGCGGAGAAAATGGCACCCTTGGCCCGGATGAAGTTGTCAATATCCACCTCGTTGATGGAGATTTCCCGCTCGGTCTCGCTCTCCTGGGGTTCTGCCAGGACGTAGCGGCCCATGCCGTGATGATCCCGGCGAATGCGGCTGCCCTCCTTGACAAACAGACCCTTGGCATTGATGATGCCGCAGCGGAACAGCTCAGAAATAATGTCAATGATGCCGGAGCCGCAGATACCCACCGGCTTCTGGCCCGGGTCGCCAACGATGGTAAGCTTAGGATCCATGGTGTCTTTATCAATGGTACAGGCCTCAATGGCACCGTCCGTTGCCCGCATACCGCAGGAAATGTCGCCGCCCTCAAAGGCGGGGCCGGCGGAACAGGCACAGCTCATCAGGAAGTCCCGGTTGCCAAAGACGATTTCGCCGTTGGTACCCAGGTCGATAAACAGACTCATTTCATCCCGGTCCCAGATGCCGGAGGCCAGGGTACCGGCGGTGATGTCGCCGCCTACATAGGAGCCGATGTTGGGCGCAATCTGCACGGGGGCCAGGGGGTTGGCGGGCAGCTTCACGTCACCGGCCAGCAGTCCCTCCCAGTGGAAGAAACTGGGGATATAAGGCTCCATCCGGACGGACTGGGCATCCACCCCCACAAACAGGTGGTTCATGGTGGTGTTGGCACCAACGCACAGGGAGAGAATGCTTCTGGGGTCCAAGGAAGCGGACTTGCACAGCCCCGCAAGAATGGGGGTCAGGGTCTCTTTCACAATGGCATCCTGGAGCTTCTTTTTACCACCGGGCTTGCCCTGCTCAATAATGCGGTTGATAACATCCGCACCGTAACGGATCTGGCCGTTGCCGGAGGAACCCTTGGCCAGGATTTTACCGGAAGTCAGATCCGCAATGACCATGGTCACGGTGGTGGTGCCGATGTCAATGGCGCAGCCGTAAATGCCGGTATTTTCCGGGGCGCAAACTTCCATGCACTGGAACCGGTCCCCGTTCAGGCGGCCTTTGACGCAGACCCGGAAATCATGTTCACGAAGGGTGGAAGCCAACCGAACCATCACCGTATAGGGAATGGATACCTCCTGGACACCCAGAGCCTCCTGCAAGGCCCAGGTCAGCCGCTCATTGTCCGGCATGGTGTCATCCAGGGTGGGTTCTGCCATGGAGACCACCACACTGCGGAAATCATTGATAAAATGAATGCCGCTTTTCTTGAGATCCTCCTGGGCCTTGTCGAAAATGGCCACTTCCTTGGGGCTGGACAGGTCGGCGGTTTTCATCCGGCTCTGGTAAGCGGAGGCAATATCCGGCACAAAAACGGTGCAGTCGGCAATGACCTTGGAACTGCAGCTCAGCCGCCAGCCCTGGGCATATTCCTCGTCGGAAATGTGGCGGGTCTGAATGCTTTCCAGCTCCCCCTCCGTCAGCTTCACCCGGCACTTGCCGCAGGAGCCGTTGCCGGAACAGGGGGCGTCAATGGCCACATTGCTCCGCCGGGCCAACTCCAACAGATTGTCCCCCACATTGCAGGAGGCGGTGACGGGCTTGCTGCCTTCAATATCAAAAATGACCTTGGGCATGGATGCTTCCCTCTTTCTTTTATAGTTTTTTTCAGTATACCACAAGGTGTTGCCCTTGTCTAGTCAGTCGGTATTTTTTTACCGGTAGAAGATGAAATCCCAGCCAGGAGCGGTCAGGGGTCGCTTGCTTCCTGCATGAAAAAGCAGGAGAGGGAAGAACCCTCTCCTGCCGGAGTTGTTTGGAAAACCCGTTTGTGCTTACAGATCCAGGTAGGAGTCGGAGTACAGAACGTGGTTCTTGAAGATGTCGCAGGACTTGATGGTTTCCATCAGCCGCAGGTCGCAGGGGTTGACGATGGCGGAGGTCAGGCCCTGCATCATGGCCATGGCGACCAGAGCGGAGTCCATGATGGGACGGACGTTCTTGGGTGCGCCGTTGGAGTTGTTGGACAGGCCGCCGGTGGACTTGAGGCCCTCGTCGGCGAACAGCTTGATGGCGTTCAGCACGTCCATCTGCTTGTCCTGCATGCCCTTGACAACCAGGAACAGGGGGTCGAACCACAGGTCGGTGGCTTCCATGCCCAGGCTCATGCCGCGCTCGAGCATATTGTGGCAGTGCTTCATACGCTCGTCGTTGTCCTTGGCAATGCCGTCGGCAGAGCAAAGGGCCACACAGATGGCATCGTTGGCAGCAGCCAGGTCGATGTAGGAGATACGGGAACCGGCGTCAGCGGAGTTCACGATGGGCTTGCCGTTGGTCCGGTTGTAGACCTTGATACCGGCCTCGATGGCCTTCTTGTTGGCAGTATCCAGAGCCAGAGGAACGTTGTTGAAGTTCTCCTGCAGCAGCTTGACAGCCCACATCATGCGCTCGGGACCGTCCTTCTCGGCAGGTCCGATGTTCACGTCCAGGTAGGTGGCACCGGCAGCGATCTGCTCGGCGGCACGCTTCAGGATGGGAGCGGGATCCCGCTCGTCCATGGCCTTGCGGATGACGGGGGAGATGCAGTGGATCCGCTCGCCGATGGTGACGAAGGTCTGGGAGTCGGGGTTGTGGCCCTTGTACTGTACGCCCATGTCCACCACTTCGATGGCGGGCACCTTGGTAGCCAGCAGTTCCTCGAAGGACAGCTCCTTGACTTCTTCCTTGGGAGCGGAAGCGGCCTTGGCGGCAGCCTCAGCGGCGGCAGCGGCGGCGGCAGCCTCGTATTCCTTATCCTTCATGTACTTGGGCAGCTGAACGGCTTCCAGAGGTCCGACGACCACGTTCCAGCCGGGCAGCTTCTCGGCGATCTCGCCCTTCATAACGGCGACCTTGCCGGGGATGATCAGGGTGCGGTTCTTGATCTTGTTCTCGATGTCCAGATCCGCGAAGGTCTTCTTCACGGTGGTGGAGGAGAACTTACCGGCAGCCCAGGCAGTCAGAACGGACATGCCGGAGGCATCGGTGATGATCAGGTTCACAGGCTGGTTGGAGCGCTCCAGTTCGCCGGAAACCAGGAAGTAGGTCAGGGCGAAGTCCACGGTCAGAGCGCAGGGGCTGTTCTCATCGGCACCGTTCAGGGGGTAGATCTTGGACTCTACCTTCATGGGCTTCTGAGGATCGGTATAGATGTTCTGGCGCAGACCGTACAGAGGCAGAGCCTGGGCGTAGGTCATGTTGTCCAGAACGATGATGGAAGCGTACTTCTCGGTGAACATGGAAGCGTAAGCGGTCTCCAGGTGCATGTCGCCGCCGCAGAGCTTGGACAGGTTCACGATGGAGGGATAACCGAAGCTGCGGTCGCCATCCTTAATGGCGGTCCGGCGGACCAGAACGGCGTTGGCCAGGGTCTCCTTGGCAGTCTTGCCGGTGACATCCAGAACCAGGTTCTTGTTGCCGGCGGCTTCCAGCTTCTTTACGGTGTCGTACAGGTCGGACAGGTTCTCGGCCCAAACGCCCAGAACAACGCCAGAGTCGGTAGCAACAGCGTTCATGGCTTCCCAGTTTGCGGGGGTAGCGCCGTCCAGGATGGGCTTTGCATCCTTGCACACAGCCAGAGCAGCCTTGGCGCACTCTACATCCCAGCACTCCAAAATAAGGTCACGGCCGGTAGCGGCAGCCTTCTGCACCAGAGCGGTGTAGGCGGTGGCATCGGTACCCTCGTTGCGGACGAACACGGTTTCAACGTACATCCGCTCACCGATACGCTCGTAGTCGACCTTCTGCAGGTCAGCCAGTTTGGTATCCACTTCCGCCTCGGACATGGAGGTGGAAACGGGAACAGAGTACAGGTTCTTGTTGACCAGGGTCTTCTCGTGACGGAACAGAACGGTTTCGCCGCCCAGCTTGTGGCCGTTACCGAAGGTAATGGTCTTCATGGCGGGGGCAGTAGCCTCGTTCAGCATTGCCTTTGCATCGTCAGAGAAGTACGGGCACTTGTCGATGGACACAGCGCCCTGGGCCACCTTCATGCAGAATGCCATACAGGTGGGGCTGCCGCACTCCTTACAGTTTTTCTTGGGAGACAGCTTAAAAATGTCAAGACCTTTCAAAGCCATGGTATGTATCCTCCTTCCGCTTAAACAAGCTCGTTGATGAACTTCTTGATGGTCGCCACAGCAGCGGGATGACGCATGATAACAGCATCAGCACCACCGGTGAGGTCAGCAGCGGCAGTGGAAACTTCCATGCCAATGCCACGCTCCTCTGCGTTGCCCCAAGCGGGTTCATCTTCTTCGGAAGCGGTGGATTCCTTCACACCCCAGCTGTCGGGAGAGACAGGAGCGATGATGGGCATCTGCAGGTCCGCATCAGACTGGTCCAGAGCGGCCAGACGTACACGGTCCAGGGTGGAGGCCACGTACTCATAGCCGTAGCCAACGGCGGCGGTACCAACGTTCATCACGATGGATTCGGGAGCCACGGTCAGGCCCTTCAGCATGATGTTCAGCTGCTTGGCCAGGTTGATGTCGTCAGCGGTCTCAGCGCCCACCTTCTGGCCGTAAGCCAGAGCAACGGAAGCGCCCACGGACTTGTAATCCTCGCTGCGGGCGGAGAGCACCAGGATGTTCTTGCCCTGGAGGGCCTCAGCGATCTTGCTGAACAGCTCGCCGTCCTTTTCGATGTTCTTGCAGCCCATGATCACGATGGGCATGGACACAGCCTCGGCCACGGCCTTGGCCTCGGCCACGCAGTCGGCAACGGAGCGGTTGGCACCGTTGGGGTCAGCGGACTCAAAGTGCAGGCACAGGAAATCCGCGCCCTCCATGGTCTCCGCCTTCTTGGCGTAGTCCACCATGGTGGTGCAGCCGGCGTAGAATTCCTTCAGGGCCGGAGCAGTCCACTCGCTGGCCAGGTCAGAAATTTCGACGCCGACCTTCGGTGCGTTCTCAATGGGCGCATCAAAGGTGTAGAAAGGCAGCACGTTCTGGCCGCCGATGACAATTGCCTTGTCGCCGGTGCCCAGGGTTACGGCATTGATCTTGCCGCGGAAGGGCTGCTTCTTAGGTTCGAAAGACATGTAAGTATCCCCCTTAAAAGATTTGTGAATGATAGAAGAAGCCGCGTTGGCTTCGGGTATCCTTAAATTACAGGTGCAGCTGCTCCATCAGACGGTTGACGGCCGCCTTCATGGGAGAGGAATCGGGAAGCTTGGCGGAAGGCTCGCCGTTGCAGTCGCAGCGGTAAACGCCCTCATCCTGGGGCAGTACCCCAAAAAGCTTCAGACCGTGACGGTCAATTTCCTCCTGAACGCCGGGCTCCAATACCCCACCCGGGGCACGGTTGACGATCAGGCCCATCTGGCCGGGACTCAGCTGCATTTCTTCCACCATTTCGGCGATCCGGGCCACAGCCTGGATGCCCCGGCGGGAGCAGTCAGAGACCAGAAGCATGGTATCGACCTTGGGGAGGGTTCCCCGGGCCACATGCTCCAAGCCCGCTTCGTTGTCCATGACAACGTAGGAATAGTTCTTTGCGTATTTGTCCACCTGGGTTTTGAGAACGCCGTTGACATAGCAGTAGCAGCCTTTGCCCTGGGTGCGGCCCATGACCAGCATATCGAAGTCGTCTTCTTCAATCAGGGCGTTGTTGAACTGCATTTCTGCGTAGTCGGCCTTGGTCATACCGGCGGGAATGGCACCGGTTTGCTCGGCGTGGGCCATTTCTTCCCGAATTTGGCCCAGGGTCACATCGGCTTCCACCCCCAGAACCTCATTGAGGTTGGAGTTGGCATCGGCGTCCACCACCAGAATGGGGCCCTTCTTCTGCCGGCACAGGTATTCGACGATCATGCCGCAGGTCGTGGTCTTGCCGACGCCGCCTTTACCGGCAACGGCAATGGTATGAGGTGTTGCCATAAGAAAAAGCTCCTTTTCCAGGAAAATCTTCCGAAATCGGGAAAACGGCTTCCGGAAGTCAGAAATTTGCACAAGGGAAGATCTGATTAAATCGGCAAGAGCTGACGGCGAAAGATTTTGGTTCCAGGCAAGGTTTGGAAAATGAGGGAATACTGTATGTATTTCCCATTTTTCAAACCGCAGTCTGGGGGCAAAAGATTCGCCGCTCAGCCGCAGACGATTTATTCAGAGTTTCCCACGATCCGACCCACCGGCACAAGCGGTGGGGACTGACCTATTTTGTCCGATAAGGCAGCATCCAATCCCTCAAACCCGCCAGCGGGCAGGGCAGACTACTCCCATATCGATACGAATATATCATATCACGTAGACCGGAATATTTCAACTGATATTTTTTACAAAACCCAAATTCTTTCAAAAATTTCCTTAGGCCTTTGTGTTCATAGAAAGTTTCCCTGGGGCCCATTGCTGCCCGTGGGAAATTCTGATATAATAAGTGGAAAATCCCCTGAGGAGGTTTTTGTATGACGGGATCCACAGGAAACCTGGGGCACCACCCCCAGAAAATGCGGAGCCTCTGCCCGGAGTGTACCCTGTTCTTAAAACGCAGCGGCAAACTCCCTCTGCCCGGGCCCTGCGAGATCGCCCTCTATGGCGCCGGGGCCCGGCATACGGCCATGGGGGCCCCCGGCGGCGGCCCTGCCGTAAGCGTGGAAGAAGGGCTCCAGCAGGCGGGCTTTCAAATTATGACAAAGGACTGGCTGGACCGGTATGACGAACTCCGGGGGAAAAAGCCCAGGGCCCGCCGGGGAAAGCGCCGCCCGGGGCCTGAGGAAGACAACCGCAGGATGCCCCTGGAACAGCGGTGCAATACGGCCATTTATGTCCTGACCCGTCTGTCCCACAAGGGGGACCGGAGCCGTGCCCCCGGGGATCTGCTGCTGACGGCGGAGGAACAGCGGGACATTCTGGCCCTGGGGGCCATGTACCCCGTGTTCCTGCTGGTGCTGAACACCGCCGGACCCGTGGACTTAAGCCCGGTGTTGCCCTACACCGATGACATTCTGCTTCTGGGCCAGCTGGGTACGGAGACCGGGGCGGTGCTGGCAGGCATTTTGCTGGGGCAGAGCTTCCCCAGTGGCAAGCTCACGGTGACCTGGGCCTTTCCGGAGCATCCCCAAAGGCGGGCAGACACCAGAACACATTATTATAAAGAGGGCATCTACAGCGGCTACCGCTATTTTGACAGCGCCCCGGAGCCCACCCTGTTCCCCTTTGGCTTTGGTCTGGGCTATACGGATTTCCGGCTCACACCGGGGGAGGTGCTGCTGGCCGGGGGACAGGTCACGGCCTATGTCCAGGTTCAAAACATCGGGGCCTTCCCGGGGAAAGAGGTGGTGCAGATGTATCTGTCCAGCCCCTGGGGAGAGCTGGACCAGCCCCCCAAGGCCCTGGCGGCCTTTGGAAAAACCAAACTGCTGTCCCCCGGGGAGAGCTGCCGGTTGGAGCTGCGGTTCCGGTTGGAAGATCTGGCAGGATTCAGCACCCGGCGGCAGGCCTATGTTCTGGAACAGGGGGACTATGTGCTCTATTGCGGGTCATCGTCTAAAGCTTTGCGCCCCATGGCTCTGCTGCGGCTGGCCCGGACCGTGGAGACCATGCAGGTCCAGGGGGCCATTGAAGACCCGGGCTTTGCGGACTGGAAGCCGGAAAAGCCCCGGCCCGTGCCCCAGGGATTGCCGGTGTGCACGGTGGACGGCGACACGCTGAAAGCCCGGGCCCCCCTCTGGGAGGACACTGCCCAACAAACCGGCAGCACCCGGGACTTTCAGGATGAAGACCTGGTGCGGCTGTGCCTGGGGAACTTCGGGGGGAAGAAAGAGTCCTGCCCCGGTGCCGCCGGAGAAACCACCTCGGCCCTCAAGGGCATTCCGGCCCTGACCATGGTCCGGGGGCCCCAGGGCCTGCTTCTTGGCCGGAAGGAGTCGGAAAAGCAGGAGCCCCGCCGGGTCTTCGGAAGAAAAGCAGGGAAGAAGCCCCCTAAAAAACAGGAAAAACGGCTGTTTTCCACCGCCGTTCCCGTGGCGGTCTCCATGGCCCAGAGCTTTGATCTGGCGGCTGCGGAGAGCTTTGGGGATGTGATCGGGGAAGAAATGGAGGGGCTGGGTGTCCATCTGTGGCTGGCCCCGGTGCTGGACCTTTACAGAAGTGTGCTGTGCGGCGAAAATTATGAGCGGTGCTCGGAAGACCCGCTGGTCAGCGGCCTGATAGCGGCGGCCCTCACCCGGGGGGTGCAGCGCCACCCGGGCAGAGGGGTGGTCATCGGCAGCTTCGCCCCCCGGCCCTGGCCCGGAAAAGCCAGAGGTGCCGACAGCCGCATCTCCCAGCGGGCCCTGCGGGAAGGGCCGCTGCGGGCCTTTGGCCTGTGCATCCGGGAGGGCGGCCCCCTGGGAGTCATGACCGCCCCGGACCTGTCCAACGGTTTCCCCACGGCCTTGCGCCGGGACCTTATTGAGAATGTATTGCGCCGGGAGCTGGGCTTCCGGGGCGTGGTCATTGCGGACTGGGGCCGGGAAGCCCGAGGCAAAACCCAGGGCAAACGCCGCCCCGCCTCCAACGGTGCCATGACGGTGCTGGCTGGCGGCGACCTGTTTCTCCCCGGCACCCGGGAAGAATTCGACCGCTGTCTCCGTGCCCTCCGCTCCGGCACCCTCCCCCGCCCCCGCCTGGAACAATCCGCCGCCCGGGTACTGACGTTGGTGGAGCTGTTGACGAAAAACGGGGAAGGAAATTCAGTTGACAGTTGACAGTTATTTCCTGAATTGACAATGGACAATTGACAATTGACAATTTTTGGGGGACGGCGTGGTTCCTTTTGATCCGCCCGTTAAAGTGTGTAGGGAACGGCCTATGTGCCGTTCCGCCCCCCGAAAGGACGGAACCGTCTGCGCTAAACCCCGCACCCAAAATCACGGTACAAAAGCTTCCCCGCCGGGGAAGCTGGCAGGGCGTAGCCCTGACTGATGAGGCAGCGGGGCAACCTGAAACATTCCAGAAACAGAAGGCGAATCCGTACAAACGTCCCCCCATACCCACGTCCTTAGAATCCCCCGGTTGAAAACGACCGCCTTTCAGCGAAACCGTAGGGAACGGCCTATGTGCCGTTCCGCACGTTTAAGGACGGAACTGTTACCGACAATACCAGAAAACGTCCCCCCGTTGTGTCATTCAGGCCTTGAGCGCAAGCGGAGTGGAGGAATCCACCACGTGGCAGAAAAGTACCACCACAAGGTAAAATCTGCTACTTGGGAAGATTCCTCGACTCATTGCGGTCTCGGAATGACATCATCGGGGGGTGGTTTTGTTTTATCCACACAGGTTGTAATTGCCACGCAGCGGAACGGCACACAGGCCGTTCCCTACATACTTTAACGGACGGACTGAAATGAACGACGTTGTTCGCCCCAATAATTGACAATTGTCCATTGTCAATTGTCAATTTTTCACGCCGTTCCCTATATACTTAAACGAACGGATACAAATGAACAACGTTGGTCGTCCTAATAACTGGCAACTGTCCACTGTCAACTGTCCACTCCCTCGTCCCCCCTGCTCCCGCCCCTCTCCGCTGGCTGGTGGGCGGAAACGGGCAAAACATGGAATCCCGGGAAAACAAAAACTTCCAGCCTTTTCCGGGCGGGTTTTTCAGGGGAAGGGGTGGGAAAAGGACAGTTTACAGGGTTGTGACCGGAAAACTGGCCTTTGTGCAATATGCATAAAATGAATGTGTCAAAAATGTTAAGAAATCACGAAAAAAAATCTGACCCTTTACAGTAAAAAGCGGAAATGGTATAATACAAACGCATTCGAGGGATTTCCTGGGCAGTATCTGCAAAAGGAGCCTGAAATCATGGCTTATTCCGGTACATCACCGGTTTGGCATATTCAACAATCATTTTTAGGAGGAACCAAAATGAAAAAGCTCATTTCCCTGCTGCTGGTCCTGGCTATGGCTCTGACCCTGGTAGCTTGCGGCGGCGGCAACACCACCACCACCGAGGCTCCGGCAGCCGCTTCCGGCGATGTCAAGACCTACAACGTAGGTGTTGCCATTTATCAGTACAACGACAACTTTATGACCCTGTACCGTCAGGAAATCGAAGACTACTTCAAGACCCTGGAGACCGACACTGTGAAGTACAAGGTCACCATGGTTGACGGCAAGAACGACATGGGCGAGCAGACCAACCAGATCGATTCCTTCATCACTCAGAAGATGGACGTTATCATCTGCAACCTGGTTCAGACCTCCTCTGCCGAAGTCATCATTGACAAGGTTGTTGCCGCTGGCATTCCTCTGGTTCTGATCAACCGTGAGCCTCTGGGCGACGACGGTGACGAGTCCTACCCCGGCATCCTGAACAACCCCAACGTTTGCTACGTCGGTGCTGATGCTCGTCAGTCCGGTACTTACCAGGGTGAGATCGTTCTGGCTCTGGACAACAAGGGCGACATCAACGGTGACGGCGTTGTTTCCTACGTCATGGTCGTTGGCGACCCCGAGAACCCCGATGCTCAGTACCGTACCGAGTACTCCATCAAGGCTCTGACCGATGCCGGCGTGCAGGT
>CAKTPO010000016.1 GCA_934591845.1 uncultured Oscillospiraceae bacterium | reverse complement strand
TGGTAACCTGTATTTACCCCCTCCCTGTTGGACTCGAAAGGCGGCTCTTAGCAACACTCCGGTGGAGTGTTGCAACCGCCGTGGGCTTTGCCGCAGCAAAGCGAGTCCATCACTACCATACCGGGGGGCGATAACATCCCCCGGTATTTTTTTTGAATACGGGGAATGCTGGCTTTTTGTACATTTTGAAGTATGGCTTTTTGATGCTTGGGTCAATTTTGGGTCACGGGGGCTATGAATTTGGCTTTTGGTGGTATACTGCCGGATTCCAGCCGGTAATTTATGCTTTTGCTGAAACAGTGCTTCCTGTATGATTCGATGTTTGCCAGAGAATATGACCGGGTGGCGCACATGGAGGAGTACAAGGGGAAGGGCGAAACGGAACTCCACGACATTGCCTACGATGAGGCCATTGCGGAAATGTCGGAGATGATGCTGACAGACACGGATGCCATTGGCCGGATCGCCGGGAAGCTGAAGAATCAGGACAAGGGCCTGTGGGAGAAAATCAAGGATTTCTTCACAGGGCTTGTGGAAAAACTGCGCAATGCCTACCAGGATGCGGAGCCGGACAGCGAGATCGCCAAGATTCTGAAGCGGGCAATCCAGGACAACGAGGCCATAGCGGAAGCCTGGGCCAGTGCGGTGGTGGATGCCGGAGAGAATTACCAGCTGCAGGATGGGCAAAAAAAGAACGCCCAGGAGGGCGAGCGGTATTCTTTGAGAGGGTATACTGAGCAGCAGAAGAAGAACTGGGAAAGCAGCAAGCGGATTGTAATATACGACAATCAAGAGCAGCTTTCACAGTTTATATCTGATTCCATTGCAAATAAAACAATGGACAAGAAAATGTACTTTGGTGCAATTCCTACTGACCTTGCCACAAGAATAAAGACTGATACTGGTATCGATGTGGAAAACTTTAATTTGTCACTCGGCTCTTATGAAATCAGAAAGATACTGAAAGACCATGGCAATACAGCAAAAGAAGCAGCAAGGGGACAGCGGGCGATTGTTGCGGATGATTTTGGATATATTACAGATATTGTCTTAAATCCGACAGAAATTAAGCTTTCCAATCAAGATTATATGGGAAAACCCGCTATCATTTTCAGCGGTGACCACAATGGTCGAATGAATGTCGTTGCTGTTGTATCTGATAAGAGGCTTGATTTGTTTGTACAAACGGTATACACCAACGTAAAAAAAGGAAACCTTGCTACGCCGACAGGTGAACAAGCCCCTATCAATACGCCCGAAGCGAACAGTAGTACGGTTTCCAATAACAGTATACGCAAAAGCAGCAGAAATGTCAATAGCCTTTCTGACCAGACGGAAACAGAGAATTTCAAGAAATGGTTCGGTGACTGGCAGAATGACCCGGCCAGGGCAAGCAAGGTTGTGAACGAGGACGGGACACCGAAGGTGGTGTATCACCAGACGGCGGAAGACTTTACGGTTTTTGAGCCGAGACACCAGGGGGCTGGCACAAGAGATTCTGACACGCCATTTGGAATTTTTATGAAGTCCAGTGACAAGAACATTGGGCTGAACGGCGAAAAGCAAATGGCACTGTATGCAAAAATCGTGAATCCTTTGACGGTTATTGACCGAGCAGACCTGATATACCAACTCAAAATGATTTCCCCTGAGTATGTAAAGGCCGCTGATGAACTGCGGGAACTGAATGATGCCTACCAAAAGAAATATGACGATGCTACGAAAGCTTTCCAGGACTACATTGTAGAATGGAGAAAGGCACATCCGGTACTCCCGTTTAGAAAAAATCTGACATTTTTTTAATTTTCGCTTGACAAATCTGGCTTTTCGTTATATAATACCCAAGCGTTCGGCAGAGATGCTGCTATAGCTCAGTCGGTAGAGCGCATCCTTGGTAAGGATGAGGTCGCCAGTTCAAATCTGGCTAGCAGCTCCACTTTTTATGTATCGGTCGCCAGTTCAAATCTGGCTGGTAGTTCCACTTTTCACTCAACGAGCGCTTCATATGCTGCTATAGCTCAGTCGGTAGAGCGCATCCTTGGTAAGGATGAGGTCGCCAGTTCAAATCTGGCTAGCAGCTCCACCAAACGTCCGGCCAATCGGCTGGGCGTTTTAGTTTTCTTATACGTCAGACTGGCGACCTCATCCCCTTGCGCGAAGCGCAATTTCAAAAAGAGGTCAGTAGGGTTCCCGAAAAGCAACGCTTTTTGGGAAGCCGGTAGCCAGTTACAATCTTTCTAGCAGCTCCACCAAAACGTCCGGCCAATCGGCTGGGCGTTTTTGTTTAGGACCTTAATTCCCGCACAGTTGTCTCATCCTAAATTCCCGCAGAATTAACCCATCCCTCTGAAATAGGATGTAGGCAATGATGAAACCTTCTCAATAAAAAGCGAAACATCCCTGAAAAGGGTTGCTTTGCTTCATTTCAAACCTGGGCATAACTTTTTACAAAATAATAGGGCAGAAGGTACAAAACCCCTACCCAATACCACTTCCATATGATGGCTATATTTCCCCCAAATCTTGCTACTGTCAAGTGAAAATTTGCCCCTTTTCATTTCGGAAAAGGTATGGTACAATAAATCTGCAACACAGGCGAATATTGTATGCCACAAACAGCTTCGTTTTTCTTTTTGTAAGAACGAGGATCCTTTCTCTGTGCTGCTTGCGGCATAATGAGGCTCTATGTTTTTTGTGTATGGCTTCCTTTGAGGCCACACATTTTTATTGTTCAAAAGAAGAAAAAATTTGAAAAGCGTACAACCGTTTTGTGTCCTGCACACACTTATGGAATAGAGGGGCATGACAGGCCTCATGTTAGATAAAGGAGCAATCAATATGATGCAGAGAAATGAGACGACATTGAGTAAACTTCCGCTTAGAGAGAAACTTGCATTATTAAAGCTGTCCCTACGGTCCTTTTTCTGGACGATCGACGGGAACACCAAGAGCAGAGAACTTCGTTACAGGAGCTTTTGGCTTTGGATCCTTGCATGGGGGATGATCGTTGAATTGCTGCTGTATGCTGTGGGCATTCCTATTAGCATGCTGCTCAATATTATGCACCCCAAAATCTTTTTCGCGGGGATCTTATCCAGTCTGAATATGATGTTCATTTTGTCGGTTGTATTTTTGAATTTTAGACGTGCCAGATATAATATAAAATACCTGAAATCGGCATGGTATCGCAATACGGGAATCCTTCCGTCAGAAGTGATTTCTGATAAGGGCGTTTACGGGGAGTACTATGCGACTGTATGTGAAGAAGAACTTCTTAGAAAAAACAATGTAAAGGGATACATATTTAACGGTTTGATTATTCCCAAGGAAGACGGGGATTTTGCCGAAATTGATCTGGTATCTGTTTCAGAACTTGGAATCCATGTTATTGAAGCCAAGGGAAGAACGGGAACCTTTGTTGGCTCTGCAATTTCCAAGGAATGGACCCAGGTCCTGGGAGACGGTATTCAGAATAAAATGGAAAATCCGCTTTTGCAAAATTACAATCACATCAACTATTTGGTGGAGTATCTTGCGAGGGAACTCCAGGGGAATCCTTTGCTGAACCATTTGAGTGATGATTGCCACGATATTGTAGTGTTTGGAACACAAGGGGCAAGCTTTCAGATGGATCAAAATATGGACCTTATAGGATCCTGGTATTATGGATGTGCAGATCACTATGTGAAAACGTATCCCAGTACAAGCAAACTGACACCCCGGGACGTTAAGACGATTGCCAATGTCTTGAATCGTCTGCCTATCTACACCGGAGAAGAAAAGCGTAGAATGATCCAGATGCGTGCCGTCGGCATGGAGCGTGGAGATTTCCGGCATCGGATACAGTACCATCTTGCATATACCAGAAATAATGACGATGGTACTGTATTTTACACTATCGTAAAAGACAATGGATTTTATCAGTGGTTCTATATTATGAGCTGTGATATTTTTATTGCGATCCCCTGTTTTGAAATCTTGAGCATTGAGAAGACGAGCGGGGATCTTTCCTATATCATCTCGGAACTCCGACAAATGGATGCCGATTAAAGTTTAT
The DNA here is from genome assembly GCA_934591845.1 of uncultured Oscillospiraceae bacterium. GTDB lineage: Bacteria > Bacillota > Clostridia > Oscillospirales > Oscillospiraceae > Faecousia. The sequence goes on along the minus strand of CAKTPO010000016.1, from coordinate 49,260 downwards.
TTTGGAATGGTGTTATATGACCAGATGGAATAGCATGTGCCTGCTTTATCAGGGGAGGGGAATGCTTTGCAGAGGGTGATATGGGCAACAGATGGCTGCATTGCTGCCGTCCTGTGCCCGGACGTGTGCATCTCAAAATGGAGCAGGGTCGATAAAAAGCGCATTACGGAACAACTGGCAGCCATGCCAAGCAGAGAACAGCTTGTGATCCTATCTGTTTTCTATGAGGGGCAGACGATTCCGCAGATTGTGTGCAGCATAGGGTGCAAGGAAGCGGAGGTATTTTGCATCCTGTACGATTTCCTGGTGGGGCTCACAGATTCCCCCGGAGAGACCGCACCAATTCCAATTTCAGCAATCTACAACCTTTTGAGGGGCGCAATGGAGCGAGAGCAGATTCCATTCCCTTCGGTTTTGCGGGTTCGTCTGCACCTGGAGGCCCTCAATCAGAGAGAACCGTAAACTATAGAAGAAGGAAGAGAAGGAACATGGACAACCGATACGAGCGCATTGCACAGATCGTGCAAAGGATCCGGGATGGAGAGACGGAGGCCTTTACAGAACTCTATGATGCAACCTATCGAAGCGTATTTTTCCATGCAGGAAAAGTACTGGATAGCCAGCAGGATGTGGAGGATATTGTACAGGAAACCTATCTCCGCCTGTTCCAGAAGCTAGATACCATCCAGACCCCAAAGGCCATTGTGGACTGGCTGAACACTACGGCAAGCTTTCTGGCGATGAACAAGCTCCGGGAAGCGGGAAACCGATATGCAGAAGGTTCCTTAGACGATGAAGAATTCGACTATCAGCCGCTAGCAGATACAGAGCTACAGCCGGAAATGGTGCTGGATAAGGCGGCAACGGCAGAAATTATTCAGAATATCATCAACCAATTGCCGGAGCTTCAGGCAATGGCGCTGACCCTGCGGTATTACGATGAACTGAGCATTCCGCAGATCGCCAAGGTGATGGGATGCCCCGAGAACACGGTGAAGAGCCACCTGAACTATGCCCGTAAGAAGATCCAGAAGGCAGTCCAGGCAGAGGAGAAGCGTGGCATCAAGCTGTATTCCATTACGCCCGAGCTGCTGGTCTATGCCCTGTATCGGATGGTCTACCGCAATCCGATTCCTCGGGCATCCTATTGTCAGGTCGGCGCAGCGGTTGCCTCTGCCGGCTCTACAGTTAAAGCATCGGCGGAAGTTTCGGCCCGAACTGCTTCTGCGGTCAGCCGTAGAGCAGCTGGCTCTGTGACGAGAACGGGTGCCAGGAAGGGCGGTAAGTATGCAGCCACAAAAGCAGTGGCCGGAGCTGGCTCAACCGCAGCGAAAGTGGTAGCGGTGAAGGTAACGGCAGCGGTGCTGGCTGCCAGTACTGCAATTGGAGGCACGGCTGCTGTGGTTCACGTGGTAAAGTCGAATCAAGCCCCTGCCAGTATCACAGTCGAGGCATCGCTGCCTATGGCCTCGGAGGCGGCGGAAACATATGAAGAAGTGCTCGAAAATTCGGAGCCTGTGGCGGAGACTGTGGAAGTCATGGAGCCAATGCAAGAAACGCAGGAGCCGACAAACCGGGTTGAAAAAATCAGCATCGACCATGGCAGGGGACACAAGTCAGAAATACAATGTTCCTATAACAGCAAAGGGCTGCTTACAGATCTCACTTATTCTGGTGATTTTTTGAATGAATATCAGTTTACGTACAATGAAAACGATCAGCTGACAGGGTATTACCAGAACGGCGTTCTGTGCCAGGGGTATGAATATACGGATGGCCAGCTGACAAAGAGAATTCGAAATTACGTAAACATGAAAGATGAGCTGTACAGCGAATATAACGACCAGGGACAATTGATAAGAGAAAAAACAGCAAATGGCGAGACGGTCATGGAGTATACCTATGGCACTGATGGTAGGTTGCGTGATTCGACTTGGCATATCATTTGGGAAGGCTGGAATACGGTTTATCATTACCACTATGAGTACCCGGAGGATGGGCATATTGTCATTGACCGCACATCCGATGCAAACCATTTTGGCGACAAGCTTCATGTGGAGATCACGAGCGTGAATTCTCAGTTTAACAGAATTCAGGTAGAAGACATCGTTGATGAATATCCGGGTGCATTAGGGAATACAATGACTTTTTATCAGCTTTCTGCACTTCCGCTCATGGAGCAATTCCCGGATTTGGGATATATTGCGGAAGAAACGCACAGCAGTTTCCCACGTATTCAGGCATCAAGCGTAGTCCAAAATGCCAATGGTGAGATCGTGGTTATGCAAGGTCAGTACGATGGGACCTATTATGTTTCTTATTCTAAGCCTACGCCTCTTGATGACCCGACAGTCCTGTATGAGTATCTGGGTACCTGGTATGATGACAAACCGGAGATTCCTCCGTACAGACTTATTGTTGAGAAGATTGACAATTTGAATTTCATATTCTCCTACGCAAAAATCCGTGCATTTGGATATAATGATGTCGTTGGCACCTTTGATTCATCAACTGGACGTATTACTTTTGACCATACGGAACTCGATCGGTACTACTTCCGTGGATACATTCAGCTGAAAGACGGTGGGTTAGAAATCCATGCGGAACAGAACATGGATGGGTATGAGCCGGTGGCTGATCTGAATCTTGTCAGGCACAATGCAACTGTAGAGGCCTATTATGCAGAATTTCCCGGAAACAATTATATTGATTAAAGGCCTCTATGTGCAGGAAGCTACGAAGAAATCACATTGTCAAAAGTACAAAGGGAATTGGTGGCACGAAAGCAGGCTATTCTATATTCCAGTGCAGTCCTAATCATACGGAAAACCTCAAAATGACAACAAATCTTCCATCGACTCTCTAAAAACCTGTGACCGAATGGTCGTGGATTCCGTCTATAAAAGTGAAACCCAGAATTGACAGGAGGGAAAAACATGGAGGACAGCAAGATTATTGAACTGTACTGGCGCAGAGAGGAACAGGCCATTGAGGAGACCAGGCTTGCCTATGGCAGAAAGCTCTTTCCTTTGTCGGAGCGTATTTTGAGAAATCCTCAGGATGCGGAGGAGAATGTAAGCGATACATATTTCCGGGCCTGGCAGACCATTCCGCCGGAGAGGCCCCGGTATTTTCTGGCCTTTCTGCAACGAATTTGCCGGAACCTGGCCTTTGACCGCTTGGATTGGAGACAGGCGGAAAAGAGAAACGGCCATCTTGTGGCCTTGACGGCAGAACTGGAACAGTGCATTCCGGATACCCGGCAGGAACTTGGGATGGAAAGCCGGGAAATCAGGGGCCTTTTGGAGACCTTTCTCCGGCAAATACCGAAGCAGAGCCGCATTTTGTTTTTGCGCCGGTATCTGTATGGAGACTCCATCAGCGAAATTGCCCAGCGGTACGGTCTGGGGGAAAGCAAGGTAAAAATGCAGCTGCTGAGAACCCGCAAACGGCTATACACCTTTTTGGAACAGGAGGGGATGGCACGATGACAGGGAAAGAATTGCTCATAGAACTGGGGAACATAGATGAAGCCTTTTACCACGAAGCAGAACGCCGGGGCAGAGTTTGGCGGAAACCTCTTTTGATTGCGGCGGTGGTGGCAGTACTGCTGCTGTTGGCGGGCTGTGGCTATGCGGTGCTGTCTGGAACAGCCTGGTTCCAGGCCTATTTCGCCCGGGAGCAGAAACAGCCCCTGGGCCAGGGACAGATGGACCTGATCGCCAACAGCACCAAAGAAATGGGGGATAGCGTTACTGTGGGCGGCTATACCCTGACCCTGGAATCTGCCATTGCGGAGCCGAAAACCGCCTATATTAAACTCCGGATCACCGGGGAAAAGCCCTTCTCCGGGAAATCCGTATCTTTACAACCCAGAAAGGTGCCGGGAGAAGACCGGCTGGAGAGAGCCTTCTTCCCCAAAGGCGCCTCTCCCACGGACGCAAGCCCCTTTGGCACCAGCACCTGGGTTTTCGATGACCCGGTGGGAAAGGAAGTGTCGGTTCTTATTCGCATGAATCAGAGAACGAGCCCGGATGCCGTGCCCTTTGAGGCAGGAGTTCCCTATATCCTTCATCTGACAGACCTGACCCAATGGGATGACGGGGGAGAAACCATCCTTGCCCAGGGCCCCTGGGACTTTGAAATCCTTTTTGACCACCTGAACGATGGACAGTTGGAGTTGATTTCTCAGCCTGTGACCGTCAGTGCCAATGGGGTCAGCCTGACCCTGGACTCTTTCAAGCTGGGAACCATGGGGGCAGAGGTGACGTTCCAGCCGGTGGACCCATCGGACATGCGAACCATGGCGGTATTGGCCCTCTCCCAGGTAGTGTTGCAAGATGGCTCCACGGTGGACCTTCGGCCCACCTCCTTTGACCCTGAGGGCTATGGGAGCCTGGGGCTGGTCAGCCCCATTGACCTGAAAGACGTGTCCTATGTAGAACTGCGGGATGGGACACAGCTGTTGGTTCCATAGATTTACAGATAGAAAACCACCGGCTTTCCCAAAACAAATCAAAGAGGTGTAGCCGGGGCGATTTATTGCAAAAGCCTTTTTGGAAAGAAGTAAATAAAGTATATACATTCTTTTGATGAATGGCCATTGCAATAAAGACAGTTTTAGGATAGAATAAACATGATAAGGCATTTTTCCTAAAAACTGGACAAAAAGGAGATGTGCCTATGGAACCCTATGTCATATCTCCCAGAGCTTCTCAGCGCTTGAATTTGGCCAAGCTCTGGTTTGCGTTTATGGTGGTGTTTATCCATTCCTGTCAGGATGGAGTCAATATGGCCGGAGGCAGCGTGGCTTTTGAGACCCCCAGGTGGCTGGAAATGCTCAAGCTTCTGGGCTCTGATATAATCCCCCGCTGCGCCGTGCCCGGCTTTTTCCTGATCGCCGGGGTGCTGCTGTTCCGGAAGCCCTTTACCTGGAAGGAGAACATGCGGAAAAAGTGCCGCTCTCTGGCGGTGCCCTATGTGCTGCTCAATACCCTGTGGATCCTTTTTTACATCCTCTGCCAGTCCATCCCTGCCACGGCGGCCTTTTTCTCCAAGAAGCGTATCCTGGATTGGGGCCCGGGGGAGTGGCTGGACGGCTATTTTGGCACCCGGTCCGGTGGGCCCATGGTGTACCATCTGTGGTTTTTGCGGGATCTGTTTGTGATGAACCTGGTGGCACCGATTATTGGCTATCTGACAAAGAAGGCCCCCAAACTGACGGCGGCCGGGGTGCTGGCCCTGTATCTGCTGCCCAAGACCCGCTACCTGACCATCACCACCGAGGCCATCTGCTTCTTTACCCTGGGAGCCTGCGCCGTGAGGGAGAACCTGCACCTGGAGGATGTCAAAGGAAAATGGCTTCTGGCGGTGCTCTATTGGGCATTGGTGCTGGCAGCGGCCCTGGCGGAAAAAGTGCTTCTTAAAAAGCTGTGTATTCTGACGGGCGTGGCCTTCTGGCTGGTCTGTGCCACGGATTTGGAGCCGGGGCGGTTCCTTCGCTGGCTGATGCCCTTTTCTCTGGACATCTACCTGTTCCACCAGATGACCATGATCATTTTCTTTAAGCTGGTCAACAAACTGGTGCCGCCTACGACTCTGGCCCAGTTGGCAGAATACCTGGGAATGCCCTTTGTGATGTTTGCGTTCTGCATTGGGCTGTCCCTGTTTCTCCGGCGGTTTCTGCCCAGAACTTACAGCCTCCTGACGGGGGTCAGACAAAAAGCCGCTGTATCTTGAATCTTTCTGCCGCAGTTCGGGGGAGCCCGGAACTGCGGCGGTTTTTGCTCTTGTAAAATCCGGCCTTTTGCGGTAGAATAGGGGGAAAAACCAAGGAGCGGCGGTGCTGTCCCGGGAAAGACAGCGCAGGCGTGTTCCACAAACAAGGGGGGATCCTGTGGAGAAAAATAATGAATCCAGGCTCAGCAATACTTTTCGGAATTTTCGCTTCGGGGCGGCGGCCCAGCTGGTGGTGACGTTACTGGGTTTTGTGTCCCGTACCGTATTTATGCGGGTGTTGGGAGAAGAATACCTGGGCATCAACGGCCTGTATACCAGCATCCTGGATGTGCTGTCCCTGACGGAGTTGGGTCTGGCGGATGTGGTGGTATTCTCCCTCTACAAGCCTCTGGCCCAGGGGGATACCAAGCATCTGACGGCCCTTATGGGCTACTATAAAACCATTTACCGGATCATCGCCCTGACGGTGGGGACCATCGGCCTTGCCCTGGTGCCTTTTCTGCGGGTGCTGGTCAAGTCTGAGATCGACAGTTTCCATCTGGTGCTGTACTACCTGATGTTCCTGGCAAACTCTGTCTGCTCTTATCTGCTGGTCTACAAATCCAGCATCATCCAGGCAGACCAGAAGCGGTATCTGATTTCCAAATACACCATGCTCTTTAAGCTGCTGGCCACGGCGGCCCAGATCATCCTGCTGCTGACCACCCGGAATTTTACGGTGTACCTGACGGTGCAGATCAGCATGACCGTGGCCAATAACTTCTATGTTTCCCGCAAGGCCGATGCCCTGTATCCCTTTATCCGGGAAAAGGCAGAGCTGCCCCGGGAGAAAAAGAAGTCCATTTTCCGGGACGTGCGGCATATGTTCTCCTACAAGGCAGGAGGACAGCTGCTAAACGGCACGGATAACCTGTATATTTCCTCTATGATCAGCACTGCCACCGTGGGCATTCTGGACAACTACACCATGATCCAGACCATGGTGGTAACGGGTTTTACCAATACCGTCAATCAGGCGGTACTTGGCTCCATCGGCAACCTGAACGCCATCGGCACCCGGGAGCAGAAGCACCAGGTGTTTGATGCCTATTCCATGGCCTTTACCTGGCTGACCACGTTCTGCACACTGTCCCTGCTGGCACTGTACAATCCCTTTATTCGCCTTTGGGCCGGGGAGGAGTGGCTGCTGCCCATGTCCACCGTTTGGGTCATCTGCCTGAACTTCTTCCTGCCAAACGTGTTGACTCCGGTGTGGAGCTATCGGAACACCACGGGCCTGTTCCGGGAGACCAAGAACATCCTGCTCTATGCGGCGGCAATCAATCTGGTGCTGTCCTATTTCCTGGGAGTCCGGTTTGGACTTACCGGCATTCTGGCGGCCACATCCCTGTCTAGACTCTCTACCTCTTTCTGGTTTGAGCCCTATCTTCTGCACAAGCGGATTTTTGAAACTTCCAGCCTGCCCTATTTCCTGCGGCAGGGGCTCCACCTGGGCATCGTGGTCGTCTCCTATGGCATCATTCTGGGCCTGTCCAATGTGGCGGGGCTGGGGCCCTGGGGGGATTTCCTGATGCGGGGCGTTTTGTGCTTACTGGTGCCCAATGGGCTCATGCTGCTGGTAAACCGGAAGACCGAGGCCTTCCGCTATTTGTATGAAAAGGTACTGGCAAGAAATTCCCAGCACCCCTTTTGAATAGGGTCAGGAGACGCAATGACAACAAAAGACCAACGGGAGCGGATGCTCCAAAAATATGCCGGGGACATTCTTTCTTCCCGGGGCATGGCGCAGGAAAAAAGGTTTTATCAGCACGGCACCGTGACCGTGTATGACCACAGCGTGGCGGTGGCCCTGATGTGTCTGCGGCTGGCAGGACTCTTCCGGCTGCGGACGGATACCCGGACTCTGGTGCGGGGGGCCTTGCTTCACGATTACTTTTTGTATGACTGGCACGTAAAAGTCAAGGGCCGCCCCTTGCACGGCTTCTGGCATGCCCGTCTGGCCATGGCCAACGCCCAGAGGGATTTTGGCCTGAACCCGGTAGAGCGGAACATGATCCTGTCTCACATGTTCCCCATGAACCGGACCCTGCCCCGGTATCGGGAAAGCGTACTGCTGTGTACCGCCGACAAGGTCTGCGCCGCCCGGGAAACCTTCTCAGGACTCCTCCACCGATAAAAAAGCACCCCCGGTTTCGCTTTGGAAACCGGGGGTGTTCATATGCGCTTATTCCAGCACCAGCTGGCCGTCTTGGTAGTCTACCGTGACGGTGGAGCCGGTGGTGATGCGGCCCTCCAGCAGGCGGCGGCTCAACATGGTTTCTACCGTGTGCTGCACATACCGGCGCAGAGGACGGGCACCGAATTCGGGGTCGTAGGCCTCGTCTACGATGTGGCTCTTGGCGGCCTGGGTGAGGCGGCAGGTGATTTGCTGGTCTGCCAGACGGCTGTTGAGCTTGTCGATCTGCAAATCGATGATGCTCGTGATGTTGTCCTTGGTCAAGGGCTTGTAGAACACGATTTCATCCAAACGGTTTAAGAACTCGGGGCGGAAGTTCTGCCGCAGCAGCAGCATGACCCGTTCCTTGGCGGCGGGGTCGATTTCGCCGTTTGCGCCGATGCTGCCCAGCAGCTCCTGAGAGCCCAGGTTGGAGGTCAGAATCAGAATGGTGTTCTTAAAGTCCACGGTGCGGCCCTGGGAGTCGGTGATCCGGCCATCGTCCAGCACCTGCAGCAGGATGTTGAATACATCCGGGTGGGCCTTTTCCACCTCATCAAAGAGGACGACACTGTAAGGCTTTCTGCGGACGGCCTCTGTCAGCTGACCGCCCTCCTCATAACCCACGTATCCGGGAGGTGCGCCAATCAGCCGGGACACGGAGAACTTCTCCATATACTCGGACATGTCGATTCGCACCAGATTGTTTTCATCGTCAAACAGGGCCTCGGCCAGGGCCTTTGCCAGCTCTGTTTTACCCACACCCGTGGGGCCAAGGAACAGGAAAGAACCAATGGGCCGGTTGGGGTCCTGAATGCCCGCACGGCTGCGCTGAATGGCCTCGGTGACAGACCGCACGGCCTCGTCCTGACCAATCACACGCTTGTGAAGAATGCTTTCCAGGTTCAGAAGCTTCTCCCGCTCTCCCTGAACCAGACGGCTTACGGGGATGCCGGTCCAGCGTTCTACGATCCGGGCGATTTCCTCGTCCGTGACCTTATCCCGCAGAAGGGCACCGTCGCTGTCCTTTTGAATCAAGCGCTCCTGCTCCTCCAGAGCCTTCTTGGCCTGGGGCAGCTTGCCGTATTTCAGTTCCGCGGCCTTGCCCAGATCGTAGCTCTGCTCCGCCGCCTCGATTTGACGGTTCAGGTCTTCGATTTGTTCCCGCAGCTGCTGGGTCTTGCCAATGGCGTTCTTTTCGTTCTCCCACTGAGCTTTCTTGGCGTTAAAGCTGTCCTGTTCCTCTGCCAGCTCTTTCTGGATTTGGGCCAGACGGCTCTTGGAAAGCTCATCCTCCTCTTTCTTCAAGGATTCCTCCTCGATTTGCAGCTGGATGATGTGGCGGTTGATGGTGTCCAGCTCCGTGGGCATGGAGTCCATTTCGGTACGGATCTGGGCGCAGGCCTCATCCACCAGGTCAATGGCCTTGTCCGGCAGGAACCGGTCGGTGATATACCGGTGGGACAGGGTAGCGGCGGCAATAATGGCCGGGTCCGTGATCTTGACACCGTGGAACACTTCGTAACGCTCTTTCAGGCCTCTGAGAATGGCAATGGTATCTTCCACTGTCGGCTCATTGACCATGACTGGCTGGAACCGGCGTTCCAGGGCCGGGTCTTTTTCGATATACTGCCGGTATTCGTCCAGGGTGGTGGCACCGATGCAGTGCAGCTCGCCCCGGGCCAGCATAGGCTTCAAGAGGTTGCCCGCATCCATGCTGCCCTCGGTTTTACCGGCACCGACGATGGTGTGCAGCTCATCGATGAACAGCAGGATCTGGCCCTCCGACTGCTTGACCTCGTTCAAAACGGCTTTTAACCGTTCCTCAAATTCGCCCCGGTATTTGGCACCGGCTACCAGCGCACCCATATCCAGGGAGAAAATGCTCTTATCCTGCAAAGACTTGGGTACTTCCTTGGCAACGATCCGCTGGGCCAGACCCTCTACAATGGCGGTTTTACCAACACCGGGTTCACCGATCAGAACCGGGTTATTTTTGGTTTTCCGGGAGAGGATACGAACCACGTTCCGAATTTCTTCGTCACGGCCAATGACAGGGTCCATTTTCTGGTCACGGGCCTTTTTTACTAGGTCCGTGCCGTATTTTTGCAGGGCCTCATAGGTGCCCTCGGGACTGTCCGTGGTGACCCGCTGGTTGCCCCGGACGGCCTGCAAGGCCTTGAGAACCGCTTCTTTGGTAATGCGGTAGTCCGAGAAAAGCCGGGCCACCCCATCCTGGGCCGTTTCCAGAAGACCCAAGAACAGATGCTCTACGGATACAAAGTCATCCTTCATGGTCTTTGCCTGGTTTTCGGCGGCGGTAAAGGCCCGGTCCATATCGGCACTGATATAGAATCGGTCTGCTTCCCGGCTGCCGGTAACAGAGGGCAACTTGCCAAGCTCAGCCTTGGCGGCGGCTTCCAGACTCTCCACCGTCACATCCATCTTTTTCAGCAGCTGGGGAATCAGCCCACCGTCCTGCTCCAACAGGGCAAGCAGTAGGTGAATTTGCTCCATTTGCTGATTGTTGTTCTGGATCGCCAGATCCTTGGCGTTCTGGACAGCCTCCATGGACTTTTGCGTATAGTTCTGAAAATTCATAGCCATCCTTCTTTCATGGATTAGCACTCTCGTATTGCGAGTGCTAATTTTTATTTGCCTATACTATACCCCTTTTTTGTAAAAAGTCAAGTCCAGGGCCGGGAATATCACAAAATGTTTACATCTGTAAAAACTGCACAAAATAGAGTGCTTACATTTGACATGCTTAATATATATTTAACAAAATAAAGCTTGCAATTTCCGGGAATTGCGGTATAATAACCTTGCAAGTGCAAGAACGGTTTCCGCAAGGAAGCCGGGATGAAATTTTTCTTACCTCTCTTTTCTCTGGGAATGCCCCACATGGTCTGGTCAACCGTGTGGGGTATTTCTAATGCCCAAAGACCTTCGGAGGGGCTGAGAGCGGGATGAAAAATCAATCTGTACAAAATGGTTTGCGTATGCTAACTGCTTCTTTGGAGAATTCTTACAATCTTTGCGGTGAACCTAAAAAAGCCGTTGACAAGAAAAACAAATAGGAGTATCATGTTTGCAGTTAGCGAGAGCTAATTAATTATTAGCCTCAAAGTTAGCGCAAGCTAATAAAATGGGTTTGAGAAAAGAGGGGGAAACAATGATGCCGCTGACCTTCGCCAGTGAGGATACCGTCAATATCATCCGACGGGTGGGTGGAAGCCCGGAAGTCAAAAAGCACCTGGAAAATTTGGGCTTTGTGGCAGGCGGGAGCGTCCGGATCGTCAGCCGCCTGGGCGGGAATGTCATCGTCAATGTAAAGGAATCCCGGGTTGCCATCAGTGAGGAAATGGCCAGAAAAATCATGGTTTGACCACCAAAGGAGGAAATAGAATGAAAACTTTAAGAGAAATTCCTGTGGGAGGCACCGCCAAGGTGGTGAAGATCCACGGGGAGGGTGCCGTTCGCCGGCGGATCATGGACATGGGCCTGACCAAGGGCGTGGATGTGACCGTCCGCAAGGTGGCCCCTCTGGGAGACCCCATTCAGCTGAATGTCCGGGGCTATGAGCTGAGCATCCGCAAGGCCGATGCCCAAATGGTGGAAGTAGAGTAAGGAGCGCGCAATATGGAAAAGAAAACCATCCGGATCGCCCTGGCGGGCAATCCCAACTGTGGTAAAACCACCCTGTTCAATGCCCTGACGGGTTCTAATCAGTTCGTTGGCAACTGGCCCGGCGTGACGGTGGAGAAAAAAGAGGGTGGCCTTAAAAAGCATGACGATGTGATCATCACGGACCTGCCCGGTATTTATTCCCTGTCCCCCTACACCTTGGAGGAAGTGGTGGCCCGAAACTACCTGATCGGGGAGCGGCCCGATGCCATTCTGAACATTATTGACGGCACCAACCTGGAGCGGAACCTGTATCTCACCACCCAGCTGACAGAGCTGGGGATCCCCGTGGTGGTAGCCATCAACATGATGGACTTGGTCAAGAAAAACGGAGATCAAATCAATGTTCCGGAGCTGAGCCGCCAGTTGGGCTGCCAGGTGCTGGAAATCTCTGCTTTGAAAGGTACCGGCATTCAGGAAGCGGCGGAAGCAGCCATTCTGGCGGCCCAGGGTCCCAAGACGGTACCTATGCACACCTTCTCCGGCCCGGTGGAACATGCCATTGCCCATATCGAGGAGGCGGTGCTGCACGATATGCCTGAGGAGCAGCAGCGTTGGTACGCCATTAAGATTTTCGAGCGGGACGACAAGGTCCTCTCCCAGCTGAACATCCCCCAGGAGACCTTGGACCATATTGAAGCCGACATTCAGGCGGCAGAGCAGGAAGCCGATGACGATGCCGAGTCCATCATCACCGGGGAACGCTATGTGTACATCGCCGGGGTGATCAAGAGCTGCTACAAGAAAAAGAAAGCCGGAAGCCTGACCACCTCTGATAAAATCGATAAAATCGTCACCAACCGTTTCCTGGGCCTGCCCATCTTCGCCCTGGTCATGTTCCTGGTATACTACATCGCCATGGTCAGCGTAGGCGCATCTGCCACGGACTGGGCCAATGACGGTCTGTTTGGTGACGGCTACCACCTCTTTGGCATTGGCTCTGCCGCCTATGAGGAGGCAGCGGATGCCTACGGCGACACGGATCAGATCATTGCCGCCCTGGTTTCTCAGTACGGTGACGAGTCCATGGAAGCCGCTTTGGACATGGAAAGCGAAGATTACGACGAGGCAGCCGCTCAGGAAGCCATCAAGACCCTGGGCACTTTGGTTCCCGCCGGTGCTTCCGTTGAATATGAAGTAGAGGACGAGGAAACCCTGGCCGTTACCACTGAAGAAGCAGACTATACCGCCATCCAGGATGCCCTGAACGCCTACGGCACCCAGCCCGACCCTGCGAAATTTGGCGTGTGGGTTCCCGGTGTGCCGGTACTGGTGGGGAACTTCCTGGAAAGTGTGCACTGTGCCGACTGGCTGGCGGGGCTCATCAATGACGGCATTCTGGCCGGTGTGGGTGCAGTCCTGGGCTTTGTACCCCAGATGCTGGTGCTGTTCTTCCTGCTGGCAATTCTGGAAGCCTGCGGCTATATGTCCCGTATTGCCTTCGTTCTGGACCGGATTTTCCGCCGCTTTGGCCTCTCCGGTAAGTCTTTCATCCCCATGCTGGTGGGCGTGGGCTGCGGTGTCCCCGGTATTATGGCCTCCCGTACCATTGAAAACGAGCGGGATCGCCGTATGACCATTATGACCACCACCTTTATCCCCTGCGGTGCCAAGGTACCCTTTATCGCCATGATCGCCGGAGCCATCTTCGGCGGCAGCCCCTGGGTCTCCACCGGTGCCTACTTTATCGGCATGGCCGCCATTGTGGTCTCCGGCATCATTCTGAAAAAGACCCGGATGTTCTCCGGCGACCCGGCCCCCTTTGTCATGGAGCTGCCTCCTTATCACATCCCCACTCTGGGCAATGTCCTGCGTTCCACCTGGGAGCGTGGCTGGTCCTTCATTAAGAAAGCCGGTACCATCATCCTGCTGTCCACCATTGCGGTGTGGTTCACCTCTTACTTTGGCTTTACGGAAGAAGGCTTCCGGATGCTGGGGGAGGATGAGCTGAACCTTTCCATCCTGGCAAGAATCGGCAGCCTGATTTCCTGGATTTTCATTCCCCTGGGCTGGGGCGAGTGGCAGGCCGCTGTGGCTTCCATTACGGGCCTGGTGGCCAAGGAAAACATCGTTGGCACCATGGGCATTCTGTACGGTGCCTCCGGCAATGTGTATGCAACCCTTGCTTCCACCTTTACCCCCATTACCGGCATGTCCTTCCTGGTATTCAACCTGCTCTGCGCCCCCTGCTTTGCAGCCATCGGTGCCATCAAGCGGGAGATGAACAATAGCAAATGGACCTGGTTTGCCATCGGCTATCAATGCGGCTTTGCCTACTGCGTCAGCCTGATGATCAATCAGTTCGGCAACCTCTTTACCGGTAATGTGAATGTTGTGGGCCTGGTCGCCGCTCTGGCAGTGCTGGTATTCATGGTTTACATGCTGGTCCGTCCCTATAAGGAAGCAAACAAGCTGACCACCAAGCTGGCATAAAAGGAGAAGACTATGGGAACTGTACTGGTCCTGACCCTTCTGGTTCTGGCGGTAGGGTTCATCATCCGAAGCCTGATCCGGGACCGCAAACAGGGAAAACACACCTGCGGCGGCAACTGCGCAAACTGCCACGGAGGGTGCAGCTACAAGTAAAGTAACATTATATATGGAAACTCCGTAGAAACGAGAAAAACGCTTCTACGGAGTTTTTTGGTATGGACAATCACTTGGAACCAACGTTTTCGGACCACCTTTGTTGAAAAAGCACCCCCACCAGCGAAACCGTAGGGAACGGCCTATGTGCCGTTCCGGGGACGTTCGTTTTTCTGGTTCGTCCGGGTTATACGTGGGCACGGTCAGCGTTATTGTAGGGAACGGCCTATGTGCCGTTCCGCACCTGAAAGGACGGAACCGTTACCGAAAATACCAGACACCCCAAAGCCCGGTACAAGAGCTTCCCCACTGGGGAAGCTGGCAGGGCGCAGCCCTGACTGATGAGGTAGCGGGGCAGCCTGAAACATTTCAGGAACAATAGGCGAATCCGTAGAAACGTCCCCCCCGTTATGTCATTCCGACCGAAGTGGAGGAATCCACCACGTGGCAGAAAAATACCAACACAAGATAAAATCTGCCACTTGGGAAGATTCCTCGACTCACTGCGTTCGCTCGGAATGACCTCTCGGAGCGTGGCACCGTTCAACACGCAACAGGCTCTGCTCGTTGCGAAGCGGAAACGTCCCCTTATGAAAAAATTAAAGCTCTCCCGACCTTGTGGAAACCATAGATCCAGTATATAATAGCAGAAAAACCGACAGAAAGAGGACTGGGTATGGATTTCAAAGTGTTGGCGGTGGGCGATGTGGTGGGCAACCCCGGTATGGATCGGGTGGCCCGGAGTCTGCGGCAGCTCAAGCGGAAAACCGGGGCGGATTTTGTGGTGGTCAATGGGGAAAACGCCAGTGTGGTGGGCATTACCCCAGATCAGGCAGAGGAAATTCTGGATGCCGGGGCGGATGTGGTGACGTTGGGAAATCACAGCTTCGGCAAGCGGGAGATCGTGGACTATTTGGAGGACACCAGCCGGGTTCTGCGGCCTGCCAATCTGGCCCCCCAGGCACCGGGCCGGGGGTGGGGTATGTATGAGACCCGGGCCGGGGATGTGGCGGTCATTGATTTGATTGGCCGGTGCAATATGGACTACACCCCAGACAATCCCTTTTTGCTTGTGGAAAAGTTGTTAAAAACCATTGAGGCCAAGTGGGTTTTGGTGGAGTTCCATGCGGAAGCCACTTCGGAAAAGTTGGCCATGGGGTATCTGCTGGATGGACGGGTCAACGCCCTGTGGGGAACCCATACCCATGTTCCCACGGCGGATGCCCGGGTGCTGCCCAAGGGGACGGGCTATGTAACGGACCTGGGCATGACCGGACCCCAGGAATCAGTGCTGGGCATTCGCCCGGAGCTTTCCATTGCAAGATTCCGGGGGGACCTGACCGAGCGTTACCGCTGGGCAGAGGGCCCTACCAAGCTGGAAGGGGTGCTGTTCACCCTGGATGGTGCTACAGGAAAATGTCTGAAAGCGGAGAGGGTAGACCTATGGGACTAAAGGTACTGCATTCCGGGGATCTGCACCTGGATTCCCCTTTTTCCGGATTCCCGGAGGACCAGCGGCAGCTGTTACTGGCATCCCAGAGAAAACTGCCCGAGGAACTGACCCGGCTGTGCGGGGAGCAAAAGGCGGACATGGTACTTTTGGCAGGGGACGTGTTTGACGGCCCCTATCAGAAAAAGACCGCCGCACTCCTGGCTGACTGCCTGGAAGACTGCGGCGTTCCGGTGTTTATCACCCCGGGAAATCACGATTATGACGGCTTGGATTCCCCCTGGCAGCGGGAACTTTGGCCGGAAAATGTTCATATTTTCCGGGGAAATCTCAGCTATGTGGATTTGGAGGACCTGGACTGCCGGGTTTACGGCGGGGGCTACCGCTCTATGGACTGCCCGGGGCTGCTGCAAGGCTTTCAGGCGGAGCTGGGGCCTGGGTACTTACTGGGTGTCCTCCATGGGGATGCCCTGAACAGCAAAAGCCCCTACTGCCCCATAACGGCGGAACAGGTGGCATCCTCTGCTCTACAGTATCTGGCCCTGGGCCATACCCACAAGGGGGGCAGTTTTATGGCAGGGTCTACCCTCTGCGCCTGGCCCGGTTGCCCCATGGGCAGGGGCTGGGACGAGACCGGCCGCAAGGGAATGCTGCTGGCAGAACTGACAGACCGGGTAAAGCTTTCCACCCTGCCGGTTCGTCTTCCTGCTTTTTTGGAGGAAACGGTGGATATTTCTGCCGGGGCTGTGGAGGCCCTGGGGAACATCCTGCCGCCGGTGGACAGCGGCGACTACTACCGGGTAACCCTGACAGGCCGGGGAAGCATCGATATGCCTGGTCTGCGGAAGCAATTCTCCTATCTGAAATTTTTAGAACTGCGGGACCGTACCAGAGCACCTTTAGACCCCTGGGCCTTGGCGGGGGCGGACAGCCTGCCCGGGGTCTGCCTGGGGCTATTGAAAGAACGGTATGAAAACGCCCCCTCCCGGGAGGAGGGGGAAACGGCCCGGTTAGCGGCGGAACTGGTGGCAAGACTCTTGGAAGGTGAGGAGGTGACCCTGCCGTGAGGATCGAAACCATGACGGCGACTTTCGGAAAACTGGAGGGGGAGAAGCTGACTTTCCGGCCCGGTCTCAATGTGATCACCGGGGAGAACGAATGGGGAAAAAGCACCTGGTGCGCCTTCCTTTTGGCCATGCTCTACGGTCTGGACACCAGAAGCAAATCCACAAAGACTTCTTTGTCCCCCAAGGAGCATTATGCCCCCTGGTCCGGAAGCCCCATGGCGGGACAAATGGAGGTCCAGTGGCAGGGGCGGCGCATTACGTTAGAGCGAACCACCAAGGGCCGCATTCCTCTGGGAGAATTCAGAGCCTATGAAACCCAGACCGGTTTGCCGGTTCCGGAGCTGACGGCGGAAAACTGCGGCCTGATGCTTCTGGGGGCAGAACGGGAAGTATTCTGCCGGGCGGGCTTTATCCGGCAGGAGGATTTGCCGGTGACCAAAAATGAAGCCCTCCGGGCCCGGCTCAACGCCCTGGTCACCACCGGCGATGACTCCGGCGAGGGGGCGAAGCTTCGCCAGAAGCTGAAAGAACTGAAAAACAAATGCCGCTATAACCAGTCCGGACTCCTGCCCCAGGCAGAAAGAAGGCTGGCAGAACTGGAAGACGCTTTGGAGCAGCAACGGGGTCTGGAAGCAAAAATCCAACGCTTGGAAGCCCAGAAAGGGGAGGCAGAGCGGTATTTGCAGGCCCTGCAAAACCACCAGGCGGCCTTAGACCAGGAAAAGGCATTCCAGGATGCGGGACAGGTGGAAAATGCCCGGCGGGATGCGGAAAGGCGGCAGCGGGAGTACGAAAAAATGGAGGCCGCTTGTGGGGAACTGCCCACCCGGCAGGAGGCGGAAAAACGGCTGCGGGATCTGGAAGCCCATGCCAGGGCTTATTTTGCGGCCGGGGAGGACACAGAAAACCCGCCACCGGAGATGCCCCGGGAGCCGGAGGTATTTGCCGGTATGACTGCCCAGGAGGCCATGGACCGTGCCTTGGCAGACGGAAAAGCCTACAGAGCCATTATAGGCAAGGGGTTTTGGAGTCTGGTGGTGCTGGCGGGTCTTTGTATGGCCCTGGGTATCGGGATTCTCCTGGCCTTTGGCAAGCTCATTCCGGCCCTGGTGGCCTTTGGCCTGGGGACACTGCTGCTGGGGGTCTCCCTGCTGGTAGGCGGGAAAGAAAAGGAGCAGCAAAAAGCCCTGGCCGTTCCCTACGGCGGCGGAACGCCGGACCAGTGGGAGGCCAAGGCCAGAACCTATGCAGATGCCCTGACCCGGTATTCCCAGGAACAGCGGGAATGGCTCCACCGGCAGACGGAGCTGGAACAGCACCGGAAAGGGTTGGAAGACCAGCGGGAATTCCTCTGTGAGGGCCACACCCCGGAGGAAATGGAGGAACTGTGCCGTCAGGTTCTTTACAGCTGGGACCGTTTGGAGGTTCTGCGGGAACAGAACACCCTGGCCCAAAGTCACCTGCAACGGCTTTCTGCCATGGCTGCCCCTGTGACCTATACAGAAATTGACGACGGGCTCACCCTGTCCCGGCAGGAGACGGAGCGGGCCATGGAGAGCGTTCGGGAAAGCCTTCTGACCCTCAACCAGGCATTGGGCGGGGAAAAGGGACGGCTGGAAGCCCTGGGCAGCCGGGAGACCCTGGAACGGGCCTGGCAGGAAGAAAGCCGCCGGGTGGCGGCATTGCGGCAGTATGAAGGGGCGTTGACCCTGGCCCAGGAGACCCTGACCCAGGCGGCCCAGAGCTTGCAGCGGCGGTTCGCACCGAAAATTTCTACCCTGGCCCAGACCTATATGGCAAGAATGACCGATGGCCGCTATGACCGGGTGACCCTGACGGAAGACCTGGCCCTGGAAGCCGGGGCGGCGGGGGAAACGGGCCTGCGGGACATTCTCTGGCGCAGCAACGGCACGGTGGATCAGTTGTATCTCTCCCTCCGGCTGGCCGTGGCCCAGACCTTGACAAAGGACGCCCCATTGATTTTAGACGATGCCCTGGTGCGCTTTGACGACCGGCGGCTAAAGCGGGCCTTGGAGGTTTTGGAGGAGTTGGGAGCGGAAAAGCAGATCTTGCTCTTTACCTGTCAGGAACGAGAACGGGAAGCCCTTGCTCAATAAAACTTTTTGGTGACCCAGCTATAAAACCGGTAAGCCCCGTAGCCTATGCAGGCTCCCAGCAGATTCAGAAGCAAATCGTCCACATCGCAAATGCCGATGGTGAATACCACCTGCAATATCTCCACGCAGCTGACACTGACAAGAACCGAAAGGAACGTCATGGGGAAGCTCCGGAGTTTGGGGAACAGGGCGGGCAAAAACCAGCCCAGGGGGATGAACAGCACCACATTTCCAAAAAGGTTGTGCAGGGCAATGCGCACCAGATAGGGCCGCACCGGAGGAATCAGCAGCCGGGCGAACCGGCGAATGGTTCTGAAAGGCACCAGATTCAGGTTGGCCCGCAGATACACGGGAAAGGGAAGTCCCCGGGGGTTGGGGGTTCGGCCAAAGAGCAGATAGAGCATGACCAAAACATACATTATAAAAAGAACCGCCCTTTTGCGGTTGCTTTGTGCCAAGCAAACCCCTCCCTTTCCGAAAATCCAAACCATTATAACAGATGTACCCCGGAAAGACAAGCCGGTTTTTTGGCATGAAACAGCCTGCTTTTTGGAACAAAAGGAGAAAAAACCATGATTCAGCCCATTTGTAAAGACAGATTCTTTTTAAGCCGCCCCTCCAGACCGGCAACGCCCCAGGATGAACCCATCGCCCGGGATTTGGCAGACACGTTGCTTGCCCATCGGGCAGGATGTGTGGGCATGGCGGCCAACATGATCGGTCAGGCGGTGCGGATCATCGTATTGGAGGAGAATGGGAAACCGCTGGTTCTGCGAAACCCGGAAATTCTGAAAGCCCAGGATCCCTACGAAACTGAGGAAGGGTGCCTGAGTTTGGAGGGTACCCGGAAAACACAGCGTTACCGGTCTATCAAGGTCCGCTACCAGAATAAAGACTACCAGTGGCGCATCAAAACCTTCCGGGATTTCCCCGCCCAGATCATCCAGCACGAGTGCGACCATTTAGAAGGCATCCTGATTTGAATGCAAAGACCTGCCCCAAATGAACAGAGGGGCAGGTCTTTGTGTTGTCAGATTCTTGCCACGCCGGACTTCCGGGCGGCTTCTGCCACGGCCTTGGCCACGGCGGGGCCGACCCGCTTGTCAAAGGCGGCGGGGATGATGTAGTCGGCGCTCAGTTCTTCCGGGGAAACCAGGTTCGCCAGAGCCTCGGCGGCGGCCATCTTCATTTCCTCGTTGATGTCCGAGGCCCGGACATCGAAGGCACCCCGGAAAATGCCGGGGAAAGCCAGCACGTTATTGATCTGGTTGGGGTAGTCACTGCGGCCGGTGGAAACCACGGCAGCGCCGCCTGCCTTGGCATCATCCGGGAAAATCTCGGGGGTGGGATTGGCGCAGGCAAAGACGATGGCATCTTTGTTCATGGTCTGCACCATTTCCCGGGTCAGGGTGCCGGGGGCGGAAACGCCGATGAAGACGTCTGCACCGCGGATCACGTCTGCCAGCTTGCCGGTTTCCTTTTGCAGGTTGGTCTGCTGGGCCATTTCTTCCTTGACCCAGTTGAGCTTTTCCCGGCCGGCGTAAATGGCACCGCTGCGGTCCGTCATCACGATGTTCTTAAATCCGGCGGAGAGCAGCAGCTTCACAATGGCAATGGCGGCGGCACCGGCACCGGAGGTGACGATTTTCACGTCCTCTTTCTTTTTGCCCACCACTTTCAGCGCGTTGGTCAGGCCCGCCAGGGTGATGACGGCGGTACCGTGCTGGTCATCGTGGAAAATGGGAATGTCGCACTTTTCTTTCAGCTTCCGCTCGATTTCAAAGCACCGGGGGGCGGCAATGTCCTCCAGGTTGATGCCGCCAAAGGAGCCGGAGATCAGGTAGACGGCGTTTACAAACTCGTCCACGTCCTGGGTTTTCACACACAGGGGGAAGGCATCCACGTCGCCAAAGGACTTGAACAGAACGCATTTGCCCTCCATAACCGGCATACCGGCCTCGGGGCCAATGTCTCCCAGACCCAGCACGGCGGAGCCGTCGGTGATGACGGCGCAGAGATTGTGGCGGCGGGTCAGGTCGTAGGACCGCTCCGGGTGGGCCTGAATTTCCAGGCAGGGGGCGGCAACGCCGGGGGTATAGGCCAGGGACAGATCGTCCTTGGTTTCCACAGGCACGGTGGCCTTTACTTCGATTTTGCCCTTCCACGCACCGTGGAGCCGCAGGGCTTCCTTTGCGTAATCCATAAGCTTCCTCCTAAATCATGCCGGTATGGCGAATATACAAAAATAACACCTGCATTGTACCATGGCAAAAACCGGATTGCAAGGGAGAAGAACATTGATTTTTCTTTTGGGCCACGGTAGGATGGTGCTATAGAAAAGATTTACGGAAGGAGCAAACCACCATGTTTTTAGACCAGGTAAAAAATGCCCACCCTTTTTCTGGGACTTGACAAGGGGTGGGCGTTGTGCTAATATATAATTAACAATTAAGTTAAATGTTAAACAAGGAGGGACGTACCATGGGCTTGCAGCAAACCATGAAAGCACTGGCAGACCCCACCCGGCGGGAGATTTTGAAGCTTCTAAAAGACGGCAAGAAAAGCGCCGGGGAAATCGGGGAGCATTTTTCCGTTTCCGGCGCGGCCATTTCCAGGCACCTGTCCGTATTGAAAGAGGCGGATCTGGTCTATGACAGCCGGGAGGGGAAGTACATCTATTATGAACTCAACGCCTCTGTTCTGGAAGAAGCACTGCTGTGGATCACAAATCTGAAATCAGGCACTTAAACACCCATTTTTGTGGAGGAATCAAGTATGTATAATAAAAAAACCAAACTATTTTGCTATCTACTGACCCTGCTGCCCTTAGCCTTCGGGCTTTTGCTGGGCCGGGGCGGGCAGATTCCCGGGATGATGCTGGGAACCCCTGTTCTCATGGCACTGACCCTGTGGTTCTGCATGTATATCACGGAAAAAACGGAAAAGGACCCCAATAAGAACCGGAAAATCAACAATGTGGTGATTTGGATGATCCCTGCTCTGTCCAACGTGACCTTCTGGATGTCCTACCGGCTCTTTACCCAGGGGGCGGCGGTTTCCGTTACCCGGTACTTGGGGCTGCTCTTTGGCATCATGTATCTGGTTCTGGGCAACTATATGCCCAAATGCCGGATGAACAGCACCGTGGGCATCCGGGTCAAATGGACCTTCGCCAGTGAGAAAAACTGGAACGCCACCCACCGGATGGCGGGGCCTGTGTGGATGGTCTGCGGCTCCTGTATGCTCCTGTTGAGCTTCCTGCCCCAGGAGACGGCCATGCCCTGGCTGATGCTGGTGCTGGTGGTGGGCAGCATTCTTCCCGTTATTTATTCCTACTGGTTTTATCGGCGGCAGCTGGCCCGGGGAGAGACCCTGCGCAAGGCCCGGAAAGCGGACCCCAAGGTGACGAAAGTTGCCACCTGGGCTGTTGTTTTTGTGCTGGTGCTGACGGCGGTGCTGCTCTTTACCGGCTCTGTCCAGGTCCGCTTTGAGGAGACCCAACTGGAAGTGCGCACCAGCTACTATGGCCGGGCGAATCTTCCCTACAGCGATATTGAAAGTGTGGAACTGCGGGAGGAAAATGTACCCGGCACCCGCACCTGGGGCCTGGGCTCCTTCCGGCTGCTGGCGGGGTATTTTGAAAACCAGGAATTTGGCCCCTATGTCCGCTTTACCTATTATAATCCCCACAGTGCCATTGTGCTGCACACCACCAAAGGCCAGATCCTTGTACTCAGCGGGAAAAACCTGGATGAGACCCGGGAAATCTATGAGGGAATCCTGGCCCGGCTCCCGGAGAGAAACAATTGAATTTTTAGAAAACCCCCGGGATTCTTCTTGACTCCCAGGGGGTTTTCCTCTATAATATTCAAAGCTATGGAAATTTTCATCTAAGAAAGGATTTTGAATATGGCTAAGGAATATAAAATCACAAGCCTGCGTCTTGCTGACCTGGAAAAGGAACTGAATTACCTCAAGACCACCCGGGAGCGGGAAGTCGCTGCCATGATCGCAGAAGCCCGGTCCTACGGTGACTTGTCCGAAAACTCCGAATACGATGCCGCCAAGAACGAGCAGGGCAAGCTCTATGGCCGCATTGCGGAAATCGAGGATATTCTGTCCCATGCCGTCATCATTGAGGATGAGAACGAAGCCACCGGCCGGGTAGGCCTGGGCTGCACCGTGGTGGTAGAGGACGAGAACGGCAAGCGTTTTGAGTACCGCATCACCGGCTCTCAGGAAGCCAACCCCATGGAAAACAAGCTCTCTGACGATTCCCCCTTTGGCCGTGGCATCGTGGGCAAGGCTGCCGGAGAGGACTTTACCGTCAACGCCCCCGCCGGTTCCTTCCGCATGAAAGTCATCAGCGTTTCTCGTGAGGGCTAAGCCATGGCAAAGTTTGTACCTCAGGCAGAAATGCCCCTGTCCGATCAGGTAAAGGTCCGCCGGGACAAGCTGGAAGCCCTCCGGGCTGAGGGCCGGGACCCCTATGTGCAGACCAAGTATGAAGTGACCTCCTCCGCCAGGGAGATCAAGGAACACTATGAAGCCCTGGAGGGCAAGACCGTGACCCTGGCGGGCCGTCTTATGAGCAAGCGGGGCATGGGCAAGGTGTCTTTCTGCGATTTGCAGGACAACACCGGCAGAATTCAGCTCTATGTCCGGTTTGATGCCATGGACGAGGCGGATTTTGCCCGCTTTAAGAAAAATGACATTGGCGACATCGTAGGTGTCGAGGGTGACGTGTTCAAGACCGAGCGGGGGGAAATCTCCCTGCGGGTCCACAAGGCCACCCTGCTCAGCAAGAGCCTGCTGCCCCTGCCCGAAAAGTTCCACGGACTGACCGACCGGGAGACCCGCTACCGTCAGCGTTATGTGGATCTCATCGTCAACCCCGAGGTCAAGGATACCTTTGTAAAGCGCAGCCTCATCCTGCGGGAACTGCGGCACTTCCTGGACAGCAAGGGCTTCCTGGAAGTGGATACCCCCATCCTGACCCCCTTTGAGATCGGTGCCTCTGCCCGGCCTTTCTATACCCACCACAATACTTTGGACATTGACATGGTGCTGCGCATCGAGACCGAGCTGTACTTGAAGCGGCTCATCGTTGGCGGCATGGACCGGGTGTATGAAGTGGGCCGTATCTTCCGGAACGAGGGCATGGACCCCACCCATAACCCGGAATTCACCTCTATTGAGCTCTACCAGGCCTATACCGATTTCCGGGGCATGATGGACCTGGTGGAAGAAATGATGAAGACCGTGGCCATGAAGGTCTGCGGCACCTTGCAGATCACCTACCAGGGCAAGGAGATCGACCTGTCCCATTGGGAGAGAATGACCATGGTAGAGGCGGTCAAGAAGTATT
Source organism: uncultured Oscillospiraceae bacterium (assembly GCA_934591845.1). GTDB lineage: Bacteria > Bacillota > Clostridia > Oscillospirales > Oscillospiraceae > Faecousia. Next base: position 25,031 of record CAKTPO010000016.1, on the reverse strand, counting down.
CCGGCGTAGACTTTGCCGCCGTGTCCTCTGATGAGGAGGCCATCGCCCTGGCCAAGGCCCACAAGGTGGAGCTGCCGGAGATTCCCACCAAGGGTGCCATTCTTGCAGAGTTCTTCGATGCCTTCGTAGAGGAGAACCTGATCCAGCCCACCTTTATTTACGATTACCCTGTGGAAAACAGCCCCCTGGCCAAGCGGAAAGCCGATGACCCCGCCTTTACCGAGCGTTTTGAGTATTTCATCAACGCCACGGAGTTCGGCAACGCCTTCTCCGAGCTCAATGACCCCATCGACCAGAAAGGCCGGTTTGAAAAGCAGGTGGCAGAGCGGCTGAAACTGGATCCCGCTTCCAAGGCCCAGGTGGATTACGATTACGTCACCGCCCTGGAATACGGCCTGCCCCCCACGGGCGGCCTGGGCTTCGGCGTGGACCGTCTGGTCATGCTGCTGACCGACTCCGCTTCCATCCGGGATGTGCTGCTGTTCCCAACCATGAAGCCCACGGACCTGCCCAAGGCGGAGAAGACCGAGGAAAAGGCCGAAGAAAAAGCCGAGATGCCCTCTGTGGCGGCTCCTGCGGTGGAGGAGAAGATCGACTTCTCCAAGGTAGAGATCGAGCCGCTGTTTGCCGATTTCGTTGACTTCGAGACCTTCTCCAAATCCGATTTCCGGGCGGTGAAGGTGCTGGCCTGCGAAGCCGTGAAGAAGTCCAAGAAGCTTCTGAAATTCCTGCTGGATGACGGCTCCGGCAAAGACCGGGTGATCCTCTCCGGCATTCACGACTACTACGAGCCGGAAGACCTGGTAGGCAAGACCTGCATCGCCATCACCAACCTGCCCCCCAGAAAGATGATGGGCATCGACTCCGAGGGCATGCTGATCTCCGCCGTCCACCACGAGGAGGGCCAGGAACGGCTGCATCTGCTGATGGTGGATCCCCACATCCCCGCCGGTGCAAAGCTTTATTGATTGCTGTAAACTGGCAGTGATTCTGCCAAAAATGCAATTGGTATTTTGCAATCCCAGATAAGCACATAGGATTCAGGCCCGCTGATTTCGGTCAGCGGGCTTTTTGTCGCTGAAAACCGGCTTCCAAAAGTTCCCTGTTGCGTTATGAGTAAATAGTTATTTACATTCGTGCTTTATGCTGATATAATATAAAGCATAAATGTAAACTGCATATTGGAGGTGAGGGAGGATGAATACGATTTGGGAGGAAATCCAGCAAATTGCAGATTCAAACAATGGCTTTATCAGAACAGGCGATATTGAAGCAGCGGGAATCAGCAGGCCAATGTTGCGGAAATTTGTAGATGCAGGAAAGCTGGAACGGGTGCGCAAGGGGCTCTATATTCTTGCGGGTGACCTTGCGGACGAGTTTGCGCTGATACAGATTCAGAGTACAAAAGCCATATTCTCTTACGGAACAGCTTTATATCTTTGGGGATTGTCTGACCGAACGCCGCACATCTTTGACATTACCGTGCCCCAAGGGACAAATATGAGCCGATTGAAAAGAGATAACGAGAATCTTCGCTGTCATTATGTGCAGCCGGAGATTTATGACCTTGGAATTGCAGAGGTCAAGTCTCCCCAGGGAGGGACGGTGCGGCTTTATGATAAAGAGCGCTGTATCTGTGACTTGATCCGGGATAAAGAGAAAGTTGATATTCAAATCTACAGGCAGGCGATTAAAGACTACTTCAATACGAGGGCTGACAGACGAAAACTCTTAAAATACAGCAAGATTCTTGGGGTAGAAGAAAAGGTGAGAACCTACATGGAGGTACTGTAATGAAGACACCGGAACAATTAAAAGGGTCGATTCGCAGCATGGCTGCGAAGAAGAATCTCCGTGCGCAGGAGGTTCTGCAAATGTTTCTGTTTGAGCGTATATTGGAACGTTTGGCAAACTCTGATTACAAAGACAACTTCATTCTAAAAGGTGGTCTGCTCATTTCTTCCATGATCGGCATCAGTGAACGGGCGACGATGGATATGGATACTACGGTCCGAGGCATTACCATGGAAGAAGATGAAATCATAGAAGCGGTCAAAGAAATTCTTGCTGTGAAAGTAGACGATGGAATAGCCTTTGAATATCGGGGTATCGAACCCATCCGTGAGGAAGATGCCTACAATAACTTCCGTGTCCATTTGAATGCCAGGTACGGAAAAATCGACAGCCCTATGAAAATCGATGTTACGACCGGAGATGCTATTACGCCTGCGGCTGTCCGGTATGATTTTCCCATGCTGTTTGAGGAAAAAAGCATCCCGATTATGGCCTATACACTGGAAACGGTGCTTGCGGAAAAGTATGAGACGATCATCCGCAGAAATATCGGGACAACCAGAGCGAGAGACTTTTACGACCTGCACACCTTGTTCTGTAGTCGCAGATCAGAGGTGCGCCCTGAAATTTTCAGAGCGGCAGTCCTACATACAGCCAAGAAGCGTGATTCCGTTCAGGATATTGCGGATTGGCGGGAGATATTGAAAGACATACGGGAAGAACCGCAATTGTACCGGCTATGGGAGAATTATGTGGCCGAGAATAAGTATATTGGTGCATTGAAATTTCAAACTGTTCTGGATACTGTGGATGAGGTGGGGATATTGCTTGGCTTCTGATTGGAGTCAACAATGTACCGGAGTTTTATAAGGAGGCTGTTATTATGAACGACAACAAAATGCTCCATTTCCCGGATGGGAGCCGGTTGGATCCGGCGGTGGTGCTTTATATCGCCATGAAGCGGAACTATGCGGAATTTCACCTGGCCGGGGGCAAAGTCCGGGAGGTGCGGGTGACCATGGCCCAGTTGCAGGAGCAGTTGGGGCCGGGTTTTGTGAAGGTCCACCGCAGTACCCTGGTCTCCGTCCGGGCCATCCATGATGTGACGGATACCATAAATTTGAGCAACGGCGAGACATTAAACTTTGTCAGCAACAAAAAGTCCTGGCTCCTGGCGGAAATTCAGAAACAGAAGAAGGCCCTGCTCCAGGCCATGCCGGAGGAAAACGACCTGTCAACCCAGGAGGATTACCACGCCTATTTCCGGGTGTTTGACACCATGCCCATTGCCTTTACGGATATTGAAATGGTGTTTGACGAGGAAAACAACGCCGTGGACTGGATTTTCCGCTACGGAAACCCGGCCCTGGCCCAGCTGGAAAAGCTGCCCCTGGAAACCATGATCGGCGCCTCGTTCGGCAGCCTCTTTGCCAATATGGATTCCAAATGGCTGAAATCCTACGAGCGTGCCGCCCTTTTTGGCGAGACCCTGGAAATCATTGACTATTCCCCAGAAATCGATACCTATATCAAGGTTATCTGCTTCCCCACCTTCCCCGGCCACTGCGGCTGCATCCTCTTTGACGTCAGCACCATCCGCTTCGGCAACACCCTGACCCCGGCAGAAAAAGCCATGATCCTCTATCTCAGCCGCATGGCGCGGTAGGGGGGATAGAATATGGAACAGCCGCAACGAAAATGGAATCGGATTCCGGGGTATGATTATACCGAAACCGATGTGTATTTCATAACCATCTGCACCCAAGAACGGCAGCACCTGTTTTTTATGGAACAGGCCATAAAAAAAGATACGAGGATAGCCCATACCGGCAGCGGTTCCAATCAGATCGTCCACAAGTGGGTGGCAGAAACCGAAAAAAAGTACCCTGGTATTTCCGTAGACCTGTATGTAGTGATGCCGAATCATATACACTTGCTGTTGGCAACGAAAAACCAGTCCCTCCCGGACATCTTGCGCTTTTTTAAGACCATGACCACCAATGAATATATCCAATGGGTCAAAACCGGCAGAGCGCATCCGTTTCACGGAAAGCTATGGCAGAAATCTTATTATGACCACATCATCAGGAACCAGCGGGACTATAACGAGATTTGGCAGTATATTGAAAATAATCCCCAGAAATGGCTGTTGACCCACGGAGAAAAACGCAATTGATTTATAAAGGAGAGACACCGACGTGTTCTAAGGACGGGCGGGGCGGCGTTGTGGAATGCCGAAACAATGGGCGCAAAGGGGAAACATACCGAGTCTCACCGTAGGGAACGGCCTATGTGCCGTTCCGGGGGCGTGGCAATTATAACCCGTGTCGATGAAAGGGAACCAAACCGAGTCTCACCGTAGGGAACGGCCTATGTGCCGTTCCGCTGCGTGGCGATTATAACCCGTGTAGACAAAAGAGACCGCCTCCCGATATGTTGTTTCCCCACGCTGCTTGTGGTTGGAATGACAGAATGGGGGGGCGTTCCCGGTTTTTATCGGTAACGGTACCGTCCTTTCAGGTGCGGAACGGCACATAGGCCGTTCCCTACGGTTTCGCTGATTGGCGGCATTTTTCAACCGACGTGTTCTAAGGACGGGCGGGGCGGCGTTACGGAATGCCGAAACAACAGGCGCAAAGGTAGACAAACCGAGTCTCACCGTAGGGAACGGCCTATGTGCCGTTCCGCTGCGTGGCGAATATAACCCGTGTCGATGAAAGGGAATCAAACCGAGTCTCACCGTAGGGAACGGCCTATGTGCCGTTCCGTTACGTTGCAATTATAACCCGTGTAGACAAAAGAGACCGCCTCCCGATATGTTGTTCCCCACGCCGCCTGTGGCCTGAATGACACAATGGGGGGCGTTCCTGGTTTTTATCGGTAACGATTCCGTCCTTTCAGGTGCGGAACGGCACATAGGCCGTTCCCTACGGTTTCGCTGATTGGCGGCATTTTTCAACCGACGTGTTCTAAGGACGGGCAGGGCGGCGTTGCGGAATGCCGAAACAATGGGCGCAAAGGGGAAACATACCGAGTCTCACCGTAGGGAACGGCCTATGTGCCGTTCCGGGGGCGTGGCAATTATAACCCCTGTTCAAACAAAACGGAACCACCCCTGACGTTTCTGGTTTTTATCGGAAACGGTTCCGTGCTTAAACGTGCGGAACGGCACATAGGCCGTTCCCTACGGTTTCGCTGATTGGCGGCATTTTTTCAACTGACGTGATCTGGGGACGTCCGCTTGCGTTTAAGGGCTGGGTGGTATGGGGCCGCTTCAAAATGTTACTATTTCACTTTGTAACCAAAATGACAAAACAATGAGAAAATGACCGGCAAAGTGTCCTGAAAGACCGGGGAAATGGGGAAAGGAAAGAAACGGAAACAAAGAAAAGGTACGAGCGTAACTTGCTTGTAATTAATTTTGTAATTTTTTGTAATTTTCCTCTTGACGAAATGAAGATTCCGGTATATAATACAGCTACATAAGGAAAGCACCCGGAGCCAACCACCATCGGCTGGGGACTTTCACCTGACCGCTGGTGCGTACCGGCTATTAAAAATCCATTTTATTAGGAGGATTACATTATGAAGACATGCAAGAAGCTGTTCAGCTTGCTGCTGGTTGCAGTGATGCTGGTTTCAGTGATTCCATTCGCGTCCTTTGCTGACGGTGAGGACACAGAAGATAATAATTCTGTCGTTGCTCCTGTTGCCGAAGAAGAAACGGTAACGCTTACTACAATCTATGTCATGGTAGATGGGACTCGCGTTGTGAAGCAGCCGTTTACCTTTGACGTGAAGAACCCCGCAGGTCACAACCGATATGTATTTACTGATTCTCAAGCCGCAATTGCCGGCCAGCGTGCGCTCCAGGCGGCAGGGTTGGAAGCAACATACGGCACTGGCTATGACTATAAAGAGACGGTATATAACTATACCGATAAGGCTGTTTCTGTTGCTTTGGTCACAAAGACCCCCGCTCCTGTAACTCACAACTACACTGACCTGGTTCCTAATAGCGGTAACGCCGAGGGCCACTTACTGATGTGCGATGGTTCTTGCGGTAATACTAATTGCAAAGAAACCAAGCGGGTTCCTCACGATGCTGCGGAGATGACCCCGACGAATCAGAAGGCCGCAACCTGCACCGCTGAAGGCTACACTGGTGATAAGGTATATGCCTGCGGCTATACCGAAAAGGGTGCTACCATTCCCAAGACTGCTCATAGCTTCCCCAATGGTAAGGGCAAGTGCGAAAAATGTGCCGCTGTAAAGTACCAAGTCAAGGTGACTGTGAACGGCACTGTTGAGAACAAGGAATTCGTTGATGAAACCGGTACGGCTGCTTACAATAGTGCCGCTGACGTAATGCCCAAGATTGGCATGGATCCCACCAAGTATACGGCTGGTTCTACCTTTGTGAACACTGGCTACGTGATTTCTTTCACCGCAACTCCCATTCCCACCGACTATACCTACACCGCTCTGCTCCTGAACGTAAACGGCCAGAGTGATAACCCCAAGAGCTTCAGCTTCACCAAGAAGGGTGGCCCTGTTGGCAATGCTGACGCTGCTGATATTCTGAAAGCTGCCAATAAGACTTACGACCTGTCCAAGTACGACTATAATGTTGTTCCCAATGGTCAGACCATCAGCATGACCCTGAACTCCAAGGGCAGCTACACTGTGAACTGTGTTACAAACGGTAAGACGTTCGCTTCCAAGTCTGGTGTTCTTTACTACGGCACTTTTACAAGCAAAGATGCCAAGGCCATTCTGGATGATGCGGGCATTACTGTTGACCTTACCAAGTATGAGGAACCCGTTGTTACCGTCAGCGGCGGTACGATTACTGTAGAGCTGTTCAATGAGATCAAAGTTAAAGTTTACGACAATGCCACCTCCTTTAAGGAAGTCACCATGAGAGTTGGCTATCCTTACAAGAACTACCTGTCCGCAAACCTGATCAACAACTCCGCTTTCGGCGGCATCACTGTTAAGAATACGGCTGGTCAGCCCTTTTACTACACTGCCTCCCAGGTCAATGGCGGCGTGGCTACTGTCGGTGCTTACGACAAGGATGTTAGCATCCAGCGCAACAGCGAATCCTGCACTCTGAGATTCCTGCGCAGCGACGGTACTGTTTTGGATACCAGAATCGTGTACGCCGGTAGCCCCATTGGCAACATGCCTGAGTACGTTGTTGGTGGCAAGAGTGCCATCTGGACCTACAACGGCAAGCCCATCTACCCCACCGACATCTACAATTTCAAGGACACCACTGTGAACATCCAGCCCTACTTCGGCGGTATCTCCGATGTATACGTGGATGTGTACACCAACGGCAATGTGAAGACCCTGCAGACCCGGGTCAAGGTCACCGACATGGTTCAGAACGGTGTTCTGTACCTGAACAGCGAGGTCAAGTCCGCCATCTCCTCCGCTCTGCGGAACACCAGCAACAAGAACCTGACCTACACCGCTTTCTTTGACGCCAGCACCTGGTCCGACTTCATCAAGACCAAGAACACCAACGGTGCCGCTGAACCCATCCGGGTAGGCGACAACTCCGAGCGTGAGGGTTCCGTATACCTGTACGTCATGGTGAACAACGTCACCCAGAAAGCAACAGACTCCACCAACCCCAAGACTGGCGACGACGTCAAGCTGGGTGTTGCAGTAGCAGTCCTGGCCGTAGCAGTGGTTGGCTTCGGTGCAGCGATTGTGATCAAAAAGAAGAAGGGCGTTCAGTAATTGAAAGCCTAGCGTAAATTCAAAACCCTCTCCGGTTTTCGCCGGAGAGGGTTTTGAATTTAAATTGACAATTGACAATGGACAATTGACAATTATTGGGGCAGTTGACAGTTGACAGTTGACAGTTGACAGTTATTGGGGCGACCAACGTTGTTTATTTTGACCCACCCGTTAAAGTATGTAGGGAACGGCCTATGTGCCGTTCCGCACGTGAAAGGACGGAACCGTTCCCAATAACCCCTGGCACCCGAAACCACGGTACAAAAGCTTCCCTTGGGGGAAGCTGGCTCGGCGCAGCCGAGACTGATGAGGGGGCGGTGCAGCGAGAAATATTCTAGAAACAGTTGGCGAATCCGTACAAACGTCCCCCCATATGTCATTCCGACCGTAGCGCAAGCGGAGTGGAGGAATCCACCACGTGGGATGAAGAACCGGCGCAAGATAAAATCTGCCACTTGGGAAGATTCCTCGACTCACTACCGTTCGCTCGGAATGACATACTGGTAGGTGGTTCCGGTTTGTCCACAGGGGTTGTAATTGCAACGCAGCGGAACGGCACATAGGCCGTTCCCTACGGTGAGACTCGGTAGATTTACCTTTGCGCCTGTTGCTTTTGGAATGTTTCAGGCTGCCCCGCCCCTCATCAGTCAGGGCTGCGCCCTGCCAGCTTCCCCGGCGGGGAAGCTTTTGTACCGTGCTTTCGGGTGCTGGGTTTATCGGTACGTTGAGGGAAGCTCCAAAAAGACCTTCCCCGCCGGGGAAGGGGGACCGCCCGCAGGCGGTGGATGAGGGGCGGTACGGCGTTAAACATTGTAGGAACAATGGGCGCAGAGGTAGAAACCCACCGTATATGTCATTCCGAGCGGAGTGAAACGGAGTCGAGGAATCTTCCCAAGTAGCAAGTTTTATCTTGTGGTGGTTCTTTGTCTTACGTAGAAGATTCCTCCACTCCGCTAGCGCTGCGGTCGGAATGACAACGGGGGGACGTTTCTACGAATTCGCCTACAGTTCCTAAAACGTTTCAGGCCGCCCCGCCCCTCATCAGTCAGGGCTGCGCCCTGCCAGCTTCCCCGGCGGGGAAGCTCTTGTACCGTGCTTTTTGGTACTGGGTTTTTGAAGGAACGGGTTCTGTCCTTTCGGGTGCGGAACGGCACATAGGCCGTTCCCTACGGTTTCGCTGGTGGGTGTCCACGTTTGACCCGGCGGGGTGAAAGGACGGACGTTTCCGGAACGGCACATAGGCCGTTCCCTACATACTTTAACGAACGTTCAGAAATGAACAACCTTTGTCGCCCCAACAACTGTCAACTGTCCACTTTCAACTGTCAACTAAAAAGGAATTGTCTAATGTCAATTTCTATGGGCGATTGCCCACAAGTGTGCTATAATATGAATACAAACGGAAAGGGGGCCATGCTATGAAGCTGACGTTTTTGGGGGCGACCCATGAGGTGACCGGGAGTTGTACGCTGATCGAGTGCGGGGGGATCTCCGGGCTGGTGGACTGCGGCATGGAGCAGGGGAAGGACTGCTTTCAGAATCAGGTCTTGCCGGTGAGTCCGGCGGGGCTGGAATTTGTGCTGCTGACCCATGCCCATATTGACCACTCAGGGCTTTTGCCCCTGCTAACCAAGAACGGGTTTCGGGGCAGCATTTACGCCACGGAGGAAACCACCAATCTCTGCGGCATTATGCTGAAAGACTGCGCCCATATCCAGATGCAGGATGCCCAGTGGCAGACCCGGAAAAACGCCCGGGCGGGGCAGCCGCCGGTGGAACCCATCTATGATCTGACGGATGCGGAAAAATGCCTGAAACGCTTCCGGCCCTGTCCTATGGATGAGACCATTCAAATCCGGGAGGGGATCGAAGTCCGCTTCCTGAATGCCGGGCATCTGTTGGGTTCTGCCTCCATAGAAGTATTCCTGCGGGAGGGGGAGCGGCAGCGGAAAGTGGTGTTCTCCGGGGATCTGGGCAATAAAGATTTGCCCTTGCTCCGGGAAAAGGAATTTCCAAAGAGCGCGGACTATGTACTCATGGAATCCACCTACGGTGACCGGTTCCACACCCCCTGCCCGGATCCTACGGCCTATCTGGGGCGCATCATCCGGGAGACCCTGGGCAAGGGCGGCAACCTGGTGATCCCCGCTTTCGCTGTGGGGCGCACCCAGGAAATGCTCTATCTCATCCGGCAGACCATGGATGGGGGGCTGGTAGACCCCAATACCCCGGTGTATGTGGATAGCCCGCTGGCCATTGAGGCCACGGGGATTTTCCTCCAATGCAACCCCCAATGCCTGGACGACAAGACCAACGACCTGATAAAGCAAGGGGTGAACCCCCTGATGTTCCCGGGGCTTCGGCTGGCGGTGAGCAGCGAGGAAAGCAAGGCCATTAACCTGGACCCCAAACCCAAGGTGATTTTGTCCGCCAGCGGCATGTGCGAAGCCGGGCGCATTCGCCACCACTTAAAGCACAACCTGTGGAAAGAAAACGCCACCATCCTGTTTGTAGGCTACCAGGCCGAGGGAACTCTGGGCAGGACCCTTTTGGACGGCGGGGTAACATCGGTGAAACTATTCAATGAAGAAGTGGCGGTGAATGCCCGCATTCTCTCCATGCCGGGAAAAAGCGGCCACGCCGACCAGGCGGGGCTGCTTCAGTGGCTGGAAGCCTTTGAAGAAAAGCCCCGGCGGGTGTTTGTCAACCACGGGGAGGATCAGGTTACGGACTTTTTCGCCGGACTCATTCACCAAAAACTAGGCTTGCAGGCCTCGGCCCCCTATTCCGGCACGGTATTCGACCTGGCCGCCGGGAAGTTTACCTACGAGGCCCAGGGCGTACCGGTGGTCAAGGAAACCCTGAAACCCTCCACCGCCCGGAAGAACAGCCTGTACGAAAAACTGCTGAGCGCCCTGGGACGGCTCAGCGTCATCGTCAAAAACATGCGGGGGAGAACAAATAAGGACGTGAGCCGGTTGACGGATCAGATCAATCAGCTGTGCGAGAAGTGGCAGTGAAAAATTGACAATTGACAATGGACAATTGACAATTTCTCTTTAGTTGACAGTTGACAGTTGACAGTTGTTGGGGCGACCAACGTTGTTCATTTTGACCCATTTGTTAAAGTATGTAGGGAACGGCCTATGTGCCGTTCCGCACGTGAAAGGAAGGAACCGTTCCCAATAACCCCCGACACCCGAAACCACGGTACAAAAGCTTCCCTTGGGGGAAGCTGGCTCGGCGCAGCCGAGACTGATGAGGGGGCGGGGCAGCGTGAAACATTCTAGAAACTGTAGGCGAATCCGTAGAAACGTAGCATCATTGTCATTCCGACCGGAGTGGAGGAATCCACCACGTGGGATGAAGAACCGGCGCAAGATAAAATCTGCCACTTGGGAAGATTCCTCGGCTCACTGCTCGGAATGACATGTCGGGGGGTGGTTCCGGTTATCCACAGGGGTTGTAATTGCTACGTAGCGGAACGGCACATAGGCCGTTCCCTACGGTGAGACTCGGTATGATTCCCTTTGCGCCTGTTGTTTCCACAATGCGCAACGCTGTACCGCCCCTCATCCACCGCCTGCGGGCGGTCCTCCTTCCCCGTTGGGGAAGGTATTGAGAGCTTCCCTGGGGCGTTTCGATAAAACCGATACCTGAAAGCACGGTACAAAAGCTTCCCCTCCGGGGAAGCTGGCTCGGCGCAGCCGAGACTGATGAGGCAGCGGGGCAACGTGAAACAATCCAGAAACAATAGGCGAATCCGTAGAAACGTACCCCAATTTTGTCATTCCGACCGTAGCGCAAGCGGAGTGGAGGAATCCACCACGTGGCAGAAATGTACCAACACAAGGTAAAACATGCAACTTGGGAAGATTCCTCGACTCACTGCGGTCTCGGAATGACATGTCGGGGGTGGTTCCGGTTTGTCCACAGGGGTTGTAATTGCAACGTAACGGAACGGCACATAGGCCGTTCCCTACGGTGAGACTCGGTAGATTTACCTTTGCGCCTGTTGTTCCTATAACACACAACGCTGTACCGCCCCTCATCCACCGCCTGCGGGCGGTCCCCCTTCCCCGTTGGGGAAGGTATTGAGAGCTTCCCTGGGGCGTTTCGATAAAACCGATACCCGAAAGCACGGTACAAAAGCTTCCCTTGGGGGAAGCTGGCTCGGCGCAGCCGAGACTGATGAGGGGGCGGGGCAGCGTGAAACATTCTAGAAACTGTAGGCGAATCCGTAGAAACGTTCCTATAATGATAAAAAAACACGAACCGCCGTCTCCTGGTATGGGAGGCGGCGGGTTTTTGATAAAAAGGGGGGATAAAAACAAAAAAACCGATTGACAAAAAAGATGCCATCGGTTATAATGAAAGTCCATACTGTGGCAGTGCGCCTATTGGGGGATTCTCCCTCTAACATGGTCATTTTACCACAGGGCGGGGCGAAAGTCAATAGGGAAGTTTAGCAAAATTGACAACGCTTCCGAGCGTATCAACAACACACATTCGGATGAAAGGCTGTGATGATCCATATGGCAATGGTCAAGGACGTTAAGTTCGGCAAGACCATGCGTAAATCCTACGCGAAGTATGAAGAGATCCTGGAAATCCCCAACATGCTAAAAATCCAGAAGGACTCCTATCAGTGGTTCCTGGAAGAAGGCCTGCGGGAAGTTTTCAAGGACGTTGGCACCATTACCGATTTCTCCGGTAAACTGGAGCTGAGCTTCCTGGACTACACCATGGAAGACAAACCCAAGTATACCATCGAGGAATGTAAGGAGCGGGATGCCACCTACGCAAAGCCCATCAAGGTGCGGGTCCGTCTGCGCAACACCGAGACAGAGGTCATTACCGAGCAGGACATTTTCATGGGCGATTTCCCCGTGATGACCAACGGCGGTACCTTTGTGATCAACGGCGCGGAGCGCGTCATTATTTCTCAGATCGTCCGTTCCCCCGGCATGTACTACGGCCACGAGGTGGACAAGGCGGACCAGCACACCTATACCGCTACGGTAATTCCTTACCGCGGTGCCTGGCTGGAATATGAGACCGACAACTCTGACGTTTTCTGGGTCCGGATCGACAAGAACCGGAAAATTCCTATCACCAGCCTGATCCGCGCCCTGGGCGTTCAGACCGATGAGCAGATCAAGGCCATGTTCGGTGAAGACCCCAGAATCATTGCCTCTCTGGAAAAAGACCCCTGCAAGACCCGGGAAGAGTCTCTGCTGGAAATCTACCGCCGTCTGCGGCCCGGTGAGCCTCCCACGGTGGAGACTGCTACCGCGCACCTGGAAGGTCTGCTGTTTGACCCCCATCGCTACGATGTGAGCAAGGTGGGCCGGTATAAGTTCAACAAGAAGATGGACATCTGGTCCCGTCTGTCCGGCCAGGAGGCCGCCGAACCCATCGCTGACCCCATGACCGGCGAAATTCTGGTCATGCCCGGTGACTTCATCTCCCGTGTCCAGGCCCATGACCTGGCGGCCCGGGGCGTGAACGAGGCCGTCATCAAGGTGGGCGACCAGAACGTCAAGGTCTTCTCCAACGGCATGGTGGACATGGCCGGGTTTGTGAACTTTGACCCCGCCGAATACGGCATCAAGGAAAAGGTCTGCTTCAAGGTCCTGAAAGAAATGGTGGAGACCCTGGGTGCTGACGGCGACTGGAAGACCGCCATTGCCGAGCGGATGAATGACCTGATCCCCAACCATATCACCGTGGAAGACATTATGGCTTCCATCAACTACCTGAACTGCGTGGCCATGGGCGTTGGCATCCCCGATGACATTGACCACCTGGGCAACCGCCGTCTGCGCTGCGTAGGTGAGCTGCTGCAGAACCAGTTCCGCATTGGCTTCTCCCGTCTGGAACGGGTGATCCGGGAGCGGATGACCGTTCAGGATCTGGATTCCGTGACCCCCCAGACCCTGATCAACATCCGGCCTGTGACCGCCGTCATCAAGGAATTCTTCGGCTCCTCCCCGCTGAGCCAGTTCATGGACCAGAATAACCCTCTGGCCGAGCTGACCCACAAGCGTCGTCTGTCCGCTCTTGGCCCTGGCGGCCTGAGCCGTGACCGGGCTTCCTTTGATGTCCGAGACATTCACTATACCCACTATGGCCGTATGTGTCCCATTGAGACCCCTGAAGGTCCCAACATTGGCCTGATCAACTATCTGGCCACCTTTGCCAAAATCAATGAATACGGCTTCGTAGAGGCACCCTACCGGAAAGTGGACAAGGCCACCGGCTTTGTGACCAAGGACGTGGAGTACATGACCGCCGACGTGGAAGACGATTTCTACGTTGGTCAGGCCAACGAGCCTCTGGATGAAAACGGCTGCCTGGCCAATGCCCGTATCACCTGCCGTCACCGCAACGAGATCATCGAAGTGGACCGGAACGTCATTGACTACATTGACGTATCCCCCAGAATGATGATTTCCATTGCTACTTCCTTTATTCCGTTCCTGCAGAACGACGACGCCAACCGTGCCTTGATGGGCGCCAACATGCAGCGTCAGGCCGTGCCTCTGCTGACCACCGAGCCTCCTGTAGTTGCCACCGGTATTGAGCATAAGGCCGCCGTGGACTCCGAGGTCTGCCTGAAAGCCAAGAAAGCCGGTGTGGTCACCGCCGTTTCCGCGGACTCCATCTCCCTGCGCTATGACGACGGCGAGACCGAGACTATGCGCCTGACCAAGTTCGCCCGTTCCAATGCCGGTACCTGCATCAACCAGCGGCCCGGTGTGGTGGTTGGCGAGCGGGTAGAGGCCCAGGAAATCGTGGCAGACGGCCCCTCCTGCTCCGGCGGCGAAGTGGCCCTGGGTAAGAACGTGCTGATCGGCTTTGTGACCTGGGAGGGCTACAACTACGAGGACGCCATTCTGCTGAACGAGCGTCTGGTCCGGGAGGACGTGTTTACTTCCATCCACATTGAGGAGCATGAGACCGAAGCCCGTGACACTAAGCTGGGACCGGAAGAAATCACCCGGGATATTCCCAACGTTGGTGAGGATACCCTGAAAGACCTGGACGAAAACGGCATTATCCGGGTAGGCGCGGAGGTTCACTCCGGCGACTATCTGGTAGGCAAGGTCACCCCCAAGGGCGAAACCGAGCTGACCCCTGAGGAGCGTCTGCTGCGGGCCATCTTTGGCGAAAAGGCCAGAGAAGTCCGGGATACCTCTTTGAAAGTGCCTCATGGCGAAAGCGGCATCGTTGTAGATGTAAAGGTCTTTACCAGAGAGAACTCTGACGAGCTGGCTCCCGGCGTTACCAAGTCCGTCCGGGTCTCCATTGCCCAGAAGAGAAAGATCTCCGTGGGCGATAAGATGGCTGGCCGTCACGGCAACAAGGGCGTTGTGTCCCGGGTTCTTCCGGAGGAGGATATGCCCTTCCTGCCGGACGGTACGCCTCTGGACATCGTGCTGAACCCCCTGGGCGTTCCTTCCCGTATGAACATCGGACAGGTTCTGGAAGTCCACCTGGGCTACGCTGCCCGTGCGCTGGGCTGGAAGGTGGCTACCCCCGTATTTGACGGTGCCAACGAGAAAGACATCCGGGATACCCTGAAACTGGCGGGTCTGCGGGAAGACGGCAAGACCGTGCTGTATGACGGTCGTACCGGCGAGCCTTTTGACAACCTGGTCACCGTTGGCTACCCCTACTACCTGAAACTCCACCACCTGGTTGATGATAAGATCCACGCCCGTTCCACCGGCCCCTACGCACTGGTCACCCAGCAGCCCTTGGGCGGCAAGGCCCAGTTCGGCGGCCAGCGTTTCGGCGAAATGGAAGTCTGGGCTCTGGAAGCCTACGGCGCCGCTTACACCCTGCAGGAAATCCTGACCGTCAAGTCCGACGACGTGACCGGCCGTGTGAAGACCTACGAGGCCATTGTAAAGGGTGCCAATATTCCCAAGCCCGGCGTGCCGGAATCCTTCAAGGTTCTTGTAAAGGAACTGCAGGCTCTGTGCCTGGACATCCGGGTGCTGGACGAGCAGGGCAACGAAATCGAGCTGCGTGAGGAAGACGACGATGAAGATGTGGTCTACACCTCCGGCAGCGACAACGAGGACGTTGTTGTGGGCGACACCAATGAGGTGCTGGATGCCGGTTTCGTCATTGACGAGGACGGCCCTGAGGATATTATGAACGTATTCAGCGATCTGGACGAGTCCGATCCTGAGACGTTTGAAGAATAAGGAGGCTCGGTAAATGGCAAATGCCACCTTTGATGCCATTAAAATCGGCATCGCTTCTCCGGAGATGATCCGGCAGTGGTCCTATGGCGAAGTCAAGAAGCCGGAGACCATTAACTATCGTACTCTGAAACCCGAGCGGGACGGCCTGTACTGTGAGCGGATCTTCGGACCCACCAAGGACTGGGAGTGCCACTGCGGTAAATATAAGAAAATCAAGTACAAGGGCAAGATCTGTGACCGCTGCGGCGTTGAAGTCACCAAGTCCAAGGTTCGCCGGGAGCGCATGGGCCACATTGAGCTGGCCGCTCCCTGCAGCCATATCTGGTATTTCAAGGGCATCCCCTCCCGCATGGGCCTGATCCTGGACATTTCTCCCAAGGTTCTGGAGAAAGTTCTGTACTTCGCCGCCTATATCGTTACCGACCCCGGTGACGCGCCTCTGGCCGTGAACCAGGTGCTTACCGAGAAAGAATACCGGGATATGCGGGAGAAGTACGAAAACGACTTCAAGGCCGGTATGGGTGCCGAGGCTGTCAAGGAACTGCTGGAGCAGATCGACCTGGACAAGCTCTCCGAGCAGCTGCGGGAGGAGCTGAAAACCGCTTCCTCTCAGAAGAAGCTGCGCATCGTCAAGCGGCTGGAAGTGGTAGAGGCCTTCCGGGAGTCCGGCAACAAGCCCAGCTGGATGATCATGGACGTGCTGCCCGTCATCCCCCCTGATATTCGTCCCATGATCCAGCTGGACGGTGGCCGGTTCGCCACCTCCGACCTGAACGATTTGTACCGCCGGGTCATCAACCGGAACAACCGGTTGAAGCGGCTGCTGCAGCTGAACGCCCCGGACATCATCGTCCGCAATGAAAAGCGGATGCTCCAGGAGGCGGTAGATGCCCTGATCGACAATGGCCGCCGTGGCCGTGCCGTCACCGGTGCCAACAATCGCGCCCTCAAGTCCCTGTCTGATATGCTCAAGGGCAAGCAGGGCCGGTTCCGTCAGAACCTGCTTGGCAAGCGTGTAGACTACTCCGGACGTTCCGTTATCGTCGTCGGCCCTGAACTGAAGCTTTATCAGTGCGGCGTGCCCAAGGAAATGGCCATTGAGCTGTTCCGGCCCTTCGTCATGAAGAAGCTGGTGGCCGACGGCCTGGCCAACAACATCAAGTCCGCCAAGAAGATGATCGACAAGGGCAAGACCGAGGTCTGGGATGCCCTGGACGACATCATCAAGGACCGCCCCGTCATGCTGAACCGTGCGCCTACTCTGCACCGTCTGGGCATCCAGGCCTTTGAGCCCATCCTGGTTGAGGGCCGTGCCCTGAAGCTGCACCCCCTGTGCTGCACCGCGTTCAACGCCGACTTTGACGGCGACCAGATGGCTATTCACGTTCCCCTGTCCCCGGAGGCCCAGGCCGAGGCCAGAATGCTGATGCTCTCTGCCAACAACCTGCTTCGTCCTCAGGACGGCAAGCCCGTTACCGTTCCCACCCAGGATATGATTCTGGGCGCCTACTACCTGACCTATACCCGTCTGGGCAAGGCCGAGAAGGGTGCCGAAACGGTTTACGTCACCGATGCCGGTGACACCAATCTGCCGGTGAACGCCGTGGTGGATGCCGATGATTTCCTGGCAGCCAACAAGGCCGCTTCCTCCGTTGGAAAGGCCACTGCCAAGTTCCGGCCCATCCACAACTATTCCAGCACCGAGGAAGCCATTGCCGCCTACGCTGACGGAGCCATCGGACTCCACGCCCCCATCCGGGTGCGCTACGGCAAGGACATTGACGGCAAGATGGAGTATCGCATCATCGATGCCACCGTGGGCCGCCTGATTTACAACGAGCCGATCCCCCAGGACCTGGGCTTTGTGGACCGGACTGTGCCCGGCCACGAGTTCGATTTGGAAGTCTCCTTCCTGGTAGGCAAGAAGCAGCTGGGGAAGATCATCGACAAGTGTATCCGCAAGCATGGCTTCACCATCGCTACGGAAATGCTGGACCGGATCAAGGCTCTGGGCTACAAGTACTCCACCAAGGGCGCTATCTCCGTATCCATTGCGGATATGGTGGTTCCCGCCATTAAGTATGAGCTGGTAAAGGCCGCCGAGGGCAAAGTGGTTGAAATTGAAAACTACTACCGCCAGGGCTATATCACCAACGAGGAGCGTTACCGTCTGGTGGTTCAGCAGTGGGAAAAGACCACCAAGGAAGTCACCGATGCCCTGCAGGGCAACCTGGACGAGTTCAACCCCATCTACATGATGGCCGACTCCGGTGCCCGTGGCTCCATGGCTCAGATCCGTCAGCTGGCCGGTATGCGTGGCCTGATGGCCGATACCGCCGGACGTACCATCGAAATCCCTGTAAAAGCCAACTTCCGTGAAGGCCTGAGCGTTCTGGAGTACTTCATTTCCTCCAGAGGCGCACGTAAGGGCATGACCGATACCGCCCTGCGTACCGCTGACTCCGGTTACCTGACCCGCCGAATGGTGGACGTTTCCCAGCAGGTCATCATCCGGGAGAAGAACTGCGGCACCACCCACGGTATCTGGGTCGGCGCGGTCATCCAGAAGGGCGATGTTATCGACACCTTCGGCAACCGGATCCGTGGCCGCTATCCCGTCCATGATGTGGTAGACCCCAAGACTGGGGAGCTGCTGCACTCCAAGGACGTGATGATGATGCCCGAGGATGCCGCCAAGTTCGAGGCCCACGGCATTGACAAGATTTATATCCGTACCATCCTGGGCTGCCGTGCCCGGAACGGTGTCTGCGCCAAGTGCTACGGCATGAACCTGGCCACCTCCAAGGAAGTGGATCTGGGCGAAGCCGTCGGTATCATCGCAGCCCAGTCCATCGGTGAACCCGGTACCCAGCTGACCATGCGTACCTTCCACTCCGGCGGCGTTGCCGGTGACGACATCACCCAGGGTCTTCCCAGAGTTGAAGAACTGTTTGAGGCCCGCCGTCCCAAGAAGATGGCCCAGATCTCCGAGATCACTGGCGTTGTCAACATTGACGACACCCACCGTACCGCCCTGCGGAACATCACCGTTACCGCTGAGGACGGTGAGGTCAAGGTCTATCAGGTGCCCTACTCCGTGGGCCTGAAAGTCACCCACGGCAAGGTGGTTCAGAAGGGCGAGCCCATCACCGACGGTGCCCTGTATCCCCAGGACGTGCTGCGTATTTCCGGTGTGGAAGCCGTTCAGGATTACCTGGTACAGTCCGTCCAGGCCGTGTACCGTCAGCAGGGCGTAGAAATCAACGACAAGCACATTGAGGTCATCATCCGCCAGATGATGCGGACCACCCGTGTGGATGACCCCGGCGATACCACCCTGCTGGTGGGGGCTGTGGTGGACAACTTCGAGTTTGAAGATGCCAATGCCGCCGTCCAGGCCCGGATCGATGCCGGTGAGACCGACCTCCGTCTGGCCGAAGGCTCCACGGTGCTGCTGGGTATCACCAAGGCCTCTCTGGCTACTGATTCCTTCCTGTCTGCCGCTTCCTTCCAGGAGACCACCAAGGTTCTGACCGATGCCGCCATCAAGGGCAAGGTGGACCATCTGGTGGGCCTGAAAGAAAACGTCATCATCGGTAAGCTGATCCCCGCAGGCTCCGGCCTCATGGCTTACCGGGATTACGAGCCCGGCGAGACCCCCGAGCCCCGGATCCCCGAGGCAGAGGTAGAAGCCAAGACCGAGTTGGAGTAATACCATATCCCCATATCCGCCTCTCCGTGATTTTCGGAGAGGCGGATTTTTGCGTTCAAAGGGAAGTAGGTATAAATTGTAAATTCATCGTTTACAATGGTGTGCCGATGGTGTATACTAATATTGGTTATATTCACGGAAAAGGGGGATAACGATGAAGGTCAAATGCGATTTTTGCGGCACCATGATGAACGATACCGAGTCCGTCTGCCCAAACTGCGGCGCACCAAACGCCAGTGTCCGGCGGTCCAGCGGCGATCAGCCCCTGACCATTGAGGAGCTGAAAAAGTGGTACGAAAGCAAGGGCCTGCCGCCGGAGAACGTGACCCGGTTTTTCATCGGGAAAAACGTCAAAGAGCCCAAAGCCTTTGGTGTCTACTTTGAGGAGGAATCCGGAAACTACATTGTCTATAAGAACAAGGCTTCCGGTGAACGGGCGGTGCGTTACCGGGGCACAGATCAGGCCTATGCGGTAAATGAGCTGTTCCAGCGGCTCAAACAGGAGATCACCCAGCAAAAAATGCGCAACGTCAAAAAGGCGGCCGCCGGGGCCGGGGGCACCGGAAACCCTAAACAAAGCCTGACGGAGACCGGCAAAAGCGTCGGCAAGGGCTGCATCGGATGCCTGGTGGCCGTTGTGGGCTCCGTGGCGGCCATGTTTGTCCTGATGATCATCTTTGGCCTGTTCCTCATGCGCAATGACCCCTCCACAGGCTACTATACATATGACAATACCTGCTACTATTACAGCACCCGGAGCTATGACGACCTGAACTGGTTCCGCTACGATGGGGATAACTGGGTAGGCCCCCTGGACTTAGACCAGGTGCCGGATTCCCTGGAAACCAAAAAATCCAGCAAGCCCTATTTTGCCTCGGACACCTGGGACTCCGGGCTTCCTTGCTCGGACTTTAAGGAAAGTGTCTACGGCCAGGACATGCAGGAGGATATGTATGTCTCCATTGGCTATTACCGTTGCGGAGACCTGTACTACCACTTAAACAGCAGCTATAATGAAGACTGGTTCCACTGGACCGACCAGTGGGAAAAAGTGGAATTTTCCAAGCTGCCCCAGGACTTGCGGCACCCGTCCCAGGCCAAGCACTATCTGCTGTCCCAGACTTATACCGGCTCTTTGGGGGCAGAGGACTTTGCCCAGAGCCTGGTCTACCGGGACAGTCAGGCCTCCAAAACCGCCTCCCGGGGCTACTACCGCATCCACGACCGGACCTATTATCACCAGGGCTACTTCTATGACGACGAATGGTACAGCTATGATGACCAGGACGGCTGGCAGCCCATCGAGCATAGCGCCATGCCGGAGGAACTGCACCATCCTTCCATGGTTCCCGACTTCTACTACACGGATACCTGGGATCCGGCCACCCAGACCTCGGACTTTACCGACTCCGATTTCTACGAAGCCCCCACGCAAAACGATTCCGGCAGCAGCTCCGACAGCGATTTCAGCTGGGACTCCGGCGATTCCTGGGATTCCGGGGATACGGACTGGGATTCCGATTGGTAAATAACAAGGCTCCTTCCAAGCGAGGGAGCCTTTTCTTTGGCGCAAAAGCAGGGGAGAGGTACCATTTGTGTGAAATATCAAAAACCAACTTGGGAAAACTTTGGTTTTGTGAATATTTATTTTGAATTTTCGGTTGACAATTCCGGAAATCTGCGTATAATACTAACTTGTATGGATATGAAAAAAGAATGTATGATCCCTGAGTCCGGTCCTCGGCTGGATTTCACCGGAAAGAAGATTCTGGTGGGCAGCAAGCAGCTGCGCAAGGCCCTGAAAAATGACCGGGTAGCGGCTGTTTTTCTGGCAGAAAACGCGGACCCCCGGCTGACAGACGAAATCTGTAAATGCTGTGGAGAAGCGGGTATCCAACCTACCTGGGTTCCCTCCATGAGAGAACTTGGGCGCGCCTGCGGCATCGACGTAGGCGCAGCGGCAGCAGCCGTCCTCAAATAGGTTCTACCGGGCAAGACCCGTAGAATATAGAACCCGCTCAAAAGGCGAGAATCAAAGAAAGGAGAAATAAGATGCCTACTTTTAATCAGCTGGTAAAGAATGGCCGGAAGGCTGCCATCTACAAGTCCAACTCTCCCGCTCTGCAGAGAGGTCTGAACACCCTGGAGAACAAGGCGACTACCCTGCCCTCCCCCCAGAAGCGTGGCGTTTGCACTGCCGTTCGTACCACCACCCCCAAGAAGCCTAACTCTGCACTGCGTAAGATCGCTCGTGTACGTCTGACCAACGGTATGGAAGTTTCCGCTTACATCCCCGGTGTCGGCCACAACCTGCAGGAGCACTCCGTGGTTCTGATCCGTGGCGGTCGTGTCAAGGACCTGCCTGGTGTTCGTTACCACATCATCCGCGGCACTCTGGATACCCAGGGCGTGCAGAACCGGATGCAGGCCCGTTCCAAGTACGGTGCAAAGCGTCCCAAGGCTGGCAAGAAGAAGTAAGAAACATTCTTCTGACAAACCTTAAATTTTCCCTACGCCCTTTCGCAAGGCAAGGCCTTGCCAGCGTTTATATATAAATATAAACCTCTGGCCAGGCACAACGAAAGTCACACTTTCGAGTACCGATGAAATCATTATATTATGAAGGAGGGAAGCAAAGTGCCCAGAAGAGGTAATGTTCCCAAGAGAGAGGTCCTTCCGGATCCTAATTACAATTCCGTTCTGGTTACCAAGCTCGTAAACAGCATCATGCTGGACGGCAAGAAGGGTGTTGCCCAGAAAGTTGTCTATGGTGCTTTCGAAATCGTCGAGAATAAGACCGGCAAGAACGGCCTGGAAGTCTTCCAGCAGGCTATGGAAAACATCATGCCCGCCGTGGAGCTGAAGGCTCGCCGTGTAGGCGGCGCCACCTACCAGGTGCCTATCGAAGTCCGGGCTGACCGCCGTCAGACCCTGGGTCTGCGTTGGATCACCCTGTACAGCCGCAACCGCAGCGAAAACACCATGAAGGAGCGGCTGGCCGCTGAGATCATGGACGCTGCCAACAACACCGGCGCATCTGTGAAGAAGCGCGAGGATGTCCACAAGATGGCCGAAGCCAACAAGGCTTTCGCTCATTTCCGCTGGTAATCAAGGAGAGAATCAATGCCTAGACAGTATTCCCTGGAAAATACCAGAAACTTCGGCATCATGGCCCACATCGATGCCGGTAAGACCACCACCACCGAGCGTATCCTGTTCTACACCGGTAAGAACTACAAGATCGGTGAGACCCACGACGGCTCTGCTACCATGGACTGGATGGCCCAGGAGCAGGAGCGTGGTATCACCATCACTTCCGCTGCTACTACTTGCTTCTGGAAGGGCTGCCGGCTGAACATCATCGACACCCCGGGCCACGTGGACTTCACCGTTGAGGTGGAGCGCTCCCTGCGTGTTCTGGACGGCGCTGTTACCGTTCTGTGCGCCAAGGGCGGCGTGGAACCCCAGACCGAGACCGTTTGGCGCCAGGCCGACGAGTACAAGGTCCCCCGGATGATCTACGTCAACAAGATGGACATCATGGGTGCCGACTTCTACAGAGTTCTGACCATGATCGACGAGCGTCTGAAGTGCAACGCCGTTGCCATCCAGCTGCCCATCGGCTCCGAAGCGTTCTTCAAGGGCAACATCGACCTGCTGACCATGAAGGCCAATGTCTTCTATGATGAGTTGGGTAAGGATGTGCGCATTGAGGAGATCCCCGAGGATATGGTGGATCTGGCCAACGAGTACCATGAGAAGCTCATGGATGCGCTGACCGCTCTGGACGATGATCTGGCCATGAAGTATCTGGAGGGTGAGGAAATCACCGTTCCCGAAATGAAGGCCGTCATCCGCCGTGCCACCATCGCCAACGAGTTGGTTCCCGTTGTCTGCGGCACCTCTTACAAGAACAAGGGTGTTCAGGAAGTTCTGGATGCTGTTGTTGACTATATGCCCAGCCCCCTGGATAAGAAGGGCATCAAGGGCATCAACCCTGAGACCGAGGAAGAGGACTTCCGTCCCGCTTCCGATGAGGCTCCTTTCTCCGCTCTGGCTTTCAAGATCGCTACCGACCCCTACGTTGGTAAGTTGTGCTACTTCCGTGTGTACTCCGGTACTCTGGAAAAGGGCAGCACGGTCCTGAACTGCACCAAGGGCACCAAGGAGCGTCTGGGCCGCATCCTGCAGATGCACGCCAACCATCGGGAAGACATTGACACCATCTACGCCGGTGACATCGCCGCCGCTGTTGGTGTGAAGAACACCACCACCGGTGACACCTTCTGTGATGAGAACCATCCCATCATTCTGGAGTCCATGGTGTTCCCCGAGCCTGTTATCGAGGTTGCCATCGAGCCCAAGACCAAGGCCGGTCAGGAAAAGATGGGCATTGCCCTGTCCAAGCTGGCTGAAGAAGACCCCACCTTCCGGACCTACACCAACAAGGAAACCGGGCAGACCATCATCGCCGGCATGGGCGAGCTGCACCTGGAAATCATTGTTGACCGTCTGCTCCGTGAGTTCAAGGTGGAGGCCAATGTTGGCGCACCTCAGGTTTCCTACAAGGAGACCATCCGCAAGGCAGTGGATCAGGAAACCAAGTATGCCCGTCAGTCCGGCGGTAAGGGCCAGTACGGCCACGTCAAGATCCACGTGGAACCCAACGAGCCCGGCAAGGGTTACGAGTTCATCAACGCCGTTGTCGGCGGCGCCATTCCCAAGGAATATATTCCTGCCGTTGACGCCGGTATTCAGGGCGCCATGGAGGCCGGTGTTCTGGCCGGTTACCCCGTGGTTGACGTAAAGGTCACCCTGTTCGATGGCTCTTACCATGAAGTGGACTCCTCCGAAATGGCGTTTAAGATCGCCGGTTCCATGGCGTTCAAGGAAGCCTGCCGGAAGGCCAACCCCACCATTCTGGAGCCCATCATGAAGGTTTCCGTCACTGTTCCCGATGAGTACATGGGCACCGTTATCGGTGACATCACTGCTCGCCGCGGCAACATTCTGGGCCAGATCACCCGTACCGGTGCTGTCCAGATCGACGCCAACGTTCCTCTGGCCGAGATGTTCGGTTACGCTACCGACCTGCGTTCCAAGACTCAGGGCCGTGGTAACTACTCCATGGAGCCCAGCCACAACGCAGAACTGCCCAAGTCCAAGACCGACGAGCTGATCAAGGCTCGTTCCAGAGATTAATTTTTCGTAAAAACGAAAATTTTCTCTTGTGTTTCCGTGTATTTTGTTGTATCATACACTTGATGTGCGGAAACACATATCGCCAAAGCTGCTAATAATTTATACTCATTTTTAACAGGAGGAATATTTCAAATGGCAAAGCAGAAGTTTGAAAGAACTAAGCCCCATGTTAACATTGGCACCATCGGCCATGTTGACCACGGCAAGACCACTCTGACCGCCGCTATCACCAAGTATCTGGCTCTGAAGGGCCAGGCCGACTTCGAGGACTACGCTTCCATCGATAAGGCTCCCGAAGAGAAGGCTCGTGGTATCACGATCAACACCGCTCACGTTGAGTACGAGACCGA
>CAKTPO010000015.1 GCA_934591845.1 uncultured Oscillospiraceae bacterium | reverse complement strand
CTTAAAGAGCACACCCCGGTAACAGTTCCCGGCAAGGCTGCCACCTGTACGGAGTCCGGTCTGACTGACGGTGAAAAGTGTTCCGTCTGTGACAAAGTTCTGAAAGAACAGCAAACCATCCCGGCCACCGGGCACAAAACGACCAAAACCGAGGCAAAGGACTCCACTTGTACCGAAGCTGGCAACAACGAATACTATACCTGTGACAACTGCCACAACGTATTCAAAGACCAGGCCGCAAAGAAACCAACAACGGTAGATGCTGAGAAAATCGGTCTTAAAGAGCACACCCCGGTAACAGTTCCCGGCAAGGCTGCCACCTGTACGGAGTCCGGTCTGACTGACGGTGAAAAATGCTCCGTCTGCAACACCGTTACCAAAAAACAGGATGTGATCAAAGCCACGGGCCACTCCCTGGAGCTCCATCCGGCCAAGGCTCCTACGGCCACGGAAAGCGGCAACAAGGCCTATTACGCCTGCAAGACCTGTAAGGCCATCTTCCTGGATGAACAGGGGAAAAAGCCTGCCACCCTGGAACAGGTGACTTTGGAGGCCGTTCCCAACCGGCTGCCCCTGAAAGATACGGCACTGGCGGACCGGAAGGAAATCTGGATCGGCGGCATCCCCTACCCCGTGGAAAAAGACAGCAGCGGCGACCCCTATGTGACCCTGCCTGAGGCGAAAGAGGAGCTGATTTTCACCTACACCTACAACACGTCCTCCGGGGACCGGCACAGCCAGTATCCCGTGGGCATGCAGGCATACCGGCTGCACACCACCGCCCAGGGCTACCAGGTTGAAGCTCTGCCGGAACTGGATAACCTTCTGGTCTACGCCGGAAGCTCCATCCGCATTGTCGGCAAGCGGGGCATCCGGATGATCACGGGTGTTGATCAGCAGAAGCGGGCCAAGCTCACCGGCAGCGGTCTGGCAGGCTACACCCTGCTGGAATACGGCACCCTGTTGGCACTGGACGAGGAGCTGAACGGTGCGCCCCTGGTACTGGGCGGTGCCAACGTCCGCTCCAACTACGCCTACCGCAAGGGCACCGCCGACCCGGTGTTCCGCTATGCCGGCGACAGCATCCAGTATACCAACGTGCTGGTGGGCTTCCAGGACAAGCACCTGAACAAGGACATTGCCATGCGGCCCTATATGAAGCTGCAAAATGCCCAGGGCCAGACCGTGGTGGTCTACGGCGGCACCGTCTACCGCAGCATCGGCTTTGTGGCCTATCAGAACCGCAATGCCTTCAAACCCGGCACCGCCTCCTACGGCTACGTCTGGGGCATCATCCATAAAGCCTACGGCAAGCAGTTTGATGCCGAATTCAAAGGATAAGGAGCACCCTATTCCATGAAAAAATATGCTTTGATCCTCCTGTGCCTTGCACTGGTCGTTGCCGCAGGCTGCGGCAAACAAACGCCTCCGGAGACCCTGCCGGAAACCACCGAGGCCCCCACCACCCTGCCCACCGAAACCACCGAACCGCCCACCGAGCCCCTGCCCAAAACCGAGCCCGTGGCCGTTCTGGCAGACAAGACCCCGGCGGTGCTGACCCGGGTTTCCCGGGGAAGTCAGGTAGACGTGGTGAAAGACTACGACGAGACCTACGTCATCGTCCACACCCAGGCAGGCTACGGCCTGATGGAAAAATGCCTGCTGACCTCCGACACCCCCTACGAACCCTGGACCGGCTACGCCCTGTGGAACAAGGGCTTCTATGACAACTACCTCCTGACCGGCGACCCGGTGCGGCTGCTGCAAACCAACACCAAAATAGAGGTGCTGGATGAATATGACGGCTGCTGCGTGGTGACCGTGGAGGACACCCTGGGCTATATGAAGCGGGAAGACATCAGCAAGTACCGTTTTGTGCCCAGTGACGGCGGCGGCAGTTCCGATGGCGGAGGCGGCGGCGGTGGCAGCAGCTCCGGCGGCCAGGACGGCGGCGACATCAGCCTCCGTGCCCCGTCCTTCGCCGTAAACCTCTCCGCCATTGCCCAGGAGGGCACCGTCACCGGCAAGGCCACCGTAAAGGTTGACCAGGCCCAGGTCATTCTGGCCTTCTTTGACCGGGGCGAACAGGCCCCCGTCATCGTGGAGCCGGGCCTTGGGGAAGACTGGCCAGGCTACACCCCAGTCCTGCTGGGGGAGCTCTGGGGTTACATCCCCCAGAATCTGCTGGAAACCCCGGAGAGCCAGGCTTTCCAGGAATGGAACGGCTACGCCCGGTACAATGCAGCCCTCTATGACAATTTCTATCTCCGGGGCAATGCCACCCGCCTGGGCACCAACACGGCCATCCAGGTTCTGAACGATCTGGAAACCTGCTTCCTGGTGCGCTGTAACGACACCCTGGGCTTCATGGCCAAGGATTCCGTCAGCCAGTACCCCATCTCCGTTGGCGGCGGCAGCTCCGAAAGCTCCGGTGACTCCGGCGGAGGCGGCGGCGGTGGCGACGAATGGACACCCCCTGTGCTGTAACGTACCGCACCCCTGACCCCAAACAGAAGCAAAGCCCCCGGTCCTGCACCTACGCAGAACCGGGGGCCTCTCCCATTCCACGCCAAAACCCCCGGGGAAAAGCCCCGGGGGTTTTGACTTTTGGAAATAGAAAGAGAAGATAGAGGAGAGAGATGAGAAAGGATTCTGATCCTTAAAACGAAGGGGGAAGCTCTGTTTTGTGGCTGTTCCCTTTTCGTGTTTTCATCATATCCCGGGATTATGACCGGAATTTAACGGAGTTTCAAACATTTTGGGGAGAAACTGTGAATGATTTGAAAACCCAGGGAAGCGCCCCAGCGGTTCCGATTATCAAAGATTTTTGTGAAGCAGTTGCAAAACGCCCCCTTTTTGTGATATGATAGGAAAAAATACGGCCCGGAATCCGGAAAACGGATCGCCCGAAACGGCCGCAAACAAGAAGGATGCAGAATATGAACAAACGCACAATACACACGGCACTGCCCCGGATGGCTCTTTGGAGTCTGGGGCTGCTGGTGGCCTTTCTCCCGGCCTTTGCCCTGTCCCGGGGCGCCCAACCGGGGCTGGGGCTTGCTGCCCACCTCCGTTTTGGCCTGAGCTACGGCCTTTCAGCCCCTCTGTCCATCCTGCCCCTGGGCCTGCTGTGCCTGGGGCTGGGGGCACTGCTGGGCTGGCTGTGCTATAGAAAAGAATGGCACTTCCGGCTGCCGGAAATGCTGCTGGCCGTTTTCTTTTCTGTCAACATTCTCATTGGGCTCACCCAGGACCGGCGGATCACCTACCTGGTTGCCCTGCCGGGGCTGGATGTATTTGAAAACATTCTGCTGTGGGCGGGGCTGCTGACTGCGGTATCTGCCGTCATTCGGGTAGGGGTTCGGTGGCTGACGGCCCCCACGACTGCGAAAGAACAGGCCCTTGCCCCCTCCCGGAAGCGGAAATGGCTGTGGGCAGCGATCACCCTTCTGTGCTGGGTTCCCGTGATTTTGCTGCGGGCCCCCGGCGAACTGGCCTGGGATACGGCCTCGCAAATCAGCTCTTTCCCCGGCCCGGGCCGCATCCATGCCTCCCATCCCCTGCTGACCACGGTGATTTACGGCAGTCTGTATGCCCTGGGCCAGAACCTTTGGTGCGATACGTTCGGCCTGGTGCTGTGCAACATGCTGCAAGGAGCCCTGACCCTCTATGCTGTGGCCATGCTGGCAGAGGAGGTCACGGTCTGCCGCCGGGATACCCGGCTGGGGCTGGCCGTCAGCCTGTTCTTCGGTCTTGTCAGCGTGTTCCCCATGTTCATCATGGTGGCCCTGCGGGATTCCCTGTTTGGCCCGCTGTATCTGCTCTATGGGCTGTATTTCCGCCGTCTGCTGCTGCACGAACAAAAAAAGGACCTGGTATGGCTCATTTTCCTGGGCTTTTTCTGCGCCGCCACCCGGAAAGGGGCCATCTACCTGGTGGTGCTGTCCATGCTGGGGCTGCTGCTCTACCGCAAACCTTTGCGGATCGTGCTCTCCGCCGCAGCTGCTGGGCTTCTGGCCCTGCACTGGTTCGTGATCCTGGTGGTCTGCCCCGCCCTGAACATCATTCCCCCGGCGGATTACGAAAACTACAGCCAGTTTTACTACATCACCGGCTACTACTGCCAGCAATACGCCCAGGAGCTCAGCCAGGAGGACGTGGCCATTATCTCCGATGTGCTGGACTATGATGCGGTGCTGCACAAATTCAACCCGGACCAGAACAACGACATCAAATACACCTTCCATGCCACATCCTCTGAGCAAGTCCGGCGTTATGTGGTGCTGAATCTGCAATTCTTCCTGCGGCACCCCCTGACGGTGCTGGAAGCCATCGTTTACACCCGCTGCAACTATTTCCTGCCCCTTTACAGCGAATCGGAAAACATTATGGGCAAGTTGGAAACCGCCTGGCTCAGAGGCCCCGTGCTTGACCGCCTGGACACCGTCCTGTGGGATCTCAATATGCGCTCCCCCCTGCGGGCGCTGAACTTCTCGGGCCTGTACAACTGGCTGTGCCTTCTTCTGACGGTGGCGGCCCTGGAAAGCAAGCGCAAAGAGAAATTCATGCTTTGTTTGCCCACCCTCCTGATGACCCTGGGCCTGCTGACCACCCACACCAACGGTGCCGTCCGCTACGCCCTGCCAATCATGTACTGTGTCCCCATGCTGCTGTTGCTCTTTCCTGCCACAAATCGGGAAGACGGATAATATCGCTCCACCGCCTGTGCGGCAGACCCTTTTCGTTGGGTCTGCCGCTTTTGTTGTGTGCTCAAGGTGATTCCTCTGTTCCACTGGAAGAAATGCACAAAAGCCGAAAAAGTATAACATTTGGTTATATGAAAGAGTCTGTATGGGCATTGGACTTTTCAGAGGATTTCTCCTATAATAAGTCCATCCGGATAACCATGGTTCCCGAAAGCGAGAAGAAAAAGAATAAACTACACAAATGAGAAAGGAACGATCTCTATGTCCATGCTGGGTATCGCAGGCTTTGCCTTGATGATCCTCATTGTCGCCCTGCTGCTGTGGGGCAAGAGTACGCCCGCTGTTGTTTTTATCCTTCTGCCCATTATTACCGGTTTTGTTGTGGGCTTTACCCCTGCCGAAATGAGCGGCTATATTGCCGCCGGTGTGTCCGGTGTGGCCACCACGGCTATTCTGTTTATTTTTGCGGTGCTGTTCTTCGGCGTGATGAACGATGCCGGTGTATTTGACCGGATCGTTGGTAAGGTTTTGAAGCTGGTGGGCAACAACGTGACCCTGCTGATGTTTGCCACCGTGCTCATTGCCTTCATCGGCCATCTGGACGGCTCCGGTGCCACCACCCTGCTGATCGCCATTCCGCCCCTGCTGCCCATCTACAAGAAGATGAAGGTCCGGCCCATCAACCTGCTTTGCATCACCACCCTGACCATGGGTGTTATGAACATCGTCCCCTGGGGCGGCCCCTGCGGCCGTACCGCTGCCGCTCTGGAAGTGGGCACCTCTGAAATCTGGAAATACTGCATTCCCGCCCAGATTTTTGGTCTGGTGCTGATTCTGGGCCTGTGCATCATTCTGGCCCGGAACGAAAAGAAGCGGGGCGCCGGTTATGTACCCGGTGAGGAGGAGCTGACCGCCGCTGCCCAGGATGTCCAGGAAGTCAACGAACTGCACCGCCCCAAGCTGTTCTGGTTCAATGTTCTGCTGATCGTTGCCGTTGTCCTGATGCTGACCCTTACCAAGGTCGCCACCCATGTGACCTTTATGGTGGCCCTGGCCATTGGCCTCATGGTCAACTATCCCTCCCAGAAGGCCCAGACCGAGCGCATCAAGGCCCACGCCACCGATGCCCTGACCATGGCCTTTACCGCCCTGGCCTCCGGCGTGCTCATTGGCATCATGGGCAAAAGTCCCATGCTGGATGCCATGACCGACATGGTCCTGTCTGCCATGCCTGAGAGCATGGCTCCCCACCTGCACGTGATTTTCGCCGCCGTAAACAGCCCCCTGAGCATGTTCATCCACGGTGATGCCCTGACCTATGGCATCCTGCCCATTGTCAATCAGATCGTCTCCGGCTATGGCATCCCCGCCGCCGCTGTGGGTGCTGCCTTCCTGATCACCTTTGGCCCGGCCATCTACATCATGCCCATGACCGCCGCCACCTACATGGGCCTGGGCCTGACCAACGTGGAGCTGAAAGACCACATTGCCTTCTCCTACAAGTGGGCCTTCGTGCTGGCCTCTGCCATGCTGGCCTTTGTACTGCTGACCGGCATCATCCCCGCCTGAGAGAAAGGAATCCGTTATGAATCAATTGGATATTTCCGCCTTTGAAGCCGCCGTTGCCCGGGAAAATCTGGCAGTGCGGGGCCTGCGGGTCTACCGGGACGGCGCACTGATGGCCTCCTACCAGCCCCAGCCCGAGGAGCGCCAGAACCAGTATTCCGGCACCAAGAGCTTTACCTCCACCGCCTGCGCCTTTGCCATCCAGGAGGGTCTGTTTACCCTGGATGACTATGTCCTGGACCACTTCCGGCAGGATGCGCCGGAAACCGTCAGCGAAAACCTGAAACAGATGCGCCTGCGGCATCTGATCACCATGAGCATGGGCTTTGAAAGCCCCATGCTCATGGGTGCCCAGCGGCCTAAAATGACCGAAAAAGACTGGGTCAAATACGTGCTCCGGGCACCGGTCATTCACAGACCCGGCACCGTATTCCAGTACAACAACGCAGGCCCCTACCTGCTGGGCATTCTGATCCAGCGGAAAACCGGCATGTCCCTGGTGGATTACCTGATGCCCCGGCTCTTTGAGCCTCTGGGCATTCCCAGACCTCAGGACGAAAAAGACCCCCTGGGCAACACCTTTGGCGCCGGTGGCTTACAGCTGAACGTCACCGAGTTTGCAAAGCTAGGCCTTCTGTACCTGCAAAAGGGCCAGTGGCAGGGCCGTCAGCTGATCCCCGCCAGCTGGGTGGAGGAAGCCAGCCGCTCTTTCATCGTCTCCGACCAGGGCGACGGTGAAATCGGAACGGATTATGGCTACCTTTTCTGGATCATGCCCGACGGAATATTCCGGGCTGACGGAAAATACGGCCAGTATTGCATTGTGGTACCCAAAAAGAACGCCGTCATTGCCATCAACTCCATGCAGATCGAAGACGAAAAAAAAGTTTTGCGGACTGCTGTTAAAACGCTGCTCCCTCTGCTATAATAGAGGAAATACAAAAGGGAGGGGCCGACCGTGGATCGCAGAGAGATGGAATACATCATCGTCATCGCCCAGGAGAAAAATCTATCCAAGGCGGCAGAGCGGCTGTATGTATCCCAGCCCGCTTTGAGTCGATTCCTGCTGAAGCTGGAAACCCAGGCCGGTCTTCCCCTTTTTGAGCGGAAGAAGCGGCAGTTGGTGCCCACATTGGCCGGGGAACTGTATCTGGACACCGCCCGGAAAATGTTGCAGCTGGACCAGGACCTGGAACGGCAGCTGAAAAAGCTTCGGGAATCTACCCACGGAAAGCTCACCATCGGAATCACCCCTGGGCGGGGCCACACGGTCCTGCCCAGGGTACTTCCGGATTTTCAGGAAAAATACCCGGACTATGAATTGACGATTCTGGAAGAAGACGTACAGACCCTGGAGCAGCAGCTTCAGGCAGGTACCCTGGATCTGGCCTTTTTTACCATGTCCGAATCCGAGCGGGCAACTCAGAACCGGTTTCGCTGTCAGCTCATCTCCCAGGAAGAAATCGTTCTGTGTACGCCCAAAAACGGCCACTATGAATTGCTGGCCAAGGAAGAACCTGGGCGAAAATACCCCTGGATCGACCTGAAATATCTGGAAAACGACTGTTTTCTTCTTCTGAAACAGCAAATGCGCCTGGGACAGCTGGCAGTCCGGCTTCTGGAAAGCCAGAACATTTCCCCAAAAATCGTAGAACTCAGCAGCATTGATACGGCCCTGTCCCTGGTAGCCCGGCAGTATGGCATCGCCTTTGCCAGCAGCTTCCGCATTGAGGAACACGAAAATGCCAAGGACCTGAGCTTTTTCTCCTTCGGCACCCGGCCGGAAGCCTGGGATTTTGTGGCAGCCTACGGGAAAGAGCACCTGCTGACACCGCCGGAAGCGTACCTGATCGAGCTGATCGGGGCACTATATTGACAGGAGGAATTTTGCAATGGAACAGTCCTTTGACGTGGTGGCTCTGGGGGAGCTGCTGATCGATTTTACGGAAAACGGCGTTTCTGCCCAGGGAAACACCCTTTTTGAGGCCTGCCCCGGGGGTGCGCCCTGTAATGTGCTTGCCATGCTGCGAAAGCTGCACAGGCGCTGCGCCTTTGTAGGCAAGGTGGGAGACGACCTGTTTGGTAAGCTTTTGAAAGGCGTGCTGGAAGACACCGGCATCAGCACCCAGGCCCTGCTTATGGACAAGGACATCCCCACCACCCTGGCCTTTGTAAAGACCGCCCCCAACGGGGACCGGGATTTTTCCTTTTACCGCAAGCCCGGTGCGGATATGATGCTCCGGCAGGAGGAGCTGCCTTTGGAGCTGCTGAAAAAGACCCGGATTTTCCATTTTGGCACCCTGTCCATGACCCACGAGGGGGTCCGGCAGGCAACCCTCCGGGCCGTTCAGACCGCCCGGGAGGCCGGGGCCTGGATCTCCTTTGACCCCAATCTCCGGCCGCCCCTGTGGGACAGTCTGGACGATGCGAAAAAGGCCATTGCCTACGGTCTGGGCCAGTGCCACATTCTGAAAATTGCGGACAACGAGCTGGAATTTATGACCGGGGAAACTGATTTTACCCGGGGTGCCGGGATGCTTCAAAAGGCCTACCCCAATATCCGGGTGCTGAACGTCACCGCCGGAGCCGAGGGCAGCTACAGCTTCTACGGTGATGCCGAGCCCGTCTTCGTCCCCGCCTGCACCCTGGGCGGTGTCATCGAAACCACCGGCGCCGGAGACACCTTCTGCGCCTCGGTGCTGGACTATATTCTCACCCACGGTCTTCACAACCTGACCCCCGAAAACCGCCGGGACATGCTGCGCTTTGCCAACACCGCCGCCTACATCGTCACCACCCGCAAGGGTGCCATCCGGGCCATGCCCCAGGAAGAAGAAGTCCAGGCGTTGCTGGGGAAACTCTGAAAAAACCATCATACCAAAAACAGCCGAAGGGTCTTTCCCTCCGGCTGTTTTTCATTTCTTTTTCCGGTGCTTCCTGACGAAGAAAACCACGCCCCCAATAATGGCCGCAGCCACAAGGGCCATACACAAAATCTCCGAAAGGGAGGGCACCCCCGTCACAAAAATAGCCGTAGGGCCGTCTGCCCCTCCAATAATACCAACGGTCGTCAACTGCACGTTGTTTTCCTCCTTTGTCTTTTTCCACCATTATAGACAGGATTTTTTCACCTGTCAACCGGAACCACCACCCGATAGGTCATCCCGGACGGAGCGTGAATAGTTGACAGTTGACAGTTGACAGTTATTGAAATTGACAATTGACAATGGACAATTGACAATTTTGGGGGACGGACGTGGTTCCTCTGCATCCTTTGTTCCTACAATGTTAAACGCTGCACCGTCCGTCCTTAAAATCCCCCCGGTTGAAAAAGTCCACCTACCAGCGAAACCGTAGGGAACGGCCTATGTGCCGTTCCTTATAACCCCTGTGGACAAAACGGAACCACCCCCCCGATCATGTCATTCCGAGCGAACGCAGTGAGTCGAGGAATCTTCCCAAGTGGCAGATTTTACCTTGTGTTGGTACTTTTCTGCCACGTGGTGGATTCCTCCACTCGCTTTGCTCGGTCGGAATGACAAAAGGTACAACGTCCCCCCGTTATGTCATTCCGAGCGAATGAGTGAGCCGAGGAATCTACCCAAGTAGCAAATTTTATCTTGTGGTGGTTCTTTCTCCCACGTGGTGGATCCCTCCACTCCGCTTGCGCTCCGGTCGGAATGACAATGATGCTACGTTTCTACGGATTCGCCTACTGTTTCTAGAACGTTTCAGGCCGTACCGCCCCCTCATCAGTCAGGGCTGCGCCCTGCCAGCTTCCCCGGGGGGAAGCTTTTGTACCGGGCTTTGGGGTGCGGGAGTTTGTCGGTAACGATTCCGTCCTTTCACGTGCGGAACGGCACATAGGCCGTTCCCTACGGTTTCGCTGGTGGGTGGACGTTTTCAACCGGGGGGATTCTAAGGACGGGCGGTGTCAAGCTGCGCATTACTGGAACAACAAGTGCAAAGGGGCCACGTCCGACTCCCAAAATTGTCAATTGTCCATTGTCAATTGTCCATTGTCAATTGTCAATTCCGAAAATAACTGTCAACTGTCAACTTTTCTCCCCCGTTGCGCAAAAAAGCACCGCCGCATGTTACCGCGGCGGTGCAGGAGGATGATGCTCTTACAGGTACTTCTTCATACCCTCAGAAGCAGTCTCGGGATCGGCGGAGATGGTCATGGTGATTTCCATGTTGTTCTCCTTGGCGAAGTTCGCCACCCAATCCACAAAGGCTTCGTTGGCAGCCTGATCCTGACCGATGGTCTTGTACAGGTTGTCGATGAACACGTTGGTGATGTCGAAGTTGCCTGCGTGCAGGCCGCTCAGGAAGCCCTTCAGCATATCAGGGGAACTGATGCCGTACTCCTGGGAGTCTACCAGACGGACTTTGTAAGTAACGTCATAGGTCAGCTTCTTGCCGTACTCAATGCAGACCACGTCGCCGTGGGCATCGGCCACTGCGGTATGGATGGCATCGAGCAGCTTCTTGGTCTTGCCAGAGCCTTTCAGGCCCATAATAACATGAATCATCGGAATTTCCTCCTTTGCTTAACCAAAATAAATCTGGCTTGGTATCATTCTAACAGCAATCGGCGGTTTTTGCAATAGGGAATTTGTGAAATTCACAAACCGTTTGATCCTTTGGCAGTCTGGAGGTGCAGAAAACCCGTCGGCAGCATTGCCGCCGACGGGTGGAACGAAAAACTTACTGCTGCTCGTAACCGGGCTTGCCCAGGAGCTGGAACATGTTCCGCTTGTAGAACTCCACGCCGGGCTGGTTGAAGGGGTTCACGCCCAGGATGTAGGCGGAAACGCCGCAGCACAGTTCCAGGAAGTAGAACATTTCGCCCACCTTCCGGTCGTTGAGGGCGCCGCAGTCCATGGTGATGACGGGCACGCCGCCGTCTACGTGGGCGGCCAGAGTGCCCAGGTAGGCCTTTTCGTCCACGAAGTCCAGGCTCTTGCCTGCCAGGTAGTTGAGGCCGTCCAGGTTCTTGTCGTCGCCGGAAATGACCATCTTGGCCTCGGGGGCATCAAAGCGGACCATGGTCTCAAAAATGTTTCTGGGGCCTTGCTGGATCATCTGGCCCAGGGAGTGCAGGTCGGCGGTGAACTCGGCGGTAACGGGGAAGATGCCCTTGCCGTCCTTGCCCTCGGACTCCCCAAAGAGCTGCTGCCACCAGCCGCCGAACATCTTGAAGCCCGGCTCGAAGCTTTCAAACAGCTCCATAACCTTGCCGTTGCGGTACAGCAGGTTCCGCACGGCGGCATACAGCCACACAGGGTTATCAAAGGAGCGCAGGTCGTAGGCTTCCTTGGCATCCATGGCGCCGCCCAGCAGCTCCATAATGTCCACACCGGCCACGGCCAGAGGCAGCAGACCTACGGGGGTCAGCACGGAGAACCGGCCGCCCACATTGGCGGGGATGACAAAGGTCTCCCAGCCTTCTTCCGTGGCCATCTGCCGCAGGGCACCCTTGCAGGGGTCGGTAATGGCATAGATGCGGCCCTTGGCCTCCTCAATGCCGTATTTGGCTTCCAGCATTTCCCGCAGGGCACGGGTGGCGATGGCAGGCTCCGTGGTGGTGCCGGACTTGGAGATAATGGCAATGGAGAAATCCTTGCCCTCCAGCAGACGGCACAGCTCGTTCCAGTGCCGGGTGCTCAGGCCGTTGCCTGCAAAATAGATCTGGGGGTCGCCCTTGCCCTTGCCCATATTGTGGTTGGGGCCTTGCAGCAGTTCAATGGCGGCACGGGGGCCCAGGTAGCTGCCGCCGATGCCGATGACCACGAAGACATCGGAATCATTGCGGATTTTCCGGGCAGCACTCTGGATGCGCAGGATCTCCTCATTGGTCTCCCGGGTGGGCAGGTTCAGCCAGCCCAGGAAATCGTTACCGGCACCGGTGCCCTCCATTAAGGTGGCGTGGGCCTGGGCCACTTCCTTTTCCATGGCCAGAAGATCCGGCAGGGCGATCTGGCCCCATACATGAGAAATATCTACTTTGATCATGTGTACAAGACACATCCTTTCTATTAAATGTTTTTCCGGCTCTATGTTACCGCAAAAGTCCCCCGGACGCAAGTCCCAGACGTGGATTTTTTTCGTCTTTCCAAAAATTTTTTAGTTTCCTGTTGACATTCAAATCCCATCATGCTAGAATACATTGAAATGCGGCGAGGAACCGTAAAAGTGACTTGCCGGTTGGCAAGCTTTTTTTATGTGGAAAGGAGACTTATTCATGGATCATCGACTGAAAGTTCAGGTTTCCGATTCTTATGCGTCCTCTTTTTTGGACGGTGTTTTCGCCGTTTTCAAAAATGAGGGCTTTTCTTTTCTCAATTCCCCCCGGTATTCCCTGTTCCCCGGCTTTTGTGACGTGCATGTGCATTTCAGAGAGCCGGGTTTTTCTTATAAGGAGACCGTGGCCTCCGGTGCCCGGGCGGCGGCCCGAGGGGGGTACACGGCGGTGTGCACCATGCCCAACCTGAACCCCGTGCCGGACAGTTTGGAGCATCTGGCCCCTCAGTTGGAAAAAATCAGGGAGGCTTCCATTGCGGTCTACCCCTATGGGGCCATCACCCGGGGCCAGCAGGGCGAAACCTTGGCGGACATGGAAGCCCTGGCACCCTACGTGATTGCTTTCTCCGATGACGGCAGAGGCGTTCAGGACAAAGGCATGATGGAACAGGCCATGCGGCAGGCCCGGGACTTAGGCAAACTCATCGTTGCCCACTGCGAGGA
Source organism: uncultured Oscillospiraceae bacterium (assembly GCA_934591845.1). Taxonomy (GTDB): domain Bacteria; phylum Bacillota; class Clostridia; order Oscillospirales; family Oscillospiraceae; genus Faecousia. The sequence goes on along the minus strand of CAKTPO010000015.1, from coordinate 41,287 downwards.
CAACAGCCTCCTGCGAGGGGGCTACATCCACGATGGAGACTACGCCAAGGCCCACGGCCACAGAGGCATCTGCTCGGAAAGCGAGTGGGGCCCCATTGCCCGGGATTTGGAACTGGCGGCCAAAACCGGCTGCGGCTACCACGTGTGCCACATTTCTACCAAAGAAAGCGTGGACATCATCCGGCAGGCCAAAAAATCCGGTGTCAACGTCACCTGCGAGACCGGCCCCCACTACCTGGTCATGGATGACAGCTTCTTGCAGGAGGATGGCCGCTTTAAGATGAATCCCCCCCTGCGCAGCCCCGAGGACCGGGAAGCCCTGGTGGAGGGACTGCAGGACGGCACCATCGATATGATCGCCACAGATCACGCCCCCCACAGTGCCGAAGAAAAGGCCCGGGGCCTGAAAAAAAGCGCTTTTGGTGTGGTAGGGCTTGAAACTGCCTTCCCCATCCTTTATACTTATCTTGTAAAGCCCGGCATCCTCTCTATGGAAGCCTTGCTTCAAAAGCTCACTACAAACCCCCGGCAGCGTTTCGGCATCCCCATGGGAAATGATTTTTCCCTCTGGGACTTAAACGAGCAATACCAAGTTGATTCCAGCGAATTCCTGTCTATGGGAAAAGCCTCGCCCTTTACCGGCTGGACCGTCCAGGGCAAATGTATGGCTACCTTCCATAACGGAAACGCTGTGTACCAGGCGGAACCGGATTCCGCCACCCTTTAATCCACATCCGCAGTATTTTGGAGGAAAACATTATGGCAAAGAGAACAGACATTAAGAAAATTTTGATCATCGGCTCCGGCCCCATCGTCATCGGCCAGGCGGCGGAATTTGACTACGCCGGTACCCAGGCCTGTCTGGCGCTGAAAGAGGAGGGCTATGAGGTGGTGCTGTGCAACTCCAACCCCGCCACCATTATGACCGACACCACCATTGCCGACAAGGTTTATATGGAGCCCCTGACCCTGGAATATGTGGCCAAGATCATCCGCTATGAGCGGCCCGATGCCATTGTTCCCGGCATCGGCGGCCAGACCGGCCTGAACCTGGCCATGCAGCTGGAAAAGAAGGGCGTTCTCAAAGAGTGCAATGTGAAGCTGCTGGGTACCTCCTCCACCTCCATTGAGCGGGCCGAGGACCGGGAGCTGTTTAAGGAGCTGTGCCAGTCCATTGGCGAGCCCGTCATTCCCTCTGAGATCACCTACTCTCTGGAAGAAGCCAGGGAAGCTGCCAAGCACATCGGCTACCCGGTGGTTCTGCGCCCTGCCTTCACCCTGGGCGGCACCGGCGGCGGCTTTGCCTACAATGAAGAAGAACTGGAAGAAATCGGTCTCAACGCCTTTAAGCTCTCCCCCGTCCATCAGGTGCTGATTGAAAAGTCCGTGAAGGGCTACAAGGAAATCGAGTTTGAGGTCATGCGGGACTCCAAAGACCACGCCATCACCATCTGCGGCATGGAAAACATTGACCCCGTAGGCGTGCACACCGGCGACAGCCTGGTGGTGGCCCCCATTATGACCCTTTCCGACCACGACCTGAAAATGCTCAATGATTCCGCCATTAAGATCATTCGGGAACTGAAAATCGAGGGCGGCTGCAACGTCCAGTTTGCCCTGAACCCCCATTCCTCTGAATACTACCTGATCGAGGTCAACCCCAGAGTTTCCCGCTCCTCTGCCCTGGCCTCCAAGGCCTCCGGCTATCCCATCGCCCGGGTCACCGCCAAAATCGCCGTGGGCATGGCTCTGGAAGACATCAAAATCGCCAACACCACCGCCGCCTTTGAGCCCCAGCTTGACTACGTAGTAGCCAAGCTCCCCCGGTTCCCCTTTGACAAGTTCGCCTCTGCCACCAACTCCCTGGGTACCCAGATGAAGGCCACCGGCGAGGTCATGGGCATCGGCTCCAACCTGGAAGAATGCCTGCTGAAATCCGTCCGCTCTCTGGAAACCGGCGTGTGCCACTTCTATATGCCCAAGTTCGAGACCATGACCACCCAGGAGATCACCGAATACTTAGGCCAGTTCCGGGATGACACCATCTTCGCCGTGGCAGAGCTGCTGCGCCGGGAGGAATCCGTAGAACGCATCCACGAGATCACCCAGATCACCCCCTACTTTATTGAATCCATTGCCAAGATCGTGGCCATGGAAAAGAAGCTCCGCGCCCATGTGGGCGATGCCGCCGTGCTGAAAGAGGCCAAGGCCATGGGCTTTGGCGACAAGTTCATTGCCAAGCTCTGGGGCATGAAGGAGCTGGAAGTGTACGCTCTGCGGCAGAAAGAGAACATCTTCCCCGTATACCGCATGGTGGATACCTGCCACACCGGGGCCTATATCCCCTACTTCTACTCCTCCTATACGGGTCAGACCGAGTCCCGGCTGACGGATAAGAGCAAGATCGTGGTGCTGGGTGCCGGCCCCATCCGTATCGGCCAGGGCGTGGAATTTGACTACTCCACCGTCCACGCCGTCAACACCATCCGCAAGGAAGGCTATGAAGCCATCATCATCAACAACAACCCGGAAACCGTCTCCACGGACTACACCACCGCCGACAAGCTGTACTTTGAGCCCCTGACCCCCGAGGATGTAATGAACATTCTCCACTTTGAGTGCCCCGAGGGTGTCATCGCCTCCCTGGGCGGCCAGACTGCCATCAACCTGGCTGACCCCCTGATGGAGCGGGGCGTGAAGATCATCGGCACCGACTGCGCCGCCATTGACCGGGCCGAGGACCGGAACGAGTTTGAAAACCTGCTGAATCAGCTGAACATCCCCCGGGCCAAGGGCAAGGCCGTGACCAAAATCGAGGACGGCATTGCCGCCGCCAAGGAGATCGGCTACCCGGTGCTGGTCCGTCCCAGCTTCGTTCTGGGCGGTCGGGCCATGCAGATCGTGGCCAACGAGGAGCAGCTGCGGCACTACCTGCGCACCGCCGTTGAAATCGACGAGGACAAGCCCGTATTGGTCGATAAGTATATCGAGGGCCGGGAAGTGGAGATCGATGCCATCTGCGACGGCCGGGACGTGTTTGTCCCCGGCATTATGGAGCTGGTAGAGCGGACCGGCATTCACTCCGGCGACTCCATCTCCGTCTATCCCCCCTTCTCCATCTCCGACAAGGTCAAGGGCATCATCCTGCAATACGCCAAGAAGCTGGGCCTGGGCATTGGCATTATTGGCCTGTTCAACATCCAGTTCATTGTAGACAAGGATGACAATGTGTATATCATTGAGGTAAACCCCCGTTCTTCCCGGACCGTGCCCTTCCTCTCCAAAGCCACGGGCTACTCCCTGGCAGACATTGCCACCGAGGTCATTCTGGGCAAGAGCCTGAAAGAACTGGGCATTTTCGACATCTATCCTGCGGAGAAGCCCCGCTGGTACGTCAAGGCCCCTGTGTTCTCCTTCAACAAGATCCGCGGTCTGGATGCCTACCTGTCTCCGGAAATGAAGTCCACCGGCGAGGCCATCGGCTACGACAAGACCCTGACCCGTGCCCTGTACAAGGCCCTCCAGGCCTCCGGCATGCGGCTGCAGAACTACGGCACCGTGCTTGCCACCATTGCTGACCGGGATAAGGAAGAGGCTCTGCCTCTCATCCGCCGGTTCTATCAGCTGGGCTTCAACATTGAAGCCACCACCGGCACTGCCAAGTTCCTGAAAGAGAACGGCATCCGCACCCACGCCCTGCAAAAAATCAGCGACGGCAGCGAGGAGATCCCCAACGCCCTGCGCCAGGGCCACATTGCCTACGTGCTGAACACCCGTGACCCCGGCTCCGATGCCTCTGACGGCATCCAGATCCGGCAGATCTGCACCGAGTACAACGTGACCCTCTTTACCGCCCTGGACACCGTCAAGGTGCTGCTGGACGTACTGGAAGAAACCACCCTGACCATTTCCACCATTGATGCCTGATATGAAACAGCGTATTTTTGAAATCTTAACCAACGAGGCCCTGACCTCCAACGTCTACCGCATGACGTTGGAGGGGGATACCTCCGCCATTACCGCCCCGGGACAGTTCGTCAACATCCGGCTGGCCGGGAAATTCCTCCGCCGCCCCATTTCCGTCTGCGACTGGGAAGATGGGAAGCTGACCCTGGTGTATAAAGTAGTGGGCCACGGCACCGCCCAGATGGCCGCCATGGCCCCGGGGGAGTCTTTGGACATCCTTACAGGCCTGGGCAACGGCTATGACCTGACCCTTACCGGGGAAAACCCGGTTCTGGTAGGCGGCGGTGTGGGCGTGCCCCCCATGTACGGTCTTGCCAAGCATCTGCGTGCTCTGGGAAAGCCCGTCCAGGTGATCCTGGGATTTAACACCAGAGAAGAAATCTTCTATGAGGAAGAATTCAAGGCCCTGGGCTGCACCGTGTACGTCACCACCGTGGACGGCTCCTACGGCATCCCCGGCTTTGTGACCGATGCCCTGAAAGAGTTGAGCTACAGCCACTTCTGCGCCTGCGGCCCGGAACCCATGCTGAAAGCTTTGTACAAAGCCAGCCGCACCTCCGGCCAGATGAGCTTTGAGGAGCGCATGGGCTGCGGCTTCGGTGCCTGTATGGGCTGCTCCTGCAAGACCCTGACGGGCAACAAGCGCATCTGCAAGGAAGGCCCCGTAATGAAAAAGGAGGAAATTCTGTGGGACTGAATGTAAATCTCTGCGGGATTTCTCTGGACAACCCGGTGATCCCCGCCTCCGGCACCTTCGGCTTCGGCTATGAGTTCGCCCAGCTGTACGACATCAACATTTTAGGCACCTTCTCCTTTAAGGGTACCACCAAAGACCCCCGGTTCGGCAATCCCACCCCCCGCATTGCGGAATGCCCCGGCGGCATGATCAATGCGGTGGGCCTGCAAAATCCCGGTGTAGAGGCGGTGATTGCCCAGGAGCTGCCCAAGCTGCGGCAGGTATTCCACAAGCCGGTGATGGCCAACGTCTCCGGCTTCTCCGTGGCAGACTACGCCTATACCTGTGAGAAGCTTGATAAAGAGGAACAGGTGGGCTGGCTGGAAGTCAACGTCAGCTGCCCCAATGTCCACGGCGGCGGCATGAGCTTCGGTACCGACCCCAAGGCGGCGGCAGAAGTCACCAGGGCCGTCAAAGCCGTGACCACCAAACCCGTCATTGTCAAGCTCTCCCCCAACGTCACGGACATCGTTTCCATTGCCAAGGCCTGCGCCGATGCAGGGGCCGACGGCATCAGCCTCATCAACACCATGCTGGGTATGCGCATTGATCTGCGGCGCAGAAAGCCCGTCATCGCCAATACCATGGGCGGCTATTCAGGCCCCGGCATCTTCCCGGTGGCCCTGCGGATGGTCTACCAGGTGGCGGGGGCCGTGGACATTCCCGTCATCGGCATGGGCGGTGTCCAGAGTGCCGAGGACGTTATTGAAATGATGCTTGCCGGTGCCACCGCCGTAGAGGTGGGGGCTGCCAACTTGGTAGACCCCTGGGCCTGCCAGAAAATCATCCGGGATCTGCCCCGGGTGATGGAAGAATACCGCATTGAAAATCTAAGTGATATTATAGGAGGCGCACAGTAAATGGGTAAAGACGTGATCGTAGCCTGCGATTTTTCCAGCGCAGAGCAGACCTTCGCATTCCTGGACAAGTTCACCGGCAGAAAGCCCTTTGTGAAAATCGGCATGGAGCTGTACTATGCCGAAGGCCCGGAAATCGTCCGGCAGATCAAGGCCCGGGGCCACAAGATTTTCCTGGACCTGAAACTCCACGACATTCCCAACACCGTGAAGAAGTCCATGGCCGTGCTGCGGAACCTGGATGTGGACATCACCAACCTCCATGCCGCCGGTACCACCGCCATGATGCAGGCCGCCCTGGAGGGCCTGACCCGGCCTGACGGCACCCGGCCCCTGCTGATCGCCGTGACCCAGCTGACCTCCACCGACCAGGAGGCCATGGAGCGGGATCTGCTCATCCATGAGCCCATTGACCAGGTGGTCATGCACTACGCCGAAACCGCCAAGAATGCCGGTCTGGACGGCGTGGTCTGCTCCCCCCTGGAAGCCGAAAAGGTTCACGACCGCTGCGGCAAGAGCTTCCTCACCGTTACCCCCGGCGTGCGCTTTGCCGATGGTGACATTGGGGACCAGAAGCGGGTTATGACCCCCGCCGCTGCCAAGGCCATTGGCTCGGACTACATTGTAGTAGGCCGCCCCATCACCGCTGCCGCCGACCCCGTAGCCGCCTACGAGCGCTGCGTTGCCGAATTCTGTGACTGATTTGGAGGTACAACCATGGAAAGCTACAAAAGAGAGTTTATTCAGTTCCTGGAAAAGGCCGGTGTGCTGAGATTCGGTGACTTCACCGCCAAGTCCGGCCGGAAAATCCCCTACTTTGTCAATGCCGGTATGATCAAGACCGGTGAGGAGATCGCCACCCTGGGCGAATTCTACGCCCGGGCCTACCTTGAAAAGCTGGGCAAGCGCCCTGCCGTTCTCTATGGGCCTGCCTACAAGGGCATTTCCATTGCCGTATCCGCTGCCGTGGCTCTGAGCAAGCAGGGCCTCAATGTTCCTTTCTTCTTTAACCGCAAGGAAATCAAGGACCACGGCGAGGGCGGCGTGTTCGTAGGCTATGTGCCTCAGGCCGGTGAAGAAGTGGTCATCACCGAGGACGTGATCACCGCCGGTACCGCCATCCGGGAGAGCATGGCCATTCTGAGCCACTTGGAGGGCGTAAAAGTCGCCGCCACCTTTATCATGGTGGACCGCAAGGAGCGGGGCCAGGGCGAAAAGCTTGCCATGGAGGAAGTGGAGGAGGAGTTTGGCTTCCCCGTATACTCCGTGGTAGACGTTTACGACATTATTGAGTATCTGGAAGAGGACCCCAAGAATAAAGAGAACGTGGACCGCATTCGGGCCTACCTGGCCGTCAACGGAGGCAAAGCATGAGAAGCTTAAACAGCATTCTGGACCTGTCCGTTGAGGAACTGGACCGGCTCATTGCCACCGCCAAGGACATTATCGCATGCCCCGAAAAATACCGGGACAGCTGCAAATACAAAAAGCTGGCCACCCTCTTTTATGAGCCTTCCACCCGCACCCGCTTGAGCTTTGAGGCCGCCATGCTGGAACTGGGGGGCAGCGTGCTGGGCTTCTCCTCTGCCAATTCCTCCTCCGCCTCCAAGGGCGAGAGCATGGCAGACACCGCCAAGATCCTCAGCTGCTATGCAGACATCATGGCCATCCGGCACCCCAAGGACGGGGCTCCCTTTGTTGCCTCCCGGAATGCCACGGTACCGGTGATCAACGCCGGTGACGGCATGCACAACCACCCCACCCAGACCCTGGCTGACCTTTTGACCATTTCCCGGGAGATGGGCCGGTTGGAAAATCTCACCATCGGTTTCTGCGGCGATCTCAAATACGGCCGCACCGTCCACTCCCTGATTGAAGCCATGAGCCGCTACACCGGCATCCGGGTGGTGCTGATCTCCCCGGAGGAACTGCGGCTGCCCGGGTATATCAAGTACGGTGTGCTGGAAAAGCACCGGATGCCCTATGAGGAAGTCACCTCTCTGGAAGATGCCATGCCCAAGCTGGACGTGCTGTATATGACCCGTGTCCAGCGGGAGCGGTTCTCCGACCCGGCGGTCTATGAGCGGCTGAAAGACAGCTACATCCTGGACACAGAGAAGATGAAGCTTGCCAAGGAGCACATGTGCGTCCTGCACCCCCTGCCCCGGGTGAACGAGATCAGCGTAGCCGTAGACGACGACCCCAGAGCCGCCTACTTCCGTCAGGCCCTCAACGGCAAATACATGCGCATGGCCCTGATCCTCATGCTTCTGAAAGAAGCCCAGGAAAACCCCACCCGGGAACCCCTGACCGGGGAGCTGCGCTATGACCTCACCTGCCACAACCCCCGCTGCATCAGCGCCACCGAGCAGGAACTGCCCCAGATCTTCCGCCTCACGGACAAGGCAGCAAATATCCACCGCTGCATCTACTGCGAGCATATCGCGGATTAAAAAACGAACTGCGCCTACAGAGCATTTTTCTGTAGGCGCAGTTTTGCATCATAAGGCGTTTTACACCATAGGTAGGAAAATTGACAATGGACAATTGACAATTGACAATTATTGGGGCCACCGACGTTGTTCACTTGTATCCATCCGTTAAAGTATGTAGGGAACGGCCTATGTGCCGTTCCGAGGCGTTGCAAATATAACCCCTGTGAACAAAACAAAACCGCCCCCCGATATGTCATTCCGAGCGAACGCAGTGAGTCGAGGAATCCACGCAAGTTGCAGATTTTACCTTACGTCGGTACTTTTCTGACACGTGGTGGATTCCTCCACTCCGCTAACGCTACGGTCGGAATGACAGAACGGGGGGATGTTTCTACGGATTCGCCTACTGTTTCTGGAATGTTTCAGGCTGTACCGCCCCCTCATCAGTCAGGGCTGCGCCCTGCCAGCTTCCCCGGCGGGGAAGCTTTTGTACCGTGCTTTTGGGGTGCGGGGGGGTGTCGGTAACGGTTCCGTCCTTTCGGGTGCGGAACGGCACATAGGCCGTTCCCTACGGTTTCGCTGATTGGTGGTCGTTTTCAACCGGGGGGATTCCAAGGACGGGCGGTGCAGCGTTTAACATTGTAGGTACAAAGGATGCAGAGGAACCACGTCCGTCCCTCAAAAATTGTCAATTGTCAATTGTCCATTGTCAATTCAGTAAATAACTGTCAACTGTCCACTGTCAACTGTCAACTAACCCCCCGTTATCAGTTTCCTTCTCCCCCGTACCGGAACTGCACCACCTTGCATTCCTCGCAGATGGCGGCGGGGACTCTTGTTCTGTGGCTGGGTTTCAGAGGGGTGATTTCCACGAAGCCTTCTGCCTTGCGGGCGTTTTCGAAGACGCCGGGGACGGTGTTGGCGAAGCTAAAGGCTCCGTCTTTGCTGCAAAACAGGTAGCCACTGCGCATTTCTTTTCCACATTCCGGACATTTCATCATGATACCTTCTTTCAAAAATCCTTGGATGGCTGTGCACCGGCGCTCAGTGCGCTGCGCATTCGTTCTTCAAAAATCTCTGCCTTAACCAGGGCTATGCCCTGGTTTTCGTCGCCTAAAACCACCAATCGGTCTCCTTCTTTCAGGCCGAAGGTATCCCGGGCGGCTTTGGGAATGACGATCTGGCCCTTGGCCCCTATGGGCACGGTGCCCCAAAGGTGTTTGCCCAAAGGGGCGGGGGCCAGTCGGATATGGCCTACCTGCTCGTTCTGATGCACCAGCGCATCAATGGAGATGCCATAAAACGCCGCAAGTTTTGCGCATTTGTCAATATCCGGCAGGGTCTGGCCCTGTTCCCATTTGGAATAGGACTGTCTGGAAATCCCGATGACCTCTGCCACATCCTCCTGGCTCAGGCCCCGGAGATTCCGCAGCAGCACCAGATTGTCTGAGAGCATCTTTACCACCTCCTTCTGCGCCTATTATATCTCCCACGGACAAAAGTTTCCACCATACAAACTTGTCAGAAAAATCATTTTTCTGTTCGTTTTGACTGCTGGCATAAAAAATGCCCCCCATGGTTTTCATGGGGGACACTTGGAGCATCAGCGGCTGTGTTTCCAGGGGCCGTTGGCGTAGAATATAATGGACATGACCGTGGCCACGCACCAGCCGATGGGCCAGGCGCACCAGATGCCCAGGGGGCCAAAGGGGATGGAGAGGATCTTGGCCAGGACCACCCGAAGGACCAGGTCTGTAAAGGTGGCGATCATAAACTGGCGCATCAGGCCTGCGCCCCGGAGGATGCCGTCAGCCACCAGCTTGGCGGAAACCACCACATAGAAGGGGGCCAGCACCCGGAGAAACTGGATGCCCACCTGCATGGCCCTGCCTGTGGGGTTATCCAGGAAGATGTAGAGCAGCTGCTTTCCGGCTATAAAATAGAGGACAGTCAAGGGGATGCTCAGCATCCACACCAGCTTCAGCCCCGCCCGGAAGCCCTGACGGACACGCTCCGGCTTTTCCGCACCCATGTTCTGGGCGGTGTAGTTGGAAATGCCGTTACCAAGGGTGGTAAAGGAGGTAATGACCAGGTTGTTGAGCTTCACCGAGGCGGCGTAGCCTGCAATGACACTGGAACCGAAGGAATTGATAACGCCCTGGATGATGATATTGCCCACGGAAATAAAGCTCTGCTGCAAAATACTGGGGACAGCCACAACGGCGATTTTTTTCAGCAGGTGGAACGAGAAGAGTTTAGGCTTCTCCTGGGTCTCAATGGCCCGGAACCGGTGGAACACCACCACCACGGCCAGAATGCAGCTGACACCCTGGCACAGGAAGGTGGCCCAGGCCACACCGGCTACGCCCATATGGAATGCGGTGACAAAGAGAATATCCACAGCGATGTTGGAAATAGAGGAGGCCGCCAGGAAATAGAAGGGGGTCTTGGAATCCCCCAGGGCGGAGAAAATACCGGTGGCCACGTTATAGTAGAACACAAAGGGCAGCCCCAGAATGTAAATGTCCATATACAGCCGGGAATCCGCCAGAATGTCCTCCGGGGTGTGGATCAGCTGCAGCAGGTCCGTGCAGAACAGGGTGCCAAAAATCATCAGCAGGCCGCAGACCACGCCGCTGGCGATGAGGGTGGTATACACGGCGGTTTTCAGGTCTGCCATCCGTCGGGCACCAAAGAGCTGGGAGACGATGACCGAGCAGCCGATGTTGCAGCCAAAGGCAAAGGCAATGAAAATCAGGGTGATCTCATAGCTGTTGCCCACGGCGGCCAGGGCGTTTTCGCCTACGAATTTTCCGGCCACAAAGCTGTCTGCCAGGTTGTACAGCTGCTGGAAAATAATGCTGCCAAACAGGGGCAGGCAGAATTTCCACAGCACCGACTCGGGTTTCCCTACGGTCAAGTCCTTATTCATGGCAGGAAACCCCCAGCTTCTTTTCCAGCAGATACACGATGGCATCGGCACAGCCCTGAGTTCCCAGGGTGCTGGTGGAGAGCATGGCATCGTAGCTTTCAGGCTTGCCCCACTCGGTCATGGCGTAGAAGTTAAAGTACCGGCGGCGCATGCGGTTCACCTTTTCCATCCGCTCCCGGGCCGCCTTTTCCCCCAGTCCGTTCCGGGAACCGATGCGGGCCACGCAGTCCTCGTCGTTTCCGTAGAGGAAGATGGACAGCACATTGGTCTTGCCCTCCAGAATGGCAGAGGCACACCGGCCGATGATCACAGAAGGCTCCCGGTCCGCAATGGATAGAATGGTCTGCTTCTGGGCATTGTAAGCCTGGTCCCCGGCAAAGTAGAACATGCCGGACATATCGGCAGTATCCGCAAACCAGTTGCCGCTGACAGGCAGCAGAATGTCATTCATGGTCTCGTCGTGGCGTTCCAGATACCCGGCGCTCATGCCGCTTTTTCTGGCGGCCTCCTGGATCAGCAGCTTGTCGTAGCAGGTGACACCCAGTTTTCTTGCCACCAGTTCCCCTACTTCCCGGCCGCCGCTGCCGTATTTCCGGCCGATGCAAACGGTATAATTCTTATCCATATTGATCACCTTTCTATGGCTTTCAGGCCCATTGACTTTCTCAAACAGCTATAGTATAATCCTGCCAACAGGATATGTAAAATAGATATTCATTATATCTGCCATCAATTTCATTTATGGAGAAGCCTATGACCGGTTCGTTGGATCGTTACTATGTGTTTTATCAGGTAGCCCGGTGCAAAAACATCACCCAGGCCGCCGCAGCCCTTTACAGCAGCCAGCCCAATGTGACCCACACGGTCAAAGAGCTGGAGCGGCAGCTGGGCTGCACCCTCTTTGTGCGCACCAACAAGGGGGTGCAGCTGACCCCGGAGGGGGCGCTATTGTATGCCCACGTGGTTCCCGCCGTGGAGCATCTGCACCGGGCGGAGGAGGAGCTGAAGCTGCAAACCCAGCTGCGCATGGGCAGTATCTCCATCGGGGCCAGTGAGGTGGCCCTGCGGTGCCTGCTGCTGCCCATTTTGCGGCAATTCCGGCTGGAATACCCGGATATTCAGGTGCGGGTCAGCAACTTTTCCACCCCCCAGGCCGTCAGTGCCCTGGAAGACGGTCTGGTGGATCTGGCGGTGGTCACCACCCCGGTGGAACCGGGGAAAGGCATTAGCCAGGTGCAGCTGCGCAGCATCCGGGAGACCGCCGTCTGTAGCCCCGGCCTGGGGCTGTTCCCTGCCAGACCCATCACCCCGGAGGAGCTTTCCCAGTACCCCCTGATCAGCCTTGGCCGGAACACCATGACCTACCGGCTGTATGAGCAGTGGTTCCTGGAAAACGGCCTGCCCTTCCGCCCGGACATTGAAGCCGCCACTGCCGACCAGATCCTGCCCCTGGTGCAAAATGATTTGGGCATCGGCTTTGTCCCCGAGGACTTTCTCACCGCCGACTCCCAGGGCATCCGCTCCATCCCCCTGACCGTCCCCCTGCCGGAGCGGCACATCTGTTTGCTCAAAAACCAGGACCAGCTTCCTGGCCCTGCCGCCAGAAAATTCGTCGCCTTGCTGGAACGCCTGGGAGAGAAGGGACAGATGACAGCGGGAGAGGGAAATCGAGATTTTTTAGTTGACAGTTGACAGTGGACAGTTGACAGTTATTTCCTGAATTGACAATGGACAATGGACAATTGACAATTTTTGGGGGACGGACGTGGTTCCTCTGCATCCTTTGTTCCTACAATGTTAAACGCTGCACCGCCCGTCCTTAGAACACCCCGGTTGAAAAGTACCCCAAGCAGCGAAACCGTAGGGAACGGCCTATGTGCCGTTCCGCACCTGAAAGGGCGGAATTGTTTCCAATAAACCCCGGCACCCAAAAGCACGGTACAAAAGCTTCCCCGCCGGGGAAGCTGGCAGGGCGTAGCCCTGACTGATGAGGGGGCGGTACGGCCTAAAACATTCCAGAAACAATAGGCGAATCCGTAGAAACATCCCCCCGTTCTGTCATTCCGACCGGAGCGTTAGCGGAGTGGAGGAATCCACCACGTGGCAGAAAGTACCAACACAAGGTAAAATCTGCTACTTGGGAAGATTCCTCGACTCACTGCGTTTCGCTCGGAATGACATGTCGGGGGGTGGCTTTGTTTTATCCGCACAAGTTATAATTGCCACGCCCCGGAACGGCACACAGGCCGTTCCCTACATACTTTAACGGATGAATACCGCCGACCAACGTTGGTCTCCCCGATAACTGTCAACTGTCAACTCAATAATTGTCCATTGTCAATTGTCAATTTTCCCGCTGTTCCTTACAGTTTCGCCAATCGCTTCCTCTTCTTTCCCCCCTTGCGATTTGTGCCGGTGTTCGGTATAATAGACACACCATCAACCTTTGTAAGGAGGAACCACCATGAATGAGCGTTGGGACTTAGAGCCCATTTATATCGGCTTCGATGCTCCGGAATTTGCCGCCGATTTTGCTGCGGCCAAGGACTGCATCAAGGGCCTCACTGCCTTTGCCGCCGGTCTTCCCAGACAGGACCGGAAAGAAGCCCTGGAAGAAGCCCTGGGGCTGGAAGAAACCTTTACACAGCTTCTGCAAAAACTGGCCACCTACGCAGAACTCCGGCAGTCCGCCAACACCCGGGACAATGAGGCCATGTCCGCCTTTGGCAGAGTCTTGGCCCTGGATGCCGAAGCTGCGGCCCCTCTGGCCGCCATCCGGCAGTGGATCGGTAGTCTGGAAAATCTGGAGGAACTGGAAAAGGCCAGTCCCCTGCTGGAAGAATACCGGTATCTGCTGAGCCGTATTCACAAAAACCGTGTCCACCAGCTTCCCGGCATTGGTGAAGAAGTGGTGGCCAAACTCTCCCGGTCCGATGCCTGGGCAGAACTGCACCAGCACCTCACCAGCACCGTGGCCGTCCAATACGGCGACACCACCACCAATCTCTCCTCCATCCGGAATCTGGCCTATTCCTCCGATGCCAAAGTCCGGAAAGATGCCTATGAGGCAGAGCTAGGCTGCTACAAGGCCATCCAGGATCCGGTGGCCTTTGCCCTCAACTCCCTGAAACTGAAAACCATCACCATGGCCCAACTCCGGGGCTATGCCTCCCCCCTGGCCATGACTCTGGAAGGGGCGGACATGAGCCGGGAGACCCTGGATGCCATGCTGGAAGCCATGGACGAGTATCTGCCCAAATTCTGGCAGTACCTTCGCATCAAGGGTCAGCTGCTGGGCCACGAAAAGGGGCTTCCCTGGTATGACCTCTTTGCCCCTGTAGGGGAATCCTCCCGAACCTTTACCACCCAGCAAGCCCGGGACTATCTGGTAGAACTGTTCTCCCGGTTTGACAGCGACGAGGCCCAGATGATCGCCCAGGCTTTTGACGGCGGCTGGATCGATTTCTTCCCCAGAGACGGCAAGGCCGGGGGTGCTTTCTGCGCCGGTGTGGATTCCATTGGAGAAAGCCGCATCCTGACCAATTTTGACGGCCAGATGGGCGACGTGGTCACGCTTGCCCACGAACTGGGCCACGCTTTCCACAACCGGAACATCCGCAGCCACCGCCCCCTTAACAAGGACTACTCCATGCCCCTGGCAGAAACTGCCTCGACGTTCAACGAGTGCGTGGTCATGGCCTCTGCCATTGCCGATGCGGAAAGCGACCAGGAAAAGCTGTGCCTCATGGAAGCCCAGCTCTCTGACCTGACCCAGGTCATCTGCGACATCTACTCCCGCTACCGCTTTGAAACCGAGGTCTTCGCCCGCCGGGAGCAGGAGTTCCTGAACGCCGAGACCCTCTGCGACATCATGCTCCGGGCACAAAAGGCCAGCTACGGCAACGGCCTTGACCATGAATTCCTGCACCCCTATATGTGGGTGTGCAAGAGCCACTACTACGGCTCCACGTTCTATAATTTCCCCTATGCTTTCGGTGCCTTGTTCGCCCGGGGCCTCTACGCCCAGTACGAAACCGAGGGAACCGCCTTTGTCCCCAAATACAAAAAGCTCCTGGCCGCCACCACCGTCTCCTCCGCGGAAGACACCGCCAAGGTCGCCGGCATCGACCTGACCGACAAGTCTTTCTGGCGTGGTGCCCTGGAAATCGCCGCCAAGCAAATCGAGCTGTTCTGCCAGCTGGCGCAGAAGCAGTAAGCCATTTTATGTAAAAACGCTGCCCCGAACATTCAGGGCAGCGTTTTGTATTATTGTGGGAATGGCTCAACTTAGAACTCCGTAAAGGTGTAGCGAACCATATTTCCCTTTCCGTCGCCGGTGATGATCAGGGTATCCCCGTTGGGGGTCTCTGTCCGGTCCATGACGGGGAAAGGGGCGTTGGCTTTTACATAGGCTTCCGGGCTTTCGCACTCCGCCTCCACGATTTCTTTCTTGGCATGGCCCTCTCCGCCGCAGGGGTTGATGGTCTCGATGAGGATTTCAAATTCTTTCATAGTGGTTTCTCCTTTGTTCCTTTTTCATTAGGATACCACAAATCATGCCGTTTGAGCAAATAGGCATGATCCACAAGAATCAGGCGGCATAATCATATACTATGCCGAAATTTTAATAATGACAAAATGGGGAGACGTTTGTACGGATTCGCCTATTGTTTCTGGAATGTTTCAGGCTGCACCGCTGCCTCATCAGTCAGGGCTGCGCCCTGCCAGCTTCCCCGGCGGGGAAGCTTTTGTACCGTGCTTTGGGGTGCGGGGGTTGTCGGGGACGGTTCCGTCCCTAAACGCACGGAACGGCACATAGGCCGTTCCCTATGGTTTCGCTGATTGGCGGACGTTTTCAACCGGGGTGTTCTAGGGACGGGCGTGGCCTTATTCATTGTCGGAACAACGAACGCAAAGGTAAAACGTCCGTCCCCCGAAAAATTGTCAATTGTCCATTGTCAATTGTCAATTCAGAAAATAACTGTCAACCTTCCGCTCACACCGCTCCCGTGTATCCGCCCAGAACCAGGAGGGTGTTGTAAACGCCGTCCATGTGGCTGCGCTCGTAGCCGTGGGAGGCGTAGACACCGGCACCGATGAGTCCGTGGCGGATGTCGCAGCCTGCCCGCAAGGTGGCTTCTACATCGGAGCCGTAGTGGGGGTAAACGTCTACGGCGTAGTCGGCGCCGGTGCGTTTGGCGGCTTCGATCAGGCCGGAGACCACCTCATAGCTGTAGGGGCCGCCGGAATCCTTGGCGCAGATGGAAACCTGCCGCTCAGTGCAGTCCAGGCCCTCGCCTACACAGCCCATGTCCACGGAAATGGCTTCCGTCACGCCCTGAGGGACAGAGGCACTGCCGCCGTGGCCCACTTCCTCATAGACCGTGATGTGGGCGTAGAGCTTCCGCTCGGGAGTCCTGCCGCTGTCTTTCAGGAATTTGGCAAAGCCCAGCAAAATGCCCACGGAGAGCTTGTCATCTAAAAACCGGCTCTTGATATAGCCCTTTTCCGTCCGGCGGGTCCGGGGGTCAAAGCACACCACATCGCCTACGGAAATGCCCAGGTTTTTCACATCCTGGGCATTTTTGACCTCCTCGTCCAGCACCACCTCGATGGTATCGAAGCTGCGCTTGGTATCGGCGTAATTGCCGTTGACGTGAACGGAAGCATCGGCCAGCTGGCAGGTGCCCTCATAGACTTTCCCGGTTCTTGTATAGATTCGGACGTTTTCCGCCTCGGCGTTGTTGGGGCTTAGCCCTCCCAGGTTGGTCATTTTCAGTCTGCCGTTTCCTTTGATCTGGCAGACCATGGCCCCCAGGGTGTCCGTATGGGCTTCCAGCAGCAGGGCGTTTTCTCCGTCGGTTCCACCCAGTTCTGCCAGAACGCCGCCTTTATTGGTGATTCTCGCAGGGCAGCCCAGGGCCTCGAAGGCTTCCTTGACCCAGAGGGCCGCTTTGGATGTAAACCCGGAGGGGGAGTCGATGCTTAATAGAGCCTGGGTCTGAGACCAGGCGAAATCTGCGTAGCTTCTGTCAATCACTGTAGTTTCCTCCCAATAAAATATAATGCCATACACCGGCGACTTCCCGCATAAAATGGTTGATCCGCTGGGACAGATGGGAAGTCCTGGCGGGGATGCCCACAAATTCCACCTGGTTCTTCTTGGCAAAGAGACTGGCCCGGAACAAGTGGTATTCACTGGACAGCACCCCAATTTTCTGGGGTCTTGTTCCGGTTTCCTTTTGAATCAAATCCAGACTGAAGCAGATGTTTTCCCAGGTGGATTCCGCCTTGTCCTCCTGCCACAGCCGCCCCGGCTCAATGCCCAGGGCCAAGAGCTCCGTAAACATGCACTGGGCCTCACTGATGGGCTCGTCCTTGCCCTTGCCGCCGGAGAGCACCGCCACCGTATGGGGGTGGGCTTCCAGATAATCCCGGGCGGCATAAATGCGGTCCCACAATGACACGGAAGGGCCGTCATCCCGCACCTTGGCCCCCAGCACCACCACATAGTCCACCTGTTCCTGGGGGTCTCCGAAGCTGGCCCTCACAATCAGGGCTTCCGTCACGGCGCAGACACAAAATCCCAAAACAAGCACAGCGGTAACGCCCACAGTCAGCACCTTGGCAAGGCCTGGGAAGCGTTGCCCCAGGAAAGGCATGGCGGTATAAAAAAGAATCACTGCCGCCAGGCACAGGCACACCAGAGCCGTAAAGCTGTAGCCCGGCAAAACGAATTTACAAAAATAATAAATGATCCCCAAAGGCACCAGCAGCCACAAGGGCCACAGCCGGGGCATTTTTGGCTGTTTCATAGAACCTCCCGGTGAATTTTGTTTCTCCACATTTTACCACACTTCCCCAGGGAAAGCAACCGGAAACCCAGTTGCTTTTCTTCGTCAAATGGGGTATGATATAGAGGTATTCTTTTACGATAAAGGAGGAAACGCCCATGGGAATCGAGGTCGGGCTGGACGAATATGGCCACGCTTTGAAACAGGGCAAAAAAGAGGTCGCAGAGCTGACTTCTCAGGGAAGACCCATCAATCCTGCGGTGCTGGATGACATTTTGCCGGACAACAGTGCCGATGTGGTGCAGGACCTGGGGCTTTTGGAAATTCCATCCAATCGGATCATCGGTGTCAAATCCGCCGGGCGGGTCACCGCCTTCTCCCCCAGCTTCCGGCCCCTGCTGGAGCCTCAGTCGGAGTTTGCCAACAAGTGGGCGAACCTCTGCGTGGCCCACCTGGGAGACGTGGGCATCCGAGATCCCATTTCCTGCTTTGAGTATCTGGGCAATTTCTATGTTCAGGAGGGCAACAAGCGGGTATCGGTGCTGCGGTATTTTGGAGCCCCCCGGATCCCCGCCATGGTGCGCCGGATCGTGCCTCCCAGAGACGAAACGCCCCGTATCCAGGCCTATTATGAATTCTTAGATTTCTTCAAGGCCAGCCGCCTCTATGCCGTGCAGTTCCGGCGGCCCAACGACTATGCAAAACTTCTGGCCGCCGTGGGCAAACAGCCCGGGGAGCGGTGGACCGAGGAGGAACGCCGGACTTTTAGCGCCTACTATTCCTATTTCCTGGAAGCCTTTGGCCAGTTGGGCGACTTTTCAGCCGACATTCTGCCGGAGGAAGCGTTGCTTCTTTGGCTACAGCTTTATACCTATCGGGATCTGGGCCGGTTTACCGTTTCGGAGATCCGCAAGACCCTGACGGCCATGCGCTATGATTTGCTGGCCGCCACCAATCCGGACTCCATCAAAGTCCAGACCACGGCGGAGCCGGGAAAGGGCGACATCATCTCCCGCATCACCACCCCGGTCTACCTGAATGTGGCCTTCGTCCACCAGATGACCACCGCCACCAGCGGCTGGGTGCTGGGCCATGAGCAGGGCCGAACTTACCTGACAGAGCAATTGGGCAACAAGCTGACCATCCGCAGCTATTTTAACGCCAACACCCCGGAGGAGGCCGCCCGGATTTTGGACATGGCAGTAAACGACGGGGCACAGGTGGTCTTTACCACTGCGCCGCTGCTCCGGGCCGCCACCCTGAAAGCCGCCATCCAGTACCCCAAGGTGCAGTTTTTGAACTGCTCTGTAGACCAACCCTATTCCAGCGTCCGCTCCTACTATGGCCGGGTCTACGAGGGTAAGTATATTACGGGGGCCATTGCCGGTGCTCTGGCCCAGAATGACCGCATCGGCTACATTGCCTCCTATCCCATTTACGGCCAGCTGGCCAACATCAATGCCTTTGCCCTGGGTGCCCAGTTGACCAACCCCCGGGCGCAAATCGAGCTCAAGTGGTCCTGCGTAGAGGGCAACCCCCAGGCGGAATTCTTTGCCGACGGCATCCGGGTGATCTCCAACCGGGATGCTCCCGGGCAGAACAAAATGTACCTGGATTTTTGCAGCTACGGTACCTATCTGATGGATGACAAGGGCGAGTTAGTACCCCTGGGTTCTCCCGTCTGGGTGTGGGGCAAGTTCTATGAGTATGTGCTGAACTCCATGTTCGCCGGGGCCTGGAAAAACGAAAAATCCGGCTACACGGCCCTCAACTACTGGCTGGGCATGGACAGCGGCGTGATTTCCGTGAACCTGTCGGACCGGCTGCCCACGGGGCTGCAGACCCTGGCCCACTATCTGCAAATGGGCCTGTCCACCCGGACCATTGACCCCTTCTTCCGGCGGATCGTGGCCCAAGACGGCACGGTGAAAAATGACGGCACCCATCACTTTACCCCGGATGAGCTGCTGCATATGGACTGGCTGTGTGACAATGTGCTGGGGGGGCTGCCGGCACCGGATGAAATTTTGCCCATGGCCCGGGCCATGGTTGAGGAAATGGGAATTTATCAAAACGGTATTTCCCAAAAGAAAGAGGGTACCGTCCATGAAAATTCTGCTGCTTTCCGATGAAGAATGCCCGGCTCTGTGGGATTACTACGTACCCGGGCGGCTGGCAGAGTACCAGCTGATCATCTCCTGCGGGGATTTGAAGCCCAGCTATTTAAGCTTTCTGGTGACCATGGCCCGGTGCCCGGTGCTGTATGTCCACGGAAACCACGATGGCCGTTACCGGGATCAACCTCCCGAGGGCTGTGACTGCATTGACGGGAAAGTGGTGGAGTACAACGGCATCCGCATTATGGGTCTGGGCGGCTGCCGGAAATACCACCCGGGAGAACACCAGTATACGGACCGGCAGATGCGGGGCAGAATTCTGAAACTCCGCTGGCCCCTGCGCAAGGCCCGGGGCATTGACATTCTGGTGACCCACGCCCCGGCGGAAGGCCTGGGGGATGACGAGGACGTGGCCCACTGGGGCTTCCCCTCCCTGCGGACGTTTCTGGACCGGTATCAGCCTGCCTACCATGTCCACGGCCATGTCCACATGACCTACGGCCACAACATTCCCCGGACCATGGACTATAACGGCACCACCATCATCAACGCCTATGAGCGCTACACCCTGGAAATCCCGGACCGGGAGGTTCCGGCCAAGCAGCGCAACCAGCTCATCTGGATGAATGACCCACCCAGCTATGATTGAGAAAAGAAGGAATGACCCAATGTTTGAAGGCTTTACCCCGGAAACCATTGATTTTCTCTGGGGCATCCGCATGAACAACAACCGGGACTGGTTTATGGCCCACAAAAAGCAGTATACGGACAGCCTCTATGCTCCCATGAAAGAGCTGGGCGGGCTGCTGTTTGAGCCCTTTCTGAACCGGCCCGGCAACATCCTGAAAGTATCCCGCATTTACCGGGATGCAAGGCTGCACCATCCCCTGCCCTACAAAGAAAGCCTCTGGTGCTGCATCCGGCAGGATGTGGACTGGTGGGCGGAAAACCCCTGCCTGTTTTTTGAAATCCGTCCGGAGGGGGTCAGCTACGGCTTTACCCTCTGGCGGCCCAAAACCGCCACCATGGAGGCCTTTCGCCGCCAGGTTTCCGCCCAGCCAAAGGAATTTTTAAGTCTGCTCCAAACCACCGGCGAGACCACCGGTATTCCTGTAACGGCAGAACTTTACAAGCGGCCCAAGCCCATGGAAAACCCCGAAATGGAGGAATTCGGCTACTGGAAAGGAGACATCAGCTGTGTCCGCACGGAGCCGGTCTCTGAAGAACTGTTTGGCCCCCAGTTGGGAAATCGTGCCCAGACCCTGTTCCGGCAGCTAATCCCCATTTACGAATACTTTAACCGTATCACCTCCAGTCAGATGTAAAAATCCCGCACCTATAGAAAAAGGAGTATCATTATGAAACAGATCATCTTCAAAGGAATGGCCACTGCCCTGGTGACCCCCATGACAGCCGATGGCGTGGACTACGAGGCCCTGGGCCGTCTCATCGATTTTCAGCTGGAAAACGGCATCAACGCCCTGGTATCCGTAGGCACCACCGGCGAAAGCGCCACCCTGACCCCTCAGGAGCGGAAAGATGTTATTTCCTTTACCATTGACCGGGTGGCGGGCCGGGTGCCGGTGATCGCCGGTACCGGCACCAACAACACCGCCCATGCCATTGATTTTTCCGTCAGTGCCGACAAAGCCGGGGCTGATGCCCTGCTGGTGGTGACCCCCTACTACAACAAGGCCACCCAGAAGGGCCTCATTGCCCACTTTACCACCATTGCGGACAAGGTGAATAAGCCCATCATTCTCTACAACGTCCCCTCCCGCACCGGCTGCAATCTGCTGCCCGCCACGGTGGCGGAACTGGCCAAACACCCCAACATTGCGGCCATCAAGGAGGCCAGCGGCAATATGAGCCAGGTGGTGGACCTGATTGCCCGCTGCGGCGAGGACATCACCGTCTATTCCGGTGAAGACGGCCTGACGGTGCCCATTTTGTCCATGGGCGGCATGGGTACCATCAGCGTGCTGAGTAACGTGGTTCCCAAGGAGGCCGTGGCCATGACCGATGCCTTCTTTGCCGGACGTATTCAGGAGGCGGCCCAGTGGCAGTGCAGACTCCTGCCGTTGGTGGACTGCCTGTTCAGCGAGGTAAACCCCATCCCTGCCAAAGCGGCCCTCAGTGCCATGGGCTTTGGTGAAGAACACCTGCGGCTGCCCCTGACCCCCATGGAGCCGGAAAACAGAGAAAAGCTCTTTGCACAGCTGCGGAAGCTGGGGGTACAGGTATGAAAGCCATTGTCTGCGGTGCCAACGGCGCCATGGGGCAGCTGCTCTGCGCCGCCCTGGGAGAACATTTAGCCGGAAAGGTCAGCCTGGACGGCGCAAACGGCGTGGCAAAAACCTTTGAAGAACTGGGTGAAACAAATGCCGATACCGTGATCGATTTTTCCCACCACAGCGCCATCGGCCAGGTGCTGGACTATGCCATTCCCCGGGGCCTTGCTGTGGTGATCGGCACCACCGGCCATACGGAGGAAGAAAAGCAGCGCATTTTGGAAGCGGCCAAAAGCATCCCGGTGTTCTTTTCCGGCAATATGAGTCTGGGCATTGCGGTACTCTGCCGCCTGGCCGCCCAGGCAGCCGGTGCTTTCCCGGAAGCGGATATTGAAATCGTAGAGACCCACCACAACCGAAAGGTGGATGCTCCCAGCGGCACGGCCCTGATGCTGTTTAGGGCCCTTCAGGGGGTCCGCCCCCAGGCGGTGGCCCGGTGTGGCCGGTCCGGGGAATGCAAGCGGACGAAAGAAGAAATCGGCGTGAACTCCATTCGCATGGGCAATGTGGTGGGCATTCACGAAATTCACATCTGCACCCCCAACCAGACCCTGACCCTGCGGCATGAGGCCCACAACCGGGGCATGTTTGCCGAGGGTGCGGTGGAGGCCGCCAAGTTCTTAGAGGGCAAAGGCCCGGGCCTGTACGATATGGAAGCCCTGCTGGCGGAGGCAGAGCGATGAAGGTATTTTACATGAACGGTGCGGGCAACGACTTTATGGTCATGGATGCCCGGGGCCTGTCCGCGGATTTTTCCGCCCTGGCGGTAGAACTCTGCGCCCTGCGGAAAGCTGACGGCTTTCTGGCGGTGGGGGATTCGGAACAGGCGGATTTCAAAATGATTTTCTACAATTCCGACGGCTCCCAGGGGGAAATGTGCGGCAACGGCGCCCGGTGCATCTGCCGGTTTGCCCACGACCGGGGGCTCGTGGGGGACCACATGGTCTTTGAGACTCTGGCGGGGCTGGTTTCCGGTTGGCGTTTGGACGAAAACACCTACCGGGTGGCCCTGAATCTGCCCACGGTGCTGGAACCGAACCGCATTGGAGATGTTTCCTATGTGGAACTGGGAAACCCCGGCATTCCCCATGCCGTCCGGCCTTTCTCCGGCGACCTGTTCGGAGAGAAGGACCGACTGCGGGAGGAAATGCGGGCACTGCGGTTTGACAAATCCTTCCCCAAGGGGGCCAACGTCAACTATTACCGTTTGACCGGCCCCGGCCAGGCAGACGTGCTGACCTTTGAGCGGGGGGTGGAGGACTTCACCCTGGCCTGTGGCACCGGCTGCGGCTCCACCGCCTGCGTGCTGTGGAAACAGGGACTGCTGCCGGAAAACCACCTGGAAGCCCGTGTCCCCGGTGGAAAACTGGGCGTGACCATTGTCGGGGAAAACTGGGTAGAGCAGCTGCTTCTGGAAGGCCCCACGGAAATCACGGAGGTATTGGAAAAATAATGTTTCGCTCCATTTTTCGCCCCTACGGCCTGGTCTGGACCATCCTCAATACCGTTACGGATATTCTGGGCCTGAGCCTGCTGTGGCTTTTCTGCTCTTTGCCCATTGTGACCGTTGGCCCTGCCACCACGGCCCTATATGATGCGGCAGTTCACGGCATCCGCTACAAAGAGGCCGGGGCCTACCGGCGGTTTCTCAAAACCTTCCGGAGCGAGCTAAAAACCGGCATCCCTGTCACATTGCTGTGGGGGGCAGTACTGGCAGGCCTTGGCTATGTAATGGCGGTGCTGCTGGTCATGGCCCAGCAGGACAGCCGGTTTACGGTTTACGCCGGGGTCTACTTTGGTATTATGTTGCTGCCTCTGGCCTGCGCCTGTTGGAGCGTTGCCGTGTTGTCCCGGTTTACATTTTCCTTTTGGAATCTGACGAAAACTGCCCTGCGCATGACCCTGGGGCAGCTGCCCCGGTCATTCTGCATGGCGGCAGCCACGGTGGGTCTGCTTTGGTTCACCCTCCACTATCCCATCTGGGTCTTTGCTGCCCCCGCATGCCTGATTTTGGTGTGGTCGGTGTTCGCAGAGCCCGTATTTACCAAGCTGGGCGGCGGCCTTACCGTCCAGCAGGATGCGGAATAGGCAAAGCGTTTTAAGCAAAGTGTACAATGTCCATGCCGAAATTTTGGCATGGACATTTTTTACGAAAAGCGATTCTAAAATTTGTATACTAATTATTTGCCATTTTCAATTATTTCTTGTATAATATTATCGTTACGTCAACTGGAAAGGAGCTGAAGCACAATGGTTCAGAATTTGAATCAGGTGAACTTTCAGGGATTTGGTACGGTCCTTCCGGAGCGGGCGCAGACGGTGGCCTCTGTTCCGAAAAACGCCGTTCAGATCAAGCTGCCCCAGCCGGAGGCCGCAGTCTACCGGACAAAGGCGGATACGCTTTTGGGCTGCTCCGGAAATATGTGTGTTCTTTCCGTCAGCAAGGACGGAGAAAACTATCAGCACTACTATTTGGACAAGTCCGTTTCCATTCGCCCGGGGATGCTGTTCTCCCTGAGCGTTTATAAAAATGAAGCCACGGTGACCCTCTCCACCGAGGAGCAGCCGGAGCGTGTGGGGGTGGACGTGAACCGCAGTATGCGCATCGACAGCCAACTGCGGGTGGCGGGGATCTACACCTTTTTCTATCAGGAAAAGGAGCAGGGCTTCCTGTTCCCGGGAGAGTCCCACCCCATGCCGGAGCTGACCTATGTGGATCAGGGAATCCTCCACTCCGTAGCCGATGGCCAGGATTGGACGCTACACCAGGGGGATGCCATGCTCTATGCCCCCAACCAGTGGCATATGCAGTACGCAGACATTGGCGTGGCCCCCCGGTTTGTCACCATCTCCTTTGATTTGGACGGCGGCGATCTTTCCGGTCTCTATGGCCGGAAGCTGGCCGTCCCCCAGGAGGCCGTGACCCTGCTGCAACAAATGCTCCGGACCCAGGAACGCATGGATCCCTATTCCACGGATATGCTCATGGCCCAGCTGACCATGCTGCTGCTGCACCTGCTGCGCCAGGCCCAGTCCCCCTCGGGGGTCAAGCTCCAGGGCACCAACACGGTCCACAGCGAAAACGAGATCATCCGCCATGCCCAGCAGTATATTTCCGCCCACATCCGGGAAAAACTCTCCGTCCGGCTCATCGCCCAACAGGTGGACGTCAGCCCCAGCTATCTGACGGTGCTGTTCCAGAAGAATCTGCAAATCTCCCCCGGCGAATACATCCGCCGTATCAAACTCCAGGAGAGCAAACAGATGATCCGGGAAAACAACCTGAACTTCACGGAAATCGCCGCCGCCCTGCAATACTCCACGGTTCACCACTTCTCCCGCCAGTTCAAAGAAAAATTCGGCATCACTCCCACGGAATATGCCCGTTCTGTGCGTTAAAACCCCAAAAGTTCAAGAAAGGCCCGCCGTTTCGTTTACGGCGGGCCTTTTGAGCGAAGGGGATAATCAATTGACAATGGACAATTTTTGGGGGAGTTGACAGTGGACAGTTGACAGTTGACAGTTGACAGTTCTGTCCGAATTGACAATGGACAATGGACAATTGACAATTATTGGGGCAACCAACGTTGCCCATTTTGACTCGTCCGTTAAAGTATGTAGGGAACGGCCTATGTGCCGTTCCGCACGTGAAAGGACGGAACCGTACCCAATAACCCCCTGCACCCCAAAGCCCGGTACAAAAACTTCCCCGCCGGGGAAGCTGGCAGGGCGCAGCCCTGACTGATGAGGCAGCGGGGCTGCCTGAAACATTCCAGAAACAATAGGCGAATCCGTACAAACGTCCCCCCGTTCTGTCATTCCGACCGCGCAAGCGAAGTGGAGGAATCCACCACGTGGAGTAATGAACCACCACAAGATAAAACAGGCCACTCGGGAAGATTCCTCGGCTCACTACCGTTCGCTCGGAATGACATGTCGGGGGGCGGTTTTGTTTTATCCACAGGGGTTGTAATTGCAACGCAGCGGAACGGCACGCCGTTCTTTCCAAATCTGCAAAAAAATGTAACGAAATACCTTTTCGCAAGTCCTATAGATAGAAAGGAGGCGAAGCAGTGGAAGATTATGAACAAATATATGCCCTTTACTTTCAGGATGTCTACAGATACGTCTGCGCCCTGAGCCGTGATGCAAATCTTGCCGAGGAAATAACCCAAGAGACTTTTTTCAAAGCATTAAAATCCTTGGACTCTTTTCGGGGGCAATGCAGACTCTATGTTTGGCTTTGCCAAATCGCCAAACACACCTATCTGTCCCACCTGAAAAAGCGAAAAGAGCCAGAAAGCGAAGAACCGCTCAGCAATTCTGTAGAGGAAATGATGTTTGAGAAAGAATCTGCGTTCCAGATCCATCAGGCACTTCACAACCTGTCGGAGCCGTATAAAGAGGTGTTTTCCCTGCGTGTACTGGGAGAGCTATCTTTCCGTCAAATCGGACTTTTATTCGGAAAATCGGAGAATTGGGCGCGGGTGACGTACCACCGCGCAAGACTCAAAATCAAGGAGGAATTTGAATGAATTATCCCTGTGGATTGATCCGTGATTTGCTTCCGCTCTATCACGATGATGTGTGCAGCCCGGAAAGCCGCGCCGCAATAGAACTGCACTGCACCGGCTGCCCCGACTGCAAAAAAATATTGGATGATCTCCGCTCCATACCGGAACCGCACATGGCTGTGGCAGAGTCAGCACCATTGGTTCCTATACAAAAAAGATGGAATCGTGAACGGAAATTATTTCTATGGATCGGTCTTGGCATTGCAATTGCCGTCCTGCTGCTGTGTGGGGTGATCACCCTTTTGAGGGAATGGAAATGCGTCCCCATGGGGAAAGAAGACATGGTTGTGACGGACGTTTACCAAACCTCTGACGGATTGATTCATATTGATTATGACGACTTGTATGATTTGAATTATTACAGCACCTGGATAGAGGTCGGCAGTGACGGCTACGGCTATATTTCGGCCTATCGCCCCATTCTGGCAAAGAAAACAAACCACCATCCCACAGGAACGGCCGGCGTTGCTTTCGATCCGGACAGTGCCTTTGCCTTCCTCAATGACGAAACCCACACTCCTGTAACAAAAGTCTATCTCGGAATCAAGAACGACCCGGAGAACTCCATCCTGGTCTGGGAAAAAGACATGGAAGTCCGCACCGCCACCGCCCAGGAGGAAGCCAACTGGACCATGCATAGCCAACCGCAATCGTAAAACAATCGCTTTTCCCACAGAAAACTGGCAGGGACACAGCCCTTCCAGTCAAAGGGGCTGCTGCCCAAAACGCCCTGGATACAGCAGGCGAATCTGTAGAAACGTCTCCCTCATATACCCCCGTCCTTGGAATCCCTCGGTTGAAAACGCCCACCCACCAGCGAAACCGTAGGGAACGGCCTATGTGCCGTTCCGCACGTGAAAGGACGGAACCATTACCGATAACCCCCACACCCCAAAGCCCGGTACAAAAGCTTCCCCCCCGGGGAAGCTGGCAGGGCGCAGCCCTGACTGATGAGGCAGCGGGGCGGCGTGAAACACTCTAGAAACTGTAGGCGAATCCGTACAAACGTAACCCCATTTGTCATTCCGACCGCAGCGCAAGCGGAGTGGAGGAATCCACCACGTGGGAGAAAGTACCACCGCTAGATAAAACAGGCCACTCGGGAAGATTCCTCGACTCACTACCGTTCGCTCGGAATGACATGTCGGGGGGTGGTTTTGTTTTATCCACAGGGGTTGTAATTACAACGCAGCGGAACGGCACATAGGCCGTTCCCTACAGTTCCATTTAGATGGTTCGAGTCCCTTCCGGTGCGTTGTACCGCAGGGGGAGAATTCTGCCCACACCCCTACGGGGTGCGTTCAGAATTCTCGGGACTCTCCCACGGGCTAAAAACACTCCACCGGAGTGTTTTTACGGCAGCTGCGCTGCCGCCGCCCTTTCGAGTCCCTGTCTCGTATGCCGACAGGTGGTACACCGGAAGGGACTCGGTACATTATGGTTTCGCAGCGTCTAGCCGCCGCGACGGAACTGCCACCGGCAGTTCCGTTTAGATGGTTCGAGTCCCTTCCGGTGCAAAAAGTGGGTCATCCAAATGGATGACCCACTTTTTGGTACACCGGAAGGGACTCGAACCCCCAACCCTCGGAACCGGAATCCGATGCTCTATCCATTGAGCCACCGGTGCATTTCCTAAGTACCAAGGTATTATAGCAGATAAAGCCATGTTTGTAAAGAGGGAAAATCAAAAAAGTTTCCCTCCGAGGGGTGGCCTCGGAGGGAAATGGGGTTACTCTTCTTCTGTAATGGCGATGTGAACGTCATCCAGCTGCTTCTGGTCTACACAGCTGGGGGCACCCATCATCAGGTCCTGGGCGTTTTTGTTCATGGGGAAGGTAATGACTTCCCGGATGCTCTCCTCGCCGGTCAGCAGCATGACCAGGCGGTCAACGCCGGGGGCCGCACCGGCATGGGGGGGTGCGCCGTAGGTAAAGGCGTTGTACATGGCCGGGAACTTGGCCTTTACGTCTTCCTCGCCCAGACCTACCATCTGGAACGCCTTGACCATGATCTCCGGGTCATGGTTCCGGACGGCACCGGAAGCGCACTCGTAGCCGTTGCACACCAGGTCATACTGGTTGGCGTTGATGGCCAGCAGCTTTTCCGTATCGCCCTCGGCATCTTCCAGGGCTTTCAGGCCGCCCTGGGGCATGGAGAAGGGGTTGTGGCAGAATTCCAGCTGGCCGGATTCCTCACCGATCTCATACATGGGGAAGTCCACGATCCAGCACAGGGCATACTGCTCCTCGTCAAAGTGGCCGGGAACACGCTTGCCCAGCATGGAGCGGATCACACCGGCGGTCTTCTGGGCGGCACTCTTTTTGCCGGCAGCCATGCACACAAAGGAGCCGGGTTTCAGATTCAGCTTTTCCGTCAAGGCCCCGGCGCAGTCGCCCAGGAACTTGGAGATACCGCCGGTGAGGGCACCGGTGTCATCCACCTTGAACCAGCAAGCCTTGTTGCCGGTCTGGACTTCTACGTCA
This sequence comes from uncultured Oscillospiraceae bacterium, assembly GCA_934591845.1. GTDB lineage: Bacteria > Bacillota > Clostridia > Oscillospirales > Oscillospiraceae > Faecousia. Next base: position 12,102 of record CAKTPO010000015.1, on the reverse strand, counting down.
GCCAGGAGCTTATCGATCCACTTCCGGGCCTGGGTAAAGTCATCCACCGCCACGGCCTTGACCGTAGCACCCTCAAAGGGACCGAAGCCACAGCCCTGGACGATTTCGGAAATATCCTGGATTTCCAAATCGATCCGCAGGTCGGGCTTGTCGGAGCCGTAGCGCTCCATGGCCTCGTTATAGGCAATGTGCCGCCAAGGAGCCTGAGACACCCGCTGGTACTTGCCGAACTTCTCATAAACCGGCTGCAGCACGGTTTCCAGAGTCTCCAATACGTCCTCCTGGGAGGCGAAGGCCATTTCCATATCCAGCTGGTAGAACTCGCCGGGGGTGCGGTCGGCCCGGGCATCCTCATCCCGGAAGCAGGGGGCGATCTGGAAATAGCGGTCAAAGCCGGAGGTCATCAGCAGCTGCTTGAACTGCTGGGGGGCCTGGGGCAGGGCGTAGAACTTGCCGGGATGGTTCCGGGCGGGCACCAGATAGTCCCGGGCGCCCTCGGGGCTGGAAGAAGTCAGGATGGGGGTGGTCATTTCCAGGAAGCCCTGCTCGGTCATCAGCCGCCGCAGCTCCGCCACCACCTGGCAGCGCAGGACGATGTTGGACTTCACGGCAGGATTCCGCAGGTCCAGGAACCGATACTTGAGGCGGGTATTCTCGTCGGCCTCCCGGCTCTTGTTGATTTCAAAGGGCAGCTGGTTGTGAACGCACTTGCCCAGCACCTCGATGCGCTCGGGAACCACCTCAATGTCGCCGGTGGGCAGCTTGGCATTCTTGCTCTCCCGCTCCCGGACGGTGCCAGTGACGGAGATGGTGGACTCCTTGTTGATGCCCTTGACCACCTTCATCATTTCCTCGGTCTCTACCACCACCTGGGTGGTGCCGTAAAAGTCCCGCAGGACCAGGAAGGCAAAGTTGGAGCCCACTTCACGGACATTTTCCAGCCAGCCTACAATGGTCACATTCTTTCCCACGTCCGCAAGCCGCAGCTCGCCGCAGGTATTCGTTCTGGATTGCTTCATTTCAAAAGCCTCTCTCGTTTCTAAATTTACCCGGATATTTTCTCACATTTGACCGGAAAAGTCAATATCTCTCAGAAAATCCTCCATGCTGCCATAGGGCGGCTCCCGACTTTCCATGGCCTTTGCGGAATCCCGGAAGTTTCCCACCAGTTCCATTTTTTCCTGCCAGCATTTTGGAAGGTTGGAAGCATCTTTGGTAAACAGCCAGAAAAACTCACTGAGGGCCTGCTCATCCGGCTCTTTTCCGTAGCGCTGCCTGTAAGCCGTGACCAGCTCCCGGGCCTCGGAAAGCTGGGCCTGCTGCCGCTTTTGGCGGTACTCCTCCAAAGACATGATCACCCGGCAGGGATTCCCCGCCGCCACACAGTTGCTTGGGATGTCCTTATTGACCAGGGAATTGGCCCCGATGATCACATTATCCCCAATGGTCACGCCTTTCAAAACAGTACAGTTCATGCCGAGAAACACATTGTTTCCAATGGTCACTTTCCCCGCAGAACCCAATATTTCCCCATAAACGCCTTTCAGCACCGACCAGTCATAGCCATGGGTCAGAACCGTCACGCCCTTGGTGATCTGTACATGTTCGCCAATGGTCAGAAGCCAGGGCCGACTCACATCCAGAAAGGTCATGGTGGGTGCAAAAGCCACCGTCCCCTGCCCGATCTCCACGCCCATGGCCCGCAGCCCATCCAAATAAATCTCCGACTCCGACCGATTTCCGTACCGCAGCCGCCTGTAAATCCTGCGAAAAGCCCCCATACGCCCGCTCCTTTCTGATTTTGAGCCTATTATAATCCAGCCTTGGCGGAAAAGCAAGTAAAAGCCTCAAAACCGCATTGACAAAGGCTTTTTCCTGTGCTATATTGGATTGGACGTTGGATCAGAGGCCTTTGGTGTGCCCTTTCCACGTCTGTTTTCCATAAAATCAGGGTTCCCCTGATTTTATATGCGGATCAAGCATCACGCTCCGCCTCGGTTCCCTCGCCGTGTAAAAATAGAGGCACAAAACATGCGGGCATGGTGGAATTGGTAGACTCGGTGGATTTAGGTTCCACTGCGAATGCGTGCAGGTTCGAGTCCTGTTGCCCGCACCAACAAAAAGGGTCGCCTTCCGGCGGCCCTTTTTGTTGGTGCGGCCAGGACTCGAACCCATCTAAATGCCAAATGCCAGTGGCATTTGGCGGCAACCAGTTCAAAAACTGGTTGCAACCATATGACTTTGCTTCGCAAAGTCAGCAATCGAGTCCTGTTGCCCCCCTATCGATAAGACTCGAACCCATTTTAATGCCAAATGCCAGTGACATTTAGCAGCAACCAGTTCAAAAACTGGTTGCAACCATATGGTTTTGCATCGCGAAACCAGCAATCGAGTCCTGTTGCCCCCCTACCGATAAGACTCGAACCCATCTAAATGCCAAATGCCCGTGGCATTTGGCCGAGTCTTTGTTGCCCTCCTTTCAGTGACCGCCACCTTTTGGGTGGCGGTCTTCTTTCGTGCGGAGGCAGACTGTTTTGCTTCGTCAATATAAACGTTTCTCTTGAAATTATCATAAATGAGAATATAATAGAAGCAGGTAATGATTCAAGGAGTGGCGGTATCCTATAGAGCTGGCGGAAATCGTAATGAATTCTGTTCAGCAGAGGATCTTTCAGTATTTTTTACTTCACGAAACCGGCACAGTCAAGGAACTCCGGAAAGCACTGCCGGATATTCCCAGTGCGAGCTTATATCGGCATATCAGGATTCTTGCGGATCGCTCCATTCTCACGGTGGTGGGTGAAAACCGAATTCGCGGCACCGTGGAAAGCAGCAAAATACGGAGAATCACCCTCATTTCCGCCCCGGCAAACGAATAGGTGCTTTTATGAAAAAACAAGGACAATGGCTGTTGTGTCCCTATTGTCACGGGAAAACCCGGGTGTGGGTTCTGGAAAACAGCCAGACGCTAAGACGCAGAACTGAACCTGAGGAGAAATCAGCTTTGCTCTGCGTTGTTTTATTTCAGATGAAGCCAGACACAGTTTTCGGAAAGGAAGAATGGAAATGAATAACCCTAAGGAAAATGATATTCTGGAAACCACATTGTCCATCGCCGAAAATGGATACCCGGAAGCTTACCAATTTTTGCTGAATGCCTACGAGGAACGCCCAGGCAGCTTTGGGCCGCAGACATTCTACTTTCTTGCCTGTCTGGCCGGTGGAGCCCATAGGCCCCAGACCGCCTTGGCGTGGCTGCGAAAGGCCATTCAAGAGAACAACTGGTGGTATCGCCCGGAAGTGTTGGAGGATGACGACCTTGCGGCGCTTCAAAGCGATGCAGAGTTTCTTTCGCTGAAAGCAATTTCGGATGACCGCTATGCAGCTGCCGTTTCCAAGGCAAAGGCGATTTTTTCATGGAAGAAGAAAAGGGCGGACAACCTGTTTCTGGCCATTCACGGGAACACACAAAACGGGAACGTTGCCCGGGCAGATTGGGAACCGATTGTGGGAACAAGTGGTCTGTGGCAGTTGGAAACCGTCCAGAGTGCCCAGCCGGACGGCTATGGAACCTATCGCTGGAGCTATGACAGCACTTCCTATCTGCCGGTGGCAAATGCCATGGAAAGGGTACAACCCCAGGGCTATCAAAACATTGCCTGCGGCGGCTTTTCTGCCGGATGCGATATGCTCTTGCGGGCGGTCACATGTTCTTCTGCACGCTGTGATCTGTTGCTCCTGCAAAGTCCCTGGGTCCCCATCTTGCAGGATCAGGCGGAAGATGTGGTTCGTGCCATTTCCAAAAAGAACATCGAGCTTCGGATTTTCTGCGGCACAGAGGATGAGGACTGCCTTCCAATGGCAAAGCAGCTATATGCTGTGGCAAAACAAGCAGGCTGCAACGTGACACTGACGGTTCAGGAGAACACCCGGCATCAGTTTCCGGCGCAGATGGACGGGTGCCCGACACTGGGGCAGATCGCCGGAAACAGTCCGTCCGTTCTGGAAAACCTGGAACAGTTGAAGCAGCACAATGCCCCCAAGATGACCGTAAACGATTCCGAATACACCGTCATCAAGCTTCTTGGGAAAGGAAAAGGGGGCTACTCCTATCTTGTGACAGACGGAACGGCGCAATATGTCCTGAAACAGATCCACCATGAACCTTGTGAATACTACACCTTCGGTGACAAGCTGCAATCCGAACTGCGGGACTATGAAACGCTGCGGAATCTGGGCATCCCAATGCCCCGGCTTCTGGCGGTGGATGCCCCGCAGGAGCGCATTTTGAAGGAATACATCGCCGGGGCAACGGTGGCAGAGCTGCTCAAAGAGGGGCGGATGGAACCCGACTGGCTTACACAGGTGCAGGCCACGTGCAGCCTGCTATACCCGGCCGGACTGAACATCGACTACTATCCCACCAACTTCGTCCCGCATGATGGAACACTCTATTACATCGACTACGAGTGCAATGCCTATATGGAGGAGTGGGACTTTGAGCATTGGGGTGCACAGTATTGGACTGCGCAGGCACCGAAAAAGGCGGCGGGGCTTCGCGGATGATGTAGAATAGCTGCGTTTTGACCATGCCTGTGCAATCCGGCTGTATGAAAAAACGATGTACACATTTTCCATACCCTATTGATAAACCGGTTCTGAAGCGGTATAATTTATCTGGATAGTCTTTTGGCGGCTATCCGGCATCCAGGCAAAAAAAGGAGAACTTTATGAAACTGAACACTTTATTACCGGAGCGTGTGGCCTGACCGGGAGGTCTGGCAAATTCATTCACACGCCATTCCTCCCGAAGGGCAAGCCAACATCTTCTGGAGGATTTTCAATGAACCGTGAAAACAAACGCAAAACCTTTGAAAAAGGGTACTATAAGACCCACGCCTGTTCCGATACCTTTACCTGCAAGGTCTGCGGTAGACCTTGCGCACCGGAAAATGCAGGCAGCAACCACCGCAACCACTGCCCCAACTGCCTTTCAAGCCTTCATGTGGACATAGAACCCGGCGACCGGGCCAGTGACTGCGGCGGCATCATGGAGCCCATTGCCGTCTGGGTACGCAAGGGCGGCGAATGGGCCATCATTCACCGCTGCAAACGCTGCGGCGCCCTCAGCTCCAACCGGGTGGCTGCGGACGACAACCCCATGAAGCTCCTGTCAATCGCAATGAAGCCTCTTTCCCAGCCACCGTTCCCGTTGGAACGCATTGAGGAAATGACCGCACTGATGGGCGGCGATGGACGAATCAGATAAGCAGCGAAACGAACCGAATTTGATGTAAAGTCGCAGAGCCGGTAACCCGAAAGCCAACAGGCATCTGGGGTTATCGGCTCTTTTTTCTTCAAAATCACTGTGCGTTCCTGCCAATAAAGGCAAATCCGTTATGAATACCCATATGGTTTTGCTCCGCAAAACCAGCAATCGAGTCCTGTTGCCTGCCTTCCGACGATGCCAGCCCCCGCCTAAATTGATTCCCTGCAAAATGTGCCCTTTGTAGCAGCTTCATAGGCTTCTTAACAGCTCCTCTGCGATCTCCCGGCTTTCCAGGCGCATAAAGAAGAAATTGAAAAGATGAATCGCTATGGAAAATCCTACACTATAATGCTAATTGCAACTGCTGTTGCTGCAGTTCCGCTATTTATGTGGCTTGGTGTTTGGGCATTCATTCCTTGGGGAATCATTTGGGCAATCTCTATGTACTTTGCCTTTAAGGTTGAAAAGGTAAAAAAAGATAATGATGTTCAAACCTATAAAGAGATTGTCGCATTTTCTGAGGGAAAACTTTTGGATGATATTCATAAGCAACGAGAAATAGGCAAACGTCCTTATCAAAAAATTCTTTTCGTTATAGGTACTGCGTTGACAACATTTGTTGTTTGCGTTTTAATTGGTTTTCTGATGCACATCCTTTTGAACTAATAGTGATGGAACGCCAAATTTCAGTTTGTTGAACTGAATGCTTGCAGTCATGGAGTATGATGTGCCATATACAGCTTCCGCAATTATGGAAAAGCTGGGCCTAAAGTCCAAAGAGACCTTCCGAAAAAACGATATGACACCTGCAATTGAAGAAGGCTTGGTAGAAATGACCATTCCGGATAAACCGCAAAGCAGGAATCAAAGGTATGTAAAGCGATAGACGGGGCGTAAAAAATCAAGCGTATTTCCATTCTCCCCCATCTTTTCCGCAAAATAACTGACATTTCCCCCGATTTTCCGGTGATACTAGGACTGCGGAGAAACCGCAAAACCAATCGGAAAGAAGGAGAAACACTATGAAGAACAGCAATCAGATCAACGTTCCCCAGGCCCGGGAGGCTATGGACAAGTTTAAGATGCAGGCCGCTCAGGAGATGGGTGTCAACCTGAAGCAGGGCTACAACGGTGACCTCACCTCCCGAGAGGCCGGCTCTGTGGGTGGGCAGATGGTCAAGAAGATGTGGCCCGTACGAAGTGCGAAGTATGATCGGCAGAACCGTATTGCAATGGGTCATGTGCAGACCGTACAGTACATAGCCGCTATCACAGTTTAATGCAGAGGTATATACAAAAAACACCCCATCTTTTGAGATGGGGTGTAGTTCTGCATACTAGAATCTTACCTTATTGTTTTATTCCTTACCCAGATAAGTGTCGTCCTTTGCAAACTTAGCAACGATGCCACTGAGTGCCAGAACTGCCAGCAGGTTGGGAATGACCATCAGGCCGTTGAACATGTCGGACATATCCCAAACCAGGGTCACCTTCTGGAAAGAACCAACAACGATAAACACCAGAGCGATGACACCATAGAGGAAAGTAGCCTTCTTGCTGCCCTTGAACAAAGCATTGACGTTGCTTTCACCGAAGAAATACCAGCCGACGATGGTGGAGAAAGCGAAGAACAGCAGGCAGATGGCAACGAAAGTGTTGCCGAAGGAACCGAAGGAGTTATTAAAGGCAGCCTGAGCCAGAGCGGTAGCGGTGAGCATCTGGCCGTCAGCACCGGTGGTACCCAGCATGCCGGAGGTCAGGATCACCAGTGCGGTCAGAGTCAGCACGATGAAGGTATCAATGAAAACACCGACCATCGCTACAGCACCCTGATCCTGGGGCTTTTCTACCTTAGCCATAGCATGGGCATGGGGCGTAGAGCCCATACCGGCTTCGTTGGAGAACAGGCCGCGGGCAACACCGAAGCGGACAGCTTCCTTAATGCTGATACCGATAGCGCCACCCATGACAGCCTGGGGAGTAAAAGCACCCACGAAGATGGACTGCAGAGCAGGCAGGATATTCTGGGCATTCATACCGATGGCGATGAGTGCGCCGCAAATGTAGAAGATGGCCATGATGGGAACCAGCTTCTCAGTGATGGCAGCGATGCGCTTGACACCGCCCAGGAAAATGAATGCGGAAACAGCTGCCACAACGATACCCGCAGCAATCTTGGGAACACCGAAAGCGGTGTAGAAGGCATCACCGATGGAGTTGGACTGGACCATGTTGCCCATGAAGCCCAGAGCCAGAATGATGGCAACAGCGAAGAAGCCAGCCATAAAAGTGCCCAGCTTGCCCTTGAAGGCAGCCTTAATGTAATAGATGGGACCGCCGGAGACAGCACCGTCTTCACTTACTTCCTTATACTTCTGTGCCAGAACAGCCTCACCGTAGATGGTGGCCATGCCGAAGAAGGCAGAGACCCACATCCAGAGCACAGCACCGGGACCACCGGAGACCAGAGCGGAGGCGCAGCCAGCGATATTGCCGGTACCAACCTGGGCCGCAATGGCAGTTGCCAATGCCTGGAAGGAGCTCATGCCGTCCTTACCGGCCTCCTTACCCTTGAGGCTGATATTGGCGAAGACCAGACGCATACCCTCACCAAACTTGCGAACCTGGACAAAGCCGGTACGGATGGTGAAGTAGATGCCGCTGCCCAGCAGCAGGAACAGCAGAACCAGATACTTGTTCCACAGAACATCGTTGACCGCTGCCACGATGTTTGTCAGAATTGCTTCCATTTTTGTTTTACCTCTTTTATTTCATTTTGGCAAATAAAAAACGCCGCAAGCAAAATGCTCCGGCGAGAAAATGGGCGCGAACTGGTCAGGTTCGTATTGTCCCACTCTGTCCTTTTACCTGAGAGATTCAGCAGCTTCCGCTGCCTTGCACCTTCGGTACCCGTTTTCCGGGATTCTCCAGAGCCACATCCATTCTTAGTCGTTACCTGAATTCAGGTGCCAGAGAGTGTTACTCCGTGGGCAGGCAAATGCCTTTTCCTAAGAACTTCCTTTGTCGTTTTTTAGTTGCTAGGAGATAGTAATACATTTTCTGGTAATTGTCAATGTGCTATTTACAGGCTGTTCAAAAATTGGTACCAATTTATGATTTATGCCATCGCGGTTGTATACATTTTGTTGAATTATCACATAGCAAAACCACCTGCTTGAGCTGATAAAAGCTCTGGTAGGTGGTTTTGTTATCATCGATTCTCTTCCCGGTAAGCTTTTGGTGTCAGCTTATCTCTATCTGCCAACGCGTTCATCTGTTCTTCAAAGTCCAGATCCAACCGCATAGAAATGCGCTTCCACTTATAGTGGTCATCCAATACCTCTTGCCCAACGATTGCGGCAGCCATGGCCGTAATACGCTGTTGCCCATCAATCAGAACCTTTTTGCCAGAGGACTTTGTTCCGTCTTTCAGCTTAACATCCGGGTTTTGCCATACAATGATATATCCCACCGGAAATCCCTTATACAAAGAATCAACCAAGTCTCTGACTTTAGAGCTATCCCAAACAAAAGGACGCTGCATCTCCGGGATTGCAATGCTTCCGGATTTTATATTTGAAAGCAGTGTCTCAACTGTATAGTTATTAACGCTATAACGTGCCATATATTGCCCCTCACTTCAATCGATATCTTTTTCCCACACCTCTGCCGATGATCTCAATCAATTCATTCTCGTTCATCTGACAAATCTGTTCTGGAGATACACCACACCCTGTTATAGCTTGATTATACTCCTATCTTCATGTATTTCAATAGACTCGAGTGAAAATTCACCTTTCTTTCTCCTCATGGTATGAAAAATCACTCCTCTTCCGTTCAATGGGGGGCCATTTCAAAAAGTCTGCTGTTTTTCCATTCTCCCCCACCTTTCCCTCAAAAATCCACACATTTCCCGCCCGTTTCGGCGCAACCTATGACTGCGGAGAAAACCCGCGAAAAGAAACGGAAAGGAAGAGAATCACTATGAAAAACAGCAAAGAACTGAACGTTCCCCAGGCCCGGGAAGCTATGGACAAGTTCAAGATGCAGGCTGCTCAGGAAATGGGCGTCAACCTGAAGCAGGGCTACAATGGCGACCTCACCAGCCGTGAGGCCGGTTCCGTAGGCGGCCAGATGGTTAAGAAGATGTGCCCCGTACGAAGTGCGAATTATCCCCGTCCGGCTCGTACCGCAATCGGGCATGAAGTCAATGTGCGGTACATAGCTTCCATTACGATTTAGGAGGAATATGGACATGAGAAGGCTGATTTACAATGCACCGCTGGAATATGCGCAGCTGGTATTGGGCGGTGGATTAGAAGAGTATTTGAACGGCACCCCGGAGCATCGGTTGAGGGACTAAGGCAAATAAATATGGCACAGCCCACCAGTCTGCAAGGATTGGTGGGCTGTATCTTTTTAATATTATCGTACACACAGGATTTCATCCATGCTTATTGGATACTCAAATTCCAGAGGATTCTAAGTATACGACATTTTCCATTAGCTTTATCCATGGAGTTATTATAATTCCTTCTGTCTGCGAAATGAATGGAAGAATGTCCATCATGTCCTTCAGCGTTCTTTCGCTCAGTTCCTGCATTGTTTCTAAATCTGTAATAGCTGCATCCGCCTTCTCCAAATGTCCCAGGTAATCCAGCGGATAATCTTTTGTGATTCGGGCCGCCCTTGGAAGATCAACATACAGGCAAGCCATAAACCGAAAGAGCTTCTGCGTGTTCGCGCATATTTGAGCAATATTTTCTTTAGAAGCATCCGAATTGGTCACTACAGTTAAGCATAGCTTCTGGGTCTGCTGGCAAATCTGATAATGTTCATTGAGAGATTCCCATTCTTCACGACTTGCATTCATTTCATTATTGCGCATATTTGCCAATATATAAAATACGATCCCCGTAATGCACCCTGCACAGATGCTTGTCAGCAAGGCAGCTACTGCGGGTAAAGAGTAGAACAGGCTAATCGATAAAACTCCTGACACAATCGTAATAATAGAAATATAAAGGATCATGCGATGATGGGGATATCGCTTGCATTGTACACACATATTCTTGATTTTGTCAGTTAGAAGGTGCTGTTCTTTTTTTTCCAAAACTTTTTTCCTCCTGCACTCTAATGAATCCACATGAGGTGCTTTCTTCGTCACTTTACGATTTCAGCTTATACGTCCGGTTCCGATTTCCGCCCTCCGCCACGACCACGCCTTCCGAAATCAGCTCAGACAGCAGCTTCTTCACGCGCGTGCTTTTTACATCGAGAAGCTCCGCAATATCCGCACTTTTTGCCGAGGCATGGTCCGTTAGGTACAGAATAATTTCATTTTTCTGCTTGACAGCTTTTATCGTCTCTTTTTTATCGCCTCTTTTTATCGTCTCTTTTTTATCGTCTCTTTTTTGCAGTGATAAACAAAGCACCGTTCGATCCGGCTCCGCGGATTCCGCAATGACGGGTTCTTCCCACCCCTGCTCTCGCCAAACCCGGAAAATATTGGGGATGCCGCTTCCGGCCCGTTCACCAATATCGATCAGGTTAAACATTTTCAGCATGGTTCCGTTTCTGGGATCAGACACGCCGCCGCTTTTCGCCGCGTCAATTTCAATACGGAAGCTGCCCGGATTGGACATGGTAATTTGATTCTTTCGCTTGATAATCACAAGTCCCTGCCGTCCATAATAATCCGCATTGACCAGGCAATTCGCCAGTGCCTCCCGGAGTGCCTGATGAACAGCCGTATCGTCCACCCGAACGCCGCCCTCCATTTTGAACGGCACCTTGATGTCTTGCGTCAGTTTGTTATACACCCGGAAATAGAAATCGTACACATTGCCGCTCCAATCTCCGGAAGAGGAAATAATTCGGTCTGTCCACCGAGTATCGGAATCGTATTGTTCCTGATAATCCAGGAAATACGTATTAAACTCCCGCACAATATCGTACTCGTTTCCGAACATCAGAAGCCCCGCAGAGGTGGGATGCTTTTTACCGTCAGAGCCAATCCCAACCGCACCCAATTTCATCAGGAAATCCTCATCCTCCAAGGCTTCCCAGACGTGGCCAGGGCGGGACAGGCGCATTCTTTGCCGGTAGCTGCGGATGCTTTCGCTGTTGAATACGGCCATGTCCATTTCGTTCAGCACCAGCATATCCTGGGTCTTCACGGAAGCATCCCGGACCATGGCCTGAAATTCTTCCTTGGTGCAGCGGTAGTCACCTTCCCCATTCCGGCGATAGGTGCATAGCGGATTTCCGTCTACATAAACAGGTCGGTATGAACGCTCAGCACGAGGGACGTTAATGACTACGATATGGTTACCATCCACATCTTGAACAAAAACATCTTTGGAAGAAAGCACATTTACGCTGGTCTTGTTCGGGTTGTTGGCAATGTTCCAAAATTCTTTTATGAGCTTGTCCGGATCAGGCAAGTCGATTGCATGAAAGGATTTATCCGGCATTTCTTCCACGCCCAGCAAAATGATTCCACCGTAGGTATTTGCAAAGGCAGAATATGTCTCCCAAATGCTCCTGGGTAGACCTCCCAGTGCTTTCTTCGCCTCAATACGGTTGTTCTCCCGGTACTGCTCTAATTTGGAAAAGTCAATCATAGTTGTCCCCCTTTGGTCTTCCACAGGAATCTGCGCTCTGTCCAAAATCGTTTTTCTAATCAGCTACATCATATCATATAGCAGCATTCGTATGCAATGGATTTTTCAAACATAGCAAATTCGGTCAGCGTCGAAACGAATTTTATTTATGGCCGACAGAGAAGCATTTTTCAAATGCGCAGCCAGAACAAAGTTCTGATCTTGGGG
>CAKTPO010000014.1 GCA_934591845.1 uncultured Oscillospiraceae bacterium | reverse complement strand
TCCGTCTGGGAGATACCGGCCACATTGCGCATTTTCGTAAATGCGGCGAGATTTTTGAACATGTGGGCCTCGTCCACAAAAATACGGTCCACCCCCAACTCCTCGAAGGTAATGACATCATCCTTTCGGCTCTGGTCATTGAGCTTTTCCAATCTCTGCTGAATGCTTTTTCGGCTGCGTTCCATCTGTTTCACGGAAAAATTGTCGCCGTTGTTGCGCTTCAGCTCCCGAATACCGTCCAGGATCTCCTGCTTCTGCTGCTCCAAAATGAACTTTTGCCGCTCCTGGGACATTCAGGTCCTCCCCAAGGACGATTTCCCGGTCCCCAATGCGGAACGCCTGGATGATCTCATAGCTGCCGGCCTTTCTTTTTTCATCTTCCATTTTCTTCCTCCATTCTTTCGCAAATCACTAAAAACCGCTGCCTGCCGCCGCTGGCGTAAGGATGGCAGGTCAGCAGGGTTATCAAATCCCGCCCGGGTTGGATTTTGATGGCATCAATATCATTGGGCTGGATGATCCTGGTTTCCACGACCTTGTAGTGCAGGATACCCCAAAGGTTCGTAATGTCCACCGAATCCCCAACCTGCAATTCCGGCACATAGCGGAAGTAGGGCGCACCATTGTACCCCCGGTGTCCGGCAATGACGGCGTTGGTGTTCTCACCGCCAATGGGAATACTGGTCTGCCCCAGCTGGGCGGCACCGTCGGCCATGTGCTTGTCGGTGGCTCCCAGATACAGGGGCATTTCCATTTCCAGCTTTGGAATGGACAGCACCCCAAACACATCCCCAGTCTGACCGCTGACACTGAACAGCACTCCGGGCTGTTCGGTGGCTGCCAGACTGCTGAGCTTCGACTGGTCATCTTCATACAGCTCTCGGTTGTAGGCTTCCAGCATTTCAAGCAGCTCCGGGTAGGGCGTGGGCGGCTCTGTTTCCTGGGCGGCCTGCGTAGCCTCGGTGCTGTCAGTGCCTGACTCGGTGGGGCTGGTGCCATAGAAAGGCTCTACAGAGCTTTCCATTCGCTTGCTGGTGTAGTAGTTGTTGATCGCCGGATACAGAAGGATCCCCATGCCCACCAGGTAAATCCACAGGAACAACAGAGTAATGAGAACGCCTTTACGCCGCATTGTTTTCTCCTTTCTGCGTCAGCCAGACAACAAACAGGATCAAACAGATAATAGCCACAATGCCAATGGCAAGATACACGCCCTTCTCGTACTCCTGCTCCCAAGTGGAATCTACGCTTTCCTCTGTTTCAGCCAGTTCTATGGTGGGATTTTCCGTGTTCTCCGGGGTGTAGGGAATCCGGTGGCCACGAACCAAAAGCCTGTGGGTATTGACCCCAAAGGGGGTGCAGGTCACAAGGGTACACAAGTCCTTGTTTTCCTCCAGCCCCAGATGACGGTATTCTCATTGCCCTTTTCGCCGTAGACAAAGGTCTTGTCGGCGTTGATGACAGCACTGTAGGTCATACGGGCGGTGTAGTTGGAGTAGCCGGTGTAGAGCTTGCCGTTCTTATTGGTTGTGGCTCCGTTGATTTCCTCCAGACCGGCCTTGGTGATGTCCACAGTCATATGACGGCCATCCTCGCTGTAGGTGACGGAGAACTTGCCGGAATCCTTGTTCCAGGAGGCTGCCTTGTCGGTACAGGCGGCATCCGTAAAGAATTCAATGGTCACACCGACATTCTTGCTGTAAGTCAGGCCCTCGCAGAGCGTGTCGTAGAAATTGTAGGTAGACAAAGCCGTTGCCTGGGAGGTGATGGTGGGCAGGGTGGAAACGATCTGGTATTCCATGGTGTCCCTGGCGGAGCCGGTAGCGGTGTGGGCGAAGCCATCCGTGATGGAAGCGGAGCCTTCATTCTTGCCGGTGTCGGCTTTGGCTTCCCGGACGGTCTTTTCCAGAGTGGGAATGCCGGTTTCCTGCTTGGGGTACACTACCACATCGTAGTTCCAGGCCGTGCCGCCATTCTGAGAAGCGGAGTTTTCATTGCCGGTGACGGTGGTCATGGGCAAGGAGACGAAGAACGGGTTGGTGGTGGAAGTGACCATTTCGGGGACCTTGGTTTCTACCAGCAGATACAGACCGACGCTCAGATCCTTGGCAGAGGTCTTGCCGACTTCGCTGGTGGGGTCCATGGCCGTGCCGCCGTTACGGATGAAGGTTTCCAGATGGGGAAAGTGTGAAAACATCTGTACGAACACGCACAAGCCTTGGCCAACTGGTGGAGGAAGGTCATTTTAAGGGAGGATTTGCTGCCTACGGATATGACTTAATCAAAAATCACTGCACGAGGAAATCATTCGGTGTATTCAAGGAAAAAGTGCATTCTCTCAGGATACCTTGGCTGATCTAATTCGAGATACTGAGGAAAAATCCAAAGAACTGCGAATAACTGTAGCACAATTGGAATCCACCATTGAGGATAGGACACAAGCCCTTGAAAAACTGTCCTCCCAGTTTGACGAGCTCCTCTCTTGGGCAGAGCTTTATAATTCAGCAAGTTTCGAGGCAAAGAAAATGATTGTAAACCGTATGATTGCACGTGTTGATGTCAAAACAGACTACAAACTGCATATTTCTTTCCGCTTCGACTTGAATCAGTTTTACTATGGAGCATAAAACTTCCTGCACGAGTACCGCACCACAATAATGTGCAAATACCAGTCCATGAAGTTTTTGCACATCATTTCCGGTTGCCCACAGGGGCGAAGAAATGGCACATTTCTTGTGTTTGCTATGCTTTTGCGTAACAAAAAAAGGCACTGCTTCCCCATGTTTCATGGAAAAAGCAGTGCCTTACAAAAAGAAAAGCACCCGACAAAATATCAGGTGCTTTCATCGGCTTGCACCATTGGTGGTGGAGATAAGCGGGATCGAACCGCTGACCTCTTGAATGCCATTCAAGCGCTCTCCCAGCTGAGCTATACCCCCATGTTTACTTGGCGCTCCTGTATTATATCATAATCGGACTAAAAGTCAAGGATTTTTTCTATTTCCTTTATTTTCTTTTTCATGCTTCCTTTTTCCAATAGAATCATGTATAATGAAGCTTATCAAGGAGACCGGCGGATGCCGGGGAAAAACAGGAGGTTTTCAATATGTCTTTACAAAGCCTGAAACTGGCGAAGGCACAACAGGAAATTCTGGACCGGGGCTTTGCTGCGGCCTTTGGTGGGGCGCCGGAGCGGTATTTCTCGGCTCCCGGGCGGACGGAGATCGGCGGTAACCACACGGACCATCAGCGGGGCCGGGTGCTGGCGGCAGCGGTCAACCTGGATACCCAGGCGGCTGTGCGGGTCAACGGCACCAACACCGTTCGTATTCTCTCCAAGGGCTATCCCCTGTGCACCGTTTCTCTGGACACTCTGGTGCCTCAGGAAAGCGAGATCAACGCCACCCCTGCTCTGGTTCGGGGCGTTTGCGCCCGGTTTACGGAGCTGGGCTGCAAGGTCACGGGCTTTGATGCCTATTGCGAGTCCACGGTGCTTCCCGGCTCCGGCCTCAGCTCCTCCGCAGCCTTTGAGGTGCTGATCGGCACCATCGTCAATGGGCTGTTCTTCGGCGGCAAGGTCTCCCAGCCGGAAATTGCCCAGATCGGTCAGTACGCCGAGAACGTTTTCTTCGGCAAGCCCTGCGGCCTGATGGATCAGACCGCCTCTGCCGTCGGCAACCTGGTAACCATTGACTTTTTCGACAAGGATCATCCTGTCATTGAGCCGGTGGATTTCGATTTCTCCGCCTGCGGTCATGCCCTGTGCATCATTGACAGCCAGGCCAGCCATGCGGACCTGACCGATGAATACGCCGCCATTCCCGGGGAGCTGAAACAGGTCTGCGCTTTCTTTGGCAAGGAAGTGCTGACCCAGATCGACGAAGCGGACTTCTATGCCGCCCTGCCCCAGCTGCGGAAGGTCTGCCCGGATCGGGCGGTACTGCGGGCCATCCACTTCTATCAGGAGAACGCCAGAGTGCCCCACGAGGTTGCCGCCCTGCGGGAAAACAACTTCCCCCGGTTCCTGGAACTGGTGAAGCAGAGCGGTTACTCCTCCTATATGTACCTGCAAAACGTCATCCCCGCCGGCTATGTGGAGCATCAGGATGTGGCCCTGTCTCTGGCACTGTGCGAGCATTATCTCCGGGGCCAGGGTGCTTACCGGGTTCACGGCGGCGGCTTCGCCGGTACCGTCCAGGCCTTTGTTCCCTTTGAACTTCTGGAAGAATTCAAGGCCGGAATTGATGCGGTGCTGGGCCAGGGGGCCTGCCATGTGCTGTCCATCCGTCCCCAGGGCGGCGTAGAAATGGAAGTGGAGGCTTAAATCATGCAAATTGAAACCTATATTGATTCTCTGGTGTCCTATGCCATGAACAAGGGTCTGGCGGAGCCTGTGGACCATCAGGTTCTGACAAACCGCATTTTGGACCTTCTGCACAAGGAGGACTATGCCCCCTCTCAGGAGCCTCAGAGTGAGGATTTAGAGGAAATTCTGAAAGGTCTGCTGGACTACGCCTGCGCCCAGGGTCTGTGCGAGGACAACATTGTTGCCCGGGATATTTTTGACACCCGCATCATGGGTGCTCTGACTCCCATGCCCCGGGAAGTCATCCGCACGTTCCGGGAAAAGTACGCTCAGTCCCCCCAGGCGGCCACGGACTGGTACTATGATTTCAGCGAGAACACCGATTACATTCGCCGTTACCGCATTGCCAAGGACATGCGCTGGAAGTACGACAGTGAATACGGCCAGATGGACATCACCATCAACCTTTCCAAGCCGGAAAAAGACCCCAAGGCCATTGCCGCCGCCAAGAATGCCCCCCAGTCCGGCTACCCCAAGTGCCAGCTGTGCCGGGAAAACGAGGGCTACGCCGGTCGGATGAACCACCCCGCCCGGGCCAACCACCGGATCATCCCCATTACCATTGCGGGGGCGGACTGGTATTTGCAGTATTCCCCCTATGTCTACTACAACGAGCACTGCATTGTTTTCAACGGTCAGCATGTGCCCATGAAGATTGACCGTTCCGCTTTTGAAAAGCTGCTGGACTTTGTGACCCTGTTCCCCCACTACTTTGTAGGCTCCAATGCCGACCTGCCCATTGTTGGCGGCTCCATTCTGAGCCATGAGCATTTCCAGGGCGGTCATTACACCTTCGCCATGGAAACCGCCCCTGTGGAGACACCGGTGGTGTTCCAGGGCTTTGAAGATGTGCAGGCGGGTCTTGTAAAGTGGCCCATGAGCGTTATCCGTCTGGACGGCAAAGACCCCCAGCGGCTTGCCCAGCTGGCTGACAAGATTCTGACGGTCTGGCGGGCCTATTCTGACGAAAACCGGGACATTGTGGCTTTCTCCGACGGAGAGCCTCACAACACCATTACCCCCATTGCCCGCCGCAGAGGCGACCTGTACGAGCTGGATCTGGTGCTGCGCTGCAACATCACCACCGCCCAGCACCCCCTGGGCGTGTTCCACCCCCATGAGGACAAGCACCACATCAAGAAAGAGAACATCGGCCTCATTGAGGTCATGGGTCTGGCGGTGCTGCCCAGCCGTTTGAAAGGGGAACTTGCGGATCTGGCCGAAAAGGTGGTGGCCGGATGCGACCTGCGGGCAGACGACGTGCAGGCCAAACATGCCGACTGGGTGGATCAGCTGAAGAAGCAGTACACTTTCACTTCCGACAACGCCCTGGACATTCTGCTGCAGGAGACCGGCAAGGTATTCTCCCAGGTTCTGGAAGATGCCGGTGTTTACAAGCACACCGAGGACGGCAAGGCCGGATTCCTGAAATTCATTGAAGCGGTAAACGCATAATCAAATTGCCCAGCCACAAAAAAGCCCCGGTTCCGCAGCAAACGGAACTGGGGCTTCTTGGATTCCAAGGGGCTGTATTTCTCCCGGGAAACACCCGGAATCAGCGTTTTTTCAAAAGACGGTGCTTCTTCTGTTCTTCTTCCTCCTGAGGGGCCTGCTCGATGATGACGGTTTTTCTGGGGGAGAGCAGCAATCCTGCGGTGAGGCCGGTCATAAGGCAGAGGGCACCGCCCAGGAACAGCTCCCGTTTGCGGATGAGCATCAGGCCATCCAGCTTTTCCCAATACTTTTTGATTTCTTCCATATTGTGTGCCTCCTTATGGGTTTTGATAAATCCAGTATAGCGATTTGAAGTTGGGATGTCAATATCCTTTCTCTCCCTTGCTTTTCTTCCGGTTTTTGGGTATAATATTCGAAATAACAGGGCCAACCTGCCCTTAGAAAGGATGCCGAGACATATGAGTGTACATGAATCCGGCGAAATGTATTTGGAGGCCATTCTGGTTCTCAGCCAGCGGAAAGGCTTTGTTCGCTCTGTAGACGTGGGGGAATACCTGGGCTACTCCAAACCCAGTGTCTCCCGGGCCATGGGGATCCTGCGGGAGGAAAACTACATCACCGTAGGCAAAGACGGTGGGCTGCTGTTGACCGAAAAGGGCCGGACCCTGGCGGAGACCATCTATGAGCGGCACACGGTGCTCTCCAAAACCCTGGTAAGCCTGGGGGTTTCCGAGGAGACCGCTGCGGCAGATGCCTGCCGCATGGAGCATGTGATCAGCGACGAGACCTTCCAGGCCATCAAACGTCACGCCAGAACTCTGTAAGCCTATGGAACAGGAACACCATTGCGGCGAATGCACCGCCTGCGGAGGATGCACCGGCTGCGACAACAGCCTGACCATCACCGCCCCGGAACTGGAATTTCTGAACCGGCTGGCCCAGACCCCTTTTCTCCCGGTGGGCAGAACCATGGACGGAGAAGTGCCCCTTTTTGAAGATGACCCGGAAATGACTGCCGTTTTACAGGTGCTGGAAAAGAAGCAGCTGATTTCCATTGACTACCGGCTCCCCTTAAAGGGCTGCCGGGAAAGCTGGTACCTGGGCTGCCCCGTTCAGGGCAGTCTGGCCCTTACCGCCCGGGGGCAGCGGGTGCTGGAACTGCTTGACTATCAGGGAATCTTATAGCGGGCGAACAGTTTTCCCTTGAAGGGTTTGGAAGAAAAGCCATTGACAAACCTGGAAAATTGGGGTATTATGTGGCCATAAGCCAACAAGAACAAGGCAAAGATGGAAAGAGTAAGCAGTACCAGGCGTTCAGAGAGCCCCGTCAGGTGGAAAGGGGTGCGCAGTGGGCTGCCGAACATGGTTCCGGAGCCGCGGGGGTGAAGTTTTTAGCTCCCGACGGGTGCGCCCGTTATTGCGCAGGAGTATATTGGTACTCCCCAAGGTCCTGGCCGTGAGGTCAGGGCGAAACAAGGTGGTAACACGATCTATGTCGTCCTTGTGCCCAGGCACAAGGACGATTTCTATTTTTAAGGAGGAATTACATGTCGTCGATCATCGAGCTGCAGGAGCTGAACAAAACCTTCGGTTCCGGCGAAAGCCAGGTGAATGCCCTACAGAACGTATCCATTTCCATTGAAAAAGGCGATATTTTCGGCATCATCGGCCTGAGTGGTGCGGGAAAAAGCACCCTGGTCCGGTGCATCAATCTGTTGGAGCGGCCGGACAGCGGCAAGGTTCTGTTCCACGGAGAAGACCTGCTGGCCCTGCCCCAGAAGAAGCTGCGGGCGCAAAGAAGAAAAATCTCCATGATTTTCCAGAGTTTCAACCTTTTAGACCAGCGCACCGCCCTGG
This sequence comes from uncultured Oscillospiraceae bacterium, assembly GCA_934591845.1. Lineage (GTDB taxonomy): Bacteria > Bacillota > Clostridia > Oscillospirales > Oscillospiraceae > Faecousia. The sequence continues at coordinate 49,108 of CAKTPO010000014.1, read as the reverse complement.
ATAACATCTGCTTCCCCATGGAACTGGCAGGCGTTTCCAAAAAACAGGCCCGGCAGCGGGCCACGGAATTGCTGGAAACCGTAGGGCTTCCTGACAAGGCGGGGTCTTACCCGGTGCAGCTTTCCGGCGGCCAGAAACAGCGCATTGCCATTGCCAGAGCCCTGGCATCCGACCCGGAGGTACTGCTGTGTGACGAGGCTACCTCCGCCCTGGACCCCAAGACCACCGGCCAGATTCTGGAACTGCTGCAAAAAATCAACCGGGAGCGGGGCATTACCGTCATCATCATCACCCACCAGATGTCCGTCATTGAGCAGATCTGCAACCGGGTAGCCATTCTGGACTCCGGAAAGGTGGCAGAAATCGGCCAGGTGGAACAGGTATTCTCCAATCCCCAGTCCCAGGCAGGACGGCGGCTGGTTACCCCCGCGGTGGCGGAACCTGCCCTGGTGCCGGGGCTGCGGATGGCCCGTATCGCCTTTAACGGCGGCGTTTCCGAGGCCCCGGTGTTCGCCCAGCTGATCAAGAAAACCGGCGTGGAGCTGTCCATTATGGGTGCCGCCACCCGGAACGTAGACGGCAAGGCCTTTGGCACCATGCTGGTGACACTGCCGGAGGACGAGGGCAAGACCCGGGAAATCCTGGATTTCCTGAACAGCTGCACGGGTGTCCGTGCCGAGGAGGTAACGGAACATGTTTGATTTGTTTTCGGATGCGGCCAAGGTAGCCGCCCAGATGGAGATCATTTCCAGCGAATACGGCTTTGCCCTGTGGGAGACCCTGTATTCTCTGGCCCTGGAAGTATTGTTTGCCTATGTCATCGGTTTGCCTGTGGGTGTGCTGCTGGTCACCGGAGAGAAAGACGGCATCCGTCCCCTGCCCCGCTGGCTCATGGCGGTGCTCAACGGCATCATCAATCTGCTGCGCAGTGTGCCCTTCCTGATCCTCATGATCATTGCCCTGCCCCTGTCCAAGATTCTGGTGGGTACCAAGGTGGGTACCACCGCCACCATTCCCCCCATGGTCATTGCGGCTTTCCCCCTGGTTGCCAGAATGGTAGAGTCCAGTCTGCGGGAGGTAGACCAGGGCGTGGTGGAAGCTGCCCAGTCCATGGGTGCCGGGGCCTTTCAGATCGTCCGGAAAGTCCTGCTTCCCGAGGCCCTGCCCAGCCTGATTTCCGGCGGCACCATTACCGTGGCCACCATCCTGGGCTACGGCGCCATGGCCGGTATCATCGGCGGCGGTGGCCTGGGCAAGCTGGCCATCAACTATGGCTACTACAACTTTAAGTTCCTGGTCATGTGGGCGGCCGTCATCGGCCTGGTGGTACTGGTGCAGATTTTCCAGTCCCTGGGTACCCACCTGGCCCAACGCTGTGACAAGCGGCTGCGGAATAAAAACTAAGTATTTCATCGGGTTTTCCCCGTAGAAATAGATTTTCCCTGAGAAGGAGTGTATCAATTATGAAAAAGACCATTTCCATTGTACTTGCACTGACCCTGTGCCTGGGGCTGCTGACCGCCTGCGGCAGCAAGTCCGGCTCCGATGACAAGACCATCACCGTTGCCGCCTCCCCCACGCCCCACGCCGAAATTCTGAAAGTCGCCGGAGAAGTCCTGGCCAAAGACGGCTGGACCCTGAACGTCACCGAGTACGCCGACTATGTGGTACCCAACAACGTGGTAGAGGACGGCGAGTGCGATGCCAACTACTTCCAGCATCAGCCCTACCTGGATACCTTCAATTCCGAAAACGGCACCCATCTGGTAAGCGTTGCCGCCATCCACTATGAGCCTTTCGGCATCTACGCCGGTACCAAGAGTGCCATTGCGGACCTTGCCAGCGGCGACAAGATCGCCATCCCCAATGACGGCTCCAACCGTGCCCGGGCATTGCTCCTGCTGGAGGCCAACGGCATCATCAAGCTGAAAGACGGCGTGGGCATGGAAGCCACCGCCCTGGATATTGCCGAGAATCCCACAAATGTGGAGATCGTAGAAATGGAAGCCGCCCAGATCGCCGGTGTCCGTGACTCCGTGGCGCTGGCCGTTATCAACGGCAACTACGCCCTGAACGCCGGTCTGAACGCCGGTACCGACGCTCTGGCCACCGAAGACCCCAACTCCGTTTCCGCCCAGACCTACGCAAACGTGCTGGTGGTCAAGGAGGGCAACGAGAACACCGAGAAGACCCAGGCCCTGGTAAAGGCTCTGACCAGCCAGGAAGTCAAGGACTACATCAACAACACCTACTCCGGCGCTGTGGTCCCCATTTTCTAAGTATTCCAAAAATAGCAAGCCCCCGTTCCAAAACCGGAACGGGGGTTCATTTTATTTAAGCGTTTCACTGTTATTCAGCACCAGACTGCTGTAGAGGAACAGCACGTCACAGTCCGTAAAATCCACCAGTTTTCCCAGCCGCTCCGGACTTAAATAGCGGATGTCCACCAGGGTGATCTCCCGGTATTGTTCCAAAAAATAGGGGGCAATGCTGCTGCCAAAGGAATCCCGAAAAAGAACCAGCCTGTTATTTGGGGCCTGGGGATTTTCCAACGTCACCAGAGACAGAGAACCGGACAGGAAGAATTCATAGGCATCCCGGCCATCCAGGGCCTCCCAGTCGTACAGGCCGATTTCCCTGCGGTTTTCCCCATCCCAGACCTTTACATTTTCAAAGACGGGCTGCCACAGATACTGGATTTTCTCGCCCTTCATGGGCAGGGCGGACTGACCGGCATAGACCCCCAGAAAATCCTCTTTGGCCTGACGAATTTCATCGTCTGCTGTCAGGGGCTTCCCCATGGCGGTACTCAGGGTCTGGGCCGCTTCGAAAAGGGCTTCCTGCCGCCAGTGGGTATCCGTGCGGTAGAAGCTGTCCAGTCTCAAGGTACCTGACAGGTCAATAAAGGTGGCATAGGGCATTTTTTCTTGCAGGCGGTTGGTCAGGGCGGCAAAATCCAGCTTGGGTACAGGCAGAAACTGGCTCTTATCCGGAATGGCCGCCACGTAAACCCGCTGGCTTCCGGAAAGATACCGGTCATACACTGCCCCAAACCGTTTGGCGGCATAGTCCATGGAATCTTCCTTCAGCGGGTATTCCAGCTGGGCAAAGTACCCCTCCCGGCTTTCGTAGATGCCGTTGTTGTCCTGCCGCCCCAGAAGCTTCACGGAAAACAGGGCCTTGGCCCGGCGAAAGCCCTCCCGAAAGGGGAACTGATCCTGGGTGTAGCTTTCAAAATTGGAGGCAAAGCTGCCGCTGAGGAAGCTGTTCCAGGAGATTTTGGGCATCTGGGCCAGCTTTCGCCGCTCTGTAAGGGAGGCATCCTTGTCTGTTCCAAACCAGCAGCCCAGGGTCAGGGCCGCAAACAGTACCGGAAGCACCCAAAAGGTATTCTTTTGTTTCATAGATGCCTCCTTAAAAGCGGAAATAGAGGAAGGGATTGTAAGACCCATCCACCAGAAAGGCGGTGCAAAGCAGCAGCACCAGACACATGGCCCCGGGCACCACCAGAGCCGCAGCCCCGGGCCACCGTTTTTCAAAGCGGTCAAACCCGGCCTTGGGCAGCCCTGTGGCCCCTACCGCCGCTACCAGAAGCAATAGGACGTTGCTTCTGAGAAGATACACTGCCTCCTGAGATACCATCGGCAGCCCTCCAAGACCCAGCATCCCCCGGATGCACTCAAAGGCCCCTTGCAGGCTCCCGGCATCAAACAGCACAAAGCCGAAAACCACCGCCAGCAACACATAGACATGGGAAAGAAGCTTGTGCTTTTGAAGCCTTTCCAGCAGCCACAGCTTTTCTAGAATCAGCAAGGCTCCAAAGTACAGCCCCCAGCAGATAAAATTCCAGGCCGCTCCATGCCAGAAGCCGGTGAGGAACCAGACCACCAGGATATTGCGCAGCTGACACCACTTCCCCCGGCGGTTGCCCCCCAAGGGAATGTACACATAGTCCCGAAACCAGGTGCCCAGGGAAATGTGCCACCGCCGCCAGAACTCCGTAATGCTGCGGGATACATAAGGATGCCGAAAGTTTTCCGGGAAGTAGAAGCCAAACATCCGGCCCAGGCCAATGGCCATGTCGCTGTAGCCGGAAAAGTCGAAATAAATATGCAGGGTGTAGGCGGCGGCATACATCCAGGAGAACAGCACACTGCCGTCCTGGGTTCCGTGCCAGGCGGTACAAACTTCCCCCAACAGGTTGGCAAGCAGAATCTTTTTCCCCAAACCCACAAGAAACCGGCCCGCCCCCAGGCGGCAATTTTCCAGGTTCATACTTCTGCTTTTCAGCTGGGGGGCCACGTCCGAATACCGGACGATGGGCCCTGCGATCAGCTGGGGGAAAAAAGCCACGTAACAGGCCAAATCAATAAAATTCCGCTGGGCCGGAACCTGGCCCCGGTACACGTCCACCGTGTAGCTCATAATCTGGAAGGTGTAAAAGCTGATGCCAATGGGCAGGGCCAGATGCATCAAGGGCAGATGCAGCCCAAAGAGGCTGTTGATGTTTTCCAGAAAAAAGTCCGTGTACTTATAGTACACCAGAAAGCTCAGGCTGGACATGACGGACAGCCCCAGCAGCAGCTTCCCCAGGCTGCTTCCCCGGGTCTTTTCCAGCCCCAGGCCGAAGAAATACCCCAGGGCCACCGCCAGAAGCATCATCAGCACCAGCTTCGGCTCCCCCCAGCCGTAAAACATCAGGCTGAACAGAAGCAGCACCGTGTTTTTCCCCTTTTGGGGGACCAGAAAATAGCTGAGCAGCACGGCAGGGAGAAAGTAATATAAAAACGGGATGCTGGAAAAGAGCATGGTTTTTCCTTATCCCTCCGCCGGGGCTTCCACCAGCAGCTCTGCCCCCAGGGCCAGAGCGCTGTTCTTAAAGTCCTGGATCAGGTCGTCTGCGCCGTAGGCGGTGATCAGGTAGCTGCCCTGCCGCAGCACCAGCATGGTGTCCGGGAAGCCGCACATCCAGTGGTTGGACTGCACCAGGGTCTGGTAGTCCCTGGCAAAGGTTTCTGCATCCTTGCCCTCTTTCAGCTCCATAACGGCGGAGCAGAAGGTATTGGTATTCATCATGTGCATCAGGGTGGCCGCCTGGGGGTTTACCATGTCCATGAGGGCCTGGTCCACCAGAATCTGGTACTGGAAGCTCTCCCCATAGGTGCCGATGTCATAGGCTCCGGCCCCCTCGGTATCGTGGGCCTCGTCACCACCGGCGGCGGGGAATTCCTCGGTCATGCCGGAGGCAATGGCCGTCAGCAGATCCAGGGCCGTGGCATACTGGGTGGTGGCACCGGTGGTCTCAGAGGGGGTGGTGGGGGCGGTGTTGCCGCCGCACCCGGCGAAAAGTCCCAGGCACAGCAGGCCGGTCAGAATCATGGAAGTCAGTTTTTTCATCGTTATTTTTTCCTTTCAGTTGTTGAGAGTTTTACGTCGCCGGAATCTTCCGGCTGGGCCAGCAGCAGGTATTCCGTTTCTCCCTGGGTCACCGTCAGGCAGAAGTTTTGGGCTCTGTCCGGCAGGATGCACCAGAGGATTTCCGTCTGTTCCCCCAGGGTCAGGCTGGTGGATTCCTCCGCGCCCCACACAAGCCAGCCGTTTTCCCCGGCGGTCAGCGTAACGGCCCCCCTGTTCCCCGGGTCTACGGTCAGGGGGATGTCCAGGGTCTCCACCGCCCGGAAGGTCATGGGGGCCGGTTCCGGCTGGTAGGTCACGGCCCCGCCCAGTACATTTTGCCCGTTTATCCGGACTTTTAACGGCTGGGGCCACACAAGGGCCAGCCCCGCCACCAGTAGCAAACATGCGGCAAGGGACACCAGGGGCCTGAAATGCAGCCGCTTTGGAGGTGCTTTGAATGTGGCCGCTTCTTCGATATAGCGGCTGTCCAGGCACGTTACCGCCCGGGCAATGGCATATTTTTGATCCATGGTCTCACTCCTTTAGAGAAAAACGTCCTGGGTGTTTAAGTACTTCCGCAGACGGGCCCGGATACGGCTCAGCCGGGTTCTGACCTGGCCGGGGCTCAGCCCCAGATCCCGGGCCAGTTCCTCACAGGACTGGCAGGAAAAATACCGGCGGACAAACAGAACCCGGTCCAGCTCCTTTTCCCTTTCCAGAAAGGCGTTGAGACTCCGGCTCAGTTCCCCGGCCCACAGGGCTTCCTCCGGGGTATTGGGGGCCGGAATGCACTCCGCCAGTTCTTCCAGCGAAAGGGTGAACCGCTCCCCTGCCCGCTTCTGGGCCCTCTGGGCCTGATGGCGGTTGATGGCCAGATTGCGGATGATTTTGGCAAAGTAAGCCCGAAGCAGCTTGGGCCGTTCCGGGGGAATGGCGTTCCAGACGTTCAGCCACAAATCATTCAGGCACTCCTGGCTGTCCTCCCGGTTTTCCAGGATATTCTGGGCAACGCTCAGGCAGTAGGCCCCGTATTTTTCCTGGGCCTCCAGGATGGCCCCCTGATCCCGGCTAAAAAAGAGTTCAATAATGGCATGGTCATTCATAAGCATCCTCACCTATATAGACAGGGAATTTCAAAAAAGGTTACAGCCTTTGGAAAAAATTTTTTGCTTTCCCCAGTATACCATAAAGAAGCCCCGATTGCAAAAAAAGAAACCCCGCAGGTTTTGAATCTGCAGAGTTTCTTGGATTCTTTACAGCACAGGGGGTGTCCACAGGTCGCTGCTGCCGCCGGAAGAACCGCCGGAGTCACTTTCCGGGGCGGGGGGCACCACCAGCGGGGTCTTCATCAGGGTGGCAGAGGCGGCGTAGAACCGTTCTCCGTCGGCCTGCACCAGGGCGGTGAGCCCTGAGTCCCAGAGGACCGTGAGAGGTTTGTTGGTGTACAAAGATCTGACCTCCTTGCCCAATAGCAGATAGTGCTCATAGAGCTTGCAGTTGTTGCCGGCGTAGCCATCCCAGGGGGTGAAGGTCTGGGCATCGGCCAGCCAGGCGGTGGGGATATAGGCGGTGGTGCCGTCGGATTCCAGAATGGCGGTGTAGCCCGGGATCTCCGGGAACCTGCCGGATTCCAGAACGGAAACCGTATCTCCGTAGTTACAAAACCTGAGCACCAGCGGCACGCCGGAAACCTTTACCTTGGCCTCGCCGGTTTTCACCGTGTCTGCCAGGAGCCGGAGCTGGCCGGGGTGCATCAGGGTGATGTCGCCGCCGTCCTGGGGGCCGGAGCCGCCGGAGCCGCCGGAAGGGCGGGAGTCACCGCTGTCCGCCGGGGGCTGATAGGGGTAACGGCTCTGCTGGGCCAGGGGGACAAAACCGGTCTGTTCCCCTGCCTGTACATAAAGGCAGTTTTCCAGTTCCTCCAAGACCTCCAATTTGGTATTGGTGGCCAGTCTTTCCAGCGGTTCTCCCAGGCAGGAAAAGTCCGGGTACAGCCCTGCGTTCCACAGGGCGTAGGCGGTGCGGCGCTCAAAAGGTTCATCCGGGAAGCGGAGGAAGCCCGACTCTACAAGGCCCTGTTCTTCCCCCGCCGTGACCTTTGCATCAGTCCCCTCATAGCCCGTAACTTCCAGGGTCTGGCCCTGCTGGAGCAGCAGACGGATCACGGGGATGGAATCGCCCATGACCTGGATTTCCCTGGTTTTGGGGGCCGTGGTTTCCGGGGCGGTGGGCTCCTCTGTAGCCTGGGTGGTGGGCGCTGTGGAGGCAGCAAAGGGCTCCGTTGGAGCCTCCTGCCCTTTTCCGCAGCCTGCCGTCAGCAGACACAGGGCCAGAAGCAGTGCAATGTATTCTTTCATTTTTCTCCTCCTCTGTCTCATGCACCGTAGACGGCATGGATGATTTCGTGGACGTAGTTGTAACCGGCGGTTCCGGGCTGGTAGGTGTTTGCGTTCTGCTTGGCCACATAGCCGATGGAGCGGGTCACGCAGCCGCCGTAAAGGGTGACGGCTTCACCGGTGGCGGTGTCCTTCAGGATGATGTAGGGCCGCAGGGTCAGTGTCTCCTTGCAGTCTTTCAGGCTAAAGCCCACCAGCACATTGGTAAACTGGATGCGCCCGCCGGTTCTGCCGAAAATGGGGTCGGCCTGGCCCTTTTTGTAGGCGTAGTTGTGGCTCTGGCTGTTTTCCAGGGTGGGGGTACCCGTGCCCCGCATGACCACGGTGCCGTATTCTTCCAGGGTGTAGCCCGCCAGACCCTGGGCGCCGGTCAGGCCCGCTCTGGTGGCCTCGCTGATGCCGGTGATCATGCGGATGCCCTTGGTGCCGGTGAGGCGGATGGAGCAGCCCCCATAGAGCAGCAGATTTTCAAATTCCGGAATCTCCTCCAGGGTCACGCCGGTGTCCGCCCGCCGGAACCGGTAGACCTTCATGCCGGTGGGATAGTCGTTCCCGCCGCCGCTTTGGCTGTAGGTGTAGGTGGTCAAAAATCCCGCTTCCTCGGGCAGCAGCATATGGCTGCCGCCGTCCGTATTAATGGGCTGCTTCTCGCCGTCGATCCAAACCGTCCCCCCATCTTCCCCAAGGTCCACGCCGCCCAAATCCAGATAGCGGCTATTCGCCGTGATGGCAGCGGTGGCACCGGTCTGCTGGCCGCTTTCCGCCAGAACGTAGTTGCCCTGCTCTGCGCCGCCCAGGGTCAGGCCGGTGATGTTCACCTGCTTGCTCCCCACGTTGGCATCCTCGAAAGAACCTTCAGCGGTGACGGTGAGCTTGTCGCCGTCCACGTTGCCCTCCAAAACCACGCCCTCGTAGACCAAGGTCACCTGGGTGTTGCCGTCATAGGTCTTATCCTGGGCGGTAATGCCGGAGACGGTGACAGGCCGGGGGGAAATACTTGCCGTGGTGGCTTCGGGCTGGCCGGTAAGCTGATAGTTCCCTGCCGCCGACCCCTCCAGGCTGAAGCCGGTGAAGGTGACGGTCTTGTCTGTGCCTGTGTTCTTGTTATCATAGACGGCGGTGCCCATATGGATGGTCAGGTCTTTGCCGTCAAAATTGTCGGAAAGTCTGCCACTGTCGGTGATCGCTGCATTGTCGGTGCCGTCATAGACCTTTCTTGCTTCCACGACAACGTCCTGGATGGTCACGTCTTTCTTGGCAATGCTCCAGGGCACTTCCTTTGTGCCGGTAAAGTTGCCTATGCCCTTCAGGGTCATCTTGTAGCTCCCGGCGTTGGTTCCCGTCCTGTCGGTGACATCACACATCACGTTCAGGCCGTCCACCTGCACGGAGGAGACGATCTGGGTCTGTTCCCGACCGTTGTAGGTCAGGCTGTCCCCCAGGGTAACGGTGGCATTCTTGATGTCCTTCGGGGCGATTGTCACATCGATTGGGCTAACCTGACCATCATTGTGGTTTTTGTCGCCCACCAGCTGATAGCGGACGGTGTATGTGCCCGCAACCCTGGCCTGGGGGATGCTCTCGCCGGGCTGCTCCCCTTCCAGCCAGTATTGGAATGTTCCGTGTTCGGAGGAACCGGGGTTGATCAGCTCCTGGTTCTCGTCGTTGTAGATCAGCCCTTTCCTTGCGGTGGGAGGAGTAAATTGGGCATCGGCCTTGGTGATGGTGAAAGAAGTGGTAGGATGGTCCGGCAGCTTGTAGTTTCCCGCCTTGTCACCCTGGATTTCCGTTACGGCTGCGGTGTAATCGTCCGCATCTGTCTTCTCTCCGCTAACGGTCAGGGTCAGCGCATCGCCGTTCACCATTCCCCCGGCGGTGGCGCTGGGGGCCCAGGGGGTGCCGTCATAGGTGCGGGTGGTTTCGCCCCAATTGATGGAGATGGTCTTCCGGTCAACGGTCAGGGTGCCCTTCTCAAAGGTGATGTCGTAATTATTGGAAGTCAGGCCCTTGGGGGTGATTTCATAAATGCCCACATCATCGTACTGCTTATAGGTGTAGGTATAGTCCGGCTGCCCTCCTAGGACATTTTCGTTCTCACCTTTTACGAACCCATTGTAAGTAACACCAGCATTGGCAGGCGCATCGCCGTAGATGATGGTATTGGAATTGGCGGTGACAGTCAGAGTTTTTTTCTGGATCTCAAAGTTCGTCCCCTGGACACCGTCGGCAAGGAAATAGTTTCCCGCATCCGAGCCATCCAGTTTCAGATCTTCTTTTGTGATTGTGTAAGTTCCCGCATCGGTTGGTGGGTTATTGATTTCCAGCCATACATGATCGTTGTCAACCCGGCCCGTCAGCGTGGCGGTAGGCTGCTGGGAGTGACCGTTGTAGGTCAGGGTCGTCTTGACCCATTCCACACCCAGGGGTATTGGCGCAATCTCCACATTCAGACTCTTCATGTCGCTGTCTGCTTTTTTCCCGTCGCTCGGCACATAGTACCAGACGGTATACTTCCCGGCATCGGTCTTTCTGGGCAAATTTGGGGAAAAATCACTTCTCCCAGGCTTGCCGCTGCCGGAGAGCGTTACGGCATACCGCATCGTGCCGCCCGCTCCTGCCGTACCGGCACTGACCAGCTCATGGGAGCTGCCGTCATATGTGAGGTCCTCCTGACCGGTGGGCGGCGCGACGATCTCCATTCTATTCAGTTTCACCCAGAGCTCGTTGGAGTTCTCCAAGGTGAATACATATCCTTCATTCTCGCACTTCAGGTATCCGAGGCTCCCCAGGTCGCCGGTCGCAACTTGCATGTCTCCTGGTCTGCTGAAGCAAATACCCAGCTGTGCGCCTGTCGTGAGATTTGTGATCGACCGCTCAGCGTTCCCACCATTTATATATAGGTTGCCTTTACCGCTGCCTGTATTCTCCGTGACTTTCGCCGTTCCGGACAACTGGCAGCTTACAGAGCCTCCGATACTCACACCTTTGCCATCTCCCCCGGCCTGGTTGCCGGTGATGCCGCCGCCGGACATGGTGAAGCTGCCGCTATACATGTAGACACCGCCACCGGCGGCGTTTGCCGTGTTGTTGGTAATGGTGCCGCCATTCATGGTGAAGCTGTTCTTATCCACATACACGCCGCCGCCGTTCTCCTTTGCCGTGTTGCCGGAAATGGTGCCGTCTTTCATGGTGAAGCTGCCCCAAAATACAGCCACGCCGCCACCGTTGCCGACAGAATTGTTGTCTGCCTTGTTGTTGCGAATCTCGCCGCCATTCATGGTGAAGGTGCCATTACTATACACATACACGCCGCCGCCTGATTGCGCATTGTTTTCGGAAATGGTACCGCCATCCATGTTGAAGGTGCCTCGCACATACACGCCGCCACCACTGCCACTTGATACATTGTTGCCGGAAATGGTGCCGCCATGCATGTTGAAGGTGCCACGCACATACACGCCGCCACCTTCATTCCATGCACTGTTGCCGGAAATGGTGCCGCTGTTCATGATGCATGTTCCACCTCTATCAATGGAAATCGCTCCGCCTCCTTGGCAGGAAAATTTCTGGATGGTGACTTTTTTAATGGTCAGTGTGCCGCCTGTCACATTAAAACATCGGATATTTTCTTGCTGTTGGCCCTTTAATGTGCCGTTCTCCACTGTAAAGCTTCCAGATTTGAGCGTGAACACACCATATGGGGTGTATGCAGAGCCTTTGCCACTATAGGTGAGGGTTTTTCCATTCAAATCCAGGGTGATGTTTTGACCACTAATCGTGATAAATTCTGTAACATTGATGTCCGTCGCCAGTGTGATGATATCTCCAGATTGGGCAGATCGGAGCGCTGTTTTAAGCGCCGCCTCGCTGTTGACAAAACCCCCCGCCAGCATCTCCGGCTCGGCAAAGTGCACCATTACCTCCAGCGCCGCCACGCCCTCTGCCAGGGTATAGCCCTCCGGCAGGGTGGTCACGAAGGTATAGTCCCCGGCGTAGGCTCCCTCGGCGGGGTAGTCTTCGCAGGTCCAGGGGCCAAGGGTGACGGTCTCCTCCGCATCCTCCACCCTGGCCAGAATGGCAGCGGGCAGGGCGGCGGTCAAAAGCTCCATGGGAATGGGATCCTCCTGGGTGGTGGAGAGATACACCTCCCCGGTCTCCGGGTCAAGGATCCGGTCTTCCTCCTCCTCCGGCTGCACCCAGGTCCAGGCGGTGACGGTTTTCCCGGTCTGGGCCGCTTCCAGAGCCGCCAGTGCCGCCCTTGCCGCCTGACAGGCATCCAGGTTCACCAGGGCCTGGTCTTCCTGGGGCAGCAGGGCAAAGCTTGCCGTAATGGTCTCCAGCTGGAGCTTCACCAGTGCCCCGTTCTCCCGGGTGATCTCCCCCGGCCCGGGCAGCTCATCGATCAGCCCCTGCACCGTCTGGACTTCCCGGCACCGGGGGCACTCCTCCCCCTGTGCCCCATGGGCGCACAGCCCCTCCGCAGAATCGGCGGGTTCCGTTGCCTCGGTGGGTTCCGTGGGTTCCGTGGGCTTTGTGGGTTCCGTGGGCTTGGAGGAGTCCGCAGGCTCGGTGCCCGTGGCCCCGGTGGTGGTCGTGGCCCCGGTGTTGGCCGTGTCCCCGGTGCTCCCCGTGTCTCCGGTGTTGGCCGTGTCCCCGGTGCTCCCCGTGGCCCCGGTGCTCCCCGTGGCCCCGGTGTTGGCCGTGGCCCCGGTGTTACCCGTGTCCCCGGTGGTGCCCGTGGCCCCGGTGGTGCCCGTGGCCCCGGTGTTGCCCGTGACACCGGTGTCGCCTGTGTCTCCGGTGTCGCCGGTATCTCCGGTATCGCCCTTGTCACCGGTGTCACCGACGTTTCCCATGGCCCCGGCATTCCCCGTGTCCCCGGTATCGCCCGTGTCGCCAGTGTCTCCGGTGTCGCCCGTGTCTCCGGCGTTTCCCATGGCCCCGGCATCCCCGGTGTCACTGGTATTCCCGGTGTCTTCCATCATTTGGGAGGTCTGGTTGACCTCCGTCCCCTCCTCCGCAAAACCCGCCAGAGGCATATACTGTGCCATCATGCACAGACACAACCCCAGGGCGCAAACCTTGCGCAGAGTACCCCATACTTTTCTCATAAACAGCAGCTCCTTTCGCACCCTCTCGCCTAAAACCCAGGGGCGCAGCTTTCTGCCCATTAGAATACCACAAATTTTTCCATTTTTCAAGTATTTTGGGACGAACAATATTTCCCAGGGACGAATATACCAATCACCCACCATTGCCCACATTTTCGTCCCATTTTTCAATTTCGTCCCAGCTTCATAGACACGTCGCCCCCAAAGCACGGTACAAAGGGGACGTTGCGAATACACCCCGTGGGGTTGAACGGTGCCACCCCCCAGCGAACCCGTAGGGAACGGCCTATGTGCCGTTCCGCCACGTTTAAGGACGGAATTGTTACCGATAAAAACCAGACACGTCCCCCCATATGTCATTCCGACCGCAGCGCAAGCGGAGTGGAGGAATCTTCTACGTAGCAGAAAAGTACCACCACAAAGTAAAACCTGCCACTTGGGAAGATTCCTCGGCTCACTACCCGTTCGCTCGGAATGACATATGGGGGAACGTTCTACCTCTGCGCCTGTTGTTCCTACAATAGAAAACGCCGTACCGCCCCTCATCCACCGCCTGCGGGCGGTCCCCCTTCCCCGGTGGGGAAGGTTTTTTGGAGCTTTCCCGGGGCGTTCCGGTAAAACAGCCACCCGAAGGCACGGTACAAAAGCTTCCCCTCCGGGGAAGCTGGCTCGGCGCAGCCGAGACTGATGAGGGGGCGGGGCAGCGTGAAACATTCTAGAAACTGTAGGCGAATTCGTACAAACGTCCCCCCATACTGTCATTCCGACCGCAGCGCAAGCGGAGTGGAGGAATCCACCACGTGGCAGAAATGTACCAACACAAGATAAAACTTGCCACTCGGGAAGATTCCTCGGCTCCGTTTCACTACGCTCGGAATGACATCATCGGGGGGTGGTTCCGTTTTATCCACAGGGGTTATAATTGCAACGCCCCCGGCATGTCATTCCGAGACCGCAGTGACAGTGTTCTATTTAGACGCTTTCCTATTTTCACCAGTTCGCTTGACAATTTTCTGCCGCTGGGCTATAATAAAAACACAAGGAGATGCCCGCTGCAAACAGGCATCTCCCCGCAGTGGAAACCCGACGGTTGCCACAACATACACACTTATTGGGTCGAGAATTTAATTCTCAAAACCGTGAGTCGTCTGCTGCAACAGACGGCTCACTTCTTTTTATCGTGCAGATACAGCACGAGAGACACAATGCTGGCAATGGAACCAATGGCTCCAATGACAGCCAAAATCATCTCAGAAATATGTATCGCCTCCCTCGGAAAGAAATTCCCGTGAGAGCTTTCTACATCCCTCCATTCCGCTCAACACGGGATGGCAGGCAACCGTCTTTTACCGCACACCGTCTACAAAGGAGGAAAAAACTCGACTTGGACGGTGGACTTCCACTTATGTTTTATTATACAGAGTTTTGTCGATTTGTCAAACAAATTACCGCAAAAATGGGGTCTGCTGATTTCGGATGACGGCTGAGAGTAAAAACCAAGCAAAAAGTTAGGCTAACATTGGGTCATATGATCCGAAGTTGCTAGAGGCGTACAGTTTGGTTATAAAAACCATATGATTTATGGGGGAACGTTCTACCTTTTGTCATTCAGGCCTTTAGCGCAAGCGGAGTGGAGGAATGACAATGGGGTACGTTTCTACGGATTCGCCCATTGTTTCTGGAATGTTTCAGGCTGCCCCGCTGCCTCATCAGTCAGGGCTGCGCCCTGCCAGCTTCCCCGGAGGGGAAGCTCTTGTACCGTGCTTTGGGGTGCGGGGGTTGTCGAGGACGATACCGTCCTTGCAGGTGCGGAACGGCACATAGGCCGTTCCCTACATACTTTAACGGACGGATAAAAATGAACAACGTTGTTTGCTCCAATAATTGACAATTGTCCATTGTCAATTGTCAATTTTCCCGCCGTTCCCTACGGTGAGACTCGGTATGTCTACCTCTGCGCCCCTTGTTCCTATAACACACAACGCCGTACCGCCCGTCATCCTGGCAGGGCTTTGCCCTTGAAAAATGCTGAAAAGTGGGTATACTGGGGATAGTTTCTTTTCGGTTTAGGATGATACCCTATGCTAAGCTCTATCTGAAATGCGGAAAAGGGGGAAGTGTTTTGTTTCATATCCTGGTGGTGGATGACGATAAAAATACCAGGCGGCTCATGCAGGCGGTGCTGGAATCCGATGGGTATACGGTGACCACGGCCTGTGACGGGGAGGAAGCACTGGCGGTGCTGGATCGGGAGCATGTGGATCTGGCGGTGCTGGACATTATGATGCCCAACATGGATGGCTATGCGTTCACCAAAACCTTGCGGGATGCCAACAATGAGCTGCCCATTTTGATGGTTTCCGCCAAGCAGCTGTCGGAAGACCGGAAGCGGGGCTTCCTGGTGGGCACTGACGATTATATGACAAAGCCTGTAGATACCGATGAAATGCTCCTGCGGATCAAAGCCCTGCTGCGGCGGGCCAAAATCGTCAGTGAGCGGAAAATCGAGGTGGGAAACGTGGTGCTGGACTACGATTCCATGACGGTGACCCGGGGCAGTGAGCGGCAGGAGCTGCCCCAGAAGGAATTTTTGCTGCTGTACAAACTGCTGTCCTACCCGGGAAAAATCTTCACAAGGATCCAGCTGATGGACGAGATCTGGGGCATGGATTCCGACACCGGCTGGGAGACGGTAACGGTGCACATCGGCAGGCTCCGGAAGCGGTTTGAGCATTACGATGAATTTGAAATCGTCTCCGTCCGGGGTCTGGGCTACAAGGCGGTGAAAAAGGTATGAAAGAGAAACGCCGGGGCCGCATGACCCTGACCCTGATTTTATCCGGGTGCGTCTTCCTGGTCATTCTGGTGACCCTGCTGATCATCGGTCTGGTGCTGCTGATCGTGGATCAGGTGGGGCTCCTGGGCCAGTGGATGGCCCATGCCAGCCTCCTGAGCTTCTTTGCGGCCATCGGCGGCATGAGCCTGGTGGGCGGCACCTGTATTTCTCTGTTTTTGGGCACGGTGCCCCTGCGCTCCATGAACCGCATGACCGAGGGGCTCCACCGGCTGGCCTCGGGCGATTATAAAGCCCGCATTGAGCCCAAGGGCATCCTGGGCATGATCCCCCCGGTGCGGGACATGGTGGACTCCTTTAACGCCACCGCCGCAGAGCTGGAGGGTACGGAACTGTTGCGCTCGGACTTTATCAACAACTTTTCCCATGAGTTCAAAACCCCCATCGTGTCCATTGCGGGCTTTGCGGGGCTATTAAAGCAGGGCAACCTCCCCCGGGAGGAGCAGCTGGAATACCTGGACATCATCGAAAGCGAAAGCCGCCGTCTGGCCCAGATGGCCACCAATGTGCTGAATATGACCAAGGTGGAAAACCAGGCCATCTTAACCAACGTCACCTACTTCAACCTTTCCGAGCAGCTGCGGACCTGCGTGCTGCTGTTGGAGCGGAAGTGGGAGAAAAAGAACCTGGAAATGAGCCTGGAACTGGAAGAACACATGATTTCCGGCAACCAGGAACTGCTGCGGCAGGTCTGGGTAAACCTTTTGGACAATGCCATTAAGTTCTCCCCGGAGGACCAGGTGGTGGAGATCTCCGCCTCGGAAGAAAACGGCTGGGTCTCCGTCTCCATCAGCAACACCGGCTCCTGCATTCCGCAGAACCAGCAGGAGGCCATTTTCCGGAAGTTCTACCAGGCTGACCGCTCCCACAACACCGAGGGCAACGGCATCGGTCTGGCGGTGGTCAAACGGGTGGTGGAGCTCCACGGGGGCAGTATCCGGGTGGAAAGTGATAGTGCCTTTACCAAATTCACGGTGAAGCTGCCCAAGAAGCCCGCATGAGTTCATACAACAAAAAGAATCTGCTGCGAAGCCCAAACCAGTGGGGCGATTTCGCAGCAGATTTTTTAATTAATTCTGACCCCGTTTGGAGCCGGTGACATCCCGGATGTTTAGTAGTTTTCCACGGATGGCATTCAGCTCTGCGGTGTTTTTCACCTCGAAGCGGATGGTAATGGCACTGCGGCCATTGGCCAGATCCCGGCCGGAGAGCTCCTTGACCCGGACACGGGCGGTGGTCAGGGCCTGGGCCACGTCCAGCACCAGGCCGTCTCTGGTGATGCAGTCCAGTTCCAGGGTGGTTTCAAAGGGCTGCTCCTCCTGGTTTGCCCAGCGGACACGCACCCAGCGGCCCGCCTGCTTTGGGTCTTCCCGGTTCTGGGCGTTGGGGCAGTCCGCCCGGTGGACGGAAACGCCGAAGCCCTTGGTGATAAAGCCCACAATGGCATCCCCGGGAACGGGGGTGCAACACTTGGCAAACTTGATCATGCAGGAATCGATGTCCTCCACAATGACCCCGTTGACGGCGTGACGGTTCTGCTTCACGGTCTCGCTGTCCGGGTTCAGCCGCAGAGGAGACTGGGGGGCCTTTTCGGCCACCTGGGCGGCTTTCAGGGACTTGTTGATGTCGTCCCGAATGCGGCCCACGGCCTTCACGGCGGTCAGGCCGCCGTAGCCGATGGCGGCGTACAAATCATCCCAGGTGTCAAAGGCCAGCTTTCGCAGAAGCTGGGGTTCCAGCTCCGGCTCGGTAATGGAAGCCAGGGGCAGTCCCGCCCGCTTCATCTCCGACTCAAAGGAGGCCTTGCCGTGGACGATGTTCTCGTCCCGTTTTTCTTTCTTGAACCACTGCTTGATTTTGGTCCGGGCCTGGTTGCTCTGGCAGATGTTCAGCCAGTCCCGGCTGGGGCCTTTGGCACTCTTAGAGGTCAGCACCTCCACAATGTCGCCGTTTCTCAGCCTGGTGTCGATGTTGGCAATGCGCCCGTTGACCTTGGCCCCTACCATGGCGTTGCCCACGCCGGAGTGGATGGCATAGGCAAAGTCAATGGGGGTAGAGCCGGAGGGCAGGGAGACGATGCGGCCCTTGGGGGTAAAGACAAAGACCTCATCGTCAAACATATCGATTTTCAGGGACTGGACGTATTCCTCCGCATCGGAATCCTGCTGGCTTTCCAGCAGACGGCGCACCCACTCAAAGTCCTTTTCAGAGCCGGAGCCGGTGCCCTGCTTGTATTTCCAGTGGGCGGCAATGCCGTATTCCGCAGTCTCGTGCATTTCCCAGGTACGGATCTGGACTTCAAAGGGAATGCCCTGGGAGCCGATGACGGTGGTGTGGAGGCTCTGGTACATATTGGGCTTGGGGGTGGAGATGTAGTCCTTGAACCGGCCGGGGATCAGGTTGAACAGGTCGTGGATGTGGCCCAGCACGTTGTAGCAGTCGGGTATGGAATCTACAATGACCCGGAAGGCGTAAATGTCGTAAAGCTCGTCCATGGTCTTCCCCTGGGCCTGCATCTTCCGGTAGATGGAATATACGTGCTTGATGCGGCCATAGGTGGTGTTGTGGATGCCCATGGCGGTGAGCCGCTGGGTGATCTTCTCCTGGATGGTGCGCATGAAGCTTTCGTCCTGCTCCTTGTGCTCCTGGAGATAGGCGGTGATCTCGTTGTATTCCTTGGGGGCTAAGTATTTTAAGGAGGTGTCTTCCAACTCCCATTTGACTTTCTGCATGCCAAGGCGGTGGGCCAGGGGAGCGTAAATATCCATGGTCTCCTGGCATTTGGCGATCTGCTTGGCAGGGGTCTGGTACTGCATGGTGCGGATGTTGTGAAGCCGGTCCGCAATTTTGATCAGCACCACCCGAATGTCCTTGCTCATGGCCATGAACATTTTCCGCAGATTCTCCATCTGGGCCTGCTCCCGGGAGGAGAAGTCTGCCCGGGTCAGCTTGGTAACGCCCTCCACCAATTCTGCAACAGTGGGGCCAAAGAGCTTTTCGATCTCCTCATGGGAGGCATCCGTATCTTCAATGCAGTCGTGGAGCAGCGCACCCAGAATGGCATCCATGTCCAGGCCCATTTCCGTGACGATCTGGGCAACGGACAGCGGGTGAATGATGTAGGGGGAACCGTCCTTCCGCTTCTGGGAGGCGTGCTTTTTGCCGGCATAGTCCACGGCCTTGTCGATGAGGGCAAAGTCCGCCCCGGGCATCCGCTTGTGGATGGTTTCCATCATGGAATCATAGTGTTCTTGAAAGGTTTCCATATATTTCAACTCTCTTTCCCACGCAGCAGGGCCTGCATGGTCTGGCTTTTTGTCAAATCCGTCTTTCCGGGCTTGGGGGTCAGGTGGATGGCAAGGGTCAAATGGACTCGTTTGAGGTTCAGAAGTCCCACGTCCCGGAAAATATCCAGGCAGGTCAGCAGGGTTTCCAGGCTCATTTCACTGCCGGTGCGGCGGACGATCTTCCGGCACAGGCACAGGGGGCTCTCCTGAAGGCTCCCCCCGGGCACGGCGGCCAGATACCGCCAGACATTGCCCAGAACTGCCCGGTCCGGCAACAGGGCGGCGGCATCCCGGGCGGTGATGGTCCCATCCTGCAATGCCCGATACCGGCTGAGGGTCACGGGACAGGGGGCGGCACAGCTGGGGCGGATGTCCACCACGTTCAGCTGCACACTGCGCTCCCCTCTGAATTCGTTGATCTGGGGGTGGAACGCCACATCCACCACATCCCCCGTGGCCACTCCTGCGGATACGGGGTCGGCGGAAAAGAAAATGGCGTTGAGGCCGTAGTGTCCCCGGCGCAGCCGCAGCCGCATATGCCGCCCGCCGCCGACACTCTGGATGCGCTCAATGGTCAGCCCCGTCATCATAAGCTGGGGCTTGGGGCAGCCGCTGCCGCAGGGCTCTAAAATATTGAGGCTTTCAATTTCCGGGATGGTCAGCATCTCCGGGGGGACGGCGCAGTCCAAATCCAGGGTGCTTACATGGGTGCCGTCGGCAAAGTAGCTGGCAGCCATGGCGCAGACCTGGGTGCGGAAGGCATCAATATTGTCTTTCTGGATGGTAAAGCCCGCCGCCAGCTCGTGGCCGCCGTAGCTTTCAAGCAAGGGGGACAGCTCCCTGAGGGAAGCAAAGAGGTTAAAGCCGCCGTGGCTCCGGGAGCTGGCCTTGCCGTGCTCCCCGTCCAGGCAGATGAGGAAGGCGGGGCAGGCGAATTCCTCGGCAATGCGGCTGGCAACAATGCCCACCACCCCCTGGTGCCAGTGCTCGTCTGCCAGGACAATGGCCTCCGGAGGGGCCCCTTCCGGCAGCATGGCGATGGCCTGACGGTAGATGTCGGACTCGATCTGCTGCCGCTGCCGGTTCAGCGCGCACAGCTGGGCGGCCACAGACCGGGCATGGTCCTCCTCCTGGGTCAGAAACAGGTCAATGGCCAAGTCCACCTGGCCCATGCGCCCGGCGGCATTGATCCGGGGGGCCAGCATATAGCCGATGGTGGAGGAGGTGATCTCCCCCTGGGCGCAGCCGCATTCCGCCATCAGGGCGGCAAGGCCCGGCCGCTTGGTATGTTCCAGCGCCTCCAGGCCCTGGGAAACGAACACCCGGTTTTCCCCTACCAGGGGGATCACATCGGCCACGGTGCCCAGGCACACCATGTCGGCGTATTCGTCCAGCACGGCCCGGGCATTGCCGCAGAGGGCGCAGGCCAGCTTAAAGGCCACGGCCACGCCGGAAAGATTCTGGTGGGGGTAGCCGTCACCGGGCTTGTGGGGGTCTACAATGGCCGCCGCCTGGGGCAGCTGCTCTTTGCATTCGTGGTGGTCTGTGATCACCAGATCCAGGCCCAATTCCCGGCAAAGGGCCGCTTCTTCCACGGCGGTAATGCCGCAGTCCACGGTAATGATCAGCTTGACCTGTTCTTCCCGCAGCTGCCGGATGGCAATGGGGTTCAGGCCGTAGCCTTCTTCCAGCCGCCCGGGGATGTAAGACAGGCAGTCCGCCCCCTGCTTGCGCAGGAAATCCGTCAGCAGGCACGTGGCGGTGATGCCGTCCACATCATAGTCCCCAAAGACCGCCATGCGCTCGTTGTTTTCAATGGCCCGCCGCACCCGGGCCACTGCCGGGGCCATATCCCCCAGCAAAAAGGGGTCTGGCAGGGAGCCGTCACAGCGCAGACTTTCCCGGGCCTGTTCCGGGTCACGCAGGCCCCGGCCTGCCAGAACCATGGCGGTCAGGGGGGAAAAACCGCCGCTTACAAGCTTGTTCACATCCTGGGCAGGAGGCTGCCCACAGTTCCAAATTCCGTATTTCAATTCCACACACATCCATTTATAGCTTTTCCCATTATTATAGCAAAAAATGGAACTGTGCACAATAGGGAAGTAAAGGAGAAATCCGGTTATTTACGGCTGATCTCCATGGCCCCGGCGGTGAGCAGGGGCAGCAGCACCATGCCGGGAAAGCCCCGGAGGCGAAAGCCGCAGTACATGGCAAAAAGCGTGACCAGGGGGTCAAGGCCTAACTTCCGGCCCAGGATCTTGGGCTCTAGCAGGGAGCGCAGGGTGGCGGCGGTAAGGTAAAGCCCCAGAAGCCCCAGTGCCCGGCCTCCGTCTCCGGATAGAAGACACACCAGGCTCCAGGGCAGCAGCACGGTTCCCGTGCCCAGCACCGGCAGGGCATCCACCAGGCACACCAGCAGCGCAAGAAGGGGCGCCCGGGCCACCCGCAGCAGGAAAAAGCCCGGCAGCAGCACGCAGAATGTGACCCCCGTCAGCTTCACCTGGGCGGCCGCCCAGGAAAGGCCCCCCCGCAGCAGACACCGGCCCCGATCCAGCCAGGGCTTCAGCACCTCCCGGGGATACCGCTCCTCCACCATAGAGCGCAGCATGGGCAGCCGTATAGAAATGAGGAAGGCGGACAGCAGCGCCGTGGCCCAGAAAATGGCCTTGTCCGGAAGCCCCGTCAGCACCGCCCCGGCGGTGCCCAGGGCATAGCCGCTGAGCTTTTGCAGCAGGGCCGTGCCGCCGGAAAACAGCTCTGCCAGGGTGTCTTCCCAGCTTCTGTAAAGGGCCGGAGGAAAGTGTGTCCCCAGTCCCAGAAGCCACCGCTGCAGCAGCGCCGCCCCCTGGGCAACGGTGGAAGTAAGCCAGGGCAGCCAGAGCCCCAGGCTCCCCAACTGCCGCAGGGCCAGGGCAAAAATCAGGGCGGCAATGGCAAGAATTCCAGCCACCGTGGCACTGACCCCCAGGCAGGAAGCCACACTTCTGGGCACGCTCCCCCTTTTGCACAGAAACTCCACAGCCCCCTCCGAGGCCATGGCCAGCCCCAGCCCCAGAAGAAAGGGCAGCAATAGGGACAGTGCCAGCCGTGCAAAAATCCACAGCAGGAACAGTGTCCAGGAAAAGGAAAGAAATCTTCTGGTCACAGCCTTCATTTTTGGCTCCTTTCCGGAAAAATCAGTAGGTTTCAGAATATTTTTCTTTTTGCTTGCTTTTTCAAAAAAATATGCTACAATGTTACCGTGTGTGAACACATGTACGCCGTATGTGGCGAAACGATAGGAGGCTCATATGTCCAACAAACCCCAGTATTATATTGTGGAGGCTTCCGCTCTGCCGGAGGTTTTTTTGAAGGTAGCGGAAACCAAGCGATTGCTCACCACCGGTGAGGCCACCACCGTGAACGAGGCCACCCGCATGACCGAAATCAGCCGCAGTGCCTTTTATAAGTACCGGGATGCGGTGATGCCCTTTCAGAATATGATGACGGGCCGCATCGTCACCTACCAGCTGCTGCTCCACGACGAGCCAGGCCTGCTGTCGGAGATCCTGCTGATTTTTGCCGATGCCGGCGCCAACATCAGCACCATCAATTCCATTGTCCCCACCAACGGCACCGCCATTGTGACCATCTCCGCCGAGACCATCGATCTGAAAATCCCTCTGGAAGAACTGATCCGCAGGCTCAACGCCCTGGAGGGTGTGGTCAAGGCCGACGTGCTGGCGGGCTGAGAATCGCTGCAGCAGCCTGCCCTGGCCCGCCCGGGCAGGTTTCCGCCCTGTAAGATACAAGCATACCCGGCCCCGGGAAAAAGTATTCCGTAAAAAGGAAAAGAAAAACACTTGACAAGGGATTCTTTCTATGGTAGAATGCCTTGGTAATCAAGAAGGCTGAACATCCGCCTCACCGTAAGTTTCTGCGAAACGGTTTCATACGGGCTTTCCCCCACAAGGGATTTTATGCGTGTATGCGGATGCTTTGGCATCCGCTTTTTTGTTATTGTTTTGGAGGTGCTTACCATCGCAAAGTTAGACCATCAGCTCAACGAGGAAATCCGGGACAAAGAGATCCGGCTCATCGGTGCGGACGGCGCCCAGCTGGGTATCGTTTCCGCAGCCCAGGCCAACGACATGGCGGAGGAGGCAGGTTTGGATCTGGTAAAGATCTCTCCCAATGCCGTTCCCCCTGTGTGTAAAATCATGGATTACTCCAAGTTCTGCTTCGACCAGAAGAAGCGGGAGAAGGAGGCCAAGAAGAACCAGCGGGTCGTAGAGGTCAAGGAGATCCGCATGAGCCCCAGCATTGATACCAACGATCTCAACACCAAGGTCAAGGCCGCCCAGAAATTCCTGACCGACGGCAACCGGGTCAAGGTCAGCGTTCGCTTCCGCGGACGGGAAATGGCCCATACCAACCTGGGTGAGAAGCTGCTGATGGACTTTGCCGAGGCCTGCGCCGAGGTCGCCACCATGGAGAAGAATCCCAAGCTGGAAGGCCGCTTCATGGCGATGTTCCTGACCCCCAAGAATAGCAAGTAAGAATATTACACAAGATACGGAAGGAGAACTACCTATGCCCAAGCTGAAAACCCATAGCGGTGCAAAGAAAAGATTCAACCTGACCAAGAGCGGAAAGGTCAAGAGAGCACACGCTTTTAAGAGCCACATCCTCACCAAGAAGACCACCAAGCGTACCCGTCATCTGCGGAGCACCACTTATGCCGATGTGACCAATGTGGATGCCATCAAGAAGATGATTCCGTACAAATAAGGGCTAGACAGGAGGATATAGTAAATGGCTAGAGTTAAAGGCGCAATGATGACGCGCAAGAGAAGAAACGCAACCCTGAAGCTGGCAAAGGGCTACTGGGGTTCCAAGAGCAAGCACTTCAAGATGGCCAAGCAGGCCGTGATGAAGTCCGGCAACTACGCTTTCGAAGGCCGTAAGCAGAAGAAGCGTGCATACCGTACCATGTGGATCGCTCGTCTGAGCGCCGCTGTGGCTCCCTACGGTCTGAACTACTCCACCTTTATGAACGGTGTGAAGAAGGCCGGTATCGAGATGAACCGCAAGAGCCTCTCCGAGATGGCCATCCAGGACAGCGCCGCTTTCGCCGCTGTTGTAGAGAAGGCCAAGGCTGCTCTGAACTAAGCGTATATTGAAGGCCCTGTCGGTTTCCGGCAGGGCTTTTTTGAAAGGATTTTTATGGAACTGACATTGACGGCCCAAAGAAGCGGGCGGCTGTCCTCTTTTTTGAAAACAGAGTTGAAAATGTCCACGGGCCTCATGAACAAGGTCAAGTGGGCCGATGGACTGCGGGTGGGCGGTGTCAGCTGCCACACGGACTACCAGGTGGCCCCGGGGGATCAGATCTGCGTGCTTTTGGAGGAACCTGCCCCGGATTACCCGGCGGAAGACGGCCCCCTGACCGTTCTCTACGAGGATGCCTATTTCCTGGCAGTGGATAAACCGGCGGGGATGCTCATCCACCCCTCCCGCAACCGGAACACCGGAACCCTGGCAAACCTGGTTCAGGGCTATTATCTAAAAACACACCAGCAGGGGGCCTTCCACCCCCTGACCCGGCTGGACCGGGACACCTTTGGCATTGTACTGATTGCAAAGAACGCCCATATCCATGCCCTATTGCAGGCGGAAAAGCCCCGGAAGCGTTACGAAGCCCTGACCTGTGGAGGGCCTGCGGAACACGAAGGCCTCATCGATGCCCCCATTGCTAGGCACCCCCTGCCCAGCCTCCTGCGGGAAGTCCGCCCCGACGGCAAGCCCAGCCAGACCCGCTTCCGGGTATTGGAGCGGGGAACGGACATCTGCCGCCTGGCCCTGGAACCCCTCACCGGCCGCACCCACCAGCTGCGGCTCCACTGCGCCTACTCCGGCTTCCCCATTTTAGGAGACCCCCAGTACGGCACCGAAAACTCCAACGCCCTCTCCCACCGCCTGGGCTTTGAAACCCAACTCCTGCTGGCCAAAACCCTGGAATTCCCCCACCCCATCACCGGCCAGCAAATGTTTCTGGAAAGCCAAATGCAGCTGCCCAGGTGGGAGAACAGTTGACAGTGGACAGTTGACAGTGGACAGTTATGTTCTAATTGACAATGGACAATTGACAATTGACAATTTTTGTGGGACAGACGTTTTAGCTTTGCGCCCATCGTTCCTACAATAGGAAAGACAATACCGCCCGTCCTTAGAACCCACCGGTTGAAAACACCCGCCTTTCAGCGAAACTGTAGGGAACGGCCTATGTGCCGTTCCGCACGTAAAAGGACGGAACTGTTACCGATAAAACCCGCACCCGAAACCACGGTACAAAAGCTTCCCCCCCCCCCGGGGAAGCTGGCAGGGCGCAGCCCTGACTGATGAGGGGGCGGTACGGCCTGAAACACTCTAGAAACTGTAGGCGAATTCGTAGAAACGTAACCACAATATAACGTCCTTAGAACCCGCCGGTTGAAAACGCCCGCCTTTCAGCGAAACCGTAGGGAACGGCCTATGTGCCGTTCCGTGCGTTTAAGAACGGAACCGTTCCCGATAAAAACCAGACACGTCCCCCCATTTTGTCATTCCGACCGTAGCGCAAGCGGAGTGGAGGAATCCACCACGTGGCAGAAAGCACCAACACAAGGTAAAATCTGCCACTTGGGAAGATTCCTCGGCTCCGTTTCACTACGCTCGGAATGACATCATCGGGGGGTGATTCCGTTTTATGCACACGGGTTCTATTCGCAACGCCCCGGAACGGCACATAGGCCGTTCCCTACATACTTTAACGAACGGGGCGAAACGAACAGCGTTGGTTGCCCCAATAATTGTCAATTGTCAATTTCCGGGTTTTGGCATCGATGTTCCTCCTGCTTTTCTTTTTTTCCGCCGGACTGGCCCTGGGGTTTTGTTCCGACGGTAGTTGATTATTTTCAACTTTCTTTGCAGGGTTCATTTTAGCGCATTTGTTTGGAAATGTCAAACGGACATCCCCATGCCCCGTTCTTCCCCGGCTGAGGGCAAAAAAACAGGCCCGCAGCGTTGCGGGCCTGGGGGGATCGCTTATCAGGCGGTCTTTTTTTCTTTGATGACCACGTAGCCATCTACCAGATTGGCTTTTTCCAGGGTGCCCTCCACGGCGACCTGGCGTTCCATCAGGTCTGTCAAGAGGATCACGCCGTCCTTCTGTTCGATGGTCATAACGTTTTTCATAATGATCTCATCCGGGGTCACGGAATTGCGGTAAACGGTAGAAAGGCACATCAGAATTCCTCCTTTTTTTTCCTTAGGAAACTCTGAATAAATCGTCTGCGGCTGAGCGGCGAATCTTTTGCCCCCAGACTGCGGTTTGAAAAATGGGAAATACACAAAGTATTCCCTCATTTTCCAAACCTTGTCTGGAGCCAAAATCTTTCGCCGTCAGCTCTTGTCGATTTAATCAGAGCTTCCTTACCCCTCCGTCAGGCTGCTGAGCACCACGCTCAGGCGCATGTTGCCCTTTTCAAAGTCAGAAACGGCGGACATGACCTGCTCAAAGGCCACGTGGTTTCCGGCCTGGTCCAGCTTGGCGGCCAGGTCAGCCAGCTCCTTGGCGTGGGCGGTGTTGTGGCCCACCATGTATTTCATCAGGGCGGTCAGCTCCTCCATGGGGGTGTGCTCGCAGCTTTCGCCACAACCGGCACAGCCGTGGCTGCAATCATGGGTGTGGTCGTGGGGATGCTGATGCTCATGGGTATGGGTGGTGCCGTCGGCGTGGGTATGCTCATGGGTGTGGGCAGCGCAGTCGCCATGGGTATGGTCATGGGGGTGCTGATGCTCGTGGCTATGGGTGGTGCCGTCGGCGTGGGTATGCTCATGGGTATGGGCACCGATATGGTCGTGATCCAAATGCATGATTTGGTTCCTCCTTAATCTATATTATTTTACTTAATTATACCCCCATTGCCCCTGGATGTCAAAGGTTTCTTTGGGGCCGTTTGTAAAAAAAGTATTTCCTTTTTGGGACAAAACGCTGTATAATTGCAGACGACCACAAGGGGGACTTGAAGATGGAACGAAAAGACAATTACGCCATTGCGGCCCGGCAGGCCAAAACCCTGTTTCTGGGCTATGACCAGCAATACCTAATCCAAAAACTGGGGCTATCCTATACAAAAGACTACCTGTTCACCACTTTTTTAGGTGCGCCCTACCGCATTTCCCGCTCCACCGGGGATATGGAGCGGAAAAAGGGGGAGACTTGGATAGACGGCAACAGCTTCAACGAGGTTCTGACCATTCTGGATCTCCTTTGTTGCAGCCGGGAAGACCGTTCTCCCAGCCACCGGTATAAAAGCATGACAGACTTCGGTCTGCAATTTCACCGGTCCCTCCTTGAAAGCCGGGAGCCCCTGGCGGACTTTGCCCAGCAGCGGCCCCAGGCTTTCCGGAAAGCGGTTATAAACCTGGGGGGCCGGGAAATCCCGGGGGCGGATCTGTCCTTTGCAGTGCCGGTGTTTGAAGATCTGGAACTGGTGCTCCGGTTCTGGTTCGGGGACGAGGAGTTTGCCCCCAGAATGCGTTTTCTATGGGACGAGAACAGTTTGCAATACCTGAAATACGAGACCATGCACTATTTATTGGGGGTATTGCGGCAGCGGCTGAAAGAAAATTGATTTTTTACTTGCCTTTTCCCAAAAAGCCGTGGTATAATAGCTACAATTTTTATTCCCCTTTATAAGAGAAAGGACTGGAAAACATGATTGCAAAATCGGATCGGCTGACCCACGTGCATTCGGACATTCGTGGCCCTCTTTATGAGGAAGCCCTGAAAATGCAGGCTGCCGGCACACCGGTGCTGCGGCTCAATACAGGCAACCCCGGCAATTTTGGCTTCGGCCTGCCGGACAGCGTGCGGGAAGCACTGCTGCGGAATGTGGACAAGGCCGTGCCCTACTGCGACGTCCGGGGCATGGTGGAGGCCCGGGAGGCCATTTTAAACTACCATAAGGGCCGGGGTCTTCAGGGCATCACCTTGAATGACATCTACATCTGCAACGGTGTCAGTGAGGCCGTATCCATGCTGATGACCGCCCTGGTCGGCAACGGCGACGAGGTACTGGTACCCGCCCCCTGCTACTCTCTTTGGAGCAACAACACCCATTTGGGCGGCGGCAAACCGGTTTACTACCGCTGCGCCCCGGAAAATCAGTGGAATCCGGACCTTTCCGATATGGAACAGAAGATCACCCCCAAGACCAAGGCCATTCTGGTGATCAACCCCAACAACCCCACCGGCGCCGTATACTCCCGGGAGACCCTGCTGGCCATTGCGGAGCTGGCCCGGAAGCACCACTTGCTCCTGCTGGCAGACGAGATTTACGACCGGCTGGTTCTTGAGAACCTGCCCAGCGACTCCATCGCCGCCCTGGCACCGGACCTGCCCTGCGTGACCTTCAACGGTCTTTCCAAATCCCACATCATCTGCGGTTTCCGCTGCGGTTGGATGGTCTTCTCCGGGCCCCGGGAGGAGTTTCAGGAGATCGAGCAGGGGGTCTCCGCCCTGGCCTCCATGCGCCTGTGCGGCAACACCCTGACCCAGCTGGTAATCCCCGCAGCCCTACAGGACCGGGACAGCACCCGGGCCATGCTGGTTCCCGGCGGCAGAATTTACGAGCAGAGCCGGGCCACCGTGGAGGGCCTGAACGGCATCCCCGGGGTGACGTTGGTGCCCAACCGGGCGGCCTTCTACCTGTTCCCGGGCCTTGAGAAAGACCGCTTTGACTTTGAAAGCGATGAGGATTTTGCCATGCGATTCCTCCACGAAAAGCACATTCTGGTCATTCCCGGCCACGGCTTTGACTGGTTTGAGGACCTGCGCTTCCGCATTGTCATGCTGCCGGAGCCGGAACGCATCACCAAAGCCATGGAAGAATTGTGCGACTTTCTGGACCATCACAGACGATAAAATTTCGCCCTACAGGGACGGCAAAAAAGCCGTCCCTGATTTTGTCGGAAAACACCGGGCTTTCCCCGGGGTTTTTTGTGTAAAACCGAGAAAGGTACCAAAGATTGTTGACAAATGATGAAATCTGCATTAACATGGGTTTCGTTAAGTGAACAAGAAGCCTTTGTAATTTCGGATGTATGGCCCGAGAGTTTCTACCGCAGCGCCTGAAGCTGCGACCATTGGTGTAAAAGAAAAAGCGCGTTCCTCTCCCCTTTTTTAAGTGGTTTTGGAAGGCGTTCGCTTATTTTTTACATCCGTGGATCATTTTGGTCTGCGGATTTTTCACACAATCAGAGACGAGGAGTGTTTCTACTTATGAAAGCAATGGAGCAGAAAATCCTTCAGGAGGGCACGGTCCTCCCCGGCGGCATTTTGAAGGTTGGCAGTTTCCTCAACCAGCGCATCGACACGGAATTCCTGCGGGAAATGGGTCAGGAATTCGCCCGGCTGTATAAAGATGCCGGGGTCAACAAAGTTTTGACCATTGAGTCCTCCGGCATCGCCATCGCAGCGGCGGTAGCCATGGAACTGGGCGTGCCCATGGTATTTGCCAAAAAGCACAAGTCCAGCAATGTAGACGGCAATGTCTACTCCACAGTCGTCCACTCCTATACCCACGGCACGGACTATACCATTGTGGTTTCCAGTGACTACCTCCATGAAAGCGACAGGGTGTTGCTGGTGGACGATTTTCTTGCCAACGGCAAGGCCCTGATCGGTCTGACCGACCTGGTCCGTCAGGCGGGCGGCACCGTCTGCGGTGCGGCCATTGCCATTGAAAAGGGCTTCCAGGGCGGCGGTGATGCCCTGCGGGCCGAAGGAGTAAGGGTTGAGTCTCTGGCCATTGTGGAATCCATGACCGATGACGGCATCGTCTTCCGGGCCTGACTTTTGAAGGGTCTATCCCAAAACCCTACTGCTGTTTCTCGCAAAAGCGATAAACATATAATTTTCTTAGGAGGAAAAGAAAAACATGAAAAAGTTCCTTTCTCTGGCACTGGTGTTCGTTCTGGTGCTGGGCCTGGCTGCCTGTGGCGGCAAGACCGAAGCCCCTGCCACCACCGCTGCCGCCGCTGACGGCAATGCTGAGACCACCGCTGCTGAGACCAGCGCTGCTGAGACCACAGCCGCTGCTGCCGAGACCGGTCTGTCCAACGTGAAGGTAGGCTTCATCTTCCTGCACGACGACAACTCCACCTACGACCTGAACTTCATCAACGCCGCCAAGGAAGCCATCGCTGCCCTGGGCCTGAGCGAAGATCAGTACCTGTTCAAGACCAACATTGAAGAAGGCGAGGCTTGCTACGATGCCGCCTGCGAGCTGGCCGATGCCGGCTGCAACCTGATTTTCGCTGACTCCTTCGGCCACGAGGACTACATGATCCAGGCCGCCCAGGAGTTCCCCGAGGTTCAGTTCTGCCACGCCACCGGCACCAAGGCCCACACCCAGGGTCTTGCCAACTTCCACAACGCTTTCGCCGCCATCTATGAGGGCCGCTTCCTGGCCGGTGTTGCTGCCGGTATGAAGCTGAACCAGATGATCGAGGAAGGCACCATCACCGCCGAGCAGGCCAAGATGGGCTACGTGGGTGCTTACACCTACGCCGAAGTGGTTTCCGGCTACACCAGCTTCTACCTGGGCGCCAAGTCCGTCTGCCCCTCCGTGACCATGGACGTGACCTTCACCGGTTCCTGGTATGACGAGACCGCCGAGAAGGAAGCTGCCAACAAGCTCATCGGCAACGGCTGCGTGCTGATCAGCCAGCACGCCGACTCCATGGGCGCCCCCACCGCTTGCGAGACCGCCGGTGTTGTGGACGTCTCCTACAACGGCTCCACCGTGGCTGCCTGCCCCAAGACCTTCCTGATCTCCTCCCGCATCAACTGGGCTCCCTACTTTGAGCTGATCATCAACGCCGTGGCCAACGGCACCGAGATTCCCGCCGACTGGACCGGCACCATTGAGACCGGCTCCGTGGTCCTCAGCGAGCTGAACGACGCTGTTGCCGCTCCCGGCACCGCCGAAAAGCTGGAAGAAGTCAAGGCCGGTCTGGAAGACGGCTCCGTCAAGGTCTTTGACGTTACCACCTTCACCGTGGACGGCAAGGCTGTAGAGTCCTACATGGCTGACGTGGACACCGATGCTGCCTACACCCCCGACACCGAGGTGGTAGAAGACGGCGCTTTCCAGGAATCCACCAAGCGTTCCGCTCCCTACTTCGACCTGAAGATCGACGGCATCAACCTGCTGGATACCGCATTCTAAACAATTCTTCCAGGGGCCTCCTTGGCCCCTGGAAATGACACAAAGGGCAACGCGGCAACCTGAATTACTGCGCTGCCCTTTGCGGCATTTCCCCGTAATGAACCCCCGGAGGCGGCAAAAGCCCACACCGGATTTGCGATACTTTGAAGGAGTGATCTTTTTGGAAGAAACACGTGCCGCAGTGCAGATGCGGAACATTACCAAACGGTTCGGCACCAAGGTGGCCAACGACCGGGTCTGGCTGGACATTTACAAGGGTGAGATTCTGGCCCTGCTGGGCGAAAACGGCAGCGGCAAAACCACCCTGATGAACATGCTGGCGGGCATCTACTTCCCCGACGAGGGCCAGATTTTCGTGGACGGCCAGGAAACGGTGATCCGTTCTCCCAGAGACGCCTTTGCCCTGGGCATCGGCATGATCCACCAGCACTTCAAGCTGGTAGACGTGCTCACCGCTGCGGAAAACATCGTTCTGGGTCTGAAAGAGCCCGGGCGGCTGGACATGAACAAGGTCACCAAAAAGGTTCAGCAGATATGCGACACCTACGGCTTTGACGTAGACCCCAACCAGAAAATCTACAACATGTCCGTTTCCCAGAAGCAGACCGTGGAAATCGTCAAGGTGCTCTACCGGGGTGCCGACATTCTGATTCTGGACGAGCCCACCGCCGTGCTGACCCCCCAGGAGACGGAAAAGCTTTTCGCCGTCCTGCGGAACATGCGGGATGCAGGAAAGGCCATCGTCATCATCACCCACAAAATGCACGAGGTGGAAGACCTGTCTGACCGGGTGGCCGTGCTGCGGCAGGGCCAGTTTGTAGGCGACATGCTGACCAAAAACACCAACGCCCAGGAAATGACCAACATGATGGTTGGTCGGCCTGTAACACTGAACATTGACCGGCCCGCCCCCGTTGACCCCAAGCCCCGGATCGTGGTGGAGCACCTGACCGTCCGGGATCAGGAGGGCAGCCTCAAGCTGGACGACGTATCCTTTACCGCCAACTCCGGGGAAATTCTGGGCATTGCCGGTATTTCCGGCTGCGGCCAGAAAGAGCTGCTGGAAGCCATTGCAGGCTTGCAGCCCACGGAAAAGGGCTCCATCCGCTATATTGAAGACGACGGCACCCCGGAGGAGCTGATCGGCAAAGACCCCACGGCCATTTCCGGCATGGGCGTTTCCCTGTCCTTTGTGCCGGAAGACCGGCTGGGCATGGGCCTGGTAGGCTCCATGGATTTAACGGACAACATGATGCTCCGCTCCTTCCGGAAAGGCAGATCCTGGTTTACCAACCGCCGGGAGCCCAAGCGACTGGCGGAGAAGGTGGTCAAAGACCTGGAAGTCAATACCCCCGGTGTTTCTACCCCCGTCCGGCTGCTCTCCGGCGGCAACGTGCAAAAGGTGCTGGTGGGCCGGGAAATCGCCGCCGCCCCTACGGTGCTGCTGACGGCCTACGCCGTCCGTGGTCTGGACATCAACGCCTCCTATACCATCTATGACCTGATCAACCAGCAGAAAAAGGCCGGTGTGGCCGTGGTCTTCGTAGGCGAGGACCTGGACGTGCTGCTGGAACTGTGCGACCGGATCCTGGTACTCTGCGGCGGCAAGGTCAGCGGCATGGTGGAACAGCCCGATTCCTCCCAGAAGCCGGAGGTGGGCATGATGATGACTCGGTTGGGAGGAACGAAAAATGGCTAAACGATCTTCCGTCCTGCACATCTCCAAGCGGGACAACCTGCCCTGGTATAAAACCTGGGCCATCCGTGGGGCGGCCATTTTGCTGGCTGCCGTGGTCTGCGGCGTTGTCACCGCAGGGCTCACGGGGCAGAACCCCCTGGCGGTTTATAAAACCATGTTTGACGGTGCTTTCGGCACCAAGCGGAAAATGTGGATCTTGGGCCAGAATCTGGCAATTCTCTTGGTAGTGTCTCTGGCCGTGACCCCGGCCTTTAAGATGCGCTTCTGGAACGTAGGCGGCGAGGGCCAGATCCTCATTGGCGGTCTTGCCACGGCAGCCTGCATGATTCTCTTGGGGGACAAAATGCCGAACTGGGCCTTGATTCTTTTAATGATTCTGGCCTCCATCGCAGCCGGTGCCCTCTGGGGTACCATCCCCGCCATCTGCAAGGCCAAGTGGAACACCAACGAGACCCTGTTCACCCTGATGATGAACTATGTGGCAACCCAATTGGTTGCTTACTACGTCATCCTCTGGGAAGTGCCCAAGGGGGCCGGTAAAATCGGCATCATCAACCAGGCCACCCAGGCCGGTTGGCTGCCCCAGATCGGCAGCTTTAAGTACCTTTTGAACATTCTGGTGGCCCTGGTGCTGACGGTGATGATGTATTTTTACCTGACCCGCTCCAAGCAGGGCTATGAGATCGCCGTGGTAGGCGAAAGCGAGCGCACCGCCCGGTATGTGGGCATCCCCGTGGGCAAGGTCATTGTGCGCACCATGATGATCTCCGGCGGCATCTGCGGTCTGGCTGGCCTTTTGCTTGTGGGCGGCACGGCCCACACCATCACCACCTCCATTGCCGGTGGCCGGGGCTTTACCGCCGTTATGGTTGCCTGGCTTGCCAAGTTCAACCCCTTCTCCATGATTTTCACCAGCTTCCTGCTGGTATTCCTGGACCGGGGCGCCCAGGAGATTTCCACCATCTATGCCCTGAACCACTCCTTCAGCGACATCCTCACCGGCATCATTCTGTTCTTCATCATCGGCAGTGAGTTCTTTATCAGCTACAAGCTGAATTTCCTTAAAAACACCAGGAAGGAGCAAGCCTAAATGTTTGATTTTGTTTCCTTTTTCCCCAGAGCGGTCATGCAGGGCATTCCCCTTCTGTTCGGTGCCACCGGCGAGACCCTGACGGAAAAATCCGGCAACCTGAACCTGGGTATCCCCGGCGTGATGTACGTGGGCGGCATCTGCGGTGTCATTGGGGCTTTCTTCTATGAGCAGAGCGGCCAGATGGTGCCGGTTCTGGCGGTGCTGATCCCCCTGCTGTGCTCTCTGGTGGGTTCCCTGCTGATGGGCCTTCTCTACTGCTTCCTCACCGTGACCCTGCGGGCCAACCAGAACGTAACGGGTCTTGCCATGACCACCTTTGGCGTGGGCTTCGGCAACTTCTTCGGCGGCTCCCTCATCAAGCTGACCAATGCGGAAGTGCCCTCCATTGCCCTGTCCGCCACCTCTGAGTATTTCCGGAAAGCCCTGCCCTTTGCGGAGAAGACCGGTGTTTTTGGGAAGCTGTTCCTCAGCTACGGGTTCCTTGCTTATACCGCCATTATCATCGCCCTGGTCACCTCCTACGTGCTGAAAAAGACCCGGGTGGGCCTGCAGCTCCGGGCCGTGGGCGAAAGCCCCGCCACCGCCGATGCGGCGGGCATTGACATCTCCCGGTACAAGTACAAGGCCACCTGCATCGGCAGCATGATTGCAGGCCTGGGTGGACTGTACTACGTCATGGACTATGCCTGCGGTGTCTGGTCCAACAATGCCTTCGGTGACCGTGGGTGGCTGGCCATTGCCCTGGTAATTTTCACCATCTGGCGGCCCAACGTGGGCATTTTCAGCTCCATCCTCTTTGGCGGCCTGTACATCCTCTACCTGTTCCTGCCCACGGGCACCAATTTGGCGGTAAAGGAACTGTACAAAATGCTTCCCTACATCGTGACCATCATCGTGCTGGTTCTCAGCTCCATGCGCAACAAGCGGGAAAACCAGCCCCCCGAAAGCCTGGGCATCCCCTATTTCCGGGAAGACAGATAAAAAAACATTTTGGCACCGTGATTTCTCACGGTGCCGCTTTTTATACTTTTGTCGCCTGATTCAGCTTGTACAGGAGATTCGCCGCCATCTCCCGGGTGAGGGGGCCTTCTTCCGGGATGGGGAAAGAGGCCTCTTGCAGAAGCTTCACCCCGTCTTCTCCCTCCAGATTCAGACAGGCGCACAGCAGGGCTGCGGCTTCCTGGGCAGATACGCTTGCCTGGGTGTCAAAATCTCCCTGCCAGACCGTTCCGGGGGTTAATCCCGCCCGCAGGGCGGCGGCAGCATAGGGCCGGAGCCACTGGGGAAGATTGGTGCGGATTTCCGCCGAAACCTGGGGCTCTACGGGGATGGACAAGGTTTTCACAACCATTGTTAAAAACTCCCCCCGGTTCACCTGTTTTTCCGGGCCAAAATAGGCACTGCCTGCCAGGGTCTCCCCGGCGAAAATGCCGGTGGAGCGCATCCATTCCGCCGTAAACCGACAGGAGGTGTCTTTGGTGTCCTCATAGGCCGGGGCATTTGTGGGCTTCAAAATGGTTACGGTGACGGTGGCTTCCCGGGATACCTTGCCCTGGGGGTCTGTGGCGGTATAGGTGAAGGAATCCACCCCCACCTTGTTTTTGGCCGGGGTGTAGGTGAAGCCCCCCTGGTCATCCAGGGTCACACTGCCCCGCCGGGGCTGACGGATAATGGCAAAGGTCAAATCTTCCCCCTCCGGGTCTTTGGCCCGGAAAGTTCCGGTGCCCGGTAAATTCCGATAGGTCTCCATGGCAGAGTCCTCTGCCACGGGGACTTTGTTTTCCTTGCCCCGGATGCCCAGGCACACGGTGGTCTCCGGCTCCAAGGTGCCGTTTTTTACCGGGAAATAGCCCACACTGGCAACGCCGTCTTCTTCCGTCCTGTCAGGGGTGAACCGGAGCTGTGACAGTTGCTCCTGGGTCAGGGCATCCCCCGGCCGCAGGCGGCGTGCCCCCAGGGTCAGCGTGCCGTTTTCCGGCACCTGTCTGAGAAATACGGCGGTATCCGCCCCAAAATCAGCCTGAGAAAAGCAGTAGACCCCGCCGCTTTCCACCTCTGCGGCCATGGCGCTCAGGGGCAGGGCCAGCAGCAGCAGGCAGCAAAAACAGATTCGCAGTTTCATAACAAAACCTCCAGAAATTGAATTTCCGGAGGTAGTGTTTGCCAGTTCTGGCAGGATTATTCAGCTTTTCTTTCCCAGAGGGTCATATTCTCCCGGGTGTCCAGTACTTCATAGTCCTGTTGCAGCAGTTCCTGAATCTCCCGGGGGGCGATCCCCGTCTCGGGGGTCAGCACGTAGCTGCCGGTTTGGAGGTATGCCGTAATGGCCTCTCCGATTTCCGGCGACAGGGCAATGTAGTGCTCCTGCCAGTCGCAGTAGCAAATGGACGGCATCCTGCCTGACAGCAGATACAGCCGGGAGCAGGAGGCGAAGCCGTAAACATACAAATCCGCTTTCTCCGGCACCTGGGAAACCAGGGCCTGGAGGGCATCGGATTCCCGGCTGTCCTCCTGATGGGTGCGGGCGCAGTACATGGCGTAGCGGATCTCCGCAATGGCCCGGGGGTACAGCAGGGGCCACTGGGCCGCCAGAGAGCCCAACAGCAGCAGCAAAGACAGCACCAAGCACACCACCCGGTCCCCTGCCCGGCGGCGAAAACGCTTCCGGGTCTGGGCGGCTAAGAGATAGGCCCCATAGACTGCCATAGGCAGAGACAGCACAAAATAATGGGCGTACCCATTGCCCATAGCCGCCGCCAACAAAAGCGTTGCCAGGGAGGACAGGGTAAAGAGCCAGCTTTTCCAGTCCCTGACCCGGTAGACAAGCAAAACGATCAGGGGCAGCAGCCCCGTAAAAAGGCAGGGCCACAGGGTCAGCAGGCTCCTAAGCTTCTGGGGAAACCCTGCTTCCCCGGAATAGCGGAAGCCAAAGAGAAACACCTGGTTCAGCATGTCCCCCAGAATGCCCCGCCACCAGGCCCACAGAAGCCCCGGCAGCACCCCAACAAGAACGCCCAGCAGAAACGAGGCCCCATTGGCGAAGAAATTCCGGAACCGCTTCCAAACCAAAAGGTTCACCGTCACCGTCAGCAGGATTGCCCCCAGGAGGGCAGCGTTTGTAATGCGGATCAGGGCCATGATGCCGAAGACCAGACCGTAGAGGAAGCCCCACAGGGGCGGATGGTCCTGATTTTCAGGACTGGGCAGCCGGGTGCCCCGGAGATAGCGCAGGAACACATACAGGCAGGGCATGAGAAACGGCAGACTCAGCTCCTCCGTCAGGCCGCCCCCCTGCATGGTATAGCTCAGGATCACGGCGCAGGGCAGCAGCAATAAAAGGGACAGCAGCAGCGAGCAGCCCTTTTCCGGGAAAGCCACATCCAGGCTCTTTTTGGCAAACACCAGGCTCACCGTCAGGCACACCCACTGCATTAAGAATACCCCCAGCCGCCCAAAGAGCAGCCGCTGGCCCAGATACTCCATCCAAAAGAGGTACGGCCCCTTCATATCGAAAAAGTCCCGGTAAGGCAGCAGCCCCTGGGTCATGCCCTGGCCTACCAGCCGGAAAAAGGCCGCATCCTGGCCCACTTCAAAAGACAGCAAAGGCGTGGTAGACAGGGAGCAAATCAGCAGAAATCCCAGGGCCGCCAGCCCCAGAACCACCGGCTCCAACATCCGGAGCCACAGGCTTTTGTTTTTTTGCTCCATGGCTTATTTCTCCTCACAGAACTGGATCTGGGGTCTGAAAAACAGCCCCGACCACATGCCCTTCAAAATGACCCCCAGCCGTTTTCCCCGGTGGTCCTTGGCTTTCACCAGCACCCGGGCCATGGCCCGGAAACAGTTGAAGATGTAATAGCACACCCCCCGGAAGCCCTCCTGCCGGTAGAGATACGCTTCATTCCGGAAGGCGTACCAATACCGGCCAATGCGGCCGGGCTGGTCTTTTTCCACCCCCATGCCGGAATTCTCCTTCATGGCATGAACCACCCGGCTCTTTCCTGCCACAAAGCAGGGGAAAAGCCGCTGGATACGGCGGGTATACTCCGCATCGTCCCCCCAGATAAAAAACTGGGAGATAGGCAGCCCCACCTGCCGGACGGTTTGCGCCCGCAAAAACAGGGACACAAAGGAGGCCTGTTTTGCTTCCACCAGCCCCGAGGCCAGATGCCCCTCAAAGGTGGCGTACCGCTTGGCCCAGAGCTGCCGGTTCATCACGCATCCCTGGCCGTCCGTCCACAATGCCACACTGCTGAGCCAGCCGTAGCTGCCCTCTAAGTACCGGTCTGCTTCCAGCAGGGCTTCCAGGGCCTGGGGCTCTGGCAGGGTGTCGTCATCCATGATCCACAGGTATTCATAGCCCTGCTCCACGGCCCACTTCA
The DNA here is from genome assembly GCA_934591845.1 of uncultured Oscillospiraceae bacterium. Taxonomy (GTDB): domain Bacteria; phylum Bacillota; class Clostridia; order Oscillospirales; family Oscillospiraceae; genus Faecousia. Next base: position 10,632 of record CAKTPO010000014.1, on the reverse strand, counting down.
TGCCATAATGAAAGCCCCCGGCACCCCCCAGGTTTTTCCCGGTGTTCTGATACTCCAAATCCTGCTGGGCTCTTGCCCAGTCCCCGGTGCCGTCGGTGCTGGCATTGTCCACCAGCACGATCTGGCAGGGCACGGTTTGCCCCCGGAGTTTTTCTACACACTGCTTTAACAATTCCAGGCGGTTATAGGTCACCACCACGGCGGCGATTTTTTCCATAGCCTTGTCCTCCCATGTATCCTTTTCTTTGAAGACCATTTTATCGCATTCCCGGGATTTCGTCAAGGCGATTGCATTTTTGAGCCGAAAATGGTATGATAGACAAAAAGGGGGCGGTTCCCACCCCCCCGGTTTTCGGAAAGGACTACAAAGATGGATGCTTTTTCCTATGCCCAGGTGCTCTGGGACTATATGTGCATGAACCAGCCACCAAAAAAGGCAGACTGCATCGTGGGCTTTGGCTGCTACAATGAGGACATCCCCCTCAGGTGTGCCCAACTCTACCGGGAGGGCCTGGCCCCCTGGGTGCTGTTTACCGGCGGCCTGGGCCGGAACACCGCCAGCATGTGGACGGAAAGCGAGGCAGAACGCTTTGGCCGCATTGCCCTGGAAGCAGGGGTACCGGAACATGCCCTGCTCCTTGAAACCAAGTCCACCAATACCGCAGAAAACATCGCCTTTACAAGGAATCTGTTGGCAGAAAAGGGGCTGCACATCACCTCTATTTTGGGTGTCCACAAGCCCTATATGGAGCGGCGCATCTACGCCGCCTGGAAAAACTACTGGCCCCAGATGCCCTTCTCCGTCACCTCCTACCGGCAGACCATGGAAGAATACCTGACCGCAAACGAAGCCCGGGGCCGCAGCATCCACGACACCCTGGAAATGATCGTAGGGGACTTCCAGCGTATAGATCTCTACGCCCAAAAAGGCTACCAGATCCCCCAGGAAATTCCGGAACCTGTCTGGCAGGCCTTCCGGGGCCTTGTAGACCTGGGCTACACCGGTCAGCTGGTAAAGTCGTTTTCCACAGGATATTAAAAAACCGACGGCCATAACGGTCGTCGGTTTTTTGTGTATCCGATTATCCCTTGACTGCACCGGCAGCAACACCTTTGATGATGTACTTCTGGCAGCACAGGTAGAAGATGATTACGGGGACGATGCTCAGCAGGATCAGGGCCATGGTGGCACCCATGTCCACGGAGCCGTAGGAGCCTTTCAGGTACTGGATGTGAATGGGAATGGTCATATACTTTTTCCGGTCCAATACCAGGTAGGGAAGCAGATAGTCGTTCCACACCCACATGATTTCCAGAACGCCCACGGAGATCAGGGTGGGCTTCATCATGGGCAGCACCACATCGAAGAAGGTCTTGACGGGGCCGCAGCCGTCAATGGCGGCGGCTTCCTCAATGGACAGCGGGATGGACTTTACGAAGCCCGAGAACATGAATACCGCCAGGCCAGCACCAAAGCCCAGGTAGATAATGGGAATGGTCCAGGGGGTATTGAGGTCCAGGGTGTCGGCGGTTTTGGGCAGGGTGAACATGACCATCTGGAAGGGCACCACCATGGAGAATACGCACAGGTAGTACACGATTTTGGAGAAGGTGCTGCCCACACGGGCGATGTACCAGGCCGCCATAGAGGTACAGACCAGGATCAGGGCACTGGAAACAACGGTGATAAAAAAGCTGTACCCAACGGACTTGGCGAAGGGGTAGTTGCCAAAGGTCATGCCCTTGATATAGTTGGCCAAGCCAACATAGGATTCTTCATTGGGCAGGGCAAAGGTTTCGGTGTTGACGTAGGCATTGGCCTTGAAGGAATTCATAAGTACCAGGAAAATGGGCAGCAGGTAGACCACAGCGACCACTGCAAACACAACGGACAGAACGGTCTTGCCCCGCTTTTCTCCCTGGATGGTAGCAGGTTTCTTTGCCATTACTGCTGCACCTCCTTATCATGGGTGGATTTCATCTGGAAAATGCCGATGATGGCAACCAGAACGAAGAACATAACGGCCTTGGCCTGTCCAATGCCCTTGGTTTTCAGGGTGTTGGAGTTGACGATGTTCAGGGCCAGCATTTCGGTGGTGTGGATGGCGCCGTTGTAGGGACGGCCATTGGTCAGGGCCAGGTTCTGGTCGTAGAGCTTGAAGGAGTTGGTCAGGGTCAGGAAGGTGCAGATGGTGATAGATGGCATGACGTTGGGGATGATGATGTCCCACAGGGTCTTCCACTCGGAAGCACCGTCGATCTTGGCCGCTTCCAGCATATCCCCCGGCACCGCCTGGAGTCCGGCGATATAAATGATCATCATATAGCCGATCTGCTGCCAGGACATCAGAATAATCAGGCCCCAGAAGCCGTAGGTGGAGTTCAGCAGGATGGAAGTATTATACCGGGACAGAATGCCGTCAAAAATCATGGACCAGATATAGCCCAGGACGATGCCGCCGATCAGGTTGGGCATGAAGAACACGGTTCTGAAAATATTGGAACCTTTAATGCCCTTGGTCAGCAGGTACGCCACGGTAAAGGCCAGAATATTGATGATCAGCAGAGAAACCAGAGCAAAGCCCGCCGTATACCAGAAGGCATGGAGGAAGCTTTCGTCCGCAAAGGCCTTTACATAGTTGTCAAGGCCCGCCCAGGTCCATTTGCTGGTGGTTTTGAAGTTACAGAACGAAAGGAACAGGCCCTTTGCAAAGGGATAAAGGAATCCTATGCAGAAGGCAATAAAGGTGGGAAGCAGGAAAATGGGGAAACACTTTTGAATGGGACGACGGACCAGAACGGAGTTCAGTGCCGCACCGTCGTTCTTTTTCTTGAATAAAGCCATAGTCATCTCTCCTTTGGGGAGTACCGAGGGAACGGCCTCCGGATATTCCGGTTTGGGTAGCTCTGAGGAATCAGAGAACGGTTCGGGAAGCTCTGATTAAATCGGCAAGAGCTGGCAACAAAAGATCCGCTGTCCAGCCGCAGACGATTTATTCAGAGTTTCCTTAAAAAAATAATCGGGGCGAGCGAAACCGCTCGCCCCGATAGGTTGCATGAGAAAATCCAGGAATTAGCCTGCGTTCTTGGCGTACTGGGTGGCCCAGCCGTCAACGATGGCAGTCTCCACAGCGGCCCAATCGCCGGTGCCGGAAACGTACTGAGTCAGAGCGTCCACAACGGCGGCACGGAAGTCATCCACGCCGGGAGTCCAGTTGAATGCCCAGGTAACGGTGTAGTTGCCGTCAGCAACCATCTTGTTGGCATCGGCAAAGAACACGTTCTCGGGAGTCTTGGCGTTCTTGAAGGGGCAGGGACCGAACTCAGCGGCCAGCATGGTGGTGCCCTCCTCGGAAGTCACGACCCACTTCATGAAGTCCAGAGTAGCCTGGATGTCTTCGGGAGCAGCTTCCTTGTTGACAGCCCAGCAGTTCTCGGTGCCGGAGCACAGGCCAGCCTTCTCCTCGCCTTCTACACCGCAGTAGATGGGGATCATGGCCAGGTCGTCGGGGTTCATGCCGAAGGTGCCGGTCAGGTTGCCGTACTCCCAGGTACCATTCTGGTAGAAGACAGCCTCGCCCTTGCCGAACTCAGCCTCAGCCTGGTCACCGGTGGCGGTGGTCAGAGCAGCGCCGGTGGTGGCGGAGTCAGTGGTGTACAGATCCCAAATGGCCTTGAAGTTGTCCAGGTACTTGTTGGTGATGGTGGCGGGCTGCTTGGTCACGCCGTCGTCACGGAACTGGTAGAACAGCGGCATATTCAGCAGGTGGCCGGAGAATCTCCAGGAGGAGGAGCCGTCCAGGCCGGCGGAAGTAAAGGCATCGAAGCCCAGCTCGGAAGCATGAGCGTGGATGTCGTCAGCAACGGCCTTCAGAGACTCGAAGTTGGTGATCTCGTCCAGGGAGTGGCCGGCCTTTTCCAGCAGGGCCTTGTTGACGATGATGCCGAAGGACTCGTAGCAGTAGCCGATGGCCAGCACGGAGCCGTCTTCACCCTTCAGGTTAAAGTCATCGGTGGTCATTTCCTTGTAAACATCGGTGTCCCGCAGGTCCATGCACCACTCGCCGTAAGCGTCGATGGCGCCCTGGTTGCCGGCCTGGAACATGGTGGGAGCAGCGTCCTTGTCCAGTTCGGCGGTGAGGGTGGTGTCGTAGGTACCGGAAGCGGCGGTAACGACGGTGACCTTCACGCCGGTCTGATCCTCGTAGGTCTTGGCCAGTTTCTGCCAAGCGGCATCGGCCTCAGGCTTGAAGTTCAGGTAGTAAACGGAACCGGTAGCGGAGGCAGCAGGAGCCTCGGTCTCGGTCTCGGCAGCGGCAGTGGTCTCAGCAGCGGGAGCTGCGGTGGTTGCCGCGGGGGCCTCAGTCTGGGCGCCGCAGCCAAACAGGCCGACAACCAGAACCAGAGACAGTGCGAGTGCAAGCAGTTTCTTCATGATTTTTCCTCCAAACTAATCTGTAAAACCGGGATAAACCGGCCTTACGAAAATAATACCCGCAGTGAAGTTTTTGCATAAATCTTCACCACGGGTATCATTATACAACTTTTAGAACAGCAAAGTCAACCAAATCCTTGTCTTTTTTTGCCGTCAAAGCTGACAAAATCAGACAATGGTTTTTGTTAATAGTTCACAATTTCGTAACTTTTGGAAAAGAAATTGATAAAGGTTCACAACTATTCTTCAAAAATTCGGTACTTCATTCTTTGTTTTCTTCTGTCTTTTTCGGTGCACGGTCATAGCGCTCCGTCAGTTCCAGGATGCGTGCAGCCAGACTTCTGGTGTTATAGCCCTTTTTGACCCGCCAAGTCCAGTTACAGCCGGTGGTGCCGGGGCAGTTCATCCGTGCTTCTCCCCCCAGGTTCAGATAGTCCTGGAGTTGCACAATGGCCCGGTCGGACACGGAGCTGAGACAGGTGCGAATGGTGCCCCAGACATAGCCCTCTTTCTTCGTCAGGGCCATGTAGTCTGCCGCCACCTTCACCGCCTCCGGGGATGCGGTGTCGAACCACTGGCGCATGGTCATATTGTCATGGGTGCCGGTATAGCAGACGGTGTTGCGGGTATAGGTGTGGGGCCGGTACTCCGAGGGCTCTTTGGAGTCAAAGGCAAATTCCAGAACCTTCATGCCGGGGTAGCCGGAATCGTCCCGCAGCTGCAAGACCTCCTCCGTCAGGAATCCCAAATCCTCTGCCACAAAGTCCAGCTGGGGCAGACCCTTTTTAAGGGCCTTTACAAAGGACATGCCCGGGCCTTTGACCCAATGGCCGTTTCTGGCGGTGTCGTCGCCGTAGGGCACGGACCAGTAGGCTTCAAAGCCTCTGAAATGATCCAGCCGCACCACGTCAAAGAGCTTGCCGCTGGCACCCAGCCGGTCCAGCCACCACCGGTAGCCCTGCTCCTCCATCACGTCCCAGCGGTACAGGGGGTTGCCCCACAGCTGGCCGTCGGCGGTAAAGGCATCCGGGGGGCAGCCCGCCACTGCCGTGGGGGCCAGATCCTCGTCCAGCTGGAACAGTTCCGGGTTCTTCCAGACCTCTACGGAGTCATAGGGCACGTAAATGGGCACGTCACCGATCAGCTCAATGCCCAGAGCCTTGGCCTTTTTCCGCAGCGCATCCCACTGCTTGTAGAATTCATACTGGACGAAGCCGTAGAACCGGATGTCCTCCGCCAGCTCCCGGGCGGCCTGTTCCAGAGCTTCCGGTTTCCGGATTTTCAGCTCCTCCTCCCACTCAAACCAGGGGGCGAAGCCGTGCTGCTCTTTAAGAGCCATATACAGGGTAAAGTCCGGCAGCCACTGGGCGTTGCGCTTCATAAAGGCATTCAGCGACCGGTCATTGCGGAAGCGGCTGTAGGCCAGCTTCAGAATGGGGGTACGGCCATTGTAGAGCTTGCCAAAGTCCACCTGGGTCTCGTCGTCGCCCCAGTCTACGGCAAGAACTTCTTCCTTGGTCAGCAGATGCTGCCGCACCAGGGTGTCCAGGTCGATAAGGTAGGGGTTGCCTGCATAGGCCGAGCAGGACTGATAGGGGGAATCCCCGTAGCCCGTGGGGCCAAGGGGCAGCATCTGCCAGGCCTGCTGACCGGATTTGTGCAGAAAGTCCAAAAACGCATAGGCACTTTTGCCCATGGTGCCCACACCGTAAGGCCCGGGCAGGGATGTAATGTGCATCAGGATTCCAGCTTTACGCATAATAAACACTCCTTGATATTTTTTCGGTTTCTATTTCCATTTGTTTCCGTCACTGAAAGAAAAGCCCTATTCTGCCTGGGGCAGAGGCTTTTCGTCCCGAAAAGCCTCCTCTCAGTCTCGGCTGCGCCGAGCCAGCTCCCCTTTCAGGGGCGCCAAGGTCGCCTTCTGGGGCTGTTGCTTTCTATCATAATATAGAGAAAAACGCCGGGCACAGCAGGGCGGTCAGGATGCCCGCCACCACCAGGGACAGGCTGCTGACGGCCCCGGTCAGCTCCGAAATCTCGGAAGCCCGGCTGGTGCCCACCACATGGGAGGCGGTGCCGAAGGCCACGCCCTGGGCAATGGGATCATCCAGTTTTAAGAGCCTGCACAGCCCGGAGCCAAAAATATTGCCCAGGATGCCCGTAATGATGATCACTGCCGTGGTCACCGCCGGGATCCCCCCCAACTGCTCACTGACGGCAATACCCATGGCCGTGGTAATGCTTTTGGGAAGCAAAGAGGCAAGCATGGCTTCCTCCATGGCAAAAAATCTGCACAGCACCGCCACGCACAGAAGGCTGGCCGCCGTGCCCGCCAGAACACCGGCAAAAATCGCCGGAAGGTTCTTGCCCAGCACCTTGATCTGCTCGTAAAGGGGCACCGCCAGACAAACCGTGGCGGGGGTCAGCAGCCAGGAAAAGGTCTTGCAGCCCTCCTGATAGGCCCCGGGGGTGACCCCGGTCAGGGGCAGCACCGCCACCACCAGGACTACCGCCACCAGAATGGGATTACACAAAGGGCTTTTCAGCTTCTTTTGCAGCCACAGCCCCAGTTCATAGGCCCCCAGGGTCAGCACCACGGCAAAGAGGGAGGTTTCCGATAACAACTCAGTCATGGTCTTTCCCTCCCCCTTTCAGCATCCATTGGGTGGTAAGTCCCGCCACGGCAAACACCAGAGCGGTGGATACCGCCAGAACGGCCCCCATGGGCACCAGGCTCCCGGCAATGTCCTCCCAGATCTCCACGATCCCCACCGCCGGGGACACAAAGAACAGGCCCATAACGGCAATGAGGAATTTGCTCACGCCCTCCACCTGGTGAAGCTTCACGATCCCCAGTTTGAGCGCCAGAAACAGCAGCGCCAGCCCATAGACCGCCGTTGGGACGGGCAGAGGCAGCACCAGATGCAGCAGTTCCCCCAGAAAGGTAAAGGCAAAAATAATTGTCGCTTGAATCACGTATTTCATTGTTGTATCTTTTGACCTTTGTGCTTTCTCAGGATTCGTATTTGGGCTCGCAGGTCAGGTTGACCCCCAGCCGCCTGAACATATTGATGTCCACACTGGACAGCAGCACCGAGGAGTGGACCTCGCAGCCCCGCAGGGCGCCCAGCTGCTCCATGGCCAGCTCTGCCGTGGGGTTGGTGGCAGCGGAAATGGACAGGGCGATCAGGGTCTCATCCGTGTGGAGTCTGGGGTTGCGGTTGCCCAGGTGGTCCACTTTCAGGTGCTGAATGGGATCCAGCACCGCCGGGGCGATGAGGTGCAGCTCGTCCGGGATGCCTGCCAGGGCTTTCAGGGCATTCAGCAGCAGCGCAGAGGAAGCACCCAAAAGGTCCGACGTCCGGCCCGTAATGATCCGCCCGTCAGCAAGCTCCATGGCCGCCGCAGGGCCGCCGGTCTCCTGTGCCCGTTGGAGCGCCGGGGCAATGACACTGCGCTCCTCCGGCCGGACACCGGCCTTTTTCATCAGCATTTCCAGCTTGAAGACCACCTCGTCGGAGGTCTTGCCCTTTTTCTGGTCTTCCAGAGCCGCATAATATCTGCGGATGATCTCCTGCCGGGAGGCAAAGCAGGCCGCCTCGTCGTCCACAATGCAGTTGCCCACCATGTTGACCCCCATATCCGTAGGGGACTTATAGGGGCAGTAGCCCAGGATTTTCTCAAAAATCGCCACCAGCACCGGGAAGGCTTCCACATCCCGGTTGTAGTTCACGGTGGTGACCCCGTAGGCTTCCAGATGGAAGGGGTCAATCATGTTCACGTCGTTTAAGTCCGCCGTGGCCGCCTCATAGGCCAGGTTCACCGGATGGTTCAGGGGCACATTCCAGATGGGGAAGGTCTCAAATTTGGCGTACCCCGCCGTGTTCCCCCGCTCATGCTCGTGGTAGAGCTGGCTTAAACAGGTGGCCAGTTTCCCGCTGCCGGGGCCGGGGGCCGTCACCACCACCAATGACCTTGTGGTTTCAATGTAATCGTTTTTGCCGAAGCCGTCTTCGCTTACTACAAAGGCCGTATTGGAGGGGTAGCCCTCAATGCCATAGTGGTGGTACACCCGGATGCCCATGCCCTCCAACCGGGACTGGAAGGCCTTGGCCGCCATATTGTCGTGATACCGGGTCAATACCACGCTGGACACGTAGAGTCCGAAGTTTCTGAAAATGTTGATCAGCCGGATCACGTCCAGGTCATAGGTAATGCCCAGGTCTCCACGGATCTTGTTCTTTTCAATGTCCCCGGTGTTGATGGCAATGACCATTTCCACCTGGTCTTTTATTTGCAGAAGCATCCGCAGTTTGCTGTCCGGCTGAAAGCCGGGAAGCACCCGGGAGGCATGATTGTCGTCATACAGTTTGCCGCCGAATTCCAGATACAGCTTGCCACCAAACTGGGCGATCCGCTCCCGGATGTGGCTGGACTGCATCTGCAAGTATTTATCGTTATCAAACGCCTTGTAAACCATGATAGCCGCCTCTTTCGTCTCTTATCTACGGAAACTCTGAATCAATCGTCTGCGGCTGCGCGGCGCATCTTTCGCCGTCAGCTCTTGCCGATGGAATCAGAGCTTCCTTATTCAATCTGGTTTATTATACCGGGTTTCCCCGCAAAACGCAATACGAGCGACACACAAAATTTACGGCCTTTTCATCCTTGGTGCTCTGTGCTATAATGCTCTAAAAGACTGATCGCAATAGGAGGAATCCATATGAACCGTCCCTTTCCTGTGAAAGTTCGGGAATGGTTTGATACAAACCGAAAAAATCAATATGCCCTGAAACCCTATCTGGTTCGGGACGGCCAGGTGCACCCTGTGGCCATCATCTGCCCCGGCGGGGGCTATCGGCGGATTTGCAGCTTTATAGAAGGCCACCCCTACGCCAAGGCCTTAAACCGCCTGGGCTATCATGCCGTGGTGCTCTATTACCGTGTCCGGGAACAGGCCGCCTTCCCCAACCCCCAGGACGATCTGGCCCGGGCGGTCCGGGAAGTTCTCTCCCACGCCCGGGACTGGAAGCTGGATACCACCGGCTACTCCCTCTGGGGTTCCTCCGCCGGGGGCCATCTGGCAGGCTCCTTTGGCACGGAGTCCATGGGCTATAAACACTACCATCTTCCCAAGCCCGGGGCCATCATCCTCAGCTACCCCGTGGTATCCATGGGGGATAAAGCCCACCCCGGCAGCCGGAATTTTCTCTTAGGCCTCCACCCCACCCAGGATCAGATTCAAAAAACCAGCCTGGAACACCAGATCACCCCCGCCTATCCCCCCACATTTCTGTGGTGGGGCGACCAGGACGAGTGCGTTGACCCGGACAACAGCCGTATGCTGCAAAAAGCCCTGGAAGAAAACCACATCCCCTGCCAGTGCCGGGAGTACCCAAAGGTCACCCACGGTGTCGGCCTGGGCAAAGGCCTCCCCTGCCAGGGCTGGTTTGAAGATGCCGTAGCCTTCTGGGAAAAGGCCCGCCATCATTGACCGATACACGCAAAAAGGACGGGCCGAAGCCCGTCCTTTTTTGGGGTTATTCAGATTACTTCAGGTTGCCCAGCCATGCAACGGTGACGTTGGTGGTGGCAGGCTCGGTGGTGATGTCGTTGGACACGGTGACCTTGCCCTCGAACATGTCCTTTACCAGACCCGCGTAATCCTCAGCGGAGAACTTGCCGTCCTCAAAGTGGGTGGTACCGGCCAGCTGGACGTAGTTGGCAGCGGGGTCGGCGGAAACCAGGCCCAGGGTGTCAACCTTACCGGCGTAGTCCGCCCACTTGCCGTTGATGACCACATCGGTCAGGGTGTCAACGGTGGTGGGGTACAGGCCCTTCATAGCGGAGGTGATGGTGATGCCCTCGCCGTACTGGGCGTCGATGACAGGAGACTGGTCGGTGTCAACACCGATGACCTTGCCGCCGGTCTTCTTGGCAGCTTCCGCAGCGGAAGCCCAGATGCCGCCGCCACAGGCGAAGACGATCTCGGTGCCGTCAGCGTACCAGGTGTCCATCACAGCGGTGATGTCGGCATCACCGAAGAACTGGTTGCCGTAAGCGTACTTCATGTCCACATTGATGCCCAGCTCCTTGGCAGCGGCATCAACGCCCTGAACATAGCCGTAGCCGAAGCGGACAACGGCGGGAACAGCCATGCCGCCCAGGAAGCCCAGCTTGGTGTAGCCCAGCTT
>CAKTPO010000013.1 GCA_934591845.1 uncultured Oscillospiraceae bacterium | reverse complement strand
CTTCAGCATTACCACCTTTTCCATGTATATAAATAACTGCTTTATCCACAATAGTTATCCTCCACAAATTCCGATTTGTATAACCTCTCTTAACGTCTAATCCACTGCCTGCAAACGCCCAAAATGGTCGAGTTGCCGGATTGGTTGTCAGCCCTTTTCGTTTTCCAAAAATCGTCCCAAAATGCCTGACATCTAATCTACTGTCTCAAATCGTGACATCTAATCCGAGGTTACAACCTGACACAGATTTCGCGGTAGATATGTTTCCATATAAGAAAACCGAGCTTTTTCAGAAGTCAGGCTTCAAATCCAAACTTCCGAAAAAGCCCGGAAATACGCCGCTTTCAGGCACTTGATTTTATTTTCTTGACATCAAACAGACCGTCTCCACATGGCTGCACCTGGGGAACAAATCTGCCGCCACCACCTGTTCTACCCGGAAGCCTTGGGATTTCAGCAGGGCAGTGTCCCGGGACAGGGTGGCGGGGTCGCAGGAGACGTAGACCAGGCGTTTGGGGGCCATCTGGGCGATGGCGTTGATGGCGTCCTGGCTCAGGCCCTTTCTTGGGGGGTCTACGGTGATGATGTCCGGGCGGATGCCCTCTTTTTGCAGGCGCAGGGCGGCCTGTCCAGCATCGGCGCAGAAAAATTCGGCATTTTCAATGCCGTTGCGCCGGGCGTTGTCTTTGGCGTCTTCGATGGCCTGGGGAACCACCTCCACGCCCAGGACCTTTCCGGCCTTTCCGGCCATGGCCAGGGTGATGGTACCCACGCCGCAGTAGAGGTCCAGCACCAGGTCCTCCTTGGTGATGTCTGCCAGGGTGATGGCGGTTTCGTAGAGCCGCTGGGCCTGGTGGTGGTTCACCTGGTAGAAAGACCGGGCGGAGAGCCGGAAATTCAGGCCGCAGAGGGTATCTTCAATGAAGCCGGGGCCGTAGAGGGTCTGGAATCGGTCCCCCAACACGGCGTTTCCGGCCTTTGTATTGATGCTGAGAACCAGGGTGGTAAAGCCCGGTACGGCTTTTAAGCTTTCAATCAGGGCCTTGATTTTGGGCAGACCTTCCCCGTTGACCACCAGGCACACCAGGATTTGGCCGGACTCCGCCCCCCGGCGGACGTAAATATGCCGCAGCAGCCCCCGGCGGGTCTCCTCGTCATAGACCGGAACGTGATTTTGGTTTACATAATCCATCACAATGGATTTGACCCGATCCGTCTCCTCCGGCAAAATCAGGCAGCGGCTGTTTTCCACCACCTGATGGGTACCCGCCCGGAAAAATCCGGCATAAGCCCGGCCTTTCTGGCTGGCCACAGGGTACTGGGCCTTGTTCCGGTAGCCATAGCAGGTGGGGGCCTCCAAAATAGGCACCGTATCCAGCTGTTCGCCGCCCATGCGGTTGAGGCAGGTTCGCACCCGCTCCGCTTTCAGGCGGCACTCCTCCTCATAGTCCATGTGCCAGAAATCGCAGCCCCCGCAGAGCTTGGCCACCGGACAGGCCCGATTCACCCGATGGGGGGATTTTTCCAAAATTTCCGTGATTTTTCCTGCGGCCCAGGTCTTGCGCACCAGGGTGATTTTCAGCCGCACCCGCTCCCCGGCGATGGCATTGGGGACAAATACGGCGCAGCCCTCAATATGGGCAACGCCCTGGCCCTCGGCGGTATAGTCGGTGATCTGCGCTTCATAAATCTGATTTTTGATTAACATAGTGTCTCCTTGGGAGGGTACTCCCTACAGTTTATTTTTATCACTATATCATATTCTGCCGCCGGGGTAAAGGAAGTCTTGCGGAATTCCGGCAAAAATGTTAGAATAAGCCCAATCTGTTTTTAAGGAGGAGGGTCCTGTATGGATTACGCACAATGCCGCCTGTGTCCCAGAAATTGCGGGGTAGACCGCACCGCCGGGGAGCGGGGCTTCTGCGGCTGCCCCGATACCGCCCTGGTGGCCAAAACCATGCTCCACAAATGGGAAGAACCGGCCCTGGCCGGGTCCGGCGGCAGCGGAGCGGTGTTTTTTGGAGGCTGCACCCTGGGCTGCTCCTACTGCCAGAACGCCGCCATCAGCCGCAAGCCCACCGGGCGGCCTGTGGACTCCCGGGAACTGCGGGGGCTGTTTGAGGAACTGATCGCCCAGGGGGCGGAAAACATCGATTTGGTGACCCCCACCCAGTTTCTGCCCACCATCCTCCCGGCCCTAACCCCCAAGCTGCCGGTGCCGGTGGTCTACAACTGCGGGGGCTACGAAAGCGTCCAGACCCTGAAAGCCCTGGAGGGCCACATAGACATCTATCTGCCGGACCTTAAATACGCCATCCCCGCCCTGGGCCGCAGCCTGTCCCAGGCGGCAGACTACTTCCCCCGGGCAACGGAGGCCATCCGGGAAATGGTACGCCAGACCGGCCCTGTAAAATGGCAGGGGGAGAAAATTCTGCGGGGTACCGTGATCCGCCACCTGATTCTGCCGGGACAGGTGGAAAACTCCCTGAAAGTCCTGGACTGGATCGGTGAAACCTTCCGCCCCGGGGAAGTCCTGGTAAGCCTCATGCGCCAATACACCCCCCTGGGCCACCAAGCGCCCCCTATGGATCGGCGGATCACCGACGAAGAATACGATGCGGTGCTCAGCTGGATGTTCCTCAACGACCTGGAGGGCTTCACCCAGGAAGCCCAGGCCGCCGACCGGGGGTTTATTCCGGATTTCTAAAAAATATCGCCGCTCTGAAAACCAGAGCGGCGATATTTTTGGCAAAATTCTCTTGCTAAATACACCCAATGGGTGTATTATATAGATGAGGTGATGGACATGGACATTCGGGAAATGCGGATGCAGCTGGGCGATACCCAGAGCGAATTTGCCGCACGGTATGAAATTCCCTTTCGTACCATTCAAAACTGGGAAACAGGTCTGCGCAAGCCACCGGAATATATGGTCCGTCTTTTGCAGCACCGTATCCAGGAGGATCTTATCAATCGGAAAACAAGGAGACTGCCGGAATACAGCACCAGGAAAGTCGATCTTCCCAAGCGAGGAGATCATGTAGGTGCTCTCTCCTGGCTTCGGGCCGTTCAGGAACGCATTGGGCAGCCGGTGGTGTTTGCACTGGACGAGGCCTTGATGTGCCAGGGAAACTTCGGGGGCCGCAGTGACGAATACCTGGTTTGGGTATACGCAGAGGACACTGTGACCCGGTTTAACGGGGTTGCTGTGCTGGGCAATTCCATCAGCCCCATTGATGTTCAAAAAAAGAACGGCCTTTCTTTTACCAGCTTCAATCGGACACTCTCCGATGCCCTTGCCAACGAGTCCATTCTGGATATGCAGGGCATTACCGAGGCACTAAGCCGGTATTACTATACCCACGCAGGCAGTTTTGAAGGAATATTTGTCCCTCCCAGGTATCAAAAGCAATTTGAGCGACTGGCCCGGGATGCAGTAGACTATTATGAAAATTAAGAGGTGGTTTTGTGGAACTGACAGCAGAAGAAAAGCTGATGTATGCCGTTATGAAAGCCATTTACGACAGTGGGATCCCCGTGAATTTCAAAGGCTCCATGGTTTTGAAAGCCTGTCTGATGGAGGCAGGATATATGGATGAAACCCGACACACGGTAGATATTGATGCGAACTGGTTTTCCGAAACGCCGCCCACCGGCCCCCAAATGGTTGAATCCCTTGAAAGAGCAATTCAGAAAAGCGGACTTGATTTGAAAGTGAATCTCTATCGCATGTACGCAGAGGGACGTTCCGCTGGCTTTGAGCTCACCACCAGAGATACGGAAGAAGTGCTCTTCACCATGGATATGGACGTAAACAGGCCGGTACCGCCCACCAGAATCTATGAGGTAGACGGTGTTCGCTTTTGCGGCGTATCACCCACACAAATGATAGCAGACAAGCTTTCCGCCATTTCTACAGACAAGGTATTCCGCCGGATCAAGGACGTGGTGGACTTGTACTACATCTCAAAAGTCTTTCCTTTTGACCGGAAAGAAATCGAGTTGGCGCTCCAAAACTGCGGCAGAACACTGGATACCTTTCACGGATTTCTGCACCGGCAACAGGAACTGGCCCATTCCTATGAAAAGTTTCGATTTACAGGAACGGTGGAGAAATTGCCTTTTGAAGAACTATACGGTGCTGTAAGGGCTTACATTCAGGATGTACTGCCTGAGGAAAACCCATAATTCATCTATATCCCCGCAGACAGCTTCCCGTCAGGGAAGCTGTTTTTATAGCCCCACCCCATTGGTTTTGACCACTTGGGCAAACCAACGGGCGCTGTCTTTATAGATGCGGTTTCCTGTGGGGAAATCCACGTAGACCAGGCCGAAGCGTTCGCTGTAGCCGCTGTGCCATTCAAAATTGTCCGTCAGGGACCAGTGGAAGTAGCCCAGAAGCTCCGTGCCTCGGGAGAAGGTGTTTTGGAGGCACCGCAGGGAACGGTGAAGAAAATCCTGGCGGTTGGGGTCGTGGACGGCGCCGTCCAGGCTGATGATGTCGTTGCAGCTCAGGCCGTTTTCCGTGATGTAGCAGGGAATGCCGTAACGCTGCCAGAGGAAAAAGGGGCCATAGTCCATGACCTCCGGGGTCACGGGCCACTTGAGGGCCGTCCGGGGGAAGCCCTCGTAGCGGGGGATGTACTGAGGCCCATTATTTCCTGCCCGGACGCACCAGCCGTTGTAGATGTTGAAGCCCAGAAAATCCGGTATCTGGTGGATGGTAGCCAGTTCCTCCTGGGTAACGGCAGCCATCAAATCTGCCAAAGGCCCCGGGGGGCAGTCCGGGAAACGGCCCAGGCAGATGGGGTCCAGGGCCATCTGATGGGTGAACATCCAGTCCTCATCCGAGACCCGGAAAGTGGCCTCCCGGGCAGCGGCCATGTCGGCTTCTTTTTCCGGGTAGCACAGCCGCCCGGTGGTGGCAATGCCCAGTTTTGCATTGCTGTTTTCCTGCCGGATGGCTTTTGCCCCCAGGCCGTAGGCCAGCAGCAGATGCTTCCAGACCAGGAAGAGCCGGTCCAGCGGTTCCCGGCGGCCCGGAGCGTGGATGCCGCTGCCGTAGCCCAGAGCCGCCACGCATTGGGGCTCATTCAGCAGGAAGAAGCTGCCCACCCGCCCCCGGAAATGCCCGGCCATCATCCCGGCGAACCGGGCAAAGGCCTTGGGGGTCTCCGGGTTCAGCCAGCCGCCCCGGTCTTCCAGGGCCTGGGGCAGTTCCCAGTGGTAAAGGGTCATATAGGGGGTGATGCCCTCCCGCAAACACAGCTCCACCAGCCGGTCATAGTAGGCAAGGCCCTTTGGATTCCACTGGCCGGTGCCCTGGGGGTCGATGCGGGCCCAGGAGGTAGAAAAGCGGTAGGCGGTCAGGCCCAAGTGCTTCAGATGCTCCACATCCCGCTCCGGGTGGCGATAGCTGCGACAGGCGGTGTCTCCGGTGTTGCCCTCAAAGGTCTTGCCGGGGGTGTGGGAAAAGGTATCCCAGATGGAGGGGCCGCCGCCGTCAGATAGGGTCTCCCCCTCGATTTGGTAGGCACTGGAAGCCGCGCCCCATACAAATTCTTTCGGAAAACCACTCATCCCATCCACACCTCCACCTGGGCGGTGTGACCCGCCGGGAGTATGGGCAGGACGTTGCCGGAAATGCTCTGGCCGTCTACGGTCATGGCAGCTACGCCCTTTTGGACACCTTTGGGATTTTTCACCAGAATGTTGTATTCCGCCCCCCGGAACCGGCGGTGGAGCCGGAACTCTTTCCAATCTGCCGGGATGCAGGGATCCATGCGCAAGCCCTCCAGGGTGGGCTGCATCCCCAGAATGCTCTGGGTGATGCTCAGGAACGTCCAGGCGGCGGTGCCGGTGAGCCAGCTGTTTTTCGCCTCTCCAAAACTGGGGGCATCCTTGCCTGCGATCATCTGGCTGTATACATAGGGTTCTGTCCGGTGGATGTGGCTGATGTCCTCGGTGTAGGCGGGGCAGGTTCGCCGGTAGACCTGGAACGCCCGGTTTCCGTGGCCCAGTTTTGCCTCGGCGCAGACGATCCAGGGGTTGTTGTGGCAGAAAATACCGGCGTTTTCCTTGTATCCCGGGGGATAGGAGCTGATCTCGCCCAGATTCAGGTAGTATTCCTCATAGGCCGGCTGTAACAGCACAATGCCGTAGGGGGTGTCCAGCCGCTCCTCCACACTGCGAAGGGCCTGGGCGGCCTGACCGGTGGCCTTGCCGATGCCCGCCATGACGCACATGCCCTGGGGCTCGATGTAGATCTGCCCCTCCTTGCATTCCCGGCTTCCCACAGGGGCCCCACTGGCATCATAGGCCCGGCGGAACCAGGCCCCGTCCCACCCGGCGGTGAGGACGGCCTGCTCCATGTCCCGAACGGCAGACTCCACCTGGGTGGACTCTTCCAAAAGCCCCAAACGGCGGCAAAGTTCCCCGTAGGCCCTGCCGTATTTGACAAACATGCCCCCAATGAACACGCTTTCCGCCACAGGGCCTTCACTGGGTCCGGTGATCTGGAAGCTCTCGCCCGGATGGGCAGAGAAGCAATTCAGGTTCAGACAGTCGTTCCAGTCCGCCCGACCAATGAGGGGCAGACGGTGAGGGCCCAGGTGGGTCAGGGTGTAGCGGATGCTCCGGCGCAGATGCTCCATAAGGGGCTGGGCAAGGCTTTCGTCATTGTCAAAAGGAACCGACTCTGACAGGATGGAAAAGTCCCCGGTCTCCCGGATGTAGGCATCGGTTCCCGCGATCAGCCACAGGGGGTCATCGTTAAAGCCGGAGCCTACGGCCAGATTTCCCTTTTTGGTCAGGGGCTGGTACTGGTGGTAGGCACTGCCATCAGGGAACTGGGTGGCGGCAATGTCCAATAGCCGCTGCCGGGCCTTTTGGGGGATCATGTGGACAAAGCCCAGCAGATCCTGGCAGGAATCCCGGAAGCCCATGCCCCGGCCCATGCCGCTTTCAAAATAGCTGGCGGAGCGGGACATGTTGAACGTCACCATGCACTGATACTGGTTCCAGATGTTCACCATCCGGTCTACCTTTTCGTCTCCGGTTTGGGCGGTGCAGCCCCCCAGCAAGTCTCCCCAGAACTGCCGCAGGTCTTCCAGAGCACGGTCAAAGGCGGCGGGGGAGCTGTATTTTTCCATCATGGCGTGGGCCCGGGTCTTGTTGATGACCCCGGGAGCCACGAATTTTTCCTCCTGGGGATTTTCGATATAGCCCAGGCCCAGCACCAGCTGCTGCCGCACCCCAGGCTCTAAGGTCAGGTCAAATTCCATGGCCCCCACCGGTGCCCAGCCGTGGGCCTGGGAGCCGGTGCAGTGGCCCTCCAGAACGGCCTGGGGTCTGGCGGGACTGCCATAGACCCCTAAAAAGGCATCCCGGCTGGTATCAAAGCCGGTGTAAGGCCGGTCTGCCCAGAAAAAGGCATAGTGATCCCGGCGTTCCCGGTACTCGGTTTTGTGGTAGAGGGCCCGGGGCTCGATCTCCACCTCTCCGGTGGAAAAATTTCGCTGGAAGTTGGAGCTGTCGTCCATGGCATCCCAGAGGCAGAATTCTGCATAGGGAAACAGTTTGAGATGCCGTGTCGTCTCCCCCTGGTTCTGAACCGTCAGTTTCAGCAGCATACACCGGTCTTCCCGGGGCACCAGCATGGCCTGTTCCAGGGAAAGGCCGTCTTTTGTTCCCGTGATCACCGTGTAGCCCAGGCCGTGGCGGCAGCGGTAGAAGTCCAAGGATTCCTGGGTGGGCTGCCAGCCGGGATTCCAGACACGCCCCTCCTCTGTGCGGACATACACATGGAAGCCGTCAGCATCCAGGGGGCTGCCGTTGTAGCGGTAGCGGGTGATCCGCCGCAGTCGGGCATCCTTATAGAAGCAGTAGCCTCCCGCCGTATTGGACACCAGGGCGAAGAAGTCCTCGCTGCCCAGATAGTTGATCCAGGGCAGGGGCGTGGTGGGCGTGGTGATCACATATTCCCGTCGTTCGTCATCAAAATGGCCGTACTGCATATGGTTCCTCCTTGTATTTGATTCGTCGTTCGAAAACGTTTAAGCTATGGTATTCTCTGATTAAGCATAGCGCAAACTTACAAAAAACGCAACTGTCTTTTCCAAAAACAATGATATTTGGCGATTTTGCCCAAATAAAATCCCTTGCCTTTGTGCGATTTTGAAAACGCTTCGAAAATCACGAAAATCTTACGTAAGCAATGTGTCTGATTTTTCGTTTTCAACTTGTGCAGACTGTTCAAATTTCACGGAAACGTCAAAAATTCCAAAAATAGGGCTTGCAATTTCGTGAAATGTAGAGTATGCTGTGATTACGAAAACGATTGAGAAAAAACGCCGAAGGAGGACAAGGATATGGTCAGCATGAAGGACATTGCCCAACGCTGCGGTGTCTCTGTCGCCACAGTCAGCAAAGCCCTCAGCGGACAACCGGACATCGGCCCGGAAACCAGAGACCGCATTCGCGCCGTAGCCGAGGAGATGGGCTACGTGACCAATTCCGCCGCCCGGGCTTTAAAAGCCAACCGGACCTACAACATCGGCATCCTGTTTGTAGATGAGCAGAACAGCGGCCTGACCCACGAGTATTTTTCGGCGGTGCTGGAAAGCCTGAAAGTGGAAGCCGAACGGCAGGGCTACGATGTGACCTTTATCAACCGCAACGTGGGCCGCCGGACCACCTATTTGCAGCACTGCCTCTATAGGGGGGTAGACGGGGTGATCATCGCCAGTGTGGATTTTTCCGACCCCCAGGTGTTGGAGCTGGTGAACTCCGATCTTCCCGTGGTGACCATTGACCATATTTTCAACAACCGTCTGGCCGTGGTCTCCGACAACGTGCAGGGCATGGAGGCACTGGTGCATTACGCCTACGCCCAGGGCCACCGGCGCATTGCCTTTATCCACGGCGAGCGCACCGCCGTTACGGAAAACCGACTGACGGGCTTCTACCGGGCCTGTGAGGAACTGGGCTTCCAGGGGGACGAGGCCATCGTCCGGCAAGGTACCTATCACGAGGCCAACAGCTGCGCCGCCATTACCAGGGAGCTTCTGGAGCTGCCCAACCGGCCCACCTGTATTTTCTTCCCCGATGACTTTTCCGCCATCGGCGGCCTGAACACCATCCGGGAGGCGGGGCTGCGTATTCCGGAGGACATCAGCGTTTGCGGCTATGACGGCATTCCGCTGGCGGACATCATGTCCCCCAGAATGACCACCTACCACCAGGACACCAAGGCCCTGGGTACCGCCGCCGCCAAGGGACTCATTGACCTGATCGAGCGGCCCAGAACCACCCTTTTAGACCGGATCGTCATTCCCGGCGGTCTGCGCATCCGGGAATCCGTGGCAAAAATCCGGTAATATCCCTATTTTCTATGGTGATGACCGCAAAAAGCGGTACACATAAACCCGTTTATTATTTTAAGGAGGAACATACAATGAAAAAGGCGCTGTCCATCATTCTCGCACTGGCCATGGTTTTCACACTGTGTGCCTGTAACTCCCAGAAATCCACGAAGTCCTCCCAGGGCAAAGTATTCAACATCTATGCCTGGAACGAGGAGTTCAAGGGCCTCTTTGAGAAATACTACACCGTTCCCGAAGGTGTCACCGTCAACTGGATCATTACCCCCAATGATGGCGGCGCTTACACGGAAAAGGTTTCTCAGGCTCTGCTGAACCAGGAAAATGCCGCCGCTGACGACAAGGTGGACCTGTTCCTGGCCGAGGCTGACTTCATCCAGAACTTCACCGAATCCAATGCTACCCAAGATGTTACCAAGCTGGGCGTTACCGATTTTTCCAATACCTACCCCTACACCGTGCAGACCGCTTCCGATGCCAACGGCGTCATCAAGGGTGTCTCCTTCCAGTGCTGCCCCGCAGCGCTGATCTACCGCCGCTCCATCGCACAGGATGTCCTGGGCACCGATGATCCTGTAGAAGTCCAGAAGGCCCTGTCTGACTGGGACAAGTTCAGTGATGTTGCCGCGCAGGCCAAGGCCAAGGGCTACATGATGACCGCTTCCGAGTCCGCTACCTACCGTGTATTCTCCAACAATGTTGACGAGCCCTGGGTGGACGCCGACAACAACCTGCAGATCCCCGAAGCTATGAAGACCTGGATGCAGCAGGCTAAGGACTTCACCGACAAGGGCTACACCCAGACCTGCGACATCTGGTCTGACGAGTGCACCGCACAGATGTTCAAAGACGGCAAGGTCATGTGCTACTTTGGACCTGCCTGATACTACAACTTCTCCATGGGCAATGCACAGGATGCCGAAAAGGGCTGCTATGGCGACTGGGCTATCTGCGAAGGCCCTCAGGCCCACTTCTGGGGCGGCACCTGGCTGCTGGCTCCCACCGGCACCGACAACCCCACTATGGTTGCTGACATTATGAACACCTTCATCAACAATGAGGAAGTCTGCACCAAGCTGGTAAAGGACGACATGCAGTTCTCCAACAACCAGAAGGTCAACGCGGCCTGCGCAGCCGAGGGCGGCAATGCCTTCCTGGGCGGCCAGAACGACACTGCCGTCTATGTGGAACTGGCAAAGAACATCGTCTTCGAGAACCACACCCGTTACGACCAGATCATCAATGAGGATCTGCAGAAGTGCTGGCGTGAATACTGCGATGGCGAAGTGACCGAGGAGCAGGCAATGGCCAACTTCTACGCCATGGTCTCCGAGACCTTCCCCACCATCGTTACTCCGTAACCTTCCTTTTCGTTCTCCTCTCCGGGGCAGGGCCTGCGCCCTGCCCCGGGAATGCTTTCCGGCGTTCCGGGTGGGGAAACCTTCCCCATCCGGAAGACCGGAAAGAATAGCTCCTTGCCTCCCATGAAAGGGGAGGCTCTACACGAAAACCAACCAAGGGAGGAAAATCATATGCAAACAACCGTAAAACCCGCCCGCGTCAAGGGGAAAAAGGGCGTAAGCTACGCCAAATGGGGCTACATTTTCATTCTGCCCTTCTTCGTGACCTACTGCATCTTCTCCCTGGCACCCCAGGTGCTGACCATCTACAACAGCTTCTTCGAGAACTACCGGGAGGGCCTGACCCAGGTGGGGCCGAAATTCGTGGGTTTCCAGAATTATGTAAAGCTCTTTACCCCGGATAAGAACGGCTCCATCAGCATCCTGAAATTCACCGCCAACACCCTGCTCATGTGGATCGAGGGTGCGGTGCCCCAGGTGCTCATCGCCCTGCTGCTGAGTGTATTCTTCACCAGTTACCGGCTGAAAATCAAGGGCCAGCAGTTCTTCAAGACCGTTATCTATATGCCAAACCTCATTATGGCTTCTGCCTTCTCCATGCTGTTCTTCACGCTGTTCTCCAACGTGGGCCCTGTGAACCAGCTGCTCGTTCAGCTCGGCTGGATCGACGAGGCAATTCCCTTCTTCGACAAGCAGATCACCGTCCGGGGCCTGGTTGCCACCATGAATTTCCTCATGTGGTTCGGCAACACCACCATTTTGCTCATGGCGGGCATTATGGGCATTGACCAGAACCTCTTTGAGGCCGCCAGCATGGACGGGGCCAATTCCCTGCAGGTCTTCTTCCGGGTGACCCTGCCGCTGCTGATGCCGGTGCTGGTGCTGGTGTATACGGTGATCACGGCTCTGATCGGCGGCCTGCAAATGTTTGACGTGCCCCAGGTGCTGACCAACGGCGCGGGTACCCCCAACCGGTCCTCCACCACCCTCATTATGTACCTGAACAACTTCCTGAAAACCAGCAAGAACTACGGCATGGCCGGGGCGGTCTCCGTGATCATTTTCATCATTACGGGACTTCTGAGCATTCTGGTATTCAAGAGCCTGACGAAAGACGACAACTAAGGAGGTGTCCCCATGCGAACCAATTCTTCCGACAGCCGCAAAGCCCGGGCCATGCTGACCCTGAGCCGGGCGGTGGTCTACATCATCCTGGTGTTCCTGTCCGTTCTGTGTCTGTTCTCCTTTTACATGCTGATCATCAATGCCACCCGCTCCAACGCAGACTTGCAGGGCGGCTTCCGGTTCCTGCCCCAGGGCAACTTCCTGGTAAACCTTAAAAACGCCTGGACGGACTCCTCCATCAACATCCCCCGGGGCATGGCCAACAGCTTCTTCGTCGCCGCCGCCACGGCCCTGCTTACCACCTACTTTTCCGCCCTGACGGCCTACGGGCTCCACGCCTATGACTTTAGGCTGAAAAAAGCCGCCACCACCTTTATCCTGGCGGTCATGGTCATCCCCAAACAGGTCAGTGCCTCCGGCTTTGTCCAGCTGTGCTACCGCTTCGGCCTGACGGACAGCTATCTGCCCCTGATTTTACCGGGCATTGCCGCCCCGGTGGTGTTCTTCTACATGAAGCAATACATGGCCTCGGTGCTGCCCATGGAAATCGTGGATGCCGCCCGGGTGGACGGCTCCGGAGAGTTCTGGACCTTTAACCGCATCGTCCTGCCCATGATCAAGCCCGCCATTGCGGTGCAGATGATTTTCTCCTTCGTAGAGTCCTGGAACAACTACTTCCTGCCGGCCCTGCTTCTGAACAAAAACGAAATGAAAACCGTCCCCATTATGATCGCCCAGCTCCGGGCGGCGGACTACTCCAAATTCGACTTGGGCAAGGTCTACATGTTCATCCTCCTGGCCATCCTGCCGGTACTGGCCGTCTACATCCTTCTCTCCCGCTTCATCATCAAAGGCGTTACCGCCGGGTCTGTAAAAGGCTAAAATCGAGTAGGAGGGGCTGCATAGCCCCGACCTCTCACACCACCGTGCGTACCGTTCGGTACAGGTTGGTTCAATCGCATAAGTGCAGAGACTCGTACCGGTCAAGGATACTGTAGTATCCGGCCTGTGCGAGTCTTTCTGTTGAGATTGCTCGCAATCCAGAAGTAACCAAGTCAGCCCCGGATTTAGACCTTTACTCTCTGCATCACCACTCGGACATTTCTGCCGGATAAGCGGGAAGTCAGTTCTTTCAGCTTTGGCTAAGTCTTCCCACTACCGGGCGACTTCGGGACTTTCACCCTAGAGAACGTGCGCTCACCGGGCGCACTAAAGGAAGTTCAGTCTGGGGCATAATTTAGCCCCGGACTGAACTTTTTTATCGTGGCAGATATGGAAACTGCCGCTGCTTGTTGGTGCAATCTCTCGTAGTTGATCAAGGTCTGAAGAGAAATTCCCATTGCTTCTGTTAGGACTTGAAGTAGCAATTGTACTGCAATATAATTTGATATCCGTATTGCGGGGAATCCTATGTTGAATTGGTTAGGCCATTGTGCTATAGTGTTCTTGAACCTATAGACGGTTCAAGCAAACAGAACCGACAAAGTATGCCGTGTTGGAAAATTCCCATAGTAGGACAGTATAATAGGCAAAAAAGTGGCACGCAACCATAGATTTCCAAAATGTAAAGTGTTTGCGGTTTACTTTTGTTGTGAATCTGCTTAAAATCGGAGGTGGAAAAATGCAATTGCCTGAGAAACTTACATACTTAAGGAAGCAAAAGGGACTCACGCAGTCGAATTTAGCAGAAACATTGAATGTGTCTCGTCAAGCTATTTCCAGATGGGAAGTCGGCACTGCGGTCCCCAGTACAGATAACCTAAAGGTTTTGAGTACTCTGTATGGTGTACCGATTGATTATCTGTTGAACGACAATACAGATGATATGCGCAAGAGTGTGGTCACGCAAACGTTACCCAAAGACGATTCGGATATAAAAGTGATTAAGAAACCCATTAGCGTTTGGATCTACGCTCTTATCGTCATAATCGTAATGTTCGCTGTAGTTACTATCATTCTAGTAGGGGTATGGCATAAAGACGAATCGACTGCGATCGTGCCATTGGAGGACATGGAGACGATTGTAGATGATAGCTTTCAAACGGAGATTTTTTCGTTTGAATAGAACTATGTGAAAGGGGGTGAACAAAATGCAGATCAGGAAAACTGTATGTATGGTTTTGGTATGCGTATTGATGTCCGGTGTGTTTTATATTCCTGCTAATGCAAAAGAAATCGCAAGTAATATGCCGGAGAAATTCTCCACACATCAAGTAGTCCCCTTTGCAACAAATTCATTTAGCATGACCATCTCGGCAAAAACAAAAGCTTTGGCAGACACCAGCTTTTCGATGATGTCGGGAGAAACTGTAACAATCAAGGCTTCCTATGCCCCATTTGACGCAAGCGTTGATTTCGGGTTAGTTGATTCGGATGGAGTTTTTCATTACTTTAATGTCACCAATGGCAGCATTGACAAAACCATGCGAATCAACAAAAGCGGAAAGTATACTCTACAGATTAAGAACAATTCTGACAGCGAAGTGAAAGTATCCGGCTTTGTCAATTACTAATTTGAGCTTTGGATGCAGTCTATGACTTCTCCTGACGTGTGTTATGTGTGCAATAATTGCACATATCAACAGAAGAAGAGTATGATTCCGATTGGGCGTTGCCGAAAGAAAAATGCGCACTGGAAGAGGAGGGAAATGCATGAAAAAAATACGCGTTTCATATGCTCTGACAGGCTTTATTCTAGTTGCAATGGGAATCATATTGATTACCGAGGGTGGACCGCACATTTCGCATATCACATATGACGAACTTCCCCAATACACAACTCAGGATATGGTCGATAATTCCCCATGCTTGCTGGAATACTCTGGAGAAAGAGACGTGGTTATATCTGTTTATAGGAACAGTAATAACTCTTTCCGCATTTTGGAGTTCGCCCGGAATATGATCTTCAACAGATACTCACTGGTAGACACACATATTTATGTTTCATCCGATCAACCGTTTTACAGCGTTGTTTCCACAGCATTTTTTGATTACGCTTACTGCGTTGACGTTTCAAATTTTTCAATTAAAATTGCTGAAAGGAAAATCTCAAGCACACCATTTTATTCATTGTTTATCATATCTTTAGGCTGTACAATTATTTTTCTTCAAAAAAGAAAGGGTAGTGAATATGAAAAAAGCATTTAGAGTTATATTGTCGCTTTGTTTATGTGTTGTGTCTCTTTTCTCCGTACTGCCATTTCATGCAATGGCGTTGGATAATAGAACATATACTAGCACTTACAGAGGGGAGACATTAAATGTATCATATTCTCTAGATAGTGGAGCCGTTATAGAAAATATTACTGTAACAGAGAATGGTATGGTTACACTATCCGCCAAACGTGAGATTTATCCCGATGGGAATATGTGTACGTATATTGAGGATGTTTTGGTTGCCGAGTTCAGTGCTGATTATGACGTTTTCTGTGCGCTTGCATCAGGCGAGGTAAACCCATTTACTAAATCAGTTTACCAAGTGTGTGGCTCAACTCTCCCACATACGCTTGTATCTACTTCCTCTGGAACGGTGACTAAGGGCGAGATGACGACTATATCGGCTGTACTTTCCGCTCTTGTCAGTCGTTTTTCTTCACCTGCAGGCTGTTTACTTACCTTGGCAACAGTAATAATGAGTTTTCAAGGAACTTATTCGTACAACTATGTAGATGTCACAGAATATAAGTATTTTGTTCAGGATTATGAGTATAACGTATCAAGCAACTGCTACCATAATTATTTAGTTTTTTATAACTATGCATCCAACGGGCAAAAACAAGTTGTACATGCACAGTGGGAATGTCACTCGGAGATTCTTTAATGAAACGTTTTGATATGATGCAAGCTGCAAGAAAGCTGACCAGTTTCTTAAAGGCACATTTTCCCCGTTCTTCCTCCTATCATTTCCTCTATGGAGTCTTATCCGTTTTCCTGTTAAACAAGGGCTTTTCTCTAGAGCCTGTCTTGAATGCCCACAGGGGACCGGTCGTGATTGTGGCGCTGATCTGCCTGTTGCCGCCGATACTGCTTTCATGGTTCGGTGGAAAGAAATATTCGGTCGGAAGCGGAAACTGGTACATGTTTGGAACATTTACAGCTTTGATAGTCGCTGCTTGTGTCGGGTGGTTGGAGGCATCGCTGGTGCTATTTGCGATTGCATTGGGACTGGGGTGTATTTTAATTCAAAGATTCAGGAAATGATGTATCTGATGTAAATAAAATGCATGCACCCGCACACCGCAGCTCTACACAGGCGATGTCAATATTTATCCTGAACATAATCGAGTAGGAGGGGCTGCATAGCCCCGACCTCTCACACCACCGTGCGTACCGTTCGGTACAGGTTGGTTCAATCGCATATGTGCAGAGACTCGTACCGGTCAAGGATACTGTAGTATCCGGCCTGTGCGAGTCTTTCTGTTGAGATTGCTCGCTGCACATAGCCATTTCTGCCGGATAAGCGGGAAGTCAGTTCTTTCAGCTTTGGCTAAGTCTTCCCACTACCGGGCGACTTCGGGACTTTCACCCTAGAGAACGTGCGCTCACCGGGCGCACAAAATACACGCCGCCTGCGAAAAGTGCTTCGCAGGCGGTGTGTTTTTCTATTCCTCCTCCCCGCTTTCCAACGTGGTGATGACCAGCTTGTTTTCGATGGCGGTGGTGGTCAGCTCCTCTTTGTTTTTGAAGCCGCCGATGCGGACCATTTCCGCAATGTTGTAGCGGACGCCGCTGACGGAGAGGTTGAATTTTTCCGCAATCTCCCGGTAGGTATAGCCCTTGATGAAGGCCCGGAGGATCTCGATCTGGGCGGGGGAAAAGTCCTGGGACATGCATTTTTTCATTTCCACCGAGGGGGAAAAGTCCGGGAAGACCCGCTGCCCTGCCATGGTTCTGCGGATCACGTCCAGGATGGCTTCGGTGCCGTGGTCTTTGTACCACAGGCTGTCGGCGCAGCCCTGTTTGGCTTGCAGCAGCACTTCCGGGTCTACCAGGGAGGTGATGATCACCACCTTGATGTGGGGGAAGGCCTTGCGGATGCGCTTCCCCGCGGCCAGGCCTGAATGCTTGTGGAGGGTGAGCACGTCCATGAGCACCAGGTCAACCGTTGGCCCACAGCGTTTTTCCGCCTCAAAGGCATCGCTTACGGCAGCCACCAGCTGGATGTCCGGTTCTTCCGAAAGCCGCTCTATAAAATGCCGCTGGATGTATCGGTCATCCTCTACCAGCAGAGTCTTGATCTTCATCCTCTTTCTCCTTTCCCGGCAAGTTCAGGATCAGGGCAAAGGCCGGTTCCCAGAATAGCTGCATTTCCCCGCCGAAGGACTCCACGCTTCTGCGCAGGGAGGAAAGGCCGCTGCCCTCTACAATAGGCCCGGTGGGTTTTGCCCCGTTGTTGGTGACGGTCACGGTGTAGCCCGTGCCGCAATTCCGGATGTCCACCTGCACTTCCGTGCCCTTGGCATGGCGGATGCAGTTGGTGACACATTCCCGGACGGCCTGGGCGCAGAGGGTCTCCGCTCCGCTTCCCTGGGGCAGATCGCCTGTGACCACCAGGCGGACCCCCAGCTCTTTGGAGGAATGCACCACATCGTATAAGGTGTCCCCGGCCTTTGGGGGGCTGTCAGACAGCACCGCCACCGCTTCTTCCAGGGATCGCAACTTCTGGGCCGTCTCCTCGCCGCTGTTCATAATGTCCTGAATGGTCAAAAGGGACCGGCCCATGGTGTCGTGGATGTAAATTTTGAATTCCAGACTTTCCTTTTCCCGGATGTCATCGGCGATGCGGTCATACATTTTTTGAAGCTTTCCGTTGGTTTTTTTCAGTTTTTCGTTCTGTCGGGCCAGCTGGCGGTTGATTTCCGCCTGTTCCGTCACGTTCTGGGCCATGAGCTGGTGCCATCCCGGCTCCCCGGCCACGGTAAGGGCCCTGCCTGTAAAGCGGTAGACACTGCCATCGGGAAACCCCAGGCAGCCCTCCGGATCCCGGACAATGGGCTCCGGCGGGTGCTCTATGGCGGCGGTAAGCTCCTCCAGAATCTGGGGGTAGCCCCCGGTAAGCTGGTTGAGAAGCCCCCGCATGGTGTTGTTGCACAGGGTCACCCGGCCCCTGGCATCGGAAAAGCAGACCCCCATAGGAAGATCATCCGTGGCCTCCACAATGGACCGGGCGGAAAGGGTGGCCGCCGCCCGCCGCCGTTCCCGGGGAAAGGCCACACGCAGATGGAGGGCCGAAACCAGAATGTCCCCCACCGTCCAGGCCCATGGCAGGGCCCAGCCGCCCCCATAGTCCGGGGCGCAGATTTGCAGCAAAAACAGATGGATGCCGATCACAAAAATAGACAGGGGATACCGGCTCTCCGGGGCCCGCTGGATGATTTTCCGCACCAGCAGATACAGTTCCGCCACCAGCATGGTAAACATCCAGAATAGCAGAAAACTGCGGCAGGGGGCGGGCAATGTGTCAAAGGACTTCATGTTGTTCCCCCTTTCCCCAGCATCAGAAGACAGCTCCATTCCCCTTCGTCACCGTCCACTTCTGCCCCGGGGAAGACCCGGGGCAGAACAGACAGATCCCTGGGGGTCTCCACCGTCATGGCAATGCGCAGAATGCCCTGCACCCGGGAGATCCGGACATTCACCGAGGACAGTTCCGGCAAGGCCCCTTCCATGACCCCCTCAAAGAAATCATACAGGGCCGTTGCTTCTGCCCCCTCCAACCGGATCCCCTCCTCCAAATAGAAGCTGTGAGACACTCCCAGCAGTTCCAGGGTCTGTAAGGACTCCCGGAAGGCCCCCCGCAGCTCCGGGTTGGAGATTCGGTGATCCCGATATTGGGACAGGGCCAGGTGCTTTCTTCTTTTGATAAAGCTGCACAGCACGGCGATCTGGGCCAGAATGTCCCGGGCTTCCCGGGATGCCTTGTCCGGGGCCTGGCGGTATTCCTTTTCCAGGGCCGCAATGCCGTCAATTTGTTTCTGGGTCACAGAGGCCAGCAGGTCATACAGTCGGTTCTGCTCCTCCACTTTCCGGCGGCCCTGTTCCAGGCCGTATTCATACCGCAAAAGCCGCCCCCGGTCATTCAGCTCCTGCCGCAATTCCTGCAATTCTTCCGTCAGAGCCAGTAGTTCCCGGTTGTCTTCCGTCCACAGAGCATAGCCGCCGCTGACAGCCATGGCGTGGAGCACCCGGCCATCCGGCAGCCGAAAAGGCCCGCGGACGGCGGCTGCCATCTGCTGCCGGGTAAAGGGAGTGGCATCCCCGGCCCGGTAGCGAACATCAAAATTCCCGTCGGTGATCTGGGCAGAACAGCCGTTTACCGCCTCAAACAAGGCCCCATAGTGGGAATTGGAGTGGATGAGCCCACACTGGATGCAGCTTTCCAAGGTGGCCGCCGCCAGAAGGCACTGCACCACCGTCATATCCCCAAAGAACAGGAAAAACCAGTTCAGTCCAAATCCGTAAAGGGCCAGATACACCATGGCACAGGCCAAAGGGATGGCCGGGAGCCATAAATAGCCCTTTTTTCCCGGCAGGCGGCATTTTTTCAGCAGCAACACAAAGGCCCCCAGGGAAATGCCCACCTGCCATAGAGTCACCAGCCGGAACAGGGGCCCATAGGAATAGTCTTGATCGCTCCACTGGAAGAACCCCTCCCCCGCCGGAAAGCGAAACATCAGGAAATGCACATCGTTGGTCAGCACCAGTGCCAGCAGCACCCCGGAGCCCACCCACAGCCACCGGCTCTGCCGGGGAGCGGCCCAGTCATCCCGCTCCCCCATGGTCAGGGCCAGGGAAAGGGCGGTGCTGGGCAAAAACAGCATGGGCAGATAATACAGATACCACAGATACCGATATTCCACCGGCTCCGCCGCAAAGAAGAATTTCAGTGTCCGGACAAAGAGCCAGAACACCATGAGCCCCGCGGCCCCCACCATATACCTCTGGGCCTGCCGCTGCTGGATGCGCTTTTTAAGCGAGCAGCCCCAGCCCATAAACAGCGACAGGTAAATGACGCTTCGCAGCAAACTCAGGGGCTCCGACAATTGCAGGGCCAGCGTCCCGGTGGCGAATTTGGGGATCATCCGGCAGGTATAGGCCGTCAAAACCGCCAGCACCCACAGCCCCACCTGCTTCCGATTTTTCATCCCGTATATCCCCTCCTCCGTTTTTATTTTTATTATACCGGAATCCGGGAATATGCGCAAGCCAGGACTGATGCTGAATTGCCTATAAAAATACCGCACCGGCAGCCAGCGAAGGATGTCGATGCGGTTTTTGAGTAAGGGCTCTGTGCAGAGCCCCTATGAATTATGAGAGGAACTCAGGGAAGGCGGTTTCCGGCGGCCTTGTAGATGGCATACCAATCTGCCCGCTCCATTTCCACGTCTGCACCGGCGGCGACCTCCTCCATTCGGCTCTTTCGGGTCGTACCGGAGATCACCTGGATCTTCATGGGCAGACGCAGCAGCCATGCCACCGCCAAAGTGGTTTTGCTGACACCGTACTTTTCCGCAAGCCGGTCCATGACCTGGTTCAGCTCCGGGAACTTGGGGTTGTCCAGGAACACACCCTCAAAGAATCCATACTGGAAGGGGGACCAGGTCTGCAAAACCAGATCCTTGAGCTTGCAGTATTCCAAGGTGCCATTATCCCGGTCAACGGAACCGTCAAAATAGGTGTTCACGTTGATGCCCTGATCGATCATAGGCGTATGCATGATGCTCATTTGCATCTGGTTAAACACCAGGCGATCTTTCACCGCCTGCTGCAACACCTCGATCTGAATGGGGTTGTGATTGCTGACACCAAACCAGCGGACTTTTCCGGCGGCCTTCAATTCCTCAAAAGCCCGGGCCATTTCATTCACATCCGCCAGCACGTCCGGCCGATGGATCAGCAGGCAGTCCAGATATTCCGTGTTCATTTTCTTCAGGCTGTTGTTCACACAGTCCACAATGTGCTCATAAGAGGAATCGTAATAGCCAGTGGTCCGAATACCGCACTTCGACTGCAAAACGATTTTCTCCCGGAGGGAAGGGTTCTTTGCCAGAACCTCTCCGAAGCGAACCTCAGACTGGAAGTTTCCATAGAAATCCGCATGGTCAAAGTGATTGACCCCCCGCTCCACAGCGGTCATTACCAGATCTTCCAGCAAATCATATTCCATTTCAGAGATGCGCATACATCCCATAACGACCTTCGGAAGTACAAGGCCCTCTTTTGTTTCAAAATACTTCATGTTTTACCTCCACCTGTCATCCCTTGACTGCGCCTTCAAAGGCACCGTCTTTCTGGAAGGACTGAATCAACACGTAAATAATGATGCTCGGTACGATGACCAATGTCGTTCCCGCCAAAATGACCTGCCAGGGTGTTGCCAGTCCGTCTGCCAAGGGCAGTTGGGAAACGGACACCATCAGCGTTTGCTTTGTACGCTTGGTCAGGAACAGCAGCGGCCAGAAGAAATCATTCCAACGGGCTACCAGAGTGATGGATGCCCAGGAGGCCAGTGCCGGTTTGATCATGGGGCAGACAATTTTCCAGAAAATTTTGAAATCGCTGCACCCGTCAATGCGGGCCGCCTCGATGATCTCATCAGGCACATCCATAATATACTGCCGCAGGTAGAACACACCAACCGCTGTTGTCAATCGGGGCAAAATCAGGGACCACAAGCTGTTGGTCAGACCGATTTTCTTCATGATGAGAAACAGCGGAACGGAAGCGACCTCCGCAGGGATCGTCATTGTAGCCACCACGAAATAGAACAGGCCGTTCCGGAAGGGGAATTTGTATTTGGCAAACGCAAATCCCGCCAGGGCACAGAAGAACATTGTTGTGACCGTACCCATCAGGGTGGTGAACACACTGTTGAACAGCTGTTCTTTCATGGGGATCAGCTGAAACAGTCGGCGGTAGTTATCCAGTGTCGGACTGGATATGGACAATGCGGAAAAGCCGGAAATCTTCTCTCCCACGCTTTTGATACTGATGACACAGGACCAAACCACCGGGAACAGGGCAAACACCACCATGATGATCAAGACGGTATGGACGAATATGCTGGCCTTTCGTTTGTTTCTATGCATAGCTTCCTCCTTACAACTCGCCCTGACTGCGGCGAACCTTAAACTGGATAAAAGAAATAATCAGCAGAATGACGACCAGCACGACCCCAATAGCCGAAGCATATCCCATCTTGAACAGCGAGAATGCATTTTCGTACATCAGTTGGAACAGAGACGTATTGGAGGCCCCGGGGCCGGACAGCGTATAGGACTCGTTGAACAGTCGGAACGCATCCACAGTTACGGTGACAATGCAGAAAAATGTGATATTGCTCAACTGGGGCAGGGTGATGCAGAAAAACTGCTGCACTACATTTGCACCGTCTACCGTGGCCGCCTCATAGTAGTCCCTGGGGATCCCCAGCAAGCCGGATAGATAGATCAGCACATACCAGGGGATCAGCCGCCACACAAACAGGATCTCTACCGGGATGCGGGCGAATTTGCTGCTGGTAAGCCAGGGTACCGGCTGAATGCCCATGAGCCCTAAAATTGCATTGACAAGGCCCGCATTTTCATCAAACAGCATTCCGAAAACCAGACCCACCGCAATTGTGGCGCAGACATAGGGCAGGAACATAGCCGTTTTGAAAAACCGGCGGCAGCGCAGCCCCTTGTAGTTCAGCAGCACCGCAATGAGCAGGGACAGGGAGATGACAAAAACCACACTGACGACCCAATAAATCAGCGTATTGCGCAGAGCTTCCCGGAACTGATAGTCCATCAACATCATCTTATAGTTCGCCATGCCAATGAACTTCGGTTCAGACATACCATTCCAATCCGTTAAGCTCAACAGGATCGTAGAAACGGTAGGCACCAGCTGAAATATTAAAAACTGTATGAAAAATGGACTGATCGCCAGAATAATAAATCCATATCGCTTCCAGAATTTCTTCATAATGGCTCCTTCCTCCAGTGCCTACCTGATTTTAGCGTTGTGTTTCCAGTGCTTCCCGGACCCACTGGAACCGCTCCATACCGATGTCAGAGGGCACGGTGCAGTCTGCTCCCAGAATAAAGGGAACATTCCCCATTTCATCCAGGACCTTCCACACCGCCTGCTGTACCGCTTCCTTGTTGCCGCTGTACAGCGGGCCGCACTTTCTGTTGTCCAGGCCGCCCATCAGCACACAGTGGGGGAAATAGTCCAAACCCTGGGAAAGGGTCAGCCCTTCAATGCTGATGCCCCAGTTCTTTACGGCGGCGGGATAATCCTTCCAATACTCCATGTGGTTGGCAAAGCCTGCCCAGGAACACATATGCAGAATATTGGCATTGCTGAGCCGGTTGATGCCCTCCAGCACGATGCGATCGGACGGTTCTACCCAGCGGGCATACTCCTGCTGGGACATTCGGCCCTTTTCCGCTCCCTGTACGCTCTGATAGATGCCCTTGCAGCCGCTTTCATGGATGATGCGCTCTGCCAGATACACCATATCCCGAGCCACTACCTCCAGGGCATGCAGCACTGCGGCTTCATCCTCTTGAAGGTGGGCCATCACCGTTTCGTCCACAGTACGTCCAGCCAGTGCCCGCTCCGTCACAGTAGTGGCGTTTCGCAGCAGGCTGAAGGGTGCGAAGAACGTATAGTAAGTATAACACTCTGCGCCCACTGCCTGTGTGATCTCTTTGCAACGTCGAACGGACTCTGTAAAGAAGGGATCATCCCTGGGCAAAGGGGTTACCTTTGCCCAATCGGAAGCACAGTCGATGGTTTGATAAAACGGATACAAAAGGGCATCGCACATGATTTTGAGAAAATCCACATGGCTTTCCCGGTAAAAATCCAGATGGGCCTTTACATAGTCCTTCTCTTTTTCAGGGTCTCCCTGAAAGTGGCAGGAAAAACCGTAGGGGATCCGGTCCGGCTTCTTCCCCGCCAGAACCGCATCAAGACGTTCTTTCTTTGTCATCGAGAATTCCGTTCCTTTCTGGTGTAACTGCTCAGGGCATCTTGGCCTGGCCGATACGTGCCTTCAGTTCCTTATCCATGTTCCGGATGGCATCCTCCATGGTCTGCTCACCAGCTACGTACTTCTCGATTTCTGCACTGATCACGTTGTCCGCTTCTGCATCGTTGGGCGTAACAGTCAGATTCTTGGAAGGGTTGTCCAAGGCATCACTTTCTGCCTTGCGGAAAGACATGCCGCCGTAGAAATCAGAGCCCTCCTGCCAGTAGGGGTCTGCCAGCATGGTCTTGGAAACAGGGTTGTTGTAAGGTCCGTTTTGCTCCACCATCTTGTCTACCCAAGTCTTGTATGCCTCGCCATCGGTGGCAAAATCCTTCCACACAGTTTCCAGCAGGCTGTAGTAGGTATCGTCTTCCTTTTCGATCACACAGTAATAGGTAGATACCGGTGCGCCGGCAGTGCCCACCTGGGTGAACACAGGAGCAGACTGGGCCCGCCACTTACCGGCGGTAGCCGTCAGGTTGCCCCGAAGGAACTCATCCCAGAACGCACCGATGTAGAATGTGGCGATCTTGCCTTCGTCAGCGGCCTCATACAGGGGCTGTTTCATCATTTCCGTCTTATACAGCAGTCCCTCGCTGTTGAGCTGATCCAGGAAACCAAGAGCCAGCTTGGTGCCGGGATCCTCACCGATCACAACATTGCCCTGCTCGTCCCAAATGCGGGCATTGGCCTGGGGCATCAGACCACGACGTCCCCAGTAACGCCAGGTGTAGGTACCGGGATCAATGTAGGACAGGTAGACGGTGCCATTGCTGGCTTCTTTCAGCTTGCGGCCCACTTCCAGATAGCCGTCAAAGGTCTTCATTTCTGCCGGATCAATACCGTATTTCTCAAAGATTTCCGCATTGTAGAACATCATCTGGGGGCGTACCGCATCGGGAAGACCGTACACACGGCCGTTGATGGTGGCATCATTGGCAGCACCGTCAACCATATCATCAGCTACGGTGGCGTAGAAGTCCGTTTCATCCCGCAGCAGGCCGTTCATACCCATGTTTACAACGCCTACAGCATCCAGGAACATAATATCGGGCATGGAAGCATAGTCACCGGACATCTTGTACATGGCCACCTGCTGCTGGCCCTCATTGGTAGTCTTAATGGTGGTAGGCTCGATGTAACATCCCGCAGCAATATCCTGGTGTCTTGCGAACCAGTCATCGTAGTAAGTCTTGCGGAACTCAGGCTGGCCGGTGGCCCACCAGACGATGGGGCCGGCAGGATACTTCGCAGTAGTCCCCGAGGCTTCCCCTGTGTTGGCGGCATTGGTTACCGGCTCGGAAGCGGGGGCTTTCGTCTGGCTGCTGCCACAGGCAGACAACAGCATAATCAGCGCCAGAAGCAGACAGAATACCGATTGTTTTCCATATTTTTTCATGATGTTTTCTCCTTTTCTTGTAAAAAACGAATCGCATCCTATTGTTTGCCGAAGGTCAGGTCATCCCATCTGGACGATCAGCAGCTGCTGAATGTCCTTTGTGAGGTATTTCTTGGCCTCCTCCAAATCACCTTTCCGACAGGCCGCAATGATTTTGGTGTGCAGCCCCGGCTCGTAACCCTCCAAGGTACTGCTGGAGTAATACTTCGTACTGGTCCTTGTACAGGAACGCAGCAGGCTGCGCAGCATGGCAGAAAGGTATTTGTTTTCCGCAAAAGAAGCCAACAGCAAATGAAAATCAATGTTGTTGTACCAATCCTTGATGAAACCATCGGTTTCCGAAGCTTTCTGGGTCAGTGCATTGCACTCATCCAGCTCCTGAATCTTTTCCTGTGTCAGGGTGGGGAATTCCTTTTCCAGCAGGTACAGCTCCAGCAGCAGCCGAGCCTCTGTCATCTGCTTGATCTCGGAATAAGAAAAGCCCACCACCTGGTACCCGGCCCGAGGGATGCTCCGCAGTACGTTCTCATCACATAAACTGATCAGCGCTTCCCGAACCGGCGAGCGGCTGATGTTGTAGCGAGCGATCAACTGTTTTTCCACGATCAGGTCTCCAGGCTGTAACTCCCCGTTGATGATTTCCTCATAGATCTTGTTGTAAACGAACTCCGTTAAAGGTTTATTGCTTTCCATATGCTGCCTCTCCTTTTGCTTTTGACGCAAACTACGGCAAGTCTTGTCACCAAGACATTGTGTCACCCGTTGATATTATCAATGATATTATCATATGCATGCACCCCGCTCTTGTCAAGAGATTATTTTATATTTTGTTGAATCAAGCGGATTTCTATCACTTGTTTTTGTGCACTATGCACAGTGTTCTCCTCTTGGCTTGGGACTCCGGCCCTGTTTCCCCCCTTTTCCATTGGGAAGCTCCCAACTGTCTGGCCCCCCCCTCTCCCCATGGGCACACCTCTCCGGCACGTAGCAGGGGGGAAGGGAACAGGCTACAAAGCATTTGTAAGTTTTCGCCAGTTTTAGCTCCAATGTATTGACTGTTTTTAACGAAAGTGACATTTGGCTCTTGACAAATTCTTTTTTCATTGCAATACTAGGGATGTCACCACCCAACTGATATTATCAGGCATATGATTAACAAATCCCGTCAGCATCTACCAATTCCATGAGGAGATGAACAAATGACAAAAAAAGAACGTGTATTGGCAGCCATTCACCACGAGGCTGTAGACCATGTGCCTTCCGGCTTCAGCCTTCACTTTGATCCTGCCCTTCACAATACCCCCGGGGAGATTCGTGCCCATCTGGATTTCTTTGAACAAACGGATACAGACATCCAGAAAATCATGAATGAGAACCTGGTTCCCGACTTTGGCCCCGTGACCGTTCCTGAGGATTGGCAGGCCATGGGCTCTTACAGCCGTGATGCTGATTTTATCCAGCGGCAGGCCACCTTTACCAAACGGCTTTTGGAGCAGGCCAGCCAGGACGCCTACAACCTGGGAACCCTTCACGGCATTGTTGCCTCCGCCATTCACCCCATTGAGCACCGCTATGGCTACGAAGCTGTACGTGCTCTACAGTGCCAGCATCTGCGCAGCGGCAAGCCCTACCAGTGGGATGCCATGCGGCGCATTGCCGATGCCCTTTGCTATCTGGCGGAGGAATATGCCAAGGCCGGAGTTGACGGCATCTATTTTGCCTCCCTGGGCGGCGAGGCACGGTACTTTACCGACGAGGAATTTGCCCGGTACATTGCCCCTCTGGATATGCAGATCATGAGAGCCGCCAAGGAGGCAGGACTGGATGTATTTCTCCACGCCTGCAAGGATGGCCTGGTTATGGAACGTTACCAGAGTTATTTACCGTTGACAGATGTCATCAACTGGGGCATTCGGGACAATCCCCGCTATACTCTGGCCTTGGGCCGGGAGCTTTTCCCCAACGTGACCCTGATGGGTGGTTTGGCCAACGGGCCGGAAAGCCCCCTGCACCGGGGCACCGCTCAGGACATCCGGCAGGCTGTTGCTGCTGTTTTGGAGCAAGCAGGAACCGGTAGCTTCATTTTGGGTGCCGACTGCACGCTGCCCCCGGATACACCCTACGAAAACTTCCGTGTTGCCGCCCATGCCACGCGGCAGTGATTTCCGGGCATCCTATAGACGGGTGTCCAAATCTTTGACGAAGCGTTTTTTCATGTTCCTCTCAGGGATCCGTGGGCACATTACCGTGTCCACGGATCCTGTTTTCCCGGGATTTCATGGGATACTCCGGATTCTTTAAGGCATCTAGAGAATATATCTATTTCTACGAATACCCCCAAAAAATTTGCGGATAACTCAATATTGCCATAGGTCCTATAGAATGGTATTATAGAACCTATCAAAACTTCCCATTTAGCCGTTTCCCCGGAAATTTCCCTTAAATTCCCACGGAGCGGGCGGTTTTCATTTCAGACCTTCCACATCCCGAACTACATCCATAAGGAGAAAACGATCATGGATCAAAAGACAACCGACAAATTCCTGGAAATTCTCAATACCGAGCTGGTGCCCGCCCTGGGGTGCACCGAGCCCATTGCGCTGGCCTATGCAGCGGCCAAGGTGCGGGATGTATTGGGCGGGTTTCCGGAGCATATGGAGCTGTATTGCAGCGGCAATATTATTAAAAACGTGAAAAGCGTCACCATTCCCAATTCCGGGGGGCTGGTGGGCATTGAAATGGCGGTGATCCTGGGGGCCGTGGGAGGCGATGCGGCGGAAGATTTGAAAGTGCTGGAATCCGTGACCCCGGAACACATTCAAAAGGCGGTGGAGCTGTCCAAAACCGACTTCCTTTCCTGCAAGCTCCAGGAGGGCGTGGCCAATTTGTACATTGACATTCTGGCTCACGGCCAGGGCCACAGTGCCCAGGTGACCATTGTAAACCGCCACACCCTGATCACCAAAATCCTCCGGGACGGGGAAGTGCTGTACCGGAACGACCCCATTGAAAAGAAAGAGACCCTGGATCTGGCGGGCATGGACGTGGCCTCCATTCTGGACTTTGCCAACACCGTGGACTTAGACCGGGTGCGGGAGCTGCTGGACCGGCAGATCACCTCCAACGAAAAAATCTCCCAGGAGGGTCTCAGCAACCCCTATGGCGCCCAGGTGGGAAGAACGCTGCTTGAATGCTACGGCCAGGACATTAAGGTCCGGGCCAGAGCCTGCGCCGCCGCCGGTTCCGATGCCCGGATGAACGGCTGCAGCCTGCCTGTGATCATCAATTCCGGCAGCGGCAACCAGGGCCTCACCGTCTCCCTGCCCGTGGTGGAGTACGCCCGGGAATGGGGGAAAAGTCAGGAAGAACTCTACCGGGCTTTGCTGATCTCCAACCTGGTGTCCATTTACCAGAAACACTACATTGGCAGCCTTTCCGCCTTCTGCGGCGCCGTCACCGCCGCCTGCGGTGCGGGGGCCGGCATCACCTATCTGGCAGGAGGCGACTACCAGGCCATCTGCCGCACCATCGTCAACACCATCGGCAACGTAGGCGGCATCATCTGTGACGGTGCCAAATCCTCCTGCGCCGCCAAAATCGCCTCGGCCCTGGATGCGGCCATCCTGGGGTTTGAGCTGAGCATGAAAGGCCGGGTCTTCAAACCCGGCGAAGGCATCATTCAGGAGGACATCGAAGAAACCATCCGCAGCACCGGCTATGTGGGCCGGGTGGGCATGAAGACCACGGACGTGGAGATCCTGAACCTGATGCTGCATCAGTGCCACTAAAGAACCACGGGGCGGAGAATTGGGGTCGTTTCGGGAAAAGTTGACAGTTGACAGTTATTTTGAATTGACAATTTTTTGCGGGACGGGCGTGCCCCTTTGCACCTGTTGTTCCAGCAATGCGCAACGTTACACCCCCCGTCCCTAGAACACCCCGGTTGAAAACGTACCCCCACCAGCGAAACCGTAGGGAACGGCCTATGTGCCGTTCCGCTGCGTGGCAAATATAACCTGTGCGGATAAAACGAAACACCCCCCCGACATGTCATTCCGAGCGAACGAAAGTGAGTCGAGGAATCTTCCCAAGTAACAAGTTTTATCTTGTGTTGGTTCATCATCCTACGTGGTGGATTCCTCCACTCCGCTGACGCTACGGTCGGAATGACAAAAGGTATAACGTTCCCCCGTTATGTCATTCCGAGCGAACGCAGTGAGTCGAGGAATCTTCCCAAGTGGCAAGTTTTATCTTGTGGTGTACTTTTCTGCCACGTGGTGGATTCTTCCACTCCGCTAACGCTCAAGGCCTGAATGACAAAAGCGGGGGTGTTTTCGGTTTTACCGGTACCGGTTCCGTCATTCAACGTGCGGTACGGCACATATTCTAGCAAAACCCCCGGCGAACTCTTTTCCGTTCGCCGGGGGTTTTGATATTCACTTACAGATACCATCCCGTCTTATTGGGGGCGTGGGGGTATTTGAAGGCTTCGGCGGCTTTGGCGTACCAGTCCATTTTTTCTTCTTTGCTGGAATAACGCCAGCCCACGCCGAATTCCTGGGAGCCTGTGTACATGGTCAGGCAGTCCGGGTGCTTTTCGGTGAAGGTGTCTTTGTCCTCCTGGGGAATTTTGCTGCCGGTGCCGCCTACGGCTACCAGGTGGGTCATGGGCAGTTCTTCCAGGCCGGACAGGCTACTCACCTTGGTATAGCTGATATTCAGCATTTCCAGAGATTCACAGCCGGACAAGGGGGAAAGGTCTGTAATATAGCCGCAGTTGGAAAGCTCCAATACCCGCAGCTTCTTGCAGGAGGCCAGGGGTTCCAGGGTCTTGATGGGAGAGCCGGAGAGGATCAGGACTTCCAGGTTGGGCATGCCGGATACAAAATCGCAGGTATTCAGGTATTCGTCATGGCCAAAGTCCGCGTAGATGGCATCCTCGCAGTATTGCAGGTCGGCGCAGTTGCTGTCTTTCAAATCATAGGTAAACCGCAGCACCTGGGCATCGGTCATGGTGCTGCCGCCGCCGGCGTAGACCCGCCAGACGATTTTGGTTTTGTCCCGGTAGTCCTCCCGGAGTTTGGCCAGGACTTCACCCGAAAGGCCGCAGTCTTCCAGGACAAAGCGTTTGCAGTTGGAGAGTAGGTCTAAGGCCTGACGGATTTTTTCTTCTCCCTCGTCCCCGATTTTTACCCCTTTCAGGGCCACTTCCTCCATGTCTGTAGAGAGGGTCTTTCCGTAAAAATCAAAGGCGTAATGGAATACGGCATCCGGGGCGGCGGCAATCAGTTCCTTGGCCTGCTCCTGGGTCAGCTTGGAGGTGCCGTCGCTGCCGCAGAGTTCCACGGTTTCCAGTTCCGGGAATAAGGTCAGTTTTTGGGCAGCGTTCGTCAGCTCCGTTTCGGAGATGGCGGACAGGTCCAGGGTCGTGGCGGTGCCGTCCTGCTCCTGATCCAATAGATACACGGTGTAGCTGATTTCCAATTCCGGGAACTCCTGCCGCAGCTGTTCCAGCTGCTCCAAAGTCAGGTCGGTTTTCCGCAGGGTGATTTTTTTCAGCTGGTGCAGATAGGGGATGGCCTCTTTTAAGGTGTCCAGGTCATAATCCCCGGGCTCCAAAGAAAGCTCCTGGGTTTCCGGGTCTACAAAGGAGCCCCCCAGGGCCACCTGGTAGCTGACCTGGACCTTGGGCAGAGCCGCCTGTAGTTTTTCCAGGGCCTCATAATTGTCGCAGGACGAGGCGTTGATGGATTTGAGTCTGGGAAAATAGGTCTGCAAAATCCGAATGTCCTCGCTGCTTGGGTTCTGAATGGACAGGGTTTCCGAGTCGTTGGAAACCTTTTTATTCTGGAAGGGCACGTTCCACAGTACTTCACACCCCGGAAGCTGGTTGTGTACCGCATCGTAGTGGGCAAAGGAAATGTCCTCCTGCCGCAGATCCAGATAGGTGGCATCCAGGCGGTAGGCCGTGCCCTCCACGAAAATATGGGTGTTCTGATAGTAAATATAGGCCAGAGTCCCTCCTGCCGCAGCCACGGCCAGGACGGCCAGAATAATGAGCAACGCCACAACCTTATTGCTTTTCACAAATGAATCCTCCACTCCACGATGTAAACGCTGAAATCCTGCCAATCATAATACAGTTTTCCCCAAAATTCAATACGTTTTCGTGAATTTTATTTCCTTTACACCATTTCTTCCGGATGGAATACCCGGTCAAATTCCTTTTCCGTCAAAAAGCCCAGTTTGATACAGGCTTCTTTCAGGGAAATGTTTTCGGTATAGGCGGTTTTGGCGGTTTTCGCTGCATTTTCGTAGCCGATGTAGGGGTTCAGTGCCGTGACCAGCATGAGGGAATTGTGCAGATTGTGCTCCATTTTCTCCCGGTTTGCCCGGATGCCCACGGCGCAGTGATCCCGGAACGAGGCGATGGACTCTGCCAGAAGTCTTGCCGATTGCAGGAAATTGTAGGCCAGCACCGGCATGAATACATTGAGCTCAAAATTGCCCTGGCTGGCGGCAAAGCCCACGGTGGCATCGTTGCCCATGACCTGCACCGCCACCATGGTCACGGCCTCGCACTGGGTGGGGTTCACCTTGCCGGGCATGATGGAAGAACCGGGCTCGTTTTCGGGGATGAAGATCTCCCCCAGACCGTCCCGGGGGCCGGAGGCCAGCCAGCGGACATCATTGGCAATTTTCATCATGTCGGCGGCCAGGGCCTTCATGGCCCCATGGGCAAAGACCAGCTCGTCCTTGGAGGTCAGGGCATGGAACTTGTTGGGGGCGGTGACAAATTCCTTGCCGGTGATCTGGGACACGGCCTGGGCCACGGCCACATCAAAGCCCTTGGGGGCATTGAGCCCCGTGCCTACGGCGGTACCACCCAGGGCCAGCTCTTTAAGCCCCGGCAAGGACAGTTCCAGCAGGGTCTTGTCCCGTTCCAGGCTGGAACGCCAGCCGGAAATCTCCTGGGAGAAGGTAATGGGGGTGGCATCCTGCAAATGGGTGCGGCCGGACTTTACAATGCCCCGGTTTTCCTCCTCCAAACGGCGGAAAACCGCAACCAGGCGCTCCACCGCCGGGATCAGCCGGTCTTCCAGGGCCAGTACCGCCGCAATGTGCATGGCCGTGGGGAAGGTGTCGTTGGAGGACTGGGACATATTGATGTCGTCATTGGGGTGCAGCAGCTTTTTCCCTGCCAGGTCATTGCCCCGGTTGGCAATGACCTCGTTGGCGTTCATATTGGACTGGGTGCCGGAACCGGTCTGCCAGACCACCAGGGGGAAATGGGCATCCAGTTCCCCCCGGGCCACTTCCTCTGCGGCCTGACAGATATAGTCCAGCTTTTCTTCCGTCATTTTCTCCGGTTTCAGGCTGTGGTTGGCCATAGCCGCCGCTTTTTTCAGAATGCCGAAGGCATAGGTGATCTCCCGGGGCATGGTTTCCAGTCCCACGCCAATGGGAAAATTCTCCCGGCTCCGCTGGGTCTGGGCCCCCCAGTATTTGTCCGCCGGTACCCGCACCTCGCCCATGGAATCGTGCTCCATCCGATACTCCATTTAACCCGCTCCTTTTTTCGCCGTCCCCTGGGGGCTGGCTTGTATTGCTCCTAGAGGATACCACATTTTCCCTTATTCTAGCATATTCCGGAATCCGGCGCAAGCGGTTTTCTGGAGAAATGGGGATGCGTGGCTTACGGGTCCCTCCCTGGACGCCGGGTTTTAGTTTTCCGCGATTTCGAAGCCGGATTCCAGGGCTTCGGAGCTCATGCAGTAATATTCTCCCTCCGGAATCCGGACGACAATCTGGTCTTCCACCACTTCCACGATTTCCAGAATGGTTCCTGTCTTTAATTCTACATCTTCTGCCTGAATGTCACAGATCGCACGAATTTTCTTCATAGTCAGCCTCCCAAGCGTTACTCCGTACACACCGAAAGCGGTGCGTTTCGGGTTTTTTTCATGATATGGCCTTCAACCCTGAAAGTCAACTGCCTTTCGGAGAGGGAAATCATCCAATAGCTTCCCGTACGGATGGGATACAAAAATTTCCCCGTTTGTGGGGATTACCTATTGACAAGGAAATATTCGTGATGTTATAGTGTCGATAAGCAGATATCGGCATACAATTACTGATTAAAAAAAGAAAAGGAGATGGTTAACTATGGAAAAACAATACGCCCCCGTCACCACCCCTCAGGAACTGACAGATGCCCTTTCCCGGTGCCGTGCCGCCCAGAAGAAGTATGCCGAATACACCCAGGAGCAGGTGGATAAGATTTTTCTGGCCGCCGCCACTGCCGCCAATCAGCTGCGGATTCCCCTGGCAAAGCTTGCCGTGGAGGAAACCGGCATGGGCGTAGTGGAGGACAAGGTCATTAAGAACCACTTTGCCTCTGAGTACATCTATAATGCCTACCGGGACACCAAGACCTGCGGCGTTATTGAGGAGGACACCGCCTATGGCATCCGCCGGATTGCCGAGCCCATCGGCGTCATCGCCGCGGTGATTCCCACCACCAATCCCACCTCTACCGCCATTTTCAAGGCTTTGATTTGTCTGAAAACCCGCAACGGCATTCTCATCAGCCCCCATCCCAGAGCCAAGGGCTGCACCATCGCGGCGGCAAAGGCCGTCCTGGAGGCGGCGGTGGCAGCGGGCGCTCCCGAGGACATCATCGGCTGGATTGACCAGCCCAGTCTGGAGCTGACCAATCAGCTGATGGGA
This sequence comes from uncultured Oscillospiraceae bacterium, assembly GCA_934591845.1. Taxonomy (GTDB): domain Bacteria; phylum Bacillota; class Clostridia; order Oscillospirales; family Oscillospiraceae; genus Faecousia. Next base: position 24,328 of record CAKTPO010000013.1, on the reverse strand, counting down.
CAGGCCAACCTGATTCTCGCCACCGGCGGCCCCGGTATGGTGAAGGCCGCCTATTCCTCCGGAAAGCCCGCCCTGGGCGTTGGCCCCGGCAACACCCCTGCCGTCATCGACGACACCGCGGACATTCTGCTGGCGGTTTCCTCCGTCATCCACTCCAAGACCTTTGACAACGGCATGATCTGCGCCTCCGAGCAGAGCGTGGTGGTTCTGGACGGGGTTTATGAGGCCGTCAAGGCGGAATTCGTCCGCCGGGGCTGCTATATTCTGAATGCGGATGAGGCGCAGAAGGTTCGGGATACCATCCTTCCCGGCGGCAGTCTGAATGCGAAAATTGTGGGTCAGCCCGCCGCGAAGATCGCCGCTCTAGCCGGAGTCCAGGTGCCGGAGAAGACCAAGATCCTCATCGGCGAAGTGGAATCCACCGACCTGAGCGAAGCCTTCGCCCACGAGAAGCTCTCTCCCGTGCTGGCTATGTACCGGGCTTCTGATTTTGCCGATGCCCTGGAAAAGGCGGAGACCCTGGTGCGGGACGGCGGCTTCGGCCACACCGCCTCCATCTACCTGGACGAGGTGAACTGCCCGGAGAAGCTGGATGCCTTTGTCCGCACCATGAAGGCCTGTCGGATTCTGGTGAACACCCCCTCCTCCCAGGGCGGTATCGGCGACCTGTACAACTTCAAGCTGGCCCCCTCCCTGACCCTGGGCTGCGGCAGCTGGGGCGGCAACTCCGTGTCGGAGAATGTGGGAGTCAAGCACCTTTTGAACATCAAAACCGTTGCCATCCGGAGGGAGAATATGCTGTGGTTCCGCGCGCCTGAAAAGGTCTATTTCAAGAAGGGCTGCCTGCCCGTTGCTCTGTCCGAACTGAAAGAACACAAGAAGGCATTCATCGTCACCGATTCCTTCCTGTATCAGAACGGCTACACGAAGCCCATTGAGCAGAAGCTGGACGAAATGGGCGTGCGCCATACCACCTTCTACAATGTGGCTCCCGATCCTACCCTGGCCTGCGCCCGGGAGGGTGCGGCTCAGATGACCGCCTTCCAGCCTGACCTGATTCTCGCCATCGGCGGCGGCTCCGCCATGGACGCGGGCAAAATTATGTGGGTTCTCTACGAGCATCCTGAGGCGGACTTCCAGGATATGGCCATGCGGTTCTGCGATATCCGCAAGCGTGTTTACACCTTCCCCAAGATGGGCGAAAAGGCCTACTTTGTGGCCATCCCCACCTCCGCCGGCACCGGCTCCGAGGTGACTCCCTTCGCTGTCATCACCGACGAGCAGACCGGGGTTAAATATCCTCTTGCGGACTATGAGCTGCTGCCCAAGATGGCCATCGTGGATGCGGACATGATGATGAACGCCCCCAGAGGCCTCACCGCCGCCTCCGGCATTGATGCCGTGACCCACGCACTGGAAGCCTACGCCTCCGTCATGGCTACCGACTACACCGACGGTCTGGCCCTGCGGAGTCTGAAGCTGATTTTTGAGAACCTGCCCAAGGCTTACGAGGGCGGCGCTAAGGAACCCCGTGCCCGGGAGAACATGGCTCACGCCGCCTGCATGGCGGGCATGGCCTTCGCCAACGCCTTCCTGGGTGTGTGCCACTCCATGGCTCACAAGCTGGGTGCCTTCCATCACCTGCCCCACGGCGTGGCCAACGCTCTGATGATTGACGAGGTGCTGCGCTTCAACGCCGCCGAGGTTCCCGTGAAGATGGGCACCTTCCCCCAGTACGACCATCCCCACACTCTGGCGAGGTATGCCGAGGTTGCGGATTATCTGAAGCTGGGAGGCACTACGGATGAGGAGAAGCTGGAGAATCTGGTTGCCGCCATCGACGCACTGAAAGAGCGGGTGGGCATCAAGAAGACCATCCGGGACTACGGCATCGACGAGCAGGATTTCCTGAACCGGCTGGACGCCATGGTGGAGCAGGCCTTCGACGACCAGTGCACCGGCGCCAACCCCCGGTACCCCCTGATGAGCGAAATCCGGCAGATGTACCTGAATGCCTATTACGGCACCCACGAAACCGTGTAAAAAAAGACAAGGAAGGAGATGGCCAAGCGGCCATCTCCTTCCTTGTAATTGCGGTATTAGCCGTTCCGATAGGCTCTAAAAAGAAAAAAATCCCGCCTCCCCGCTTTTCCGGGGAGGCGGGACTGCCATTTACTCGATGGCGATGCGGCGGGTCTCAGGCAGGGCTTTCTTCACGTTCTTGGGAACGGACAGCCGCAGGATGCCGTCTTCGTACTTGGCGCCGATGTCCTCAGGCTGGACATGCTCGCCAACATAGAAGCTCCGGCTGCAAGCACCGGTGTAACGCTCCTGACGGATGAACTTGCCGTTCTTGTCGGTCTCGTCCTTATCCATGCCCTTGGAAGCGGAAATGGTCAGGTAACCATCTTTCAGTTCCACGCCAATTTCGTCTTTCTTAAAACCGGGCAGATCCACATCCAGTTCATAACTGTTTTCGGTCTCCCGCACATCGGTCTTCATCAGGTTCCGGCTGTGTTTGCCATATAGAGGATTCTCGGCTCTGGCACTGACCATGCCGAAAGGATCATTAAAGAAATCATCAAACAGGTTCTCACCAAAAATGCTGGGCAACATAAATCATTCCTCCAATTCATGTTCGCCGGTTCCCTTCTGGTTCCCGGTAGATTTTCTGTTACCATTGGGTTCTCTTTGGTTCCTCTCTCAAGGAACACATACACTATACCACCTTTTTTAGCACTGACAAGTGTTGAGTGCTAAAAATAAAATAAACCTTTTGTTGCCTTTTTGTGGAGAATTTGTGACTTTCCGGGATGGATTTCATTTTTGGTTGGAAAGCCCCTGAAAAGTTTCTAAAAATATTATAAAAACACCGTGCTGAAAGATCTGCACGGTGTTTTTCCTTAGAATTCCACGCCACGTCTGGCCTTGATGCCCCGGTCAAAGGGGTGACGGCGTTTGACCATTTCCGTTACGTAGTCCGCCAGGGCCAGCAGTTCCTCTTTGGGGTTTCGCCCCGTGAGAACGATTTCCTGGGTCTGGCCCTGGGCCTGGAGGTAAGATAGCAGGGGCTCTTCCGGAATGATGCCCCGGTTCAGGGCGGAGATGGCTTCATCCAATATAAGAAGATCCGCTTCCCGGCCCTTTTCCAGAAGAACCCCCAGATATTCCGTATAATCATGCTTTGCCTGGGCCCGCTGTTCCTCGGTCATCCGGGCAAAGAGACCGGGAACCGTGTGGCAGTGGAGGGTCTGGATTCCGGGCAGGGTTTGGAGGGCTTGGATTTCCCCGGAGGAGCCGTCTTTGAAGAACTGGCCAATGAGGACGTTTTTCCCCCGGCCCGCCATCCGGGCCGCAAGGCCCATGGCCGCCGTGGTTTTTCCCTTGCCGTCGCCGCAGTAAATATGGATCATGGTCACACCTGCCGATTTAAGATTTGATAGACAAGCTCCATATTCATGCCGCCCCGAACGGCCTGGGCAAGCTTATCATATTGGCTATCCTTATAGGCTTCCAAATCAAAGTGTTCGGCCTGGCCCGCCTCCAGACCTTTCCGGCGGCACAGGTCCCCCACCAGGGCCTGGGCAATGCCGGGAGCATCGAAAATGCCGTGGATGTAGCTGCCGTAGACCCGTTCCCCCACCAAGATGGGGGCAATGGGGGTTTCGCTGCGGCCCATGTGGATTTCATAGCCCTGGTAAGGAAGCCCCGACAGGCTGGACAGTGGCCCCGCAACCTCCGGCAGAACCCCGGAGGTCTGCCGCTGCACCTTGTCTCCCCGGAACACCGTATCCATGGGCAGCAAGCCCATGCCGGAAATATGGGTAATGCCCGCCGCCTCCACCTGGTCCGGGTCGGACACGGAGGTACCCAACATCTGGAAACCGCCGCAGATGCCAAAGACAATGGCCCCCCGGTCATGGCAGTGGAGAATGGCCGCTTCCAGGCCGCTTTGCCGCAGCCACTTAAGGTCTGCAATGGTGCTTTTGGTGCCGGGAATCAGAATCAAATCCGGATTTTTCAGCTGGTCCGCCCGCTCAATGTAGCGCACAGACACATTGGGAAACCGTTCTAAGGGGCTCACATCCGTAAAATTGGAAATTCTGGGCAGCCGGATGACGGCAATGTCAATGGCCTTACAGGTGGATTCCCGGGTAAAGCGGGTGGACAGGCTGTCCTCATCGTCAATGTCCACATGGGCATAGGGAATGACCCCCGCCACGGGAACGCCGCAGATTTTTTCCAGAATTTCAATACCCGGTTGTAAAATCGCCCGATCTCCCCGGAATTTGTTTACAATGGTACCCTTGACCCTGGCCCGTTCCTGTTCTTCCAGCAGGGCAATGGTGCCGTAAAGCTGGGCAAAGACGCCGCCCCGGTCAATGTCCCCCACCAGCAGCACCGGGGCATCCACCAGTTCCGCCAGACCCATATTCACAATGTCCTGGTCTTTCAGGTTGATCTCCGCGGGGCTTCCGGCCCCCTCGATGACGATGATGTCGTTTTCCGCCGCCAGAGAATTGTAGGCCTCCAGCACCTGGGGTACGAATTCCCGCTTCCGGCGGTAGTATTCCATGGCCCGCATATTGCCCATGGCCACGCCGCCCACAATGACCTGACTGCCCACATCCGTGGTGGGTTTCAGAAGAATGGGGTTCATCCGCACATCCGGCGCAATCCCCGCCGCCTCCGCCTGCACCACCTGGGCCCGGCCCATTTCCCCACCGGCAGCGGTGATAAAGGAGTTGAGAGCCATATTCTGGCTCTTAAAGGGTGCCACCCGGTAGCCGTCCTGTTTGAAAATCCGACAAAGCCCCGCCGCCAGCAGGCTCTTCCCCGCATTGGACATGGTCCCCTGGATCATAATATTTTTTGCCATGGTGTTTTCCTCCTTGGTAGATGTGCAGTATCAAACCACTTTTTCAGTTGACAGTTGACAGTTGACAGTGGACAGTTATTGGGGCAACCAACGTTGTTCGTTTCAGTCTGTCCGTTAAAGTATGTAGGGAACGGCCTATGTGCCGTTCCGGGACGTTGCAATTATAACCCGTGCGGACAAAACGGAACCGCCCCACCGATTATGTCATTCCGAGCGAACGAATGTGAGTCGAGGAATCCACTCAAGTTGCAAGCTTTATCTTGTGTCGGTTCATCATCCCACGTGGTGGATTCCTCCACTCCGCTTGCGCTACGGTCGGAATGACAAAACGGGGGGCGTGTCTGGTTTTTATTGGGAACGGGTTCCGTCCTTTCGGGTGCGGAACGGCACATAGGCCGTTCCCTACGGTTTCGCTGATTGGTGGGCGTTTTCAACCGACGTATTCTAAGGACGGGCGGCATTGGCCGTTCCTATTGTAGGAACAATAGGCGCAAAGGTAAAACGTCCGTCCCCCCAAAATTGTCAATTGTCAATTGTCCATTGTCAATTAGAAAAACTGTCAACTGTCAACTGTCAACTCGATTTCCCCCAATGCCTCTATCAGCTGTCTGTTCTCCTCCGGCAGTTTCACCGCCACCCGGTACCAGCCCTCCCCCAGGCCGGGGTAGTTGGCGCAGGAGCGGATCTGGATGCCTTTGGTGAGCAGGGGTTCCCGGAGTTCTGTTTGGCTGTAGAACAAAATGTAATTGGTTCGGGAGGGGATCACCCGGAAGCCCAGGTTTTGAAGGGCCTGTTCCATCCGGGGCCGCTGGGCGTGGATGAGGCGGTTGGCGGCTTTTACAAACTCCGTTTCCCCCAGGGCCGCAATGCCTGCCGCCTGGGCGGGGATGGAGACGTTCCAGGGTTGGGTCTGGCTGCCCATGGTTTTGAGCAGCTGTTGGTTGGAAGACAGACAGTACCCCAGCCGCAGTCCTGCCATGCCGTAGCTTTTGGTAAAGGCTTTCAGCAGGAACAACCCCCTGTATTCTTCCAGAAAGGGCTTCATGGTGATGTCCTCGCCCCCCAGGGTCAAATCCAGGAAACACTCGTCAATAAAGAGGAAAATCCCCTTTTTCTGGCAGATTTCCAGAATTTTTTCCATCAAGGGCCGGCCTGTCACCTGGCCGGTGGGGTTATTGGGGTTGCAGAGCATGAGCATTTCCCCGTCAAAGTTTTGTAGCACCGGGAGAAACGCTTCCGTCAGGGCAAAGTCCTCCTGTTCTTTTAACAGGTAGTGGTCTACCTGGGCCCCAAAGACTTTCAGGGCGGTTTCGTATTCGCTGAAGCAGGGGCTGAGTACCAGGGCCTTTTGGGGCCGCAGGGCCATGCAGCAGGAGAAAATCAGTTCCGCCGCCCCGTTGCCGCAGAACACCCGGTTTTCCGCCACCTTTTCAAAATCCGCAATGGCCCGGACCAGACTTCTGCAATAGGGGTCCGGGTAGCAGCGCAGGTTGTCTACGCTTGCCGCCACGGCCTCTTTCACCGACTGGGGAGTGCCGTAGGGGTTGATGTTGGCGGAAAAATCCAGCAGGATTTTCCGGGAATACAGATCCCCGCCGTGGGGGTTTTGGGTATCATACAGCATGAAGTCTTGTTCTCCTTTTTTACAGTGCCAGGGCCAGGGCGCAGAGGGCCAGCATCACCAGGGTGGTGCCGTACATCAGTTTGCAGCTCAAGGGAATATCCTCCGGGGTGATCTCCCGCAGGGCGTCCCCGATGTAGGGCTTCTTGTGCAGCACCCCATGGTACCAGGCATCCCCCGCCAGCCGCAACCCTAAAAGTCCGGCGCAGACGGATTCCGTCTGGGCAGAGTTGGGACTGGCATGGTGATACCGGTCTCGCCTGAAAATCTTCCAGCCGTTTTTCACATTCAGGCCCAGAAGTCCCCCTGCCGCCAGCATGGCCAGGGCGCAAAGCCTGGCGGGGATAAAATTAAACACATCATCCAGCTTGGCCGGAACCAGGCCGATGTTTTTATAGGGCATTTCCACATAGCCCAGCATGGAATCCATGGTGTTGACGGCTTTGTAGGCAAAGGCCAGGGGCGCACCCCCCAGGGCGAAAAACAGCATGGGGGCGATGACCCCATCAGAGCAGTTTTCCGCCACGGTCTCCACCGCCGCCCGGGCCACCGCCGGAGCATCCAGTTCCTGGGTATCCCGACCAACGATCATGGAAACGGCATAGCGGGCATCCTCAATGGTGCCGGATTTTAAGGCGGTATAGACCTTCATGCTCTCGGTTTTCAGGCTCCTGGCCGCCAGGATTTGCCAGCACATCAGACTGCTCCCGGCCACCCGCAGCCAGGGGGCAACCTGACCGCAAGCCCAAAGGATGGCAAACGGCACCAGGAAGCTCACCGCCACCATCAGCACCCATAACACCGCCCCGGCGGCAATTTCGCCAGGTTTCGTCTTGGGAAACAGCCGCCGCAGCAGCTTTTCAAGGCCGGAGATCATTTTACCCATGGCCACCACCGGATGGGGAATAGAATGGGGGTCCCCCAGCAGGCAATCCAGCAGAAAGCCCAGCACCAGGGAAATCAGGATTTCTTTTCTCATGTTTGTTCTCTTTTCAGATGCAGATTAGAGTGACGTTTTTTGTTGTAGAAACAATGGACGCAGGGGTAAAACCCTCCAGCGAAACCGTAGGGAACGGCCTGTGTGCCGTTCCGGGGGGCGTTGCGATTATAACCTGTGCGGATAAAACAAATCCACCTCCCGACATGTCATTCCGAGCGAACGGGGTGAGTCGAGGAATCCACGCAAGTGGCGGATTTTACTTTGTGGTTATTTCTCATCCTACGTGGTGGATTCCTCCACTCCGCTAACGCTCAAGGCCTGAATGACAATGAGGTTGCGTTTCTACGAATTCGCCTACAGTTTCTAGAATGTTTCAGGCCGCCCCGCCCTCATCAGTCAGGGCTGCGCCCTGCCAGCTTCCCCAGTGGGGAAGCTTTTGTACCGGGCTTTGGGGTGGCGGGGTTTATTGGGAACGGTTCCGTCCTTTCACCCACGGAACGGCACATAGGCCGTTCCCTACGGTTTTGCTGATTGGTACACGTTTTCAACCGAGGCCTTTCTAATGAGGGCCAGCGTGTTCTATTGTAGGAACAACGAACGCAAAGGTAAAACCTCCGTCCCCCAAAAAATTGACAATTGTCCATTGTCAATTGTCAATTCGGACCTAACTGTCAACTGTCAACTAACCCGTCATGGCTGCTTCGTTCGTTAAACGTAACCAGATAGATGGGGTTCTGCCCCTGCATCATGGTGTAGGGTCCAACTTTGTGGGCCTGGGCGACGGTGAGGCAGAGGGTTTGGGCGGGGTGGGTTTTGGTCAGGCGGGTCAGTTCTGCCACGGTTTCCAGGGCCACCGCTGCTGCCACAATGCGGGCAGAGGGGTTTTTGGCCCAGGCGGCATTCAGAATGGCTTCCATGTTGCCGGAGCTGCCGCCGATGAACACATGGGTGGGGGCGGGCAAATCTTCACAGCCCTGGGGGGCCAGGGCTTCTACCGCTGTCAGGTTGGCCACGTGGAGCCGACGGGCGTTTTCCTGTAGCAATGCCAGGGCCTCCGGCTTTTTTTCCACGGCGTAGGTGTGGCCCAGGTCTGCTTGCAGGGCCATTTCAATGGCCACGGAACCGGTACCTGCCCCAATGTCCCAGCAGACGGATTGGCGGGTCAGGCCCAGCTTGGACAGGGCCACGGCCCGCACCTCGCTTTTGGTCATGGGTACCACCGTGCCGTCGGCATGGCTGCCCCGCAGGAAGGTCTCATCCGGCAAGCCCTGGGTCACAATGCCCTGGCCACCGCCGGTGATGAGGGCCACGCTGAGCTTGTCAAACTGCCCCTGGGAAAGTTCCTGGGCGGTGCCCTGGGTAATGCGTTCCTCCGGGTAGCCCAGCCGCTCGCCCACGGCCACTTTTACCTCTCCCAGACCTGCGTCCGTCAAACGTTGGCAGAGGTTTTTCATGCCGTTTTCGCCCCCAACCAGGGCAAAGACCTTTCCGTGGCGGTTCACCGCCCCGGCAATGTCTCCCTCCCGGCCATGAAGACTCAGGCAGAACACATCTTCATAGCTGACCCCCAGCCGGGAACACAGCACCACCAGGCTGGATAACCCCGGCTCCAAGGTCACCTGACAGTGAGAAAGCAATGGCAGCAGCTTTTTGGTGCCGCTGTAAAAGCCCACGTCTCCCGCCATGACCACGGCGAACTTTTCGCACTCCGGATGGCGCTCAATAGCCCCACAGATGGCTTCCGGGGCAATGGCTTCCACTTTCAGCTGCCCCGGAGCGGCCACGGCTTCCAGCATTCTGGCCGCGCCAATGAGACAATCCGCCTGGGCAATGGCCTCCCGGGCTGCCAGGGTCTCATGGCCCCGGTCTCCCGGGCCGATGCCCACCACGGTGACTTTGGGCCGCACTTTCAAATCAAACCGGCGGCACAGTTCCCGCACGGTGTCTCCAAAGCTCTGCCCCGGCGCACTCTCCGGTCTGCCAATGACCAGCAAGGTGCAGCCGGCTTTTTGCGCCGCCTCTACCTTTTCCCAGAAGCCGCCTTTGGCCCCGGTCTGCTTGGTCACCAATATGGAGCCTGCACAGGCGTGGAGCATGGCCACGTTTAATTCCTGGGAAAAAGGCCCTTGCATCCCATAGGTATGGGCGGCGGGCAGTCCCGCTTCCCGACAGGCGGCCATACTTGCTTCCACTGGCAGCACCCGGGCATAGACCCGCTGGGCAAAGTCCGGCAGAGCCGTATAGGCCATTAATTCCTTGCTGCCGGTGGTGAGAAAAATGTTTCCGGGGAGGGACTTTAGCATCTCCACCGCCTGGGCGGTGGAGTCTGCCCACAGGCAGTTTTCCGGCACCCCGCCGTCCCGGGTCAGCCGGAGATAGGGGGTGGCGGTTTCTGCACAGGCACTGCGGATATTTTCGGTGACAATGGGGGCATAGGGATGGGTGGCATCCACCACGCAGTCAAACCTGCGCTGCCGGAACAGCTGTTCCATGGCTTCCCGGTCCAACCGGCCCGCGGAGACTTCCACCCCGGGAATTTCTTCCAGCAACTCCCCGCCGTACTCCGTGGCGGCACAGGCCAGAACCTGGGCCTGGGGGGCCAGCCAGCGGATCAAGGCCCGTCCGTCTGCCGTTCCGGCGAATACACACAGCTTATACATCCCGGTAGCCTCTGGGGGTCACCAGGTTCCCGGCAAGAACCTTGGTCTGGGCGTTGCCGATGAACACCGTGCAGAACATGTCCGCGTCAAAATCCCGCAGGTCCTTCAGGGTCAGCAGGGTCTTGCTCTGGCCCTCCCGGCCAATGTTGCGGACAATGCCGCAGGGCCGGGTTTCGGGAAGGTATTTTAATAGAATGTCACAGGCCTTGGCCAGATGGTCAGGGCGGCCATGGCTTTTGGGGTTATACAGAACGATAGACAAATCTGCCTGGGCGGCGTGTTCCAGCCGTGCGGTGATCTTCTCCCAGGGGGTCAGCCGGTCGGACAGGCTGATGACCGCAAAATCGTGGGTCAGGGGCGCACCCAGCACCGCCCCGCCGGAACAGGCGGCGGTAAGGCCCGGCACTACCTCTGCTTCTACGGACGGATCCTCCCCCAGCAGCTCATAGATGAGGGCCGCCATGCCGTAAATGCCGCTGTCGCCGGAGCAGACCATGGCTACGGTCTTGCCCTTTTGGGCCTCGTCAATTGCCATGCGGCAGCGGTCCGCCTCCTGGGTCATGGGGGTGGACAGATATTCTTTGTCCGGATACCGGTCTTTTACCAAATCCACATACACAGGATAGCCCACAATGACCTGGGACTCCTGCAAGGCCCGGTCTGCCCGAATGGTCATATTCTCATAATTTCCTGGGCCGATGCCCACAATATACAGCTTCAAAAGGATACCTCCCAATCTTGTTCCGCTACAGCCAGGGTAATGCCCTGGCAGACTGTTTTTTCCAGGATGATCCGGCCGCCCTCCATGGCCGCCGCCCGCTGGCACACATTGTCCACCCCGGTAACGGAGGACACAAAGGCCGAGGGCGGGAACGTCCCTGGGGCTTGCCGGAGTTCCGGCGCACTGTAAAAGCGCACCGGCAGCTGCTTTTCGGCACAGAAAGCCAGAAGCCCCGGTTCATCTGCTTTGAGGTCAATGGAAGCGGCCCCTAAAAGGGCCCGAGGGTCAAGACCCCGTTCCCTGAAAACCTGGGCCACGCCCAGGGCAATGGTGTCTTTCTCCGTCCCCCGGCGGCAGCCCAGGCCTAAGGTCAGCACCCGGGGGATGATGTGCAGGGTTTTTTCAAAGGGGCTGCGGTCATAAATCCCTACATAAATGCCCAAAGAACCTTTGTCCCCCGGCACCAGACCGGCGGGGAGGGTTTGGGGCAGGGGCTTGTCGGCGCAGATGGGGATGTCCCCCTCTAAAATGGCCCCCGCCACCGCTTTGGCCAGGGTTAAGCTGCCAATGAAAAAGCCCCGCTCTGCTGCCCAGGCATCTACGGAAAACCGGCCCTCCACGTCTGTGGCGGTGGTGATGATGGGTTGCGCCCCAATGGCCTGGGCCAAACGAAGGGTCAGGGCGTTGGCCCCGCCGATGTGGCCGGAGAGGAGGGAGATCACATAGGTCCCTCTCTCATCGATCACCGTAACACCGGGGTCGGTTTTCTTATCCTTTACCCAGGGGGCAATCCCCCGGACGGCCATTCCGGTGCTGCCGATGAACACCAGCTGGTCACACCAGGAAAACAGCTCTCCCACCGCCTGAATCAGCGGAGGGTGGTAGACTTCAAACCCCGGTTCCCGGAACTTTTCCATGGTCATCATCCGGCATTCTTCCGGAGAAAGGGCCTTTTGAACCTTTTTTGCCAGGGCGCAGCCCCGGCGGGTGAAACTAAGGATGCTCAGTCGCATTTCTTGGCCGCCTCATGGAAAGGCCGCTCGTAGCTGGGGTCATAGAGGAAAGATTTGGCGTATTTTTCCCCCATGCAGTCCCCAACGATGATCAGGCTGGTGCGGGTCAGGTCGTTTTCCGTCACGGTTTTGTGGAGGGTGTCTACGGTGCAGTGGTAGATTCGCTCGTCAGGCCAGCTGGCCTTGAAAACCACCGCCACGGGGGTCGAGCCGGGGTAGCCCCCCTCCATCAGTTCCTTTTGCAGCTCCTCGGTAAGCCGGGTGCTGAGGTACAGGCACATGGTGGCCCGGTGGGCCGCCAGGGAGCGGATGCTCTCTTTCTCCGGCACCAGGGTTCTTCCGGACTGCCGGGTGATGATCACGGTCTGGCTCACCTCTGGCAGGGTAAACTCCTGCTTTAAGGAAGCCGCTGCCCCGCAGAACGCACTGACTCCGGGGGTCACGTCATATTCAATGCCCCGGGGGATCAGTTCGTCAAACTGCTCCCGGACGGCACCGTAAATGCTGGAATCCCCGGTGTGGAGCCGCACGGTGGTCTTGCCCTCGGCTTCCGCCTTGACGATCACCGCCGTGGTCTCCTCCAGGGTCATTTTTGCGCTGTTATGAATTTCGCAGCCCTCTTTGCAGTAGTTCAGCAATTCCGGGTTCACCAAAGACCCGGCATAAATCACAACATCCGCCTGGGACAAAAGCTTCGCCCCCCGCACCGTGATCAAATCCGCCGCACCACAGCCGGCGCCGACAAAATGTACCATGTGTATTCCTCCAGTTTTTATTTAGTTGACAGTTGACAGTTGACAGTTTTTTACAAATGGAGACAAGTGATACCGTTTATATAAACAGGTTGTATCCGCTACGTGGCGGGCGGCAAGGTTGCCGCCCCTACATATAGGAACGTTGGTTTCTCCAATAATTGTCAATTGTCCATTGTCAATTGTCAATTTTCTGCTTTAGGATTTTCCCAATCAGTTCGTCCACGTTCTCCGTTTTCCCCAACAGCCCGTATTCCTTGGAAAACATGGCGCAGCCTACCTCCATGTCCTGGGCTTTGTATTGCAGGTGGAAGTGGATGCGGCCCATCAGGCGGGCCAGAACTGCTTCCCGGTCAGACCCCAGCAGCCGCAGGCAGTCGTCACAGCTGACGCATTCCAGCATGGACTGGATGGTGGCTTTGTCCACCCCCTCGGCACCGGCCATGGCGGAGAGGATCTCTGTCCGGCAGTCGCCGTATTTGGAGTGGGTGTTCATCATGCCGCCGGCCAGTTTTACCAATTTTCCGATATGGCCAATGAGGACACAGCCCCGGAAGCCCAGTTCCCGGCAGATGTCCAGGGACACGCCGATGAAATTGGAGACCTGGACTGCCGTTTTAGGGTCAATACCCAGGCTGTCCCGGATGAAATCCGAGCCGTAGTTCCCTGGGGTCAGCAGCACATAGTCCCCCTGGGTGCGTTTTTGCCGCAGTTCCACCCGAATGGTATCCACCAGTGCCTGTTCGCTCATGGGCTCTACAATGCCGGTGGTACCCAGAATGGAAATGCCCCCTACAATGCCCAGCCGGGGGTTAAAGGTCTTTTTGGCCAGTTCCTGGCCCAGGGGTACGGAAATTTCCACCCGGAAACCCCCGGTGTAATCCAAAGCCCTGGCCACTTCCAGTAGGTTTTCTTCAATCATTTTCCGGGGGACAGAATTGATGGCGGCGTTGCCCACAGGCTGGTCCAGGCCCGGTTTTGTCACCCGGCCCACGCCAAAGCCCCCGTCAATGCGCACGCCCGGCGTCTCCTCTTTGCTGACGCGGGCGTAAATCAGGGCCCCCGCCGTCACGTCCGGGTCGTCTCCCGCATCCTTGGCAATGGCGCAGGACACAAAATCCATTCCCCGGGTGATCTCCTCTACTTTTAGGGTCAGGTCAATGCCCTTGGGGGTGTGCAGACCGATGGCGTTTTTTTCCCTGCCTGTCAGCAGCATCCACCCCGCCGCCTTGGCGGCGGCAGCGGCACAGGAGCCGGTGGTGTAGCCCATGCGCAGCTGCTTCCCGTCTTTTACAACAAACTCTTCCATTATCTTGTAATCTGATAGAGCAGGGCGTTACAGATGGCGGCGGCCACGTTGCTGCCGCCTTTCCGGCCCCGGGCCACGATGTAGGGGGCCAGACCGGACTGGATGATCAGCTCCTTGCTCTCCACCACGTTTACAAAGCCCACCGGCACGCCGATGATGAGGGCCGGGTGCAGTTGGCCTTTTTCCATCTGCTCTTTGATGGAAATCAGGGCCGTGGGGGCGTTACCGATGGCAAAAATGCATGGCTTTTCTAGGGCCGCCGCCCGCTCCATGGAGACAATGGCCCGGGTAATGCCCCGCTCCTTGGCTTCCGCCGCCACATCGGGGTCTGACATAAAGCAGTGGACCTGGCCCCCCAATTTTCCAAGAATGGTCTTGTTGATCCCGGCCTTGGCCATCTGGGTATCGGTGACGATGTCACAGCCCTTTTTCAGGGCTTCAATGCCCTTGGCCACGGCATCCTGGGAGAATACCAGATTTTTGGCATAGTCAAAATCCGCAGAGGTGTGGATGACCCGCTTCACCACCAGCTCGTTTTCCTTGGGGATGGGGGTATCCCCCAAAAGCTCCGTGATGATTTCAAAGCTCCGCTTTTCAATATCCATGGGTTTTACAATTTCCAGCATAGCCTTTACTCCTTTGTTAAAAACGCTTCACAGGCCCGGAGAAACCGGCCTGCCATATCCGGTTTGGCGTAAAAATGAAAGTGGGGGAACCCGGCGTACAGGATTTCGTTTCCGTGGCCGCAGTCCCAATGACGGCCATCGGCCTTTTGGGCCAGGAAGTCTGCCCCATTGCAAGTCGTGTCATAATAGTGGAATTCGTGGGCGGGAATGGCATCCCCGGCGGGGCAGAGGAGATTGTCTTTCCGGGCCGTCAGGGTCACATAGCCGAACCGGGACAGCTTTCCCGTGTTCCGGCCCTCGCCGGGGAAGAAGCCCACCATGTTGGCCCCTTCCAGTTTGGCCATCAGGTACAGGAAGCCCCCGCATTCGGCAATGCAGGGAAGCCCCCCGGCCAGGGCCTGGAAAATGGAGGCGCGCATAGTCTCGTTATCTTCCAGCTGCTTTGCATACAGCTCCGGGTACCCGCCGCCTAAATAAAGGCCCTGAATGTTCGGGGGCAGTGCTTCATCTTCCAGGGGCGAAAAGGGTACCAGTTCCCCACCCAGTTCTTCCAGTAAGTCCAGATTGTCCTGGTAGTAAAAGCAGAACGCCCGGTCTTTGGCCACCGCTATTCTTACCTTTTGGGTCTTTGGGGGAAGAATGGGTGCTTCCCAGAAAAGGGGCGGTGCTTCCGCTGCCAGGGCGAGGATGCCGGGAATATCCACACTTTTTTCGATTTGGTCTGCCAGTAGACCCAGTTTTTCCTGTAGATCCGTCATTTCCTGGGCGGTGATCAGCCCCAAATGGCGGCTTTCCAGGGTGCAGTCTTTCATCACCGGCAGATACCCCAAGGGTTTTACTTGCCCGCCAAAGGTTTCCAGAATGGCATCCCGAAGCCGGGGGTAGAACATGGGGGAGCAGCGGTTTAGAATCACGCCTTTGATGCCGCTGTCCGGATGGAGATTCAAAAAGCCGGAGATCACCGCCAACACCGAGTGGGCCGCTCCCCGGGCATCCACTGTCAGCACCGTGGGGGCTCTTGTCGCCTGGGCCACGGCGTAGGAACTGGCCGCAGTGGTCAGCCCCACCCCGTCATAGTAGCCCATGACCCCCTCTGTCACCGCCAAACTGTATCCCCGGCTGCCCTGGGCCATGAGATAGCGCAGGGTATTTGGGGAGACGAATTGCAAGTCCAGGTTCCGGCAGGGGGTGTGGAGGGCCGAGGCGTGGAACATGGGGTCAATATAGTCCGGGCCGCATTTGAAAGAGCAGACCCGTTCCCCCCGGCGGTTTAACGCAAACAGCAGGCCGGAAACCAGGGTGGTCTTTCCGCAGCCGCTGTTGGTCCCCGCCAGGAGGACCCGGTGCAGTGTTTTTTCCATAACATCACCACAAAAGCCGCAGCGGCCCTACAGACCGCCGCGGCTGAATTGAAATTGAGAAAGGGGAAGAATCGCTTCTTCCCCTGGACTCCACGCAGGGATCATTTGGCGGGCAATCTGCAAAAAGATGGTAAGGGGGAAACCACATATACAGCACCAAATCATCAAAAAAACCGCGGCAGTCGATACACACTGCCGCAGCCGTTTTTCTGCGTCAAAAGCTGCCACGACCCCGTACTTGCAGAGCCGGACATTCAAGCCGTTTCAGCAGGTATCCTGGCTTACGCATCACAAGTCCCAAACATCGTCTTCTCGGAAAAATCCAATGACGGGCTTTCACCCTTAGTCTGGGCCTCCGCGCTTACAGTGGCGGTACCGCTCGGGAGTTGCACCCGATTCCCTATTCTCTCCCCAAGCCCAACCGGCCTGGAAGCACTGAAACTGGTATTCACTTTCGAAAACATTCTATCACAGGGTTTGGCCAGTGTCAACTAAAAAACCGCCAAATTTACGGGAAGATACAGCATTTTCGCCGGACTCACACCGTGGCCGCAGAATCCGCCCCGCAGACCCGTTCCAGAGACAGCCGCAGATTTCCCTCCAACAAAATCCCCATCCGGGAGATCATCCGGTCCACGTCGCCTTTCATGTCGGCGTTGAGCCATTCCAGAAGAATGCCCACCACGGCGCACTTGTAAAACAGGGTCAGATAGGAAATATCTTCCTCGGAAATGGTTAGATCCCGGGTCAGGTGCCGGATCAGCCGGTCCATCCGCTCCTGGGTCACCCGGTAGAGATACCGCTCCAACTGTTCCCGATGGCCGGAACGGTACACATGGTACACCGCCCGGCGGTTGTCCAGAGCAAACTTGGTGCAGGAGCGCAGACTCTGCTGCCAGGTGGTCACGTCCTCCCGGAATACCAGTTCTGCCACAGTATCAAAAGTGGCCCCCAGAAGATCGTAAATATCCTGATAATGGTAATAAAAGGTATTGCGGCTGATGCCACAGGCAGTGACAATATCTTTCACCGTGATTTTATCCAGCGGATAGTTGTTCAGCAGTTCCAGAAAGGTGTGCATAATGGCCTTTTCGGTACGTTCCTTGGACATAACGCTCCTCCTTTTTAAGGGTCGATACAACCTTAATATTATAGCACGGCCAAAGCCCATGCGCAAGGCAGGAAATGCGCCAAAGTTTTTTCAACAATTGGGTGAATTTGCCTATTTTTTCTTTCGGAGGTTTATGGTATGCTTTAGACCAAACAATCAAAAGGTTTTGGTAAAATAGGAGGGGTTTGGCCGGTAAACCCGGCGCGTCCCCCACCATGTCATTCCGACCGGAGCGCAAGCGGAGTGGAGGAATCCACCACGTGGGATGAAGAACCACCACAAGATAAAACCTGCTACTTGGGTAGATTCCTCGACTCCGTTTCACTCCGCTCGGAATGACATGATTGGTAGGTGGTTCCGTTCATCTACACGGGTTGTATTTGTGACGTGGCGGAACGGCACATAGGCCGTTCCCTACATACTTTAACGGACGGACTGAAATGGACAGCGTTGGTCGCCCCAATAACTGTCAACTGAAAAAAGTTGTCAATTTCTCTCAACAAATCTCTTAGGAAAGGAATTTTGTTATGGACAAGGAAGAAAAATCCCAGGGTGGGGGCATGAAAAAAATCGCCTCTTTCATTGTGGATAAGCGGAATCTGTTCTTTCTGCTCTACATTGTGGCCCTGGTGTTCAGTCTGTTTTCCCGGAACTGGGTGGAGGTGGAAAATGACATCACCACTTACTTGCCGGAAGATACGGAGACCCGGCAGGGTCTGACGGTGATGAATGACAATTTTATCACCTACGGCTCCGCCCGGGTGATGATCACCAACGTCACCCCCACCCGGGCCCAGGCTCTGGCGGACCAGATCAGCGAGTTGGAAGGCGTATCCCGGGTGACCTTTGACGACACCCAGGACCACTACCGGGATACGGCGGCACTGCTGGATGTATCCTTTGACGGCACGGAGACGGATGAAAGAAGCCTTGCCGCCATGGAGAAAATCAACGCCCTTTTGGAGCCCTATGACAGCTATGTGGATACCACCGTAGGTGAAGACACCTCCGCAGACCTGGCCAAGGAAATGGGGGCCATTGTTCTCATTGCCGCGGTGATCATCGTGGTGGTGCTGACCCTGACCTCCAAGGCCTATATGGAGGTTCCCGTGCTGGTGATGACCTTCGGCGCGGCGGCCCTGCTCAACATGGGTACCAACTTCCTGTGCGGAAAAATCAGCTTTATTTCCAATTCCGTCACCGTGGTGTTACAGCTGGCCCTGGCCATTGACTATGCCATCATCCTGTGCCATCGGTTCTCCGCGGAACACGCCACACTGGATACCCGGGAGGCCTGTATTGAAGCCCTCAGCAAGGCCATTCCGGAAATCTCATCCAGCTCCCTGACCACCATTTCCGGTCTGGCAGCCTTGGCCTTCATGCACTTTGGCATCGGCCTGGATATGGCCGTGGTGCTGATCAAGGCCATTTTGCTGAGTCTGCTTTCCGTATTCACCCTGATGCCGGGGCTACTGATGCTGTTTTCCAAGCGCATTGACAAAACCCAGCACAAGGAGCTGCTGCCCAAAATCACCGCCATCGGCAAGTTTGATGTCAAGACCCGGTTTATTGTGCCGCCTCTGTTTGTGGCCATTACGGTGGTGGCCTGTGTCTTTGCCAACAGATGCCCCTATGCCTACAGCTATAACGAACTGACCACCGCCAAGCAAAGCGAAAAACAGGTGGCGGTGCAGAAAATCAAGCACACCTTCGGCTACAACAATATGGTGGCCGTCATGGTTCCCGCCGGGGACTATGACAAGGAAGGCTCCATTCTGGAAACCCTGGACAAAGACCCCCGGGTCAAATCCACCATGGGCCTTGCCAACATCGAGGCCATGGACGGCTATGTGCTGACCGACGCCCTGACCCCCCGGCAGTTTTCCGAGTTGGCGGGGCTGGACTATGAGGTGGCCCAGCTGCTCTACACCGCCTACGCAACAAACAACAGCCAGTACGGCGAACTGATCAACGGCATTGGTGCCTACAAAGTGCCGCTGTTTGACATGTTCCTGTTCCTGAAACAGCAGATGGAGAACGGCAACATCCGGCTGGATAGCGACATCCAGGACACCCTGGATGACCTCTTTGACCAGCTGGACCAGGCCAAACTGCAGCTGCAAAGTGACCGGTACAGCCGGATGGTGGCCTATTTGGACCTTCCCGAGGAAGGAACGGCCACGGAAGACTTTATGAACGAGCTTCACGACCTGGTGCGCTCTTACTACCCGGAAGACTTTTACATCGTAGGCAACAGCACCAGTGCCATAGACTTAAGCTCCTCCTTTATTGAGGACAATCTGCTGATCTCCGTGCTGTCGGCCCTGTTTGTCATGTTGATTCTGCTCTTTACCTTTAAGTCCGCTGGATTGCCGGTGCTGCTGATTTTGGTGATTCAGGGCAGTATCTGGATCAACTTCTCGGTACCCGCCATTCGCGATACCCCGCTGTACTTCCTGGGTTACCTGATCGTCAACTCCATTCAGATGGGTGCCAACATTGACTACGCCATCGTTATTTCCAGCCACTACACGGAAATGAAAGCCCAGTATCCCCCCAAGCGGGCCATTGTGGAGGCTCTGAATGCCTCCTTCCCCACGATTTTCACTTCCGGCTCCATTCTGGCGGCGGCAGGCAGCCTGATTGCCGTGATGACCACCAACCCCGTTATCGCCACCATTGGCGACTGCCTGGGTCGGGGCACCATTATTTCCATTGTGCTGGTTCTGGCGGTGCTGCCCCAGATATTGGTGCTGGGTGATACCATTATTGAGCGGACCAGTTTCGAAATGCCCGCCCTGGACCGGAAAGTCCGGCAGGCCAGCGGCACCATGCACGTCAACGGCAGAGTCCGGGGCTATATCAGCGGCATTATTGACGCGGAAGTCCACGGCGTACTCACCGGTCAGATCAACGCCTCCATCGCCACCGGGGACGTAGAGATGACGGAGGCGCATGAAGCATTGGAGGAGGGGAAAAAGGATGAATAAAAACTTACGCCGGGGCCTCAGCGCCCTGTGTCTGAGCCTGCTCCTGCTTCCGCTGCTGCCTTTTTCCGTTCCGGCAGAGGAGGAACAACAGGAAGAACAGACCGCCCAAAAAGACTATACCGACTATTCCGTATCCAGTGTGGCAGACCTGGAAGCGTTGGCGGAGCTGTGCCGCCTGGACAGTGCCAGCCGGGATCTCCGGGTCACGCTGAAAACGGACATTGACCTGAAAGACCACGAAAACCTGATGATCCCCACTTTCGGCGGCATTTTTGACGGCCAGAACTATAAAATCTACGGCATTACCATTGACTTAGACGGCTCCGTCCGGGGCCTGTTCCGCTACATCCAGCAGGGAGCCACGGTGAAGAACCTACAGCTCATTGGCCGGGTGACCCCGGCGGGCAGCTCTACCCAGGTAGGGGGCCTTGTCGGTGTCAATGCCGGAACCCTGGAGAACATCAGCTTCTATGGGGCGGTCTGCGGTGCCAGCCAGGTGGGCGGCATTGCGGGGGTGAACCAGGTCTCCGGACGGATGGACAACTGCACCATGAAAGGCTACATCCGGGGCAGCAAGAGCCTGGGGGGCATCGTAGGCGAAAACCAGGGCGTGGTGTACAACTGCGTGAACAAGGCCAACGTCAATACGGTGCTGCTGTCGGAAACACTGTCCATTGAGGACATTACCATCCCCCGGATCACCAGTGACGATGGGAAACTGAACGGCTCGGACATCGGCGGCGTGGCGGGGAGTAGCAGCGGCGTTCTGCGGCTGTGCCGCAACGAGGGAAATGTGGGCTATCCCCACACGGGCTACAACATCGGCGGCGTGGCGGGGAGCAGCAGCGGCTTTATGGCCGACTGCGTGAACTACGGAGAAGTCCAGGCCCGAAAAGAGGGCGGCGGCGTTCTGGGCCAGATGGAGCCCAACAATATGCTTGTCTACAGCGAAGACACCCTGCAAAAGCTGGAAAAGGAACTGCAAACCGCCCAGGGCATCCTGAACCGGGCGGCCTATGATGCGAGCCAGACCAACGCCACATTGCAAAACGGCCTGGTGGAGGTGGAAGCCTCCATGAACAACACCTTAAACGCCATTGATTACCTCCTGGGGGTGGCCCGGGACAATACTTCTATCACCCCCCCGGACGAAGACGACTGGCTGCCGGACTTTGACATCAGCGACAGCGGCAAGGACGAGATCTGGGCCGCCGCCGGAACCCTGGGCGACCAGATGGGGGATCTGGTGTGGCAGATCAGCTCCGTAAGCCAGTCCGCCGCGGAACAGGGCGGCCAGGTGATTTCGGACCTGCAGGCCCTCAGCAGCCAGATGCAGCGTGTCATCAACGTGATGAGCGGCCGGGAAGAAAATGAAAATCTCATGCAGGACGTATCCGGTGACGACATGGGCCAGGACTCCGCCGGTAAAATCCGGGACTGCATCAATTACGGTGCCGTCTACGCCGACATCAACGCCGGGGGCATCGTGGGTGCTTTGTCCCGGGAGAATTCCTTAGACCCGGAGGACGAACTGTCCATTGAGGGAGAGACCTCTCTGAACTTCACCTTCCTGACCCGGGCTCTGGTGTATCAGTGCCAGAACCGGGGAACGGTCCAGGCCAAAAAGCAGTGCGCCGGGGGCATTGCCGGACGCTCCACCCTGGGGGCCGTGGTGGGCTGCCAGTCCTACGGCACCGTGGATTCCCCGGATGCCAGCTGGGTCGGCGGCATCATTGGCCGTTCCAAAAACCAGATTTCCCAGAACTGGGCCAAGTGCCATGTATCCGGCAACAGCCTGGTGGGCGGCATTGCGGGAGAGGCCTCCCAGCTGGAAGACAACCGGGCCATCGTCACCCTGGAAAACCCCGGGGAGTATACCGGTGCCATCTGCGGCAAGCTGACCGAGGGCGGCGAGGCCAGCGGCAACTTCTTTGTGGAAACCCCGGATATTGGGGGCATTGACGGCATCAGCTATGACGGCAGCGCCCAGCCCATTTCCTATCCGGCGTTTATGAAGCTGGAGGACGTGCCGGAATACTTTGGAAAAATGGTGCTGACCTTTGTTGCCGACGATCAGGTCTTCACCCGCCGGGTGAACTACAATGGCACTCTGAAAGACGTGCCGGAGGTCCCGGAAAAAGAGGGCTACAACGGCATCTGGGCGGATTTTGACCCGGAGCATATTCAGTCCGACAAGACCGTCCTGGCGGAATACACCGCCCTGCAAGCCGCTGCGGACACCGGCAGCGAAACCGGCCAGCTCCCCATTGCCCTGGCCCAGGGTGCCTTTGTCTCCGGGGAGGACATCGCCACCCAGGAGATCACAGACCTCCCCCAGGGTGCCACCTTCGGCATCCAATTGACCCTGCCCGATGACGGCGAAACCAGCCACACAATCCATTTGAGAATGCCGGACAAGAAGAAGTCCTACCGCCTGTATGTAAACGAGGGCGATGGCTGGCAGGAAACCGACTGCACCCAGGACGGCAGCTACCTGACCTTCCCCGCCCAGGGGTTGGATATTCAGGTGGCCCTGAAAGAAAAGGCCTCCACGGCTCCCATCCTGCTGTGCGCAGGCGGTACCGCCCTGGTGATTCTCCTGGCCGTGCTGCTGCTCCTGCGGAAAAAGCGGAAAAAACAGAAATAATAGCAATCGGGGCAAAGAAATCGGGAAACCGTTCCTTTGCCCCAATGTTTTTCCTTTTTGAAACCAACAAAAAATAGAGCAGATGCTTTCGCATCTGCTCTATTTGCGGTTTGGTGACCCGTACGGGAATCGAACCCATGTTACCGCCGTGAAAGGGCGGTGTCTTAACCGCTTGACCAACGGGCCTGGTAGCGGCAATCTGATTCGAACAGATGACATACCGGGTATGAACCGGCTACTCTACCAACTGAGTTATGCCGCCATATGGTCAACGCAATTCCGGCACCGCCGAAACAGCTTCTGTATTATATCCGACACTATCAATTTTGTCAATCCTTTTTTTGAATTTTTTCAAAAAATTTTGGCAATGCTTTCCATGAGGTGAGATCATGGCATTGCTCTTTGGACTTGGGGGCCTGGGTTACGTGGTTCTGGAACTGCTCTACCGGGGCCGCAGTCACTACAGTATGTTTTTGGCGGGAGGCCTGTGCTTCCTGCTGTTGGGGAAATTGGAGGGAACAAGGCTCCCCCCATGGTTCAGGCCCTTGGTGGGGGCGGGGCTCATCACCCTGGTGGAGCTGGCGGTGGGGCTGGTATTCAACCGGGACCACCGGGTCTGGGATTACCGGGCTGTTCCTCTGAATTTCCGGGGGCAGATCTGCCTGCGCTACTCTTTGCTGTGGGTACCGGTAGCTGCCTTTGGCGGCTGGGTCTACCGCCGGGTGCGGGGTATTTTATAACCAAAACTGACAGTTGCCAATCGGGGTAAAACATTGTATACTAGGCTCCATCTATATAAAAAGGAACTGTATCGCAATGACAGAAGTTTTGGTTATTCTTTTTGACCTGATCGGCACCATTGCCTTTGCCATTTCCGGGGCCTTGGTGGGGGTCAACCGGCGGATGGATTTGTTTGGCATCATCGTCCTGGCGGTCTGTACGGCCTGCGGCGGCGGCATGATCCGGGACATCACCGTGGGGAACATCCCCCCCAATATGTTCCGGAATCCTCTTTACGTGGGCATTGCCGCCGGTGTGGCGGTGGTGGTGTTCATTCTGTTCTACCGCCACGCCAAAATGCCCCGGCGGATGGCCCCGGTGTATGACAAAATGCTCTTTTGGTTCGACACACTGGGCCTGGCGGCCTTTACCGTAGACGGCATCATGGTGGGTATCGGCTGCGGCTACGGCGACAACGCCTTTCTGCTGGTGTTCCTGGGCTTCCTCACCGCCGTCGGCGGTGGCACCCTGCGGGACGTGCTGGCAGGCCGCATCCCGGACATTTTTCTAAAACACGTCTACGCCGTAGCCGCCATTGCCGGGGGCACTGTGATGATCCTGACCCGCAGCCTGGGCGACCGCACCGCCATGATCCTGGGCTTCTCCCTGGTCATCACCCTGCGGTGCCTGGCGGCACACTATCGGTGGAACCTGCCCAGGATCCGGGAGTGAGGGGGAAGTGGACAGTTGACAGTGGACAGTTCTGTCCCAATTGACAATTGACAATGGACAATTGACAATTTTTGGGGGACGGACGTTTTACCTTTGCGTTCGTTGTTCCCACAATACGGAACACCCTACCGCCCGTCCTCAGAATACCCCGGTTGAAAGGTACCCCAATCAGCGAAACCGTAGGGAACGGCCTATGTGCCGTTCCGCACGTGAAAGCACGGAACCGTTACCGATAATACCAGAAAA
>CAKTPO010000012.1 GCA_934591845.1 uncultured Oscillospiraceae bacterium | reverse complement strand
CTTTCTGACGGCGGTTTCGGGAAAAATTGCCACCGTGTTTTCCAATTTTGCCGTCACAAACCATCAAATGCGACGGTGGAGCTTTGGGAATGTTCGTGCAGCGATGGCATTTCTCTGGAAAAACGCCGTCATTTTCTCATTCCATGCCGTCGAAAGCATCCAAAAACGCCAGCGTTTGCTCAGCGTTTTCCTGCGACTGCTGGGACGGCTCCGAAACAGGCTGAAAAGAAACTGTATTTCCAACCCCTTTCAGTTCTTCCCGAAGCATCAGCCGGAATCTGCCCATGAAGGAGTCCTCTCTGCTTTCTGCCTCTTGGGCATCCAAGCAGTCGTTGATGGCCTGCACCACGGATTTGCTGAAAGAACTCCCCGCCGCTTTCCGATTCCTCAGATATTCCAGCGCACGGGCATCCTCGGCACGGGACAGCTTGAAGCGTATTGTGGTTTTTGTGGACCTCATTTCACGCCTCCCGTCACATTTTTTACCTCGGCCATGTACTCGTAGCCTTTGGCCGTGGCGCAAATGTCGCTGTTAATGATGATTTTGTCAGGGGCAATGGGGAAGAAATTTTTCAGCAGGCAGCCACCACCGCCCACCACGTAGAGTCTCATAATCCGGGGATCGTAACCATGCTCCCGGAGCTTGCGGAAAACTTTTTTCGCATAGTCGCTGGCTGTCAACTTCATGGTCTTTTCCAGTTCCTCGTCGATGCCGACTGTACCGTACCGCAAGAAATTGTGGATCATCTGTTCCTCCAGTTCGGCGTGATGTTCCCGCATAAGGGCCTCCTGGACAGCCAAGACGCACTGCTGCACACCATACTTTTCCGTGAACATCTGGCGCAAATCCACATTGCTGTCCATAGTGCGCAGAATGTTCATGGTACCATTGCCAATGTCGCAGAGCATATTGCTGCCAGTGAAGTGGTTGACAATGGGTGCGATTGCGGCAAATCCCTGGGGATAGACTGTTGCACCTACAATACTGATGCGGTAGTTCTTTCTCCGAAAAGAAAACTCCACCTCACGATTCTGTAGCAGGTACGCCTGGAACGCCTTCCGCTGTTTCACCACCCAGGACAGGGGCAGCCCCGCCGCCAGAAACACATTTGCCTGGGTGATTTGTTCTCTGCTCAGCTCCCGGGCGATGGCCGCCAGAGTCAGGATGTAGTAGTCCTCGTCCATGACCTTTTCAGCGGCGTATTCCTTATGCCCAACGCCAATCTGGTAGTAACGGCCCTGATAAATCAGCAAATCGTTCTTGAAAGTCGGTTCCATGTCGCTGCGCTCCACACCGGTAGGAAAGCAGCAGTTCGCCGTTTTGATGTTGCCATAGCCGTGGTCAATACCGATGATGTAAACTCCGTTTTTGTTTTTCATTTGATTTTCCTTTCAAAATTAAGATTTTTGCGCACCTATTCGCCCTCGCCCCCGTGCGCTTTGGATTCATCTGACGCCCGATAGCAAATCAGGTCCATGGGAGTCTCACCCCTGCGCTTCCGCCCAGTTCTTTCGAGAAGTATCATTGTCCTGCCCCGCCGTCGTCGCCATGCCGGTTGCTATCTGGCAGTGGAGGCCCGTGGTTGTCGCTCGCATAAAATGGTCATGGCGCACGGCCTTCCGGCTCGGGTGGGGAAGAATGTATCAGATGAATGATTATGAACTTGTCAAGGTACATTGAGAGGAGCAATACCCCTTCACTTATCGCGGGAAAAATGGGGTTTTGTGAGGGTGTTTTGCAAAAAATATTTTCGGGCCAGAGATACCTCTCATGTGGTAGGCATTGAAGTAGGCCAAAAGTTTACATGCTTTCAAATATTTTTCATGTAAGCTACTCAAATACCCCCTCACTTGGTAGGCATCCAGAATGGGCAAAAGTAAAGGTGTTTCTCAAGATTTTTTCAATTTCATAAAGCCTGCACAAATCCCCTCATATATTGAGCCCACGAAACAGACCGATTTTTTACATGTTTCGGAAAATAATTCATTTTTGTAAAATTCGACGAAGCACCGTGGGATACTATCCCCTCACCTATCGCGGCAAAAATGAGGTTTTGTTAGTGTATTTCCTTAAAGTATTTTCCCCCTCACTTAAGTAGCCATCGAGGCGGGCCGTTTTTTAATATGATTTCTGAAAATAAATTATTTTTGTGAGAAATGACAAAAACCGCCACGGTGCGACTGATAGAATCAGTACACACCATGGCGATTTTGCTATATGCTTTTTCTAGGCAAAAATCAGTTCATTCAAAACAATTTCATCTGCCCGGTTCCGAATACTGTTCATCCGGGCTACCCAATCCATTTGATTTTCCGCTTTCAGCTGCTCGGTAATGCCCTCCTGCTGTGCCAGCTGAGAAATAAGCTGCTGCTCCATTTCCTGCGCCTGACGGTCAATTTCTTCCAGGTGGGGATTCAGCATGTTCTCCATAAGCATTATGGTGTAAAGTGCCTCACGATGTTTCCTTAAATAGTTGAAGCGCAGCATCCCCCAACGGCCTACCTTAGGGCTTTCCGGTGCAGCCAGATTGGGGAGATAATAGTCCCCGACAAGTGTATAGGTGATTTCCATATGTGTCCCTCCAATTCACTTTCAGATGGTTTGAAGTCATAACTCTGCTGCTTCTCATCGCATATATGGTAGCAAATACGAGGAAAAATTACCAATGTGCAAAATCCGGATTTACAACTTTTGATAGATGGGCAAAAGGGAAGCCCTCTCCGACCATATATTGGAAAGGGCTTTTCTCATAATATTAAGTTGGCCTAACAAGCAGTGAATCTGTAAGCACGGATCACTTATCCGGGAACATTCTAAGCCCCGTATTTCCAAAAAATGGTCATTTCTATTTCTATTTGATAGAAATATGTAATTATCTCGCCGAAAAAATCAGAAATTGCGGCCACAACATTTTTTGTATTTTTTCCCGCTCCCACATGGGCAAAGTTTATTTCGGCCTATTTTATTTCCATTAACATTGCGATATTTTTGTATTCGTTCTGCTGCTCTCGTTTTTCCTTGCTCTAATAAAATATCTCGCCTGTCGAGAGGGATGCTTTTCTCATCAAAACATGAATAACCTATATCAATAATCCTTCTTCTATCGTCAAATGTTATATTGATTTTTATTCTGTTCTTTTCTTCATTCCATAACATATTTGACCAAATATACTCTTCTTGTTCGCTATTTGATATAGCTGGTACATCGGGTTGAAAAATAAAGCATGAATATCTCAGATCGTTTTCATTCCTCCCGGCTGTAGTTATAATTTTGCTCCTATGAGTTTTCTTTTGATCCTCATAAGTATGTAATACTTCTTCGGCAAATTGTTCTTTTGCTTCAGAAGAAAAGTTCAGCAAATAATCCGAGAATGCTATTCTATCTTTTGATTCATTTCGTTCCAGTAAGCTAATAATTTCTTCAAATAAAGGCGGGAGGTTTTGACTCGGCTTTTCTGGATGCAACTCTGGATGGAATCTTTGACCGTAAAATACATCCAGATCCTTGCGATAACCAACAGGATTTATTCTACTCGCATCACTGCCTTCAAAGCACATTGAATAGCAGTTATGCTCAATATACATACCCAAGTGATCTAATTCATCTGTTGTAACGAGCGCAGGTAGCAATGAGGCTTTCATGCGTTGCTTTAAAAAATGGATAAATTTTAAAGGAGAATCAAAATAATCCTGATATACCATCAAATCGTCTATCGCAATACATATTGCGCCACACTTGGTTTTGATAAAACTCAATTTCTCTGCATGAGAAGCAAAAGTGTTAATGTTATCTACAGATATTGAGAACATGACGATATCTGTGATGCTTGACATATCAATTAAAAACTTATCAGATTTGTCCTCATTATAAAATTTAGCTATTTTGCGAGAGGACAGATAATCCTTTGTTCTTACGCATTGCGAATTTGGTTCTTCGATTAGTTTACAATATGATTTAATATGACTTTCAAAATCCGTAAGTGGCGGAGTATAGGCAAATGAACTGGCCTTTACCTCCACAATGAATAGTACATCATCGTATTGGACAATCAAATCATTTTCACACAAACGCTTTAATGATCCATTTATAGGATAATAGTTATTTCTGTTAGTAGTACAACCTGGAAGCAATTTCTGAAATACCGATTCAACCATTGATTCGCTTGCTTCATTTTGCACTCTACTCCATGAATATGTACTGTCCAAACGGGTGATAGTCTTTTGAATAGCCCGATAAATATGATCAGAAAGGGAGTAATAGTCAAAGCAGTAATATTGATTGTCGATCTTGATAAAAGGACGCTTAGATGTTGGAAGATCAATTACCGGCCACCCTGCGTAATCTTTTTGATTCCAGAATTCCCCGCACTCATTAAGTCCAAAAGAAAGTTCATCAACAAACGCTTCATTCCATCCTGTTATCTTACAAACATCGTTGAGTTCGGTTCCCATGAATTTCTGAATCAGTTCTTGCCCTTTGGCCTTCTGAGATTCCATAAATTCTTCAAGGTAACCTTCCGGGACACTTTTCAAGCTATCAAACATTTTCACAAGTTCATTACCTGAATCAAATCGGCCTTGTGAAAGCGCATATAGCAATTTACTGATGCCATCAACGATGTTCTGGCTTGATAGGCCAAACAATCTCATGAAAACATCGTTGTGTGGGCTAAGCAAGCATCTATTATATTCTTCCTCGAAGCATTGATATCTCTCTCCCCGAACTGAATAAAACATTTGCGCTTCTATCAGTTCATCCAATATTTCGCAGTCGTTTTCGTGATCCTTTTTATATGTAGCTCCATAAGCAAAGTAATATTGTGTAACTAATTGGTACAATTTTTCAATATCAGCGCTGATCTTGGAAAAAGTTTTTGTAGGATCACCTTGTGCTTCGTGGAAATCGGATTGAGAAGATACAAAAATACTTTGAATGTACTCCGTTGCTCTTGCAACAGCTATATTTTCAACGCCCATAAGTTGAGACTCAGATGATGTACCCAAAATCGACTGAAGAAACATCATCTGAGAATAGTTCAATAGTTGCAGCGGATCACATTGAACCACATCATGGCGAATCGTTTGAACTAGTTCGTTAATTTCTTTTTTCAGAACAGATTCTTGTTTCGCCAAACAGTCCAAAAGCTCCTGTTGTTTATCCGAAGGTAAAACATTACGGTGGATGATATTGTTGTCCACTCTCGCAATCTCAAAAAATCCATTATTGAAATAATCGTCAGTCTTTGCCTTCATATATGTATTCACACCTTTTTTAACTTCTCGAAACATGTGCCATGAAAACTCTCTGTTACCAGTGCTGGCTTATTAATAGATTCATGTGTCTTTATGAGCGAATGGTAAAATTAATCTACCAATTCTTTTATTCCACACGAAAGCAAATACACATAAATCCCATCGTAGTATTTCATGTCTCTTGTCGGCTCATCTTCCGATAAAGACCTTTAGGGATGAACAGTAGCATTCCTTGGCGTACTCTCGTTAGAAGAACCCGGTACGAATTAACAAGATATACTGTTAGTGCGTTCCAACCAAGATGCTACAGTTCAACAATATTACTTTTTCACTTCATCATCATTACTCATGATTTTAGAATGCCAATAATCTCCATTTGAGCTTGGTTACACAAATCGTGGGTAATCGTGTATGCGCCAGAAGTAGCCGTTCACAAAGATAACTGTTTTGCATTTCAGCAGAACAATATCCGGGCATCCTGGCTGCGCTTAGCATTCTTCCAATATCAAGCCCTTTTGGGAATAGGTATTTGTGCACTAATCTCTCCTGTTTCTGTTTTTTGCTGCGAATATGAGACATATTTATACTGCGAACTTTTTTGGATGATTGTCAGTCATTTTCATTCTCTTTAGTCAAATTCTTCGATAGTGTTCGTGCCAGCTTCTTTGCTATAGACTTTGCCATAATAGGAGGAACAGCGTTTCCAACTTGTTGGTATTGCTTATCTTTAGAACCACAGAATACAAAGCTGTCTGGAAAAGTTTGCAGTCTTGCTGCTTCTCGGACACTGATAGCTCTGTCGAGCGTCGGATGAATCCACATTGATTTGCGAACATTTACAACTGTTCCGCTTGGCTCATCGTAATCCAGGCGCAAATAAATTGTGTTTTGTGTTCTGGATACGTCGGTATAAGTATTTGTCTTTAATGCATCATCAAGCGAATGAAAATTTTGTCCTTGCTTGATTGCCTTAAACCGCTCCATGGCAGTTTCTGTTGTTTTTGTAATAATGTGATTCTTTAATACTCCTGAATTCCGTAAAGAGGTAGCGAGTTCATTCAATCCGCCGATTGTATCGACTTTAATGCCTTCCTTATCCGCTTCTAGGTCATATACCGGTAACACCGTCTCGAGATCCGCAATAGCATCTCTTACCGTCCGGTATTCATCCTCATCAAAACGGCCTTTGGGCAATGCAATTTTGGTCGCTATGCAACGTTTAATGCCTATTACGACGAATCTCATTCGTTTTTGAGGTGCACCATAATCAGCTGCACAGAGGACATCGCTGTTTATTACATAGTCGTTATCCGGAGCACCTAGAATTCCGGTTAAGTAGTCAAACACCGCAAAAGACCTTATGTTTGCAGAAAGGCCATCTTCTTGTGAAAACGAATCAACAATGATATTATTCTGGAATATTTCTTGAGCCATACTGAGCATCCGCTGAATCATTATTGCCGGCTCAATAGCCTCTATTACTTTTTCAGCAGTTTCTTTACCATCATAGTACGAGGTGATAGCCTTGAAGGCTTTCCGTGTTTCAGACGAAATATGATCATTGGATTCATTTTTTAGATGAATTTCTGCTGCTCGCAGAAGTTTGAACTTGTGCTTATCAAGAGCCGCCTTCATTTTGGGAAGGTTCTTCGAGTTCTTGAATATTACATTTAGCTCAAAATAATCTTCCTCTGGCCAAAGGTGTTTTGTAATTTCCTGTTCGTTCTGAACGATGTCGATTGCGGAATCAAATAAAAATTTTGCACTGAGAAGATGAAGCGAAGTTTCCTTTACAGGAATACCGCATTTTTTAACCGTTTCCTCATCTCCGTGTTCCATATAAAACCTATGGACCTCAGATCGAAGCATACTGACGTTCTCCATTACAAAAGCCTTTGGCTGCAGCTCTCTAATTGCTCGAATATACTGCTTTACAAGCATATTATTCTGGCTGATTGCATGGTTTTTCTGTCGATTTGCATTTGAAAACCCTTGGCAGGGGGGGCCTCCAATGACAACGTCAATGGAGCCGTATCTCCTCTGTATATCTGCGTAGTCTGCGCTACACACATCCCCTTGCAACTCAACATTTGGATGGTTCTGATGATATGTTGCCTGCATGTGTGGCTCCCTTTCAAAAGCAACTTTTATCTCATATTTTCCTGTTTGCACGAATCCGAGACTTAACCCACCGGCCCCTGCAAACAGATCCACTACTGAATATGGCATTTTTCTTAATTCTCCCGCTTATCCATTTTTGCTTCATAACGGCTCTGAAGCAGTTCCCAGCAGTCTTCCTTCTTACACCACTGCCCGATATTGACACCGGGAACTGTGGGATTCTGAAAATGTTCCCACACAAAATAGGCCAATTCTTCGATGACCTTTGCCGTTTCCGCATTGATCGTCTGGTTGTTCCAGATTTCCTGCGGATTGATTAAAGCTGAGTGATATTTTCCAATCAGCGCTACGGTATAATAGTCCTGCTGCGCCTTGAAACCGCCAAATTTCAAATTTTTAATGATTTCATCGCAGTTATTGAACAGAATCACCCTAGAAATCATCTCAATGTAACTCTTCTCAGACGGTTCAGGGAACTCACCTTTAGAGATCATATCCGAGAAATAGACAAAGCTGGTTTCCAGGCCCTTGCTGACGATATCCGGATAGCCCTGATAAGCCATGACGCACTTTGCAGCAACCGTTTTGGAAATACAACGGTTCTTCGGACATCTGGCCTTGAATTCCTTTTTAGCAGCTGCTGTGGGCTGCCGGTTCAGTTCAACCAGATACTGGCCCCTGGCTCTCTCATAGAACCAATAATCCGTCGATTTACCCTTAGCCACAGGGATCGGCGTGGATCTGGACAGGCGTTCCATCTTCACATGGTATGCGTCGTTAGCATTGAAGTCAGACATATTGATTTTGTTCTGGCTGTTCGCATACTTGGAGATGTTATGAATAATGTCCTCCGCCTGTTCTTTCTGCTTGATAACAGAAAGTTTGATCTGTACATTCACCTGATCCAGGGGAAGTTTGGACTTGTAGGCATTGTAAATGGATGCCGTCGTCTGACCGCCATTCACGATCTGCCATCCGGTAATCTCTGTAATGGTCACAACATCCCCGCTGCTCTGACTTTCATCAATGACGATGCTGTCAGCAACCGTAGAGATGCCGTTGTTGTAGGCCATAAACATCTGAGGTTCATTAGCCAAAGACACCTTGATTCCCTTGTTGACCTTGCCGGTTGCCTGCAGGAACGAGCGGACATTTTTCTGAATCAGATCTTGTCCTTCAACTTCATAGATCCGAGCCAGAAGCTCACCAGAAATGACGCCAATATAACAGTCATAAACTTTATTATCGCCTTTGACCTTAATCAAGGGCAGAGAAGCACCATATTTTTTCTTCAGCTTCACAATGAGCTGACGCTCCACGGCAGCTCCGCCAAGGACACTCTGATACAGCCGCTCAATATCCCAAACATCGAAGCGAATCGACACCTTTCCGTGGTGCGTATCTTCGGGAATGTACTGGATCGTTTCATCATTGGTCAGAAGAATAATGTTGACGGTTTCAATGTCAGCCTTGTGGGATCGGATAAACCCATATGCTTGGTATCCGTCACTGGACTACTCCAGTGCTTCAAAAGAGGAAGTACCGCAGGTCTTAAAGAACTTCAGTGCTTTTTTTAGGAGTTTATCGATCTCGGCCTTTTTCACCTTTTCAGGCTTAGGTTTTGCCTGATACTTACTCACAAGCAGAGTAAGGGAATGGAAATACTCGCTGAACGCATAACCGTCCAGCTTCATATTTTCGCTGTCTTTTTTGAAGTCCACCAGTGTGCAGTCTGAAACAAGAGTTTCGCCTGCTTCTGTAAGGTAGGACAGGAACAGTGTTTTGAAGGCAGCATTCGTAGAAATAGGGCCGTTTTCTTTGACATATCCAAGAACTTCTTCTCGTAATTCTTCATAGAATTCAAGAATCTTCTCATTTACCATATCAGGCCCCTCCTTTCAAAACTTCAAATACAGATTTCATTTCTTTTGCGAACGGCATACACAGCATGATGCTGACTCGATATGTAAGATCAGCAACACCCAGCGGAACCGCTTCTTTTATGATTCTCGGGAATCCATTCTCAACGCCAAAACAATAATGATCACGCTGATAGTACCCGATGGTATAGCTGTCTGCAGCTTCATCAAAATAGCCGTATTTCTTCAGTTTTTCGTCAAACTTACGCAGAACAGCTGCATCCTCACATAATCTGCTGCGGATTGCAGCAATACGCTCCGACAGCTTTTCTCCGCCGCTGCGGCTTCTGCGAAGTGCATAAAATCGCAGGAACAGATATCCCGGAATATCGCCATTATCCAGCTGATATTCACTGCTGATACTGGCAAAATAGGGGGCCTGTGTCGAGGTCGTTTTGACTTCAACCGCATGAGCCCCAAAGTAAAAATCATGGGTTTCATCATCACTGCCAGCCCAATGAGACACAGCTTCAAGCCCCTGTGAATCCAGGCTCTCGCTTAAAAACAGCAACTCTCCATAAAGGCCCTGCTGGCGCTCTTCAGACATCAGCAGCTCTTTATCAGCAGCAAAGAACTCTTTCCACTTTGTCAGGACCTTGATAATCACAGAAAGGGCGTCCTCAGCGCTTGCTGCGGCCTCCAGCTGGATTCTCAGATCCTCAACAACAATCTCAAAAATGTCGCTGGCACTGTTCGGCAGCTGGGACAGCTCCACAAAAGGCGTCTCAATTCCATACGCCGGAAGTTTAGCCGTTTCAATTTCGACGCCCTTCCAGTGCGGGAATCTGCTTTTAGGCGCTTCTGAGGTCACAGACAAAAACGCTGAACGCATTCTTGTAGCAATATTGACTGCAAAGGCAACCATAATGCCGTTGTCGAACTTCACCAGACGCATTGCAAACGAGGAAGGCTGACCTGCCCCTGCAGATATGTCGGATAATATCTCTTTATAAACATCAGCCGTAAAGCTCATCGCTGTCTTTCTCCAATGCAATATCGTTCATGCGGTAGGACTTGAGATCACCCTTGTTCTTCCGATCAGGGAAGACGGCTGCAAAGCCGAAGGGAGGCTTATGATCTCCCCGTTCGGCAGTTAGTTTTCCAGCGTTTCCAATCGGGTAGAGAATCAGAAGTCCATTCGCAAACGGTCTTGTTTCTCTTCGAATAATTTCATTGATCTTCGTTTTAGAAGGATCGCTCTTATACTTCTCCTTCAATTCCTGAGCTTGGTCATATGCCGCCTTGTCGTAATCCAAATACTCATGGTCAGCAGATGTCATGGTGTGAATGGAGCAAGTCGTCTCATAAGAGTCCACACCGGAACCTTCTTTTCTGTAAATACCGCCGCCCACATCCTTCAGATCCGCAATATCAAATGCTTTTCCGTGGCCTTCCACGTTAATCAGGCAAACCGTCCAGGATTTGACGCCGCCGATTCCATCTGCGTTCATGGTACGGATATAGTCGGCCATGTACTTGCTGTTTGCTCTGGTCGCAGTTTTAGATGTTTCGTAACTCTCAAAGAAATTCGCAACATCGTGAGCAGAGACATCCTGATAGAAGAAATGATCACCAGGAGCTTTTCTGCCAAGTTTCAGCTGATACTGTTCTGCCGTAATTCGGCACCCTTTAATCGCATACAAAAGGTCTTCTACAGCTTCAAAGTTTCTGTCGTACTGTTCACCATCAATGTCAAAAACACGGGTCTGGCTCAGCTTGCAGCTGAAATCACGCTTGAACTCCTGGCCGGTTCTCATCTTATTGCGGCTGGTAATTTCCAGCGTCGGATGAGAAGCAACACGCAGGCCAAAGTCCCTCGGCGTTTGAACGACACTGTTCATAAAATCAAACTGTCCGGCGAGATCCTCCGTAGCCATAGAGATATGAGAGAAGCTTGCATAGAGAGTGGGCGTGGTAAACAGTCTGCAGGCATCCAGATAGCCAGGGCGGAAGCCAAACCAACGGCCCATCTGCATAAGGGTGTCGTATGTATTGGAGCTGCGGGTGAAGTAGCTGACCGTCAAGCCTTCCAGTGTCAGGCCTCTGGAGAGTTTATCGCCGCCAATCACAATCACATTGAAGGGTTTTCCTTCATGGTTCTTATAAAGCAGCACATCTTCGCTCTTGCCATTAACGCTGTAAACGCTGATTTCTTTGTCCACAATCAGACGCTTTACTTCAGCCCAAATGCAGTCCCAGCTGACATCGTCACAGCCGGACATATACTTGTTGAACTGCGCTCTCATTTTGCCCGTAGTGGGGAGATAGTCTTCCTCCCAAATAGATTTCAGTTCGCTTTCAATAATGGGATCACCATAGCGAATATAGTGTTCAATTTCTTCTTTGAAATATTTCTGGACTTTTTGTTTGACCTTATTCTGCTGGCCAACAAAGCGGACGATGTGAACCAGCATGGTGTTAGGCTTATTGTGCTGTCCTCTGCAGTTTCTGAGCGCTGTAGACAGGAGGAAGTATTTTACTGCCAGCTTCAGCCCCTTAGGCAGCTCGCCCACAACATCAGTGGATTTCGTTCCCTTGCCAAGATAGGAGGCTCCATCCACGATTTCCCGATAGAGCGGCATGGTAGGAATATCCTCCTCATTGCCTAATCCAAAGAACTCTCTTGCGCCCACATACTGATCCGCCCTCGGAGATCTGTAAATGAAGTCTCTGGGGAAAAGATCTGTTCCATATTTTTCATCGTCAATATGAGGAGGAATAAAAATATTGGCGAAGGGCGTTGCAGTATAGCCGATATAGGATCGACATTCAAAGATGCCCAGCAGTTCACGAATCAGTCCGTTGATCGTCGTGGGATTGTAGTCATCCAAAACATTTCCCTGATCGTCATAGCTTTCCTTCGTGTTGATGGAGGCCTGATCCGCCTCATCATCAATAATCAAAGCAGGATACTTGGCAGGTATTTTCTTCTTGCCGCCAATGATCTCTGCACAGTGATTTTTTCGGAAAAATCGCAGGATTCTCCGCAGAACAGAAGCGTTTTTCTTCGTGACGATCATAAACGGAGGCATCATGGATACGCCTTCCGTCTTTTTATTGACGTCGCCCTTTTCGTCCCTGGTCGTAATGGACTGGACCACCGTGTCCACCTGATTATGAGGGCCAGCACCAACTCCGATCACGTTTCTTTCCCGTGTCAT
The DNA here is from genome assembly GCA_934591845.1 of uncultured Oscillospiraceae bacterium. Classification (GTDB taxonomy): domain Bacteria; phylum Bacillota; class Clostridia; order Oscillospirales; family Oscillospiraceae; genus Faecousia. The sequence continues at coordinate 51,543 of CAKTPO010000012.1, read as the reverse complement.
GTCTCCGATGTATTCCAGGCTCGTTTCGTATCCCAGAACTTCTTCATCAATACGGGACTGGGTCTGGCTGCGGAGGCTATTATGGATACCCGACAGTACAATGACAATGCGATATCCGGCATCATAGGCCTTATTGATCATGCCGATATAATGGGCCGTTTTACCGGACTGGACATAACCAAATACCATGCCCATTCGTTCAATAGCCGCACCTTTGCGGGGGTTGGCCAAAGCATTCATGATCTCGTCCGTAGAGGAATTAATATCTTCTACTGCAGTAATGCTCCAAGAGGGCTTCCTCAGTAGATAGTCATAGTAACGGCTCCAATATTCCGGTTTGAATTTCGGATCTTGTTTGAGCTCATCCCACCAAGTCTTATCTTCCAGATTTGGGTCACACACGCCAATAGAAGGTTCTGTGTAAGCGGTCACTTCACTGAACAGGAACGTTTTAAAACATTCCATATCAGAAATCATATTTAAACCGGCAAATTTTGCTGCTGTTTTCTCGACTGCTGCCGCAATAGTCATATGTTCTTCTTTTACAAGCTTCTCACAAAACCCATATCCGCTCTTATACAAACCAACTTCAATATCACTCAATTCTTTCGGCGTATTAATCATCATGCTTCCTCCACCAGCCTGATAATCTCCTCTCGGAGATGTCTATAATTAGCCATGTCCAACAGCGTAGACTGCGTTTCTTCTTTGGTAAATCCCTGCGACAAGAAAACCATAATCATATCTTTCAATTCTTTGATTTGTACCTGATATTCCAAAGAGGTCTTATCAGACTCTCCGCCAACTTTTCCTTTCTGAAGAGAATCTGTTACTCCGGACTGCATAAACGGTGCGAAATTCTCAACCAGAGCGAGATATGCTGATAACGTTGATTTACCCTGGTCGTCCAACTGCTTCTTGATATTATTCAGCAGAGAATGTTTTCTGTTAATATGAAACGAATATCGACCATTCTTTTTTCGCTGCTCCCATACATAATCCAGGTTGGGAGCACTGACATTAGACTTCGAGTAACTGCCACGTGAATTGTATACACGAGCTGAAGTTTCAGTACAAAGATCAATCTCTCTTTCAACTGATTCCCTGACATAACTGGGCAGAGAAGCTGTTGACTTCTTAATATCAATTTTCCAGTCCTCATCACTGGCTGATGTAATATCAATCTTAATGCGGGCCAAATTGTATGCGGGCTCTTTCTTTATGTAGTCAAACCATGTTCCGCAGATAATCAGGCGTCTGTTTCTGTAAACATAAATACCCTGGTGATAATTCCATCCCTTGGGTCCGCCTGCTGCCTGATAATCATCATCGGTTGCAAATTTCGTTTTATGTGGTAGAACGTAAGGCTGAATTGTCACCTCTGCACAGCCATTATCTGAGAAAACTGATTCTTCCGGCAATTCCTGAGTTGCACTATTTTCTAAAATAAATGGATTCCATGCTTTAATTGGAGTGCCGTTTAGTTCCAGAATGAGATTATTTTCTTCAATAAATCGATGGAATGTAAGTGACAAATGTTTTTCCGTTTTACTTGCAATCCTATAAAATCTATTCTGGGCCTTTTTTTCGTCACCGAAGTCAATCACTCGATCCAGGTTTTCAATAATAACAATCGTACCCTGCTCGCCTATATGGGATAAAAACTCAGAAATTTCACTTTCGTCCCGAATAATCAAATTCCACCCAATCTCCGGAATCTGGTCCAAATCCCAAGAGGCATTACTCACAGCAGAGCCTGATTTTGTGATAACTGTTAACTTTTTCCCCAGAGAGAATGCCGCTGTCTTCATGCCCATACCAAATCGCCCCAAATCATCTTCAGCTCGGATTTTGCTGGGATCAGAAGATCCTATACGCATATTTTCAATCAGTTCGTTCTCGCTCATGCCGAAGCCATCATCAGAAATCACAATTCGTTTCTGTTCCCAGTCAAATTCGATTTTTATTTCATGGGCCTGTGCCGAAATGCTGTTATCTACAATATCTGCTATCGCAGTTTCCTCATTATATCCCACAGAGCGTAGCGAGGCCAGTAATAATTTCGCTTCTGGTATGGATTGAATTTTCTCTATCATACTGGCCTCCTTTGCCGATTCAGACACACATCTTTTATCATGTTATACTATGGTATCCCTTAATTTTTCCAAATATCACAGAAATCATAGTAAAAACTATATAAGATATATTATACGGCTTACGTCGAATAAAGTCAATTTGCCATACACATGTTTTATAAATTTGCTTTTTAAGAGTCAAATGACAATCATTTTCGCGGTATATCTATCAGCTTCTGGCTGAACAAAGTGAATTATAGGACGTTGTGATATGTGAGGTGGTGTCACTATCATTTCATGCTGAATGTACCAGTAATTCAACCATTCACTCTTGCATGTCATCGTTGCAATGCGCTATTCCATTTATGTATTGATTCACAAGATGAAAAACGGCAATTTGCTAAAAATTTGTGACCGAGAAAATCGCTACTTTTACTGCAAGAGAAAATGCAGATTGTACTCAAAGACTCAGTAAATGGCGGCGAGAAACGTACCTCGCCGCCACTGGCATATTTCTGTTACAGGATCAGAAGAACGTCACAAAGTAAATCGGCAGATAGGTTATCTTCCTCGTCGTTTGGACTGTTCGCTCATTTGAAAGAACAATAGCCTCCTATTATAGTTTTTGCTTTTCACAAAACTGTTCAGCACACTGTGAACGGTGTAGTCCTTGCCCGATTGCACCTCAATGGAGATGGCGGATTGGTGTCATAATCATCAATCGGATAGTCAACTTTGCCCTTGCTGCTATTATCGTAATAGAACAGCTTAGGATACATACTGGTTGAACAGATATTCTACCGTCTCTGTACATCTGCCCGTCCGAAAACGAGAAAAGGTAGTATGATCCGGTGGCTTCTGATTTTCCAGAAGCCACATGAAGTCCACTCGATATTGGCAGGCTTCTTCCAGCTTTCGGCTGGAAAAATGCCACATTGGTATCCGTATGCCATTACCTTGAATATCACTCGTGGGTCAGTGACCGATTTTCTTCCTCTGGAAGAATACGCTGCGTACAGTAGTTTCCTGTAGTCCAGTTCCTCAAGCTGGGCACTGGTCACTCGGACGGGTGCATCCTCTGGCAATTTAATTTCACTGTTCTGTATAAGAACCAGTTGATTATTTCGCTCAACTGCGGTATACCGAGTTTGCGTTTCAGAGTTTTTCATGGTAGTTTAATTCTAACGCAAAAACCACATCAACCAAGCCCTTTGGGGATGGTGATGTGGTTTTTTCATGGGCGTATTTTGCAACACGCCCATTTTTTCTAACTTTTAGGTGTTTCTTGGAATAGTACGATTGGCTATTTGGAATCATTTTTTGACACTTGGGTCTAAAACTTGTTCGTCTGGGTTGCGCCGTCCGGGTTCCTAATCGGTATTTAATACCTTACTTCCCGGAATTTTCTACTATACCGAAAGGAAATTATCTCTTTTTCCCGAAACTGATTGATTATTAAAGGAATCAGCCCGCAAAATGTTTAGATATTCTGTTTTAATAATTTGTCAGAATTCTACTATACAGTTAGAATTTTTTTATTCAAAAAGTTTGGGGTTTTACTGAATTTGTAAATTGAAAGGATTTTCTTAATTGCGTAAATTATTGTAGGTAGAATTTCGGGGAATTTAGGTTAATAGGAAATATCCCTGATAAAAACAAGAAATCCGAACCCGTTCCCTACAGGGAAGAAGTTCGGATTTCTTTCGTTTGGTGGGGGAAGGTGGATTCGAACCACCGAAGCTATAAGCAGCAGATTTACAGTCTGTCCCCTTTGGCCACTCGGGAATTCCCCCAGATATGCTACTCTTGTCAGAACTTTTTTATAATAGCATAAATATAGGAAATGTCAAGAAATATTTTTGGGCAGTGGAGGAAAATTTGAATATGGAGAACGTGATAAAATAGGCGGTTTTTAGGGTGCGGGCGGTTTGACAAGGATGGCGGGGGATTTTGAATGCTATTTTATGTAATTTTCCCGGATTGACAGTGAGAAAAAATAGTGCTACTATTTGCGCTTGAAAAAGCTATTTATTGTATTTGGAGGGAGCGTTGTATGCCGAAAGAACGGACGCGAGATATGACCGTGGGGGCGCCGATGCCGATTTTGCTGGCGTTTATTTTGCCGCTGCTGCTGGGGCTTTTGTTTCAGCAGTTTTATGCCATGGTGGATACGGTGGTGGTCGGTAATTTTCTGGGAATGGAGGCCCTGGCGGGGGTTGGGTCTACGGGGTCGATTTCCTTTTTGGTGTTGGGGCTGTGCAATGGAATTTGTGCAGGCTTTGCCATTCCTGTGGCTCAGAAATTCGGAGAAAAGGACTATGAGGGTCTGCGGGACTTTGTGGGCAATATGATTTGGCTGGGGGTGCTGCTGTCCCTGGTGATCACTCTGGCCACCACCCTGGGCTGCCGGTGGATTTTGACGGCCATGAAAACCCCGGAAAGCACCTTTTCCTATGCCTATGACTATATTTTCCTGATTTTCCTGGCCATTCCGGCAACCATGCTCTACAATCTCCTTTCCGGCATTCTCCGCTCTTTGGGAGACAGCCGGACGCCCTTGCTGTTTCTGATTTTTTCCAGCCTGTTGAATGTGGCCCTGGATTTGGTTTGTGTGGTGTGGCTGCAAATGGGCGTGGCCGGTGCAGGCTGGGCCACACTGGTGAGCCAGCTGATCTCGGGACTTCTGTGCCTGGTTTATATGGCCAAAAAGTTCCCCATTCTGCATTTGCACCGGCAGAACTTAAAGCTTCGGTCTTTCTGCGCCCATCGGCTGCTGCTCATGGGGCTTCCCATGGGTATGCAGTATTCCATTACCGCCATTGGCAGCATTCTTTTGCAGACCGCCGTCAACGGTCTGGGGCCTGTGGCCATGGCTGCGGTGGCGGCCTCCGGCAAGGTGACATGCCTTTTTGCCTGTCCCTACGATGCCATGGGCACCATGGCGGCTACCTACGCCGGACAAAATCTGGGCGCGGGGAAGCTGGACCGGGTTCGGGAAGGGGTACGGGACTGCGGCATTCTGGGGCTGATCTATTTTGTGATTGCCATGGCAGCCATGTATTTTGGCGGTGCCCAGATGGCGGGGCTGTTCCTGGACTCCAAGGATGCGGCCTCCGCAGCGGAAATTCTGCCCCTGGCCCGGCAGATGTTGGTGATCAACGCCGCTTTCTACATTCCGCTTCTGGGGGTCAACCTGTACCGCTTTACCATTCAGGGCCTGGGCTACTCCAATCTGGCAGTGATCGCCGGAGTTTCTGAGATGATCGCCCGGGGTGTGGTGGCCATTGGTCTGGTGCCGGTGATTGGCTTTACCGCCGTGTGCTACGCCAATCCTGCCGCCTGGGTTTTGGCGGACCTGTTTTTGGTGCCGGCTTACTATGTTTGCCTCAAACGGCGGGAGCAGGAAGCCCAGAGCAACTGATTTTTTCCTATTTCCGTTCGTCCCGGCAGCGAATCCCGCTGCCGGGGCTTTTTTTGCTTTCCTTTCCGGTTGCTTTATGGTACAATAGGCGAAAGTATGTATAAGGGAGGAACATCGATGGAAGTCAGGAAAAAAGTCCTGCATTTTCTTCCCCGGAATACCTTCAGCGGTGCGGAAAATGTGGTCTGTCAGATTATTTCCATGTTTCGGGGCCAGATCGATATGTACTACTGCTGCCCGGAGGGACCCATCCGGCAAGCCTTAGAGGAACGGAACATCCCCTATCTTCCCATGGAGGCTTTTAATGTTTCCCAGGTGCGGCATATGATTTCCCGGGAAAAGCCGGATTTGATCCAGGCTCACGACATGCTCTCCTCGGTCATTTGTGCCGCCGCCTGTGGGAAAACGCCCCTGGTGTGCCACATTCACAACAACAACTTTGCTTCCCGAAAGCTGAATCTCAAAACATTGCTGTTTTTCCCAGCGGCCATGAAAGCAAAGCACATTTTCTGGGTGTCCCCCTCGGCCATGGACAGCTTTTATTTTCAAAAGGCGGTGGCCTCCAAAAGCTCTGTTTTGCGGAATGTCATTGATGCCCGGGCCCTGCAAAAACAGGCGGCAGAGGCGACCCTCCGGGGCCATAGCCATGTGGTGTTTCTGGGCCGGATGGCAGAACCCAAAAATCCCCTGCGGCTGCTGCGGGTGCTGGAGCTGGTGTACGCCCAGGTTCCCCAGCTGGAAGCGAAAATCATCGGCAGCGGAGAACTGGAGGCAGAGGTCCGGGCGGCCTGGGCGCAGTCACCGGCCCGGGACCATATTCAGCTTCTGGGGTATCAGTCCAACGCCTACGGCCTATTGCAGGAGGCAGACCTGATGCTCATGACCTCTTTATGGGAGGGAACCCCCATGTGCGCCCTGGAAGCCATGGCCCTGGGGGTACCCATTGTCAGCACCCCGGTAGACGGTCTTAAAGACCTGGTGGAGCCGGGGCAGACCGGTTTTCTGGAAGCGGAAGACCAGGCACTGGCAGACCGCTGCGCCGAAATCATCGGAGATCCCCAGCTGCGCCAGCGGCTGTCAAAAAACGCACAGGAAAAGGCCGAAAAACTGCTGGATTTGGATGTCTACCGCCAGCAGCTGCGGGCCGGGTATGAATTGGGAGGAAGCTTATGAAAATCCTGCAAGTGATCCCCACCTTTGGCATGGGCGGGGCGGAAACCATGTGCCAGGGGCTGTGCCTACAGCTGCACCGCATGGGCCACCAGGTAACGGCGGTGAGCCTTTCCGGGGACCATACCCCTTTGACCGATGGCTTGGAAGCGGCGGGGGTATCGGTGCGCTACCTGGATAAGGCCCTAGGCTCCGGCTTTGCCTGTGTGGGCAAGCTGAAAGCCCTGATCCGGCAGGAGCAGCCCCAGGTCATCCATACCCACCTGCATGCGCTGAAATACGTGGCACTGGCAGGTACCCGCATCCCTATTGTCCATACCGTCCACAACCAGGCGGACAAAGAGGCGGTGTTTTTGGACCGCCAAATCGGAAAATTTCTGTTCCGGCACAAAAAGGCCCTGCCGGTGGCCCTGACCCGGGAAATCCGGCAGTCCGTGGCGACCCTTTACGGCTTGCAGGAGGAGAACATCCCCCTGGTGACCAATGGCATTGATTTGGACCGGTGTATCCAAAAAAATGATTACACGCTGCACTATCCCATTCGCCTGCTCCACGTGGGCCGGTTTTATCCCCAGAAAAACCACGCCGCCCTGATAGAAGCCTGCGGCATGCTTAAAAAGCGGGGCCTCAACTGCGAGCTGCACTGCTACGGAGATGGCCCTCTGCTTTCGGAGATGGAAGAAAAGGTGAAAGCCATGGGATTGGAAGAACAGGTGATTTTGAAGGGCGTGACCCAGGACGTTTATACGGTGATGTCCCGGGCAGACCTGTTTTTGCTGCCCTCCTCCTGGGAAGGTATGCCCATGACCATCATTGAAGCCATGGGTTCCGGGCTGCCTGTCATCGCCTCTCAGGTCGGGGGCATTCCGGATATGATCGTCCCTGAAAAGAGCGGTATTCTGATCGAACCCCAGGCCCGGGCGCTGGCAGATGCCGTGGAAGGTCTTGTAAAGGATGAAGCCCTGCGGCAAGCCCTGGGAGCGGGCGGCAAGGAGGCCTCCCGGAATTTTTCCTTGGATACCATGGCTCAGGGCTACCTGAACCTTTACAAAACCACGGTGCCGGGAGGCTGCCTATGAATCCCAAGAAGCTACTCAAGGAAGCGGGCCGGTCGGTGGGGAAGCTATTAAGCCCCAGGGGGGATTTTCCACCCCTGGAAGAATTTTGGCCCGATACCGGGGGCAGCTGCCGCATTGTAAGAGACGAAGGCTGGCTCCACCCGGAGCACCCGGTGGATTTGAGCATCATTATTCCTTGCTATAACAATGCCCCTTACTTAAAAGCCGCTCTGGATTCCGTTCTGGGCCAGCAGACCCGCTATCGGTTTGAGGCCGTGGTCATTGACGACGGTTCTACGGATGAAACCCCGGAAGTGCTGTCTTCCTACGGAAGTCTTCCCAATGTGACCCTGCTGCGGCAGGAAAACCAGGGCCATTCCGGGGCGAGAAATGCGGGCATTGCCCTGAGCCGGGGGAAATATCTGCTGTTTCACGACAGTGACGATACCCTGCTTCCCGGCAGTCTGGAAGCCCTGATGACCTGCGCCGAGGAACAGAATGCAGACATCGTTCTGGGAGGGTATCTGTGCAAGGATTTGGCGGGCAATCTCCATCCGGGAAAAAGCTTTCCGGTGGGCCCCGTATTGGACCGGGAACAGGTTCCCGGCATGACCTGCGGCAAGGCCTTTCGCCGGGAGCTGTGGGAATCGCTGCAATTTCCCCTGGGCTACTGGTATGAGGACTCGGTGATCTGCCAGATTCTGCTGCCCATGGCCCAGACGATTTATTCTGTTTCCACCCCGATTTTTGCCTATCTGTTAAACCCCCAGGGGGTTTCCGCCGCCTCTCAAGGAAAACGCAAGGCCCTGGAAAGTCTCTATGTCACCCGGCGGCTGCTGCGGGAGCGACAGGCCTTTGGCCTAGAGCCAACACCGCAGGACTATACCCATTTTCTCCATATGGTGCTGCTGACCTACCACCGCACCCGGGGTCTTCCCCGGCAGGTGCCTTACCTGATTTTTGAAGCCCAGCGGCAGCTGCAGCAGACTTATTTTCAGGGCCTTTCCCCGGTGCCCCCCTACGAGGGCTTGGCCCAGGCCCTTTGCCAGGGGCAATTCCGCCGGTATCTGTGGCTGTGTGAGACCCTTTGGCTCCAAAACCGCATGGGAGGGTAAGTGATGAAGTTTTTTATTCTCATTCCGGTGTACAAAGCAGAGGCCTTTTTAGAAGAATGTATGGGCTCCGTCTTTGCCCAGACCTGGCAGGACTTTGAGGTGGTGCTGGTAGAGGACGGCTCCCCGGACGGTTCAGGTTTACTGTGTGACCGGTTTGCGGCCCAGGATGCCCGTGTCCACGCCCTGCACCAGGAAAATACCGGGCCTTACGGTGCCCGCCGTACCGCCATCCGGTATTGCTTAGGTCAAGGACAGCCCACAGACTGGGCGGTGTTTCTGGATGCTGACGACTCTCTGAAACCCAATGCCCTGGAAACCATTGCCAAGGCCCACCGGGAAACCGGGGCAGATTTGATTTTCATGGGAGAGGATCAGGTCTATGAGGGCCAGGTCTTGCGGCCTTTCCCCCGGGAGATGGCCTTTATCGGCACGGTGACGGACAAGGCGCAGCTTTATAAAATCGTATTCCAGGACGGCTGGTATAACCCTTTGTGGAAAAAAGCGGCCCCCCTGGGGCTGCTGCCCCGAGAGGATCACAAAGAATTCTATCCCGTCCGCTTCGGAGAGGACCTGCTGCAAAGCATCCCACTGTACCGGGACTGCAAAAAGGCGGTGTTCCTGCCGGACAGCCTCTACAACTATACCCAGAACCCCCATTCTGCCACCAACGGCCTGGGCTGCGAAAAATACCGTGTCAGCTCCCTGGTCTTAGAAACCTGCTATGATTTTCTGCAAGATCAAGGCCTGTGGAATTCCGAAGACTTTGAAACCTACATGGGCTGGCTCCGCCGCCTGACCCGGTTCCAGGTCTGGCTGGTGGCCAAGTTCGCCGCCCCGGTGCCTTCCCGGACGGCCCACCTGAAGGCCATTCGGGCCGATGCCTTTTACGCCAAAATCATCGCCACCGCCCCCAAAAAGGACCTTTGCCTGGGCCTGATGAACGGCAGCCATTTCCGACTGCTGTGCCTCCTGGGAACCGCCGCAAGACACTTGGGCAACCTGCGAAGAACCCTCAGGAACATCAAAGGATAAATAAAAGCAATGGCCCCCAAATGCCGGAACAACCGGCATTTGGGGGCTTGTTTGCATCGTCGTGGGCATCCCGTCCTCCCAGGAAGGTCAGCCGGACAGTTCCATGATCTCTGATTGGATGAGCTTGCCTGCGGCGGCGGAAAGTTGGTCCATTTTGTGGATGGGGGCCAGGTCTCGGTTGTAGATTTGCTGGGCGTTGGGGAAGTTGGCGTTTTGGCCCATAAAGACGGCGGCGACCCGGAAGCCCTGGTGGCGGAGGGCTCGGACCTCCTGGGCGGTATCCTGGACACCCAGATCTCCGTCATAGTCCCGGCTCAGGGGGATTTTTCCGGTGGGTGGAACTTTGTGGCTGTCGTCCGGGCTGGCATCCGTCAGAAGGATCAGCAGGTGCTTGTCCCGGGGGGCGACACTCAGCAGTTCACCCGCCATGCGCAGGGCCAGACCGTCCCGGTTCCAACCGGCGGCAAAGTACTGAAAAATCTTCTGTTCCCCGTTTTGCTCCTGATAGTCCTTCAAAATCCGCAGCACCGTATACCCCCGGAGGCTGCAAAAGCTGCTGACCCGCACGGGAATATGGCAGTTTGCCAGGCTTTTGGCCAGAATATAGCCCTGGGCGGCAATGGTTTCCTGACAGTGGAGCCGGGAGGCGGAGCCATCCAGCAGCAAGTCCACCGTAAAGCCGGGGTTGCTTTCCTCCTCACTGCGCAAAAACACCTTGTCATCCAGCACCACCGGCATACGCCAGACCCGGCGGCTGTCAACGTGGCCCTGCCGGGCGGGAACGGTGTCCGGCTGCTGCTGGGTCAGCATACAGTTGCGGATATGCTCAGTGAGCCGCAGAAGGGCACTTTGGTAGAGGTCGCTGTTTTGAATGTAGCTTTTTCGGTTTCGCTTGGCCTGTTCTGCTGCCTGGTGGGCAAGCCTCTGAGCATCGGCGCCCACGGGCTTTCCAGGCACCGGATATCCCCGGGTGAACCAGAGGTGACAGCCCAGGTGGTTCCCGGTGCAGCAGCGCTGCTCCAGAAGGGACAGCTCCCGGGGGGAATACATGCTGCGGCCAAAGCAGCTTTCTACATATTCCCGGTCTCCGGACTGTCCTTCATTGGAGCGCAGCTGGGCACGCAGTGCCCCCAGGGGGCGGGCCAGTCCCTGTCCCCCGGAGGCCACGGACCGGCCTATGGCCAAATCATCGGTGCGTACCATTTCTGTGGTAAAAAGCTTGGTCAGCAAGGGCACCCAGCGTTCTCCAAAGTGGAGGGAAATAGGCGCTTTGCTGTGGGCAGTGCCGTCAAAACGGAGATATTTTTGGAAGGCCCCACGGATGGCCGCTGCCAACTCCTCACCGCTCATGGTACCGGGGCAGGTCAGGGCAATGGACAGTCCCTTTTCCCAGGGGGCCAGTACCGGGAGCCGCTGCCCCAGCACGGTCTTCCACCGGGCAGACTGGATGGCATACACCAGTTGGTTCTTTTCCATCCATTCCTGCCGGGATAGCTGATATTCCGAGGCGAAAAAATCGGCGGCGTGGGCCATCCGCAGCCCTTCCAGGGCGGGCCGTTCCGGCAGCTCTTTTTCGTAGACCGCATTTTCAAGGGCAAGCCAGGCCAAATCATCGTACATGCCCTGCCTTGCATCTCCTGCCCAGGCGGCAAACAGGTCGGCAGGCATCCGGTCTCCCAGCCACTTGTGAACCAGGCCAATGATGCAGTTCATGTAGAGGTCCGGCTGGCCGTCAGGAGCCATGGCCAAAAATTGGGGCTCAAAGCTGTAATCCCCACAGGCATCCCACACCTGATTGATGGCCCGCTTCTGGCGGGCAGTATAGTTGGAGTGTGCCATATCAGTCGGTAAACAGACGGGATCTATCCAGCTTTCCGGGAATTCTGGCGGCGATCACATCCCGGATCAGCCCTTGCTCGTAGCTGTCAAAGGCCTTGTTGGTAATGCCCATATCCAGGGCCGTCCCGGCGTTGATGCCCCGCCGGATGAGATTCAGGGCATCCAGCATTCCCCGCAAATCCAAAGCTTTGGTGGAAACCTCCGCGCTTTCGCACTTCTTCTGCAAATCCAGAAACAGCTGCACAAACTGCCCCCGGTACTTCTTTTCCAGGGTGGGGAATTCCTCTGCCAAAAGCCGTTCCAGGCCGTTTTGGTCAATAGCAGGCATCTGGATCACCGCGAACCGGCTGGTCAGTGCTTCGTTGAGCTCCCGGGTTCCGGCGTAGCCATAGTTCATGGTGCCGATGAACCGGGCGGCAGGGCTGACCTCCACCCGGTCATATCCCGGCACATCAATGGCCCGGCGGAAGTCCAATGTGGCATGAAGCACCGCCAGGGCCTCGTTTTTGGCCATATTGATTTCATCCAGAATTCCAAAACCTCCATGCCGGGCGCACAGGTACACCGGGCCGGGCCGGAATGTCACCTGACCGTTCTCAAAGGTGTCCATGCCGATCAGGCTGGCGGCATCCATATTCACATGGAAGGACACATCCCAGCTGGGCCGGGCAAAAACCTGGGCCAGATTCTCCGCCAATACGTTTTTGCCCGTGGCCTTGCTGCCTGCCAGCAGTAGGTTTTCGCCGCACAAAATGGCTGCAATGGATGCCTCCCAGACCTCTTTTCCATAGTAATGATACCGGGGTTTGGGTACCCGGTTTAATAGCTCCGGCGGTGTTGGATAGGTATTCCGGTAGGCCCGAATGCCCTCCAGCAGGTCCCGGCTGATCTGCTCCTGCTCCAAAAAATCCAACAAAACCCTGCGCTTCCTTTCTGCGGGGAGGAAAAGATCCCCTTATTTTGGACCCATTATAGCACCGCAATATTTGAAAATCAACGCCGAGGGTCACAGAAATGGGCCGCAGCCTCAATCTGCTTCCAGGGTGCAGGCTTCGGTATTTCCTGCTACCTCGATGGACTGGATTTTGTCAATGTTGATGGCACTGTTCAGCATATACAGAGAGTCACCATGCTCGATTCCACGCTTGAACAGTGTATTATCGGTAAGCCCATCCGCTACCACAAATGACGTGCCATCAGTCATATGGAAAATCAGCGTGTGAATATCACTGCCCTCCTCTGCATAACGGGAAGTCTGGATCCTTACAGCCAGGGAATTTACATACACACCTCCCTGACCAAAGGTTCGATAGGGTAGGCTGCCGCTGTCCGGCAGGGACACACAGATCATTTCGTCCAGATGGTTCTGCTCATATTTCCGGTCCGCCAGTTCGCTGTAGGCAAAATCCGGAACCTCCTCCATGCGACCGGCAAAGGTCTCCTCTACCAGCTCGTCCCCCCAGAGGGCCCGCAGCTTTGCTTCCGCTTCCTCTGGGGTCAGTTCCTGCCGCAGCTGCTGCTCCATGGACTGCCGTTCCAGATTCTCTGGGGTGGTGAGGCTGTCTGCATGGGCCTGATCATATTCATAGGCGGCCAGGAAATAGTAGTCGTCATATTCTTCACTATAGCCCCGGGTGTATTGCAGTTCCTGAAGCTTTTGGGCCACCTCCTCCGGGGTCAGTTCCTGTTTCAGCCGCTGACGGATAGCGGCAATCTCACCGGGGCGGTTTTTCTCGTATTCCTCATAGCGGTCCTGGCTGTCAAAATCCGGGAAGGAGACCAGCAGGTTCGTTCCGCTGCGCAGGTCCGCCCGGAAATAGAAGGTAAAGGCCAACTGGTTCTGTGTGGTTTTTTCCGGAATCAGATAGGGCCAGCCGTACTGATTGAAGTTCAAAAGCAATCCATCGATGCCGCCCAGACATCCGTCACGCCCCAGGCACAGCTGGTCATCAGAAAAGGGTGTGTCGTGTTCCAGCAGCATGGTGATGAGTCCGCATTGGGTGGCGCTGTCATAGATATAGGCATCTACCGTCAGTTTAAGGCCCTGGGCATCAATGCTCTGGCCCACAGGGGAGACCCGTTTTTGAAGTTCCTGGGCCACGGTTTCCTCTACCGGCTGCTTTTCAAAGCCGGGAGTGGTCCAGCCCTGGGAGTCAGGCTTTTCCGGGTCATAGTCATCCCTGGGGGCGGCACTGGAATAACCGGTGTTTTCACCGTAAAGGCCGGCAATCATCTCCTTGGGAGAGCCAAAGAGGATGCTGGCCCAGACCACCGCACAGCCTACCAGAGCCGCTGCAAGGAGCAGCACCGCCGCAATGAGCAGGGGCCGACGGAGGCTCTTTCTGGGGGACCGGGGGGCAGCCTCCCGGAAAAGTCCTTCACACTCGGATTCTTCAATGAGCTTTTGATCGATGCAGCTCAGGCCTATCATCAAGTCTTTTCCGTTCATACCGTTATTTCCTCCTGTTCCAGAAATGTCCGCAGCTTTCCCCTGGTGCGGCTGAGCTGCATTTTGACCTTGCTCTCCGTAAGACCGTACCGGGCGGCGATTTGCGCAATGGTGTCCAGGTGCCAGTACCGCCGCAGGAAAATCAGCCGGGTCTGCCGGGGCAGAGTTTCCAGAAAAGCGGTCAGGGCCTGTCCGATTTCCCGGGCCTCCAGTTCCCGTTCCCGGCTGGGGTCGGGGATGCACAGCTCCATTTCCTCTGTCAGGGTCACCACCTGGGCCTTTCGCTTGGCGGCCTGGTTCCAGTCCAGCCGGTGAAAGGACAGATGGCGGCAGATGGAGGCCAGAAAAGCATAGAAAAACCGGGGCCTTTGGGGCGGAATCAAATTCCAGACTTTCAGATACGTATCGTTGACACTCTCCTCGGCATCCTGCCGGCTGCCTAAAATACGCTCCGACAGGCAGAAAAGCTTTCTGCCATAGGCGGCGTGGGTCTGGGCAATGGCATCTTCCTCCCTGGCCCAGAACAATGCAATGATTTGGGAATCTTCCAATGGTGTCACATCCTTTTTCGGGAACCTCTGCATCAGGGGTTCCTTTGTTCTTCACCCTGACAGTACGAATTTACCGGCCCCGGGTCACAGGTTTTCGAAAATAGTTTATCATAGGGGGTATTTTTTTTCAAACCGTTTGGTTCATCACATACCATATTTTAACTATTTTCAGCACATAATACGGTGAATAGCTGCGCCAAAATATGGTATTACGAGACAAATTGACTGTAGGGGCGGCAATTTTGTCGCCCGCTACGTTTCGAATATAACCTGTGCGGACGAATGGTACAACCCATCAGCAAAACCGTAGGGAACGGCCTATGTGCCGTTCCGGAACGTACAACGTTTTTCGCATTTTCGGAACATAAAAAACCAGGGCCGCCGTTAAAAGCAGCCCTGGGGTTTTTAGTTGCAAAGCCCGCTGATCAGGTCGTTGCCCAGGATGGACTGGGTGGCGATGAGGTAGGGGCTGAAAATCACGTCCTGGACATCGTTGTTTTCTACGAAGTATTTAAGACCCGATACGCCGTATTTCCGGTAGTCCATGGCGTATACCTTGTGATAATTCTGGGTCAGGAACGGGGCCAGGCAGTTGCCGAAGGAGTCTTTGACCAAAAGACACGCGGTGCCTTCCGGCAGGGAATTGTTGGTGATCTCGCACAGGGCGTGGTCGCTGCTGAGGAAGGTAACGTATTTTTCGTTTTCGTTGCCCTTGGTCATGTCCCGCAGCAGGGGCATTTCCTGGAAAGAGCCTTTGTCTTTGACCATCATGGTGATGTCGCCCTGGGGGATGTAGGCGATGCAGTCGTCCTTTTTGAGCTTGCGGGGCCACCGGGCCTGGCCGTAAAGGCTGCCTGTAAAGGTACCCTGGTCCCAGGGGGTGAAGCTGTCCAGCGGGGCCGGGGTCTGGTCCGTTGCCTGACAGATGGCCTGGTAGGCGTAGTAAGCACCCAGGGCGGTCCAGTGGTGGTCGGTGCGGAAGTAGATGTATTCACTGTTGTGGGAAACCATATTGGAGAACAC
This sequence comes from uncultured Oscillospiraceae bacterium, assembly GCA_934591845.1. Lineage (GTDB taxonomy): Bacteria > Bacillota > Clostridia > Oscillospirales > Oscillospiraceae > Faecousia. The sequence continues at coordinate 35,810 of CAKTPO010000012.1, read as the reverse complement.
ATCGACTTTTACAACGGCATCACTCATGTTTTCGTGGAGGGTGTTCTGCACCAGGTCCTGGTGGGCGCAGTTCAGATTTTCCAGATATTGAGGCTCCACCATCACGCCGACGGCGGTGGGGGCCGGTGCGCTGATGACCCGGACATCCGGCAGAAGCTCCGCCAGACGGCTGAGGGACTGGCCATAGCGTTTGCACAGACCCTCGTTCATGCCCATCTGGTTAAAAGCGGAGTCACCGATCTGGATAACGGCACCTTTGCCGATTTCCTCTGCCGCTCCGGCATCGACGCCGCCCCACTTTTGCTCCTCGGTGGCAACGGCTTCCGGGGCAGTCTCCTGGGGCTGGGTCTCTTCCTGGGGGCTTACCGGGGCAGTTTCCGGTTTTTCCGGCTGCGCCGGCTCTTCCTGAACATCCTGAACATCCGGCAGGGCCGGGGCTACGTACACATCGGAACTGCCATAGAGATTCTGAATTTCTGCGCTGACATTGAGCCAGGTTTCCCGGCCTGGAAAGGTGTCAGAAAACCATAGGGTAATGCCCTGGAAGTATTCTCCGGATACAAGCCTGGGCAGGGTGAACTCCGGAAACTGGGTCAGCGTCCGCTTTTCCGTGTAGGAAACTGTGGGCCGCAGAGGAATGCAGTAGGCCGCCAGGGTCAGCAGACCCAGTACCAGGAAGAAAGGAAGTACCTTCCAAAAATCTTTGCCTTTTAAATGGTCCATATCGCACCTCAGAATTGGAAATAAAGGAACGGATTGTAGCTGTCACCTACAAGACAGGCGGTACTCAGCAGCAACAGTACCACGGGGAGCAGACTGTAGAACAGGATGTCCCAGACCCTGGATGTAAGGGCGTTTCCCTGGACACGGGCTTCCAGCCAGCCCTTGAACTCATGGGCGGCGGGGGTGGCGGCCAGGATGGAGAACAACAGCAGATACCGGTTGCTGTCCAGCTGGATTTTCGTTGAGAAAGAAGTCAGGGCGTTGCCGTTGGCTCCGAAGAGACTCTTGATCAGCGTCCAGCCCAAGGAAACGCTACTGTAGCGGAAAATGACCCAGCCCAGCAGCACCACCAGCAGCAGATAGAGATTGGACGCAACAGGCAGTTTTTGAAGAATGGGTTTCAAGAACCACCGTTCCAGCATCAGGAACAGGAAGAACCACAATCCCCACAGCACAAAGTTCCAACTGGCTCCGTGCCACAGTCCCGTAAGTGCCCACACCGCAAAGGTGTTGAATACCACCCGGGCCGTGCTGCCCCGGTTGCCCCCCAGGGGGATGTAGACGTAATCCCGGAAGAAAGAACCCAGGGAAATATGCCACCGCCGCCAGAATTCCGTAACGGAACGGGAGACGTAGGGATATTTGAAGTTTTCGGGGTAATGCAGCCCCACCATCCAGCCCATGCCGATGGCCATATCGGAGTAGGCGGAAAAATCCAGGTAGATTTGCAGGGCATAGGCCAACAGACCCAGCCAGGCCCCCAGGACGGAAAGATTCCCCAGGGCCTGCAAATTGGCAGCCAGGGCGGCAGAGTCTGCGGCGGTAGACTCTGCCAGAATCAGGGTTTCCGCCAAGGCCCCGCAGGGGTTGGCCAGCAGCACCTTTTTGGCAAGCCCCCCCGCAAACCGGGATACGCCCTTGGCCCATTGGGGCTGTAATTCCCGGTCGCCAAAGAGTTCATCCGCAATGGTCTGATAGCGAACAATGGGTCCTGCCACGCACTGGTGAAACAGGGCGGCATAGAGCAGAACATTGCTGTATTTTTCCTGCGCCCAGGCTTCTTCCCGGTAGACATCCACCACGTAGGTCAGCAGCTGGAAAGTGTAAAAGGATATGCCGATGGGCAGGGTGATGCGGCGGATAAAGTCCGGAACGGTGCCAAAGAGCCGAAAAAAAAGTCCGGCGTATTTGAAGTACCCAATGAGTCCCAGGTCCACCACCACACACAGCCACAGCCAGAGCTTTTTGACCCCCGGTGTCTCGGCCCGGTCAATTTTAAGGGCGCAAAGCCAGCTGACAAAGGCCATCAGCATCAGAAGCAGCACATATTTTGGCTCGCCCCAGGCGTAAAAAATCAGGGACGCGATCAAAAGTGACCGGTTGCGCCCCTCCTTGCTGCGGCACAGCCCACAGGCCAGCACCGACAGCCCCCAGAAGCCGTATAAGAAAATCAGACTGGAAAATACCATAACAATCTCCCTTGAAAAGCTCTGAAAACCACATCGGTGGGGGAAAAAGCGGATTTTTTGCGCCCGCCATGGGCGGATTGCATCAGAGCGTTCTTCATTGCATTATAGCTAAATATAACATAATATGCCAAAAAATGCAATTCACCGTTGGCACTGAATTTGACAATTCCGGCACGGGACAGGGGGAAAATGAAAAAAACAGAAATCATGCTTGACAAAGCTGGTTTAACGTGTTAAACTCAAGATGTAAAGTTTAACGCGTTAAACCTGAAAGGAGTTTTGAATATGGATGCACCTAAGATTTTTGAAAGCGAATACCGTTTCTGCCTGATCCTGTGGGACAACGAGCCGGTGAGCTCCGGAAAACTGGTGGAGCTGTGCAAGGAGAACCTGGGGTGGAGCAAAGCCACCACCTATACGGTGATCCGGCGGCTTTCCGAGCGTGGGGTGGTGAAAAACGAAAACACCGTGGTCACGGCCCTGATTTCCAAGGAGGAGGCCCAGGCATCCCGGCTTGACGAAATGGTAGAGGAGACCTTTGAAGGCTCTATGCCCGCCTTTATTGCCGCCTTTTCCAAGTCCAAAAAGCTCTCCCGCCGGGAGGTGGAGCAGCTTCAGGCCCTGATCGACAGCTACGGGGAGGAATAAGATGTGGATGGATTTGCAGAAAATCTGCTGACTGCCAGCTTCCACGGCAGCATCCTGATTCTGGCAGTGCTGGTGATTCGGCTGGTGCTGTGGAAAACGCCCAAAAAGTATATTTGCCTTTTGTGGCTTTTGGCGGGTATCCGGCTGCTGCTGCCGATTGAAATCCGCAGCGATTTGAGCTTGCAGCCCCGGTTTGCGCTGCCTGGATTGCCTGAGGGCAGTTGGAGGGTCTGGGGCCTGTGCCTCTGGGCGGTGATTGCCGGGGGATTTGGAATCTACAGTCTGATTTCCTATTGCCGTCTTAAAAACCGGGTTCGGGAGGCGGTGCGCATCCGGGGCGGCTGGGAGTCGGACCGGATCGATACGGCCTTTATTCTGGGCTTTGTAAAGCCCAAAATTCTGATTCCCATGGGCATGTCCAACCAGAACCGCCGGTACATTCTGGCCCACGAGCGCACCCACCTGGATAAGGGAGACCACTGGATCAAAATGATCGGTTTTCTGGCCCTGGCCCTCCATTGGTTTAACCCTTTGGTGTGGGTGGCCTACATCTGTTTGTGTAAGGATATTGAAATGGCCTGCGATGAGCGGGTGGTGCGGTTTATGGAGGTGGAGGAGCGGAAGTCCTATTCCGCGGCCCTGCTGTCCTGTTCCAGCCGTCAGTTCCACTTCGCCGCAAGCCCCGTTGCGTTTGGGGAGGTTAACGTGAAGAAACGAATTTTATCAGTCCTGAATTACAAAAAGCCCAGCTTTTGGCTCAGCCTGTTGGGCGTTCTGGCCTTTTTCTTTGTGGCCATCTGCTTTCTGACCAGTCCCTCCGAGAAGTCTGTGAAGCTGACACCGGAGCAGAAAGCCCAGATGGCCCAAATATCCCAGTGCCGGGAGGACCTGGAAGAAAAGTTCCGGCAGCCGGAGTTTCATTATGAGATTCTAGGCACCGATACAGGTGGCGGTGTCCTTTTTCAAACGAACCTGGTAAAGCTGGGGGAGGACCGGCTGTGGAACTACCTGTCCTCCTCCGGGCCGGAAACCGCCAATGGCCGCATGGAGTACGGCGGGAAGCACTATGCCTGGTACCAAGAGGCTTGGGTGGAGACCAATGAAGAAGACCTGAGATTTGAAGCCTGGAAAAATCTGTTTCTGTGGGATATGGATACCGTGGTTCCCGTCCACGACACCGTAAAAGACCAGATCCGGGAAGTGGCCTTTAATGCCCGCTGGCAGGATGAAAACAAGACCGTTTATACCGAGACCGTGATTTTTGTCTACGATTTGGAGGGGACGCTGCTGCGGGTCATCATCGACCAGCCCAACTATCCCAATACCGCCCGGGCTTTTTTGGAGCTTTTCTATGTGGATACGGTCTATCAGGGCTATGAGAACGAGACCCCTGAAACCATTTTCGCTCAGGCAAGCCGCTCCATGACGGCAGGATCGATTTCCGCCCAGGACCTGGACAACCAGGCGGAAAAGGACAGCTGGGGCCTGACCTTTCGGGTGGATGATGACCGGCTTTCCAGCAACGGCGCGGATGTGGTCTATTTTCAGGCCCCTTTGGGACAGGGCGTTCTTTCCACCACCGATGAATACTGGCTGGAAAAGAAGGCGGACGGGAAGTGGCAGGTTCTTCCCACCATTGCGACTCCCAACTGGACACGCCAGGGCATCGGCATCAACAAAGAGTACGGTGCTTTCGGCTATCTGGACTGGACACCCCTTTACGGCCAGTTACAGCCCGGTCAATACCGGATGGGAAAATACGTGACCTGCCGGGAAGCCCAGGGCGGCAGCAAGACCGCGGCGTTCTATGCGGAGTTTGAGCTTTGCGAAAGCGTGGACCTCAATTCCCCGGAAACCAAGGCCGCGGTGGAGCGGTGCTATGAAAAGCTGGAGGAGCTGAAAGCCCGGAAAGTGTTGCACTGGTATGTCTGCTCCGATGGCGAGGACACGGAAACCTGGACCGATGGGGAAAACTTCATGACGGTCAGCAAGAGGAACGGCCCGAGAACACCTCAGGACCAGTGGACGGAGGATGACAAAAGCTGTTCCCCAGAACGGACATGATCATCCGCTATGACGGCGTGGGCTATACACCCGTCCGGGAAAACCCGGAGGATGCGACCAGCAAGATTCTGGGGGTCGGTGTGGGATGCCTGACCCCGAACAGCGGCGGCTACACCTGGGCAAGCTTTGAGGACGAGCTGTATCTCCTTTTCTTTGAACGGGACAACCACCCCATTTCTTTCCCGGAGGGCACCGGTGTGGTCAGCCCGGAGACGGTCCGGTTTACCAAAAATTGGACCATCGGTGAAAACCTGGATTGCAGTGCGGTGCTGACTTATCGGTTTGACGATAGCGGAAACCTGATTGCCATGGAATACAAGAGCCCTAACGATGACGGGACAGATTTCGTATTGACCATCGAAATCCGGGAGGACAGCCCGGAGGAGATTCGGCAGAAGATCGCATCCTCCGTCCAAAACCTCACCTGGGACACCTTCTCCTGGGAGGAGGCAGAGAAAAAGTACACCTCCGGCGGCTTTGACACCCGGCAGCAGGGCTTTGTCAATACCACCTCCCAGACGGTGGAAGACCCCCTGACCGCCGCAAAACTGGCCCAGAAAGAGTACCCCCAGCGTTTTCGAGAAATCGGCACCCAAGTCTACCGGGACGAGACCGCCGGCATGTGGAAAGTGACCTTCCAGTGCGAGGTGGAGTTCCAGTCCAAGTACGAGTTCTGGGATGTGTACCTTACAGAGGACGGCATCACCAAGCTTGTGGTCTACGAAGGCCCCCTGGAATTCAATGTGGAGCGAAAGTAAGCTCTAAAAACAACAGCGGAAGCACCCTTTTTCGGAGTGCTTCCGCTGAATTTTTTGAAGTTGCGCCCCTGCATGTCATTCCGAGCGAAAAACGCAGCTAGTTAAGGTAGACATACCGAGTCTCACTGTAGGGAACGGCCTGTGTGCCGTTCCGCTACGTTGCGAATACAATGCGTGTGGATAAAACAAACCGCCCCCCGATTATGTCATTCCGAGCGAACGAAAGTGAGTCGAGGAATCTTCCCAAGTATCTGGTTTTATCTTGTGTTGGTTCTTTGTCCCACGTAGTGGATTCCTCCACTCCGCTTGCGCTGCGGTCGGAATGACAATGATGCTACGTTTCTACGGATTCGCCTACTGTTTCTAGAACGTTTTACGTCGTACCGCCCCCTCATCAGTCAGGGCTGCGCCCTGCCAGCTTCCCCGGAGGGGAAGCTTTTGTACCGGGCTTTGGGGTACTGCCTTTTAGAGGTAACGGTTCCGTCCTTTCGGTGCGGAACGGCACATAGGCCGTTCCCTACGGTTTCGCTGGTGGGTGTATTCATTAACCAACGTGCTCCAAAAAAGGACACACCTGTCTACCAAAATTGTCAATTGTCAATTGTCCATTGTCAATTGAATTATTCCAGTTCGAAAGCACCCGTGTAGAGCTGATAATAGGTGCCTTTCTGGCTGATCAGATCCTCGTGGGTACCCCGCTCGATGATGCGGCCGTGGTCCAGGACCATGATGCAGTCGGAGTTGCGGACGGTGGAGAGACGGTGGGCGATGACAAAGACCGTGCGGCCTTTCATCAGGGCATCCATACCCGCCTGAACCAGGGCCTCTGTATGGGTGTCGATGGAGGAGGTGGCCTCGTCCAGGATCATGACCGGGGGGTCTGCCACGGCGGCCCGGGCGATGGCAATCAGCTGCCGCTGGCCCTGGGAGAGGTTGCCGCCGTTGGAGGTCAGCATGGTGTTGTAGCCCTCGGGCAGCCGGGTGATGAAGTCATCGGCATTGGACAGCTTGGCCGCATGGATACATTCTTCATCGGTGGCATCCAGTTTGCCGTAGCGGATATTGTCCATGACTGTGCCGGTAAACAGGTTGGTCTCCTGCAGCACCACACCCAGGGACCGCCGCAGGTCGGGCTTGCAGATTTTATTGACGTTGATGCCGTCATAGCGGATTTTGCCGTCGGCAATGTCATAGAACCGGTTGATGAGGTTCGTGATGGTGGTTTTTCCTGCGCCGGTGGCACCCACAAAGGCGATTTTCTGACCGGGATGGGCGTAGAGGGTCACGTCATGGAGGACGGTCTTTTCCGGCACATAGCCAAAGTCCACATGCTCCATGGTGATGTCGCCTTTCAGCTCCGTGTAGGTCACGTTGCCGTCAGCCTGGTGGGGATGCCGCCAGGCCCAGTGGCCGGTGTGCTGGGGGCATTCGTGGATGGTGCCGTCTTCATCGATCTGGGCATTGACCAGGGTCACGTAGCCCTGATCCTGCTCCGGCTCCTCGTCCATCAGGGCGAAAATCCGCTCCGCACCGGCCAGTGCCATGACAATGGCGTTGATCTGGTTGGAAATCTGGGAGATGGGCATATTGAAGCTGCGGGAGAGAACCATAAAGGCCATGAGACTGCCCAGGGTCAGCACCGAGCCGTCAGACTTGATACAGATGATGCCGCCTACCACCGCCAGAATGGCGTACTGGATGTAACCCAGGTTGTTGTTGATGGGGCCCAGCATATTGGAAAACTTTCCGGCGTTGTAGGCATTGGCCCGGAGGGTTTCGTTCAGCTCGTCAAACTGCTCTTTGCAGACTTCCTCATGGTTGAAGATTTTGACCACTTTCTGGCCGGAAATCATTTCCTCAATATAGCCGTTCACCGCACCCAGAGACTTCTGCTGACCGATGAAGAACTTGGCGGACTTCTTGGCCAGAACCTTGGTGGTGTAGATGGTCAGGGCCACGGTGAAGAACATGACGACGGTCAGCACCAGGGAGGTGTCGATCAGGTTCCACAGCACCACCACCAGGGTCACCAAGGAGGAGACACACTGGGGAATGGACTGGGAGATCATCTGCCGCAGGGTGTCAATGTCGCTGGTGTAGCGGGACATGATGTCACCGGCGGGGTGGCTGTCAAAGTAGCGTAGGGGCAGCCGCTGCATTTTGGCGAACAGGTCATCCCGGATGGTTTTCTGTACCCCCTGGGTCACGCCCACCATCAGGTAATTGAACAGGAAGCTGCCCAGTGCGCCAAAGAGGAAGATACAGGCAAGCTTGAGTAAATACGCTTTCAACGCCCCAAAGTCTGTAGAGCCGGAGGCCACCATGGGGAGGATGTAGTCATCCACCAGAGGCCCTAAGGCTCGGTTGCCCTGGGCCTGGGCAACGGAGGTTGCGATAATACAAAGGAAGACAAATAGCAATAGCGGGATGTAGCTTTTCATATAGCTCAAAAGCCGCAGCAAGGTCTTTTTGGGATTGGACGCCATGCGGCCATCGCCGCGCATTCCGGGACCGGGCATTAGTCTTCACTTCCTTTCTGCTGAGATTCATAGATGCCCCGATAGAAGGGGGAGGAGACCAGGAGTTCTTCATGGGTCCCCATACAGGCCACATGGCCGTTTTCCATGACCAGAATCAAATCGGAATCCTGGACAGAGGAAATACGCTGGGCGATGATCAGCTTGGTGGTGTTGGGAATTTCTTCCTTAAAGGCCTTGCGGATCATGGCATCGGTGTGGGTGTCCACGGCGGAGGTGGAGTCATCCAGAATGAGGATCTTGGGCTTTTTCAGCAAGGCCCGGGCAATGCACAGCCGCTGCTTCTGGCCGCCGGAGACATTGGTGCCGCCCTGCTCGATATGGGTGTCATAGCCATCGGGGAAAGAGCGGATAAAGTCATCGGCACAGGCCAGGGTACAGGCGTGTACCAGTTCCTCGTCCGTGGCATTGGGATTGCCCCAGCGGAGATTTTCTTTGATGGAGCCGGAGAACAGGGTGTTCTTTTGCAGAACCATGGCCACATTGTCCCGCAGAACTTCCAGATCATATTCCCGGACATCCCGGCCACCTACCTTGACACAGCCCTCGCTGGCATCGTACAGCCGGGGAATCAGCTGGACCAGGGTGCTCTTGGAGGAGCCGGTGGCACCGAGGATGCCTACGGTTGCCCCGGAGGGAATGTGCAGATTCACGTCCTGCAATGCCGGACGCTTGGCCTTGGCGGAGTAGCGGAAAGATACGTTTTCAAAGTCGATGGAGCCGTCCTTTACTTCCTGAAGGGCCTGTTCCGGAGAAGCCAGATCCGGGGCCTCCTCCAGCAGCTCATAGCACCGCTGCATGGGGGCCCGGGCCATAATGGTCATCACAAAGACCATGGAGAGCATCATCAGGCTGGTGAGAATTTGGGTGGTGTAGGTAAACATGGAGCTAAGCTCACCGGTGGTAAGACCCAGGGCGGCATTGTTGCCGGAGGCCACTACCATTTTGGCACCTATCCAGGAAATGGCCAGGATACAGGCGTAAACGCAAATCTGCATGGCCGGGGCGTTGATGGCCAGAATATGCTCGGCCTTGCAGAAATCCTTATAGATAGCATCGGATACCGCCTGGAACTTGCGGACCTCTTTTTCCTCTCTTACAAAGCTTTTGACCACCCGGATGCCGTGAACGTCTTCCTGAACCACGGTGTTGAGCCGGTCATAGGTCTTAAAGACCCGGTCAAAGATTTTAAACACCAGGGGTACAATGCCCAGCAGCACCAGGGCCAGTATGGGAATGGCCACAAAATACACGGTGGTGAGCTTGGGGCTGATGCGCAGGGAGGAGAAGGTGGCGAGAATCAGCATCATGGGACACCGGATGGCCATGCGGATGCTCATCTGAAAGGCCATTTGCAGGTTGGCAACATCGGAAGTCAGCCGGGTGACAATGGAGGCGGCGGAGAACTTATCAATGTTGGAAAAGCTGTAGTCCTGGACACGGTAGTACATATCGTGCCGCAGATTTTTGGCAAAGCCTGTGGCGGCTTTGGAAGCATAGTTGGCGGACATCACGCCAAAGAGCAGAGAGACCAGGGCGCAAAGCAGCAGCAGCAGGGCCTTTTGCCACACCACAGTCAAATCACCGGCGGCAATGCCCCGGTCGTACAAAGCGGCCATGACCAAGGGAATGGTCACTTCCATAGCCACTTCACCCACCATGGCCAGGGGGCTGAGCAGGGCGGCCCATTTGTATTCCCGGACACACCGAAGCAGTCGTTTGATCATTTTTGGAATTCCTCCGTTTCTGGTTGAAAATCAGGAGCGACATTGTGCAGTGCCCGCAGCAAATACTGCCGGAACTGATCTGCCTCCTCCTGGGAAAAGCCCTTCAGGAGCTTTTTGTCGCCGTGCTGGATCACGGCGTACATGGTTTCGTTGCAACGCGCACCCTTGGGGAGAATAAAAATGAGCTTCCGCCGCCGGTCCTGAGGGTCGGGCCGCTGGGCGATAAACTCCTTTTTCTCCAGTCTGGCCAAAAGGCCGGATACCGTGGGATGGCTCAGCTGAAACCGGTCCTCAATATCCTTGGCACAGGGCGGCGCAGCGCACCGGGCAAGAAAGCCCATAATGTGGCCCTGGGCAAAGGTCAGGTCCATAGAGGACAGGGCGTTGTCCATGGTTTGCCGCAAAGCGCAGTCCAGGCTCCGGAAAAGAAGTCCAAACGTAAGCATACTCCCACCTCCTTTATTTACGTAGCAAGCTACGCAATATTCTAGCACGATTTTTCCAAATTTCAAGAGGGGAACATTTGATTTCACATTTTGTTCAAAAAAGATGACCCCTTGGAAAAAACCAAGGGGTTCTGACGGTGGAAAATTGTCAATTCTTTTCAGTTGACAGTTGACAGTTTTTGGGGAGACCAACGTTGTTTATTTCAGTCCGTCCGTTAAAGTACGTAGGGAACGGCCTATGTGCCGTTCCGTTACGTTGCAATTACAACCCGTGCGGACAAAACAAAACCACCCCCCGTCATGTCATTCCGAGCGAACGGTAGTGAGTCGAGGAATCTTCCCAAGTGGCAGACTTTACTTTGTGTTGGTACATTTCTGCTACGTGGTGGATTTCTCCAATCCGCTTATCGCTCAAGGCCTGAATGACATAATGGGGGGACGTTTCTACGGATTCGCCCTTTGTTTCTGGAATGTTTTACGCTGCCCCGCTGCCTCATCAGTCAGGGCTGCGCCCTGCCAGCTTCCCCGGAGGGGAAGCTTTTGTACCGGGCTTTCGGGTGCCGGGTTTACTGTGAACGGTTCCGTCCTTCAACGTGCGGAACGGCACATAGGCCGTTCCCTACGGTTTCGCTGATTGGTATACGTTTTCAACCGAGGTTTTCCAAATGAGGGGCAGCGTGTTCTATTGTAGGAACGACGAAAGCAAAGGTAAAACGCCCGTCCTCCAAAAAATTGTCAATTGTCAATTGTCCATTGTCAATTTCGGAAAAACTGTCAACTGTCAACTGTTAACTGTCAACTGCTTCACGCCAGCAGCTTTCTGCAAGCCCCCGCCAACTCCCCCAGGGTGGAGCAGGGGATCATGGGGCAGAGGGTTTGGACGGTACCTACGCTTTTGATGTATTTCCAGTTCCGTTCCGGAATGGGGTTGAGCCAGAGGACGCGGGCGGACTGGCGTTTGGCTTCCCGCAGCCAGGTCATGGCCCGCTGGGTGTCCACGGTTTTGGTGTCCGAGAGGATGAGCAGGGTGGTGCTGCCGTTTAATACCGGGGGATGGGCAGCGCAGAGGGTTTGCAGAGCCAGCCCCAAATCTGTACCCCGACCATAAATGCCGGAGGAGCGAACCGTATCCCGAAACCGGTCCATATTTTGCAGCTGAAAGGCATCCGCTTCCACAATGGTCTCGGAGAACAGATAAATCCGGGAGCTTTCCGCGGCCTGGTTCAGGGATTGGATGAACCGCAGGGCAAACTCGGAGAACTGAACCATAGAGCCGGAAACGTCACACAAAATCACCAACCGCCGCTTCCGGGCGTGTTTTTTTCGAAAATACAGCTTGTGCAGGCTGCCACCGGCACTGAGGCTTCCCCGGATGGTCCGCCGGAAATCCAGCTGTCCGCCGGAAGAGCTGCCCCGGCGTTTGGCTGAAAGCTCCCCGTTGATTTGTCTTGCCACGGTCTGAATGACCTGGATGGCTTTCGGTATTTCCGTATCCCGAAAGGCCCCGATGTCCCGGCACAAAATGCCCAGTTCCGGGTCCAGTTCCTCTGCCCCCACTCCGGCGTTTTCCATCAGCATCTGCTGTTCCAGCATGGTTTTTGCAAAAACCGAGTGGATGAATTCACTGTAGAGTTGGGGGCTTCGGTCCACGTTTCCCTTGTAGCGGTTCAGAAAATCCTGGAGCTTCTGCCGGGATTCCTGGGGCAGTTCCTGGTAGCGGACCTGTTCTGTTTTATCCAGGTTTACCCGCTGGTTGATGTCCTCCAACTCCTGCCGGGCCTGTTGCCGCTGGGCATCCTGCTCCTGCTGCTGCTGGGCCCGCTGCCGGGCCTGTTCCCGGATGGCTTCTTCCGAAAGAAAGAATCCGTCAAAGGCGGCATCGAATTTCTTCTGCTCCTCCCGGGACTTGGCAAAGACGGTGCGCAGGGCGGTTTTGACGGTTTCCCGGTCATATAGCCCCAGTTCCATGAGAATGTGGGCCCCGTCCTCTGTTTCTTTCAGGGAGACAGGCAGACCCTCCATCCGCAAAATCCTGGAAAAAGCCGTGAGCTTTTCCAAATAAACCTGGGGATCATCCATGGCAGTGTCCCTGGCAGTTGCCGCAGTGTCCCTCGGTCACATCCATTTCCTGTAGGGTCCGCAGGTCTTCGTTGTTTTTGAGTACAAACCCCGCCGTCCGGGTTACGGCCTCTGGGGTCAATTCCCGGATGCCCAGGGCATCCAGGGCCGCCGCCCAGTCCAGGGTTTCCGCAATGGAGGGCTTTTTGAGAATGGCCTCGGCAGAGCGAAGCTTCTGTACCGCCAGGGCCACCTGGAAGGCCAGTCGGTCATCTACATGGGGCAGTTTTTTGCGCAGAATGGCCAGTTCCTTTTCCGCATCCGGGTAGTCGATGTGCAGATAGGCGCACCGGCGGCGCAGAGCCTCGGAAAGGGGCCGGGCCCGGTTGGAGGTCAGAATGACAAAGGGGGTGGTCTTGGCCCGGAGGGTGCCCAGTTCCGGCACCGTGACCTGCATTTCCGACAGCAGTTCTAAGAGGAACGCTTCAAATTCCTCGTCGGCCTTGTCAATTTCATCGATCAGCAGGACCACCGGCTCTTTGGACTGGATGGATTGGAGCAGGGGCCGGGGCAGCAGAAATTCATCGGAAAAAATGGATTCTTTCAGGGCTTGCCGGTCTCCCGTGCCCTGGTTCATCTGAATGGTCAGCAGCTGCTTCTGGTAGTTCCACTCGTACAGGGCCTTGCTCTCGTCCAGCCCCTCATAGCACTGCAAGCGCACCAGGTCCCGGTCCAGGGCCTGGGCCATAACCTTGGCCACCTCGGTTTTGCCAACACCCGCGGCACCCTCAATGAGCAGAGGCCGCCCCAGAGCCAGGGCAACATAAAGGGTGGTCAACAGGTTTTCATCGTAAATATAGCTGCTTTCGTCCAGCTTTTGTCTCAATTCCTCAATGGTCATGGTGGCTGCTCCTTTGAATGGTCATTTTATTGGTTGGATACGGTACAACAATACCGAATAGATGGGAATTATTCTGTTGCCACAGCAACGTCAATGCCCTTTTGCACCAGTTCTCGGCGCAGTCGGGCCACATCCCCACGAAAAATAAGCCCATCCATGCCGGTGCAAATAGCCCCCTCTATATTGGCGGGGGAATCGTCAATGAACAGGCACCGGCTGGGGTCTAACCGGAAGCGGCTGTAGAGGGTGTGGTAAATCTCGTGCTGAGGTTTTAACAGCCGCTCCTCGGCGGAGACCATCAGCCCGTCAAAGCATTCGGAACCGGGGATCCGGTGAAAATACTTTCTTAAATCCACACTGGCGTTGCTTAAAAGATAGATTTTGTAGCCCATTTCTTTCAGTTCCCGGAGAAGCTCGGCCATGCCCTCCATGGGAACCAAAGGCCGCCGCCACCAGCCGAAGACCAGTTCTTCTACGGCTGGGTGAAGTTCCTTGGGGAGTCTCTGGCAGACCTGGGTCACGATTTGCTCCAGGGCAATGGTGCCGTGGTCCGACTGCACCCATTCCACACTTTGAAACAGCTCCGTCAGCAGAAGATTTTTCTGCTCCTGGGTCAGGTTCATGTGGGCGATCAGTGCCAGGGGCTGCCAGTGGATCAGCACCTGCCCCATATCAAAGACGATAGTATCCTTGTTTCTTTCCATAAACGCATCGGATCCTTTCTGACGTTTTCCACAATTTTATCACAGATGGCCGGGGCAATGCAAGTGGATTTTCACAGACTTTCGGATTTTGCCCCCAAATGGGCAAAAAAGTCCTAAAAAGGGATTGACATTTGTCCGTTTGGGGAGTAACATAGCAGTACAAATTGAATCGCTTATGGTAGAGGTGCGGGATTCAAAGTCCGCAGTCCAAAAAGGGCCTTACAGCCTGACTGCGCAAGGGGATGCCGCCGAAGTGGAAACGTTGTGTAAGATGCGTTTCTGCTGGGCCGTCAGAGAACATCTGCCGGACTGTCACATTTATGTGGAGCGCTATCGTGAGATCCGGCCCGCAATTCTTTGTTGCTTCGTCGTATTTTACCTGGATCGCCTGCATAGGTGATCCAGTTTTTTGTATCCGACAAACTTCGGAAGTTTCTACAAAAAGAGGTAATAATTATGTTGAGAAGAATTACTTGCTTGGTGCTGGCTCTGATGCTGGCCCTGTCCTTGGCCGCCTGCGGCTCCTCCGCTGCTTCTGATCAGGGGACTGTACAAACCGATGCTGCCGGTGGTACCGGCGTGGAAGACGGCGTGCTGTCCATCGCCATGGAGTGCGCCTACGCCCCCTACAACTGGGTGCAGAATGACGATTCCAACGGCGCAGTACCCATCGACAATGTACCCGGCTCTTACGCCAACGGCTATGACGTGATGATCGCCAAGAAGATCTGCGAGGCCAACGGCTGGGAGCTGAAGGTTTCCCAGTCCGACTGGGATTCTCTGGTGCCCGGTGTACAGTCCGGCATGTTTGATGCAGTCATCGCCGGTCAGTCCATGACCGCCGAGAGAAGCGAGCAGGTGGATTTTGCAGGACCCTACTTCTATGCCACCATCGTCTGTGTCACCAAGAAGGATAGCCCCTATGCCACTGCCAAGTCCATTGCGGACCTGTCCGGCGGCAAGTGTACCGCTCAGATCGCCACCATCTGGTATGACCAGTGTCTGCCCCAGATCCAGGGTGCCAAGGTTCAGTCCGCCTCCGAAACCGCTCCTGCCATGCTCATGGCCCTGGAAACCGGTGCCGTTGACTTTATCTGCACCGATATGCCCACCGCCCAGGGTGCTGTGGCGGCTTACCCGGATATGACCATTCTGGACTTCTCCGGCACCGATGGGGACTTCCAGTTCAGTGACGAAGTCCGTGCCGAAAACGTCAACATCGGCGTTTCCGTCCGGAAGGGCAACACGGAGCTGAAAGACAGGATCAATTCCGCCCTCACCGGCATGACCGCCGACGATATGAACGAACTCATGGCCCAGGCCATTGCTATCCAGCCCCTGAGCGAATAATCAAAGGAGAGAAACGCATTCATGGAAATTCTGATTCAGCTTGTCTCGGACATTGGCAAGCTTTGGGCAAAGTACGGTGCCTCTTATTTAAGCGGTATGCGCAGCACCCTGATTCTGGCTCTGGTCGCCACGGCCATTGGCTGTGTCATCGGGTTTATCTGCGGTGTTCTCAATACCATCCCCTATGCCCCCGGCGATTCCCCGGTGAAGAAGTTTTTCCTGAAGCTGATCCGGGTCATTGTACGCATTTATGTAGAGGTTTTCCGGGGTACCCCCATGGTACTGCAAGCGGTGTTCCTGTACTACGGTCTTCCTTACTTTACAAACGGTGCCACCCGGTTTGAGAGCGTCTGGGCCGCTGCAATCTTAGTGGTTTCCATCAATACCGGTGCTTACATGGCCGAGTCCGTCCGGGGCGGCATCATCTCCGTAGACCCGGGCCAGACCGAGGGTGCCAAGGCCATCGGCATGACCCATGTGCAGACCATGCTCCATGTGATTCTGCCCCAGGCCCTGCGGAACATCATGCCCCAGATCGGCAACAACTTTATTATCAACGTCAAAGACACTTCCGTCATGTTCATCATCGGCTTTCCGGAGTTCTTCTCTGCCCACCGGGCCGCCGTTGGTGCCAGCTATCTGTATTTCCCCTCCGCAACGGTGGAAATGATCGGGTATCTGACCATGACCCTGATTGCATCCTTCCTGCTGCGTTGGCTGGAAAAGAAGATGGACGGTTCCAGCGACTACGAGCTGGTGCAGGTAGACCCTTTGGTTATGACCGCGGGAACCTACAGCCACCCGGACAAGGGGACACCCTTTGACGAGCAGAACCGGGAATACAAGGAAGAAAAGCGCAGAAAAAACAGGGGGGAACGCTGATATGGATCAGGCAATTTTACAGGTAAACCACCTGTCCAAAAGTTTCGGCACCCATGAGGTGCTGCGGGATATTGACTTCACCGTGAAAAAAGGGGACGTGACCTCCATTATCGGTGCTTCCGGTTCCGGCAAAAGCACCCTCCTGCGGTGCATCAACTTGCTGGAAACCCCCTCCTCCGGAGAAATCCTCTACCACGGGAAAAATGTGGTGGGCCGGGGGGTAAACCAGCCGGAATACCGCAGCCACGTGGGCATGGTGTTTCAGTCCTTTAACCTGTTCAACAACATGACCGTGCTGGAAAACTGCATGGTAGGCCAAATGCGGGTTTTGAAGCGGGACAAGGAAACCGCCCGGAAAACCGCCATGGAGTACCTGGAAAAGGTGGGCATGGCCCCTTACATCCAGGCCAAGCCCCGGCAGCTCTCCGGCGGCCAGAAGCAGCGGGTGGCCATCGCCCGGGCGTTGGCCATGAGTCCGGAGGTGCTGCTCTTTGATGAGCCTACTTCTGCCCTTGACCCGGAAATGGTGGGGGAAGTGCTGTCCGTTATGAAAAGGCTTGCCCAGGAGGGCATGACCATGCTGGTGGTGACCCACGAAATGGCTTTTGCCCGGGACGTGAGCAACCATGTGGTCTATATGGCAAACGGCGTGATCTGCGAGCAGGGAAGCCCTGAGGAACTGTTTGGGGATCCCCAAAAACAGGAGACCCGGGATTTCCTGGCCCGGTTTACAAAGGCATAAGAAAAAATGGGGTCGCTGCAAAACCGCAGCGGCCCCATTGGCGTTTTGACAGGTTATGTGTTTTCTCTGGGCCGAAGCTCCCAGAATGCCACGGCACTGGCGGCGGCCACGTTTAAAGAATCCACCCCATGGAACATGGGGATTTTAACGGTGTAGTCGCAGGCGGCAATGGTTCCGTCTGCCAGACCGTCCCCCTCGGTGCCAAGCACCACCGCCAGCCGGGGCTGGACACGGAGCCGGGGGTCGTCAATGGAAAGGGTATCCTCCCGCAGGGCCATGGCGGCGGTGACGAAGCCCGCCTCTTTTAGTATTTCCTGCCAGTTGTCCGGCACATAGGCCCAGGGAACCTGAAAAACCGTCCCCATGCTCACCCGGGCACTGCGGCGGTATAGGGGGTCAGTACAGCCGGAGGTCAACAGCACCCCGTCCATGCCCAGGGCGGCGGCACTGCGGAAAATGGCCCCCACATTGGTGGGGTTCATGACGTTTTCCAACACTGCCACCCGGCGGCAGGAGGAAAGCAGTGTTTCGAGCGGTGGCCTCTGGGGCCGGAGCATGGCGCAGAGCATCCCCCGGGTCAGCTGAAAGCCGGTGAGCTTGGTGAGAATGTCCATTTCCGCCGTATACACCGGCACATCCCCACACCGGGCAATGGCCTCCTGGGCCTCTTGATTGCAATGGCTCCGCTCCACAAGCAATGATACGGGCTTGCACCCGGCATCCAGGGCCCGACAGATGACCTTGGGGCTTTCGGCAATGAACATGCCTTTTTTCGGCTCAAAGCGATTGAGCAGCTGGGCCTCCGTCAGCCGGGCGTAAACATCCAGCTCCGGGGCCTCAAAATCCGTGATTTCCGTAAAATTGATCATAAGCCTCTCCAAGATTTTTTCTTTATTATACAGCCTGACCCATTTCCTGTCAAAGGGGTATCTTCCCCCTTGCAATGCCTGGGCCTGGGGGGTATAATGGTTTTACATAAATTAAAAGGATGGACTGCTATGAACGTTGTGTTACAGCACCTGACCAAGAAATTCCCCAATCGGAACAAAAAACAGGGCGGGGAAGTTACCGCCGTAGGGGATTTTACTTATGAGATCCCCGATGGAAAACTGGTGGGCCTTTTAGGCCCCTCCGGCTGTGGAAAAAGCACGACCCTTTATATGATTTGCGGCCTGCAAACCCCGACTTCCGGAAAAATCTTCTTTGGGGACCAGGATGTGACCCATCTGCCCACGGAAAACCGGGGGGTGGGGCTGGTGTTTCAGAACTATGCCCTGTATCCCCATATGACGGTGCTGCAAAACATTCTCTTTCCCTTGGAAAACCTTAAGGGCAAGGACCGGCCCAGCAAGGCAGAAATGGTTCGCCGGGCTACGGAAGCTGCCAAGCTGGTGCAGATCGAGACCCTGCTTGACCGGAAGCCCAGCGAAATGTCCGGCGGGCAGCAGCAGCGGGTGGCCATTGCCCGGGCGCTCGTCAAAATGCCTGGGGTGCTGCTGCTGGACGAACCCCTTTCCAATCTGGATGCCCGCTTGCGGCTTCAGACCCGGGAGGAAATTCGCCGCATCCAGCGGCAGACCGGCATTACCACCGTCTTTGTCACCCACGACCAGGAGGAGGCCATGAGCATTTCCGATGAGATCGTGGTGATGAAAGAGGGCATCATCCAGCAGACCGGCAAACCCCAGCGGGTCTATGATGACCCCGCCAACCTCTTTGTGGCCAAATTCCTGGGAACACCCCCCATTAACCTTTTTGACGGGCGGGTTTGCCGGGAGACGCTGTACTTAGGGGAGGATGGGGTACTGCCGGTGTCGGGGCTTCCCGATGGAGCCGTTACCGTGGGCATTCGTCCTGAGGGCTTTGTGCCGGAGGAGAATGGGCCTTTCCATTGCGGTTTAGACCGGGTAGAGGTCATGGGCCGGGATGTGAGCTATCTGTGTACCCATCCGGCCTGCCAGACCCCTACCCTCCGGGCCATCCGTCAGTCTGACGGGCGGGAGACCACCCGGGAAAGCAAAATGGCCTTCCGGTTGAAGCCTGAAAAGGTGCTGCTGTTTGACCCCGCCACCGGAGAGCGGCTGCGGCCCGGGGAGGAACGGCATGGAGCGTAAAAGTTACAAGGGCTTTTTATATCTGCTGCCCGCCCTTGTGTTTCTGGGGCTGTTTCTGATATACCCGCTGATCGATGTATTCGTCTATTCGTTCCAGGAAAATTACAATTTTGCATCCCAGACCTATACGGGGGTGGGCCTGTATAACTATTCCTATGTGCTGCATGACCCCTATTTTCTCCAGGCCCTTAAAAATACGTTCCTGCTGGTCATCATCACCGTCCCCCTTTCTACGGGGCTGGCTCTGCTGATTTCCCTGTGCTTAAGCTCCATCCGGCGGCTGCGGGACCTGTTTCAGACCCTGTTCTTCCTGCCCTATGTGACAAACACCCTGGCGGTGGGCCTGGTATTTATGATTCTGTTCCGGAAAACCCCCTATTCCGATGGTTTTGTCAATCTGCTGCTGAATGCCCTGGGCTTTGCCAGCGTGGACTTCCTGTCAGGACCCTATTGGGCCAAAATGCTGGTGCTGTGTCTGTATACCGTGTGGATCGTCATGCCCTTTAAAATCCTCATCCTCACCAGTGCCCTGGCCTCGGTGGATGAGACTTACCGCAACGCTGCCCGGGTAGACGGGGCCTCCAAGGGCCGGATTTTCTGGCGCATTACCCTGCCCATGATTTCCCCCAGTCTATTCTACCTGGTGATCACCGGTTTTATTGGGGCATTCAAGGCCTATTCCGATGCGGTGGCCCTGTTTGGCACGGATTTGAACGCCGCGGGCATGAATACCATTGTGGGCTATGTCTATGACATGCTCTATGGCAATTCCGGCGGCTACCCCTCCTACGCCTCCGCCGCCGCCATCGCCCTGTTTGCCATTGTGCTGACCATTACCTGTATCAACCTACTGGTAAGCAAAAAGCACGTCCATTATGTGTGAGGTGGCCCCATGGACTATACATTGATTGAAAAACAGGCCCGTAGGCGGCAGATTCTGTACCTGGTGCTGATTTTCCTGGTACTGGCTCTGTGGGCGCTGGTGGTGCTGTTTCCCTTTTACTGGATGCTGCTGACCTCTGTGAAAAGCTACGGCAGCTACTGCGCGGAGTACATTCCCAAACTCTTTACCCTGCACCCCACCCTGGAAAACTACACCAGTGCCTTTTCTCAGGTACCCCTGTCCGGCTACTTCTTAAATACCGTGATTTTTACCCTGATCACCACCGCCCTGATGCTTGTGGTGACAGTGCTGGCGGCATTCGCCTTTTCAAGACTGTGTTTCCCCGGACGGGATTTGATTTTTGCCCTGTTTCTGGCCCTGATGATGATACCCTCGGAGCTGGTGGTCATTACGAATTTTGTGACCATCACAGAGGCGGACCTGCGCAATACCTTCTTAGGCCTGATTTTGCCCTCGGTGACCTCGGTATTTTACATTTACCTGCTGAAAGAGAACTTTGCCCAGGTGCCGGACGAGCTGTATTACGCCGCCAAGGTGGACGGGACTTCGGATTTTAAATACCTGTTGAAAGTCTTGCTTCCCATCTGTCAGCCTACGGTGGTGACCATTACCATCTTAAAAATCATCGAGTGCTGGAACAGCTTCGTCTGGCCCAGGCTCATCACCGATGACCAGAGTTATTTCCTGGTGTCCGTAGGCATTCAGGAAATCCGGGAAAACGGCTTTGGCCGGGAGAATATTCCCGCCATGATGGCCGCCGTCACGGTGATCTCCCTGCCTCTCATTGTGCTGTTCCTGGTGTTCCGGAAAAAAATCATGTCCGGCGTGGCAAGAGGAGGAACCAAGGGATGAAAAGATTGCTTGCGCTGCTGCTCCTTACGTGTCTGCTGCTTACCGGGTGCCATGGGAGTCTGGTTGAAGCAGGAACGCCTGACCAGGAACGCTACACCCTGCCGGAAAGCTTTGATACCTCTAAGGATTATGAGATCACGTTCTGGGCCAAGAACGACACCAACAAGGTTCAGACGGAGATTTATCAAAAGGCCATCAAGGATTTTGAGAAGCTTTATCCCAATATCACCGTGAACATCCGGCTCTACACGGACTATAGCCGCATCTATAACGATGTGATCACCAATATCGCCACAGACACCACCCCCAATGTGTGCATCACCTACCCGGACCATATCGCAACCTACCTGACGGGTGCCAGAACCGTGGTTCCCCTGGAAGATGTGGTCTCGGATGAACGTTACGGCCTGGGGGGAACGGAACTGCGCTTTGACGGCCCTGGGCAGACGGAAGTGGTTCAGAAGTTCTTAGACGAGTGCCGTATTGGGAACATGCTCTACGGTTTGCCTTTTATGCGCTCCACGGAAAGCTGCTATGTGAACCGGGACATGGTGGAAAAACTGGGCTTTACCCTGCCAGACCAGCTGACCTGGGACTTTATCTGGCAGGTCAGCGAAGCGGCCATGGAACAAGATGCCGCCGGGAATTACAAGGTCAACGGCCAAAAGGTGCTGATCCCCTTTATCTACAAATCCACGGACAATATGATGATCCAAATGCTGCGGCAGCTGAACGCCGGTTACGCCCGGGCGGACGGTACGGTGGAACTGTGGAACGACCGGACAAAGGAAATTCTCAAAGAAGTGGCGGCCCACACCGCCACCGGGGCGTTTTCTACCTTTAAAATCTCCAGCTACCCCGCCAACTTCCTCAATGCCGGTCAGTGCATTTTTGCCATTGACTCCACCGCCGGGGCCACCTGGATGGGCAGCAATGCCCCCTTGCTTGACATCAGCGATGAGGCCCTGGTACCCTTTGAGACGGCGGTGTATCCGGTGCCGCAGTATGACCCGGAGAACCCCCAGATGATTTCCCAAGGCCCCAGTGTGTGCCTGTTTTATAAGGAAGACCCCCAGGAAGTGCTGGCCTCCTGGCTCTTTGCCCAGTATCTACTGACCAATGAAGTGCAAATCGCCTATTCCCAGACCGAGGGCTACGTCCCCGTGACGGAAAAGGCCCGGCAAGACCCCTCCTATCAGAATTATCTCAGCCGCTGCGGGGAGGACGATGATCTCCACTATGATGTAAAAATCCAGGCTACCAACATTCTGCTGGAAAACGGCGACCGTACCTTTACCACTCCGGTATTCAATGGTTCTGCCTCTGTGCGGCAGGCCGCCGGGCAGCTGATCGAGGAGACCGTGAAAGCCGTCCGCCGGAAACAGCCCACGGATGACAAAGCTCTGGACGGAATTTATGAGAAAGTGGCCGCCCTGAATCGGCTGGATCAGATTCAAAGGACCACCGGTTCTAAGGACTTGGGACCCTTGCCCACAGAGGCAAAACTCCTGATTTTTGGGTTGGGCTTGTGCTGGGTTGGAATTTTCGGCTCTATCCTGTTGGAACGGCGGAAAAAGAGCGGCAAAAGCCATTGATTTTTCTCAGGGAAGAAGCTATAATGACTCTTAGAGGCTATGCTTCAACAATCATCCGATAAGGAGAATTCAAATGAAAAAGATCATTGCACTGCTGCTGGCAATCGCCATGGTTGCCGCCTTCGCTGGCTGCGCCAAGGAGGACAAGCCCGCTGAGACCACAGCCGCTGCCACCACCGAAGCTCCCGAGACCACGGAAACCGCTACCGCTCCCCAGGAGGCCGAGGGCGAGGTTATGACCCACGCCGAGTACATGGCCGCCCCTTTGGACAGCCCCGTCTGCATTGAGACCTATGTCCAGGCCCATCAGTCCTGGTGGGACAACAAGGTGACCGTTTACGCCCAGAGCGAGGACGGTGCCTACTTCCTGTACAACATGGAGTGTTCCGAGGAAGATGCCGCCAAGCTGACCGAGGGCACCAAGATCCGGGTCAACGGCTTCAAGACCGAGTGGTCCGGCGAAGTGGAAGTTGCCGAGGGCGCCACCTTTGAGATCCTGGAAGGCTCCTATGTTGCCCCCGCCCAGGACATCACCGGCGGCCTGGCTGCTTCCAACCTGATCGACTGGCAGAACGCCAAAATCAAAATCACCGGCCTGACCGTGGAAAAGGCCAACGATGCCGGCGATGCCTTCCTGTACAACTGGGACGGCTCCGGTGCTGCGGGCAACAACAACGACCTGTACTTCAACGTCTCTGACGGTACCAACACCTACACCTTTACTGTGGAAAGCTACCTCTGCGGCGAGGAAACCGATGTGTATACCACCGTCACCAATCTGAAGGTGGGCGACACCATCGATGTAGAGGGCTTCCTGTATTGGTACAACGGAATGCAGCCCCATGTGACTTCCGTTACCGTGAAGTAATCCCCAAAACTTTTCCCCCGGGCTTTTGCCCGGGGGATCCTTTACGCAAAAAGCACAGGCCGCAGCCTGTGCTTTTTTGCTGTTGTTACTGGGCCCGCTCCATGGCAAGCTGGAAATCTTTGGTGTCGGTGAAAATCTCGTTTTTGTAGGGATTCTTCTTTTGCTGGATGGAGCGGCGGATGATGATGGCCAGTACCAGGGCATTTATGGCCAGAGACAGAATGGAAATCACGCCCTGGGCCTTGGGCATGGCGGCGGTGGGCCGTACTGCGGCATCCATAAAGCCGTCGGCATACACGGTGGGGATGGTGGTGAACACGCTGTGATCCTGGAACAGGGGGAACACCTGGGCGAACATACACCAGATGGCCAGGGTATTGGCCCGGTTCTGGATCCAGCCGCCCTTGTTCCACAGGGCTGCCGCCACCGTGGGAGCCAGCAGCAGAGCCAGTCCGCAGTACCAGGAGTGGGTGGGCAGGTTCAGGTAGGTGTACTGGAAGTTCCAGACGTCATAGGCCAGGATGTACAGCCAGATCATGTCCGGCCAGAGCATATCGTCTTTTTTCTTGGAGGTGTAAATGCCCCACCAGCCGGTCATGCAGAAGATGTTCAGAAGACCCGCAAAGCCGTTGAGCCAGTTCCACCAGCCGCCGTAGAGCCAGACATTTTCGCTGGACAGCCACCAGCCGTCCACGGACATGGCGCCTTTAATGGCGGATTCAAAGTCACTGCCCACGGCAATGAGAATATTGATGGCCACGATCACAAAGGGGAAGGGCTTGAACCACTCTTTTTTGCCAATGCCCCACTGATACTTGAGCATCATAAAGCCGATGCAGCCGATGGTGGCGGCATAGAGTTTGGCATAGTGGAACCAGCTGTTCATATACAGGTGGGTGGGATTGTTCACTGCCCAGGCAGCACCGTTGGCGGCACCGATGGCAATGGCGATAAAATACACCGTCAGCGCCCCGGGGAGTACCAGGAAGAAGAAAATACCGCCCTTTTTGGTCCGCCGGGCGATTTCATTGGTGAGCACCAGGCCCAGGAACACCATGAGCCAGCCCAGAAGCTGGTAGAGTGCCTTGTCTCCGTAGAGTTGGAATAACATATGGTTTGCCTCCTTATTTCTATGGAACGGAACCCTCCGTTCCTGTATTTCCCGGGAAAACCGCAACCGTGAAGGCTCCCCCGGTTTGTTCGGAAATCAGTATAACAGGTGCTGAATAAAATGTCAATAAAAGTCGCTGCAATTAAATAGAAACTATACACAATAGCTAATTTGTCAAACAAAGGAGTCGGCGTTTGAAAGCCCGGTGGCTGTCGCAGGAATCATTTCGGGAGCTGCCGCCATTTCTGACGGAAAGGCCCATGGCAGAGCGGAACAGAAATATTCAGAATATACGTATATTCCTGGGAATATTCAGCTCGCCTTGGGAAATATGCGGAAAACTTATGATAAGTACGTGTTTTCGTGGTTGACAACTGATAGTTGCAGATGTATAGTAATCGAGAACTATTCCACGACTGGGATACAAAAGTTCACAGAGAAAACACGAAGGGAAGAAAATGAAATGAAAAAAGCACTTGCGCTGGTTCTGGCAGTGCTGCTGCTGGGAACCTTTACAGCCTGTACAGGCACCGGTTCTACCGCCGCTGAGACCACAGCTGCGGAAACTACCGCTGCGGAAACCACCGCCGCGGATACCGCAAAGACCTCTTACCGGGTGGGCATTTGCCAGCTGGTACAGCACCCGGCTCTGGACGCCGCCACCGAGGGGTTCAAAGCCGCTCTGACGGAAGCTCTGGGGGATTCCGTGACCTTTGACGAGCAGAACGCCTCCGGCGAAAGCACCAACTGCTCGACCATTGTCAATGGTTTCGTTGCCTCCAAGGTAGACCTTATCATGGCCAATGCCACCGCACCCCTGCAGGCGGCAGTTTCCGCCACCAACACCATCCCCATTCTGGGTACTTCCGTTACGGATTACGCTTCCGCTCTGGAAATCGACAACTGGAACGGCACCGTAGGTACCAATGTATCCGGCACCTCCGACCTGGCCCCCCTGGACCAGCAGGCCGCCATGCTGCGGGAACTGTTCCCCGATGCCAAGACCGTGGGCCTTGTGTATTGCTCCGCAGAGTCCAACAGCAAGTACCAGGTGGATGTGATTCGTGGGTACCTGGAAAAAGAGGGCCTGACCTGTGAGGAATTCGCGTTCACCGATACCAATGACGTGGCCTCTGTGACCCAGAAAGCCTGTGACAAGTCCGATGTCCTCTACATCCCCACGGACAACACCGCCGCTTCCAATACAGAAGCCATTGCCAACGTGGTCTTGCCCGCCAAGGTTCCTGTGGTTGCCGGTGAGGAGGGCATTTGCTCCGGCTGCGGCGTGGCCACCCTTTCCATCAGCTACTATGACCTGGGCTACACCACCGGCAAAATGGCCGCCAAGATCCTGACCGGAGAGGCGGACGTTTCCACAATGCCCGTAGAATATGCCCCCCAGGTGACGAAGAAGTACAACGCCGCCAACTGCGAGGCCCTGGGCATCACCGTTCCCGATGGCTACACCGCCATTGAGGGATAAACGAAAACAGCATTTTTCAGGGACAGGGCCGCTGGGCCCTGCCCCTGGACTAATTATTGAATGAAAAAAGATTTGAGGTAAAAATCCATGACCTTTCTCTCTCCGCTTTTCAATGCCGCTCCCGGGGCCATTTCCCAGGGCTTGCTGTGGGGCATTATGGCCATTGGCGTATACATCACCTACAGAATTCTGGATGTGGCGGACCTGACGGTGGACGGCACCCTGGCAACCGGCGGCGCAGTCTGCATCATGCTCATGCGTTCAGGCGTCAATCCCTGGCTTGCCCTGCTGTGCGCGTTCCTGGCAGGCCTTACGGCGGGCCTTGCCACGGGACTTCTCCACACCCGCTGTGGAATTCCCGCCATCCTCTCCGGCATTCTCACCCAGCTGGCCCTGTATTCCGTCAATCTGCGGATCATGGGGGGCAAATCCAACCAGCCCATTTCCGTGGACAAGTATAATTTGGTGGTGTCCCAGCGGTATGTGACGGAACTGTCCCTGCGCAATCCTCTGATTCCGGCGGTGGTGACGCTGGTAGTGCTGATTGCCATCCTCTACTGGTTCTTTGGCACCGAATACGGCAGTGCCCTCCGGGCCACCGGTGCCAACCGGCACATGGCCAGTGCCCAGGGCATCGATACCCGGGTCACCGTCACCGTGGGCCTGATGCTGAGCAACGGTCTGGTGGCTCTGGCCGGTGCCTTGCTTGCCCAGTACCAGGGTTCTACGGATGTAAACATGGGCCGGGGTGCCATCGTCATCGGTCTGGCGGCGGTGATCATCGGTGACGTGCTATTGGGAAAGGTATTCCGGAATTTTGCCCTGAAGCTGTGTACCGTGGTGGTGGGTGCCGTGGTATATTACCTGGTGCTGCAAATCGTGCTGCAATTGGGCCTCAACACCAATGATTTGAAGCTCTTTACCGCCCTGATCGTGGCACTGTTCCTTTCTATTCCCTATTGGAAGGGCAATGTATTCAGAAAGAAAGCGGCAAAAACCGCAGGAGGGGAACACCATGCTTGAAATCAAAAACGTCAGCAAGACCTTTAATCCCGGTACGGTCAATGCCAAAACTGCCCTGAAGGGTCTGAACCTGACCCTCCATGACGGGGATTTTGTCACCGTCATCGGCGGTAACGGGGCGGGCAAATCCACCATGCTCAATGCCGTGGCGGGCACCATCACCGTAGACACCGGCTCCATTGTCTTAGATGGCAAGGATTTGACCAGAATGCCGGAATTCAAGCGGGCAAGCTACCTGGGCCGGGTCTTCCAGGACCCCATGATGGGTACTGCTGCCACCATGCAAATTGAAGAAAACCTTGCCATGGCAGACCGCCGGGGCAAACGCCGGACCCTGCGCCCGGGCATCACTGGTGCTGACCGGGAGCGGTATATGGAGCAGCTGAAAATCCTGGATTTGGGGTTGGAGGACCGCATGACCGCCAAGGTGGGCCTCCTTTCCGGCGGCCAACGTCAGGCTCTGACCTTGCTCATGGCCACCCTGCAAAAACCGGAACTGCTGCTTCTGGACGAGCATACCGCCGCCCTGGACCCCAAAACCGCCGCCAAGGTGCTGGAAGCCACCCGGCGCATTGTGGAGCGGAACCACCTGACCACCATGATGATCACCCACAATATGCGCGACGCCATTGCCTACGGCAACCGCCTGATCATGATGTACAACGGCCACGTGGCCGTGGACGTCTCCGGCGAAGAAAAACAACGCCTCACCGTAGAGCAGCTCCTGGACCTATTCAGCAAAGCCTCCGGCTCCGATGAAGCTGACGACAAGCTGCTCCTGTCGTAAGAGAACATCCCCCCAAGAATAAACCTGCCTGCCCTGTGCTTGCTCCACGGGACAGGCAGGTTTTTTGTAGGACGGCGGGGAAATTGACAATTCTTTTCAGTTGACAGTTGACAGTTATTCGCATGACCAATGTTGCCAAATGAAATCCGGGGGAAACAAAAACGGACGTTCTTGAATTGCGTTGGTGAAAAAATAAACCAAACAGCGAAACCGTAGGGAACGGCATATAGGCCGTTCCCTACGGTTTCGCTGAAAGGCGGTCGTTTTCAACCGGGGGGTTCCAAGGACGTGCGGTATGGCATTGTGTGCTATAGGAACATCAGGCGCAGAGGGAATCATCCCGAGTCTCACCGTAGGGAACGGCCTGTGTGCCGTTCCGTTACGTGGCAATTATAACCTGTGTAGACAAAACGGAACCAACCTTCCGGCATGTCATTCCGAGCGAACGAATGTGAGTCGAGGAATCTTCCCGAGTGGCAAACTTTATCTTGTGGTGGTTCATGATCCAACGTGGTGGATTCCTCCACTCCGCTTCGCTCGGTCGGAATGACAATGTTGGTACGTTTCTACGGATTCGCCCGTTGTTTATGCAACATTTCACGCTGCCCCGCGGCCCTCATCAGACTCGCCCACAGGGCGAGCCAGCTTCCCCCGAGGGAAGCTTTTGTACCGTGCTTTTGGGCGGTATCATTCAACCGCACGGGTTATATTTGCCACGCCCCCGGAACGGCACATAGGCCGTTCCCTACGGTTTCGCTGAAACGTTCAGCCTCTGCGCCCATTGTTCCCGCAATGTTTCACGCTGTACCGCATTGTCCTCCGCTTCCTGTGGTCGGAATGACAGTCCGGGACACGTTTTACAGACCAAAACCAACATGAAAATATACGTTTAAAAATGAATAATATCCAAAATCAATGAATGACTGAATACACATTTATACGTAAATATGCGTATATACACCGGGAAAATGAATGATATATACGAAATACACATGGAGTACCCAGAAGAAAACATGCAGCTTTGTAAATATTATCAATTGAAATTGTATAATATTCGCGCTATAATACAGCTATCAAATCAAACAAACAGCAAAGGAGAACTTGAATATGAAAAAACTGATTGCCCTCATCCTGACGACCCTGTTGCTGACCTCCCTGCTGTCCGGCTGCGGCAGCTCCGATGGTAAAGCAAAGACCGTTACCCCCGGAAAGCTGACGGTAGCCACCTCTCCGGATTTCGCTCCCATGGAGTTCGTTGACCCCTCCAAGGAGGGCCAGGACATGTACGTTGGCTTTGACCTGACCCTGGCCCACCACATTGCCGATTCCATGGGCCTGGAATTGATGGTCATGCCCATGAGCTTCGATGCCTGCCAGACCGCCGTTTACGCCGGTACTGTGGATATGGCTATTTCCGGTTTCAGCTGGACCGAGGAGCGTTCCGAGAACTACAATGTTTCCGATTACTACCACGCCGGTGATAACGAGGACAACCAGGTGCTGATCACCCTGGCTTCCAACGGAGACAAGTTCGCCACCGCCGAGGGCCTGAAAGGTGCCAAGATCGGTGCCCAGAATGCCTCCTTGCAGCAGTCCCTTACCAGCGAGCAGCTGCCCGACTCCGAACTGGTGCTGTTCACCGACCTGGGTACTGCGGTACTGCAGCTGAAAAACGGCGACTTTGACTGCATCGCCGTGGCCGACGGCAACGGCAAGGCCATCATTGCCAACAACCCCGAAATCGCCATGTCCGGCTTTAAGTATGATGTGGACGAAAAGTATACCGGCAACGTGATACTGCTTAAAAAGGGTGCCGATGAGCTGACCACTGCCGTCAACGAGGCACTGGCCTCCTCCAAGGATCAGTGGGACACCTGGTACAATGAAGCCAAGGAGATCTCCGGCATCGAGACTTCCTACGACGACCAGGGTAACGCCGTCAGCTAAGAACAAGCCGAGGAATCTTCCCGAGAGAATTTTTCGGGAAGATTCCTCTCCGCCACTTTACCGCAGTAAGCAGTGTATGATATAATCAAATGGCTTTCTTTTGAACGTGAACATCGGCACGCTGAAAAGAGAGTCGTTACAACAGGAATTGAAAGGAACAAAAAGATGGATTTTAGCTTATTTCTTCCCAACATGGCCAAAATTTGGAGCAACTATTGGCAGCTGTTCCTGTTTACGGGCCTGAAAAACACCTTGATTCTGACCGTGATCTCCGTATCCCTCGGTACAGTGCTGGGTACGCTCATCGCCATACTGAAAATGTCCAAGGTGAAGATTTGCCGGTTTATCGCCTCTGTTTACATTGAGGTCATCCGGGGGACCCCCATCCTCTTGCAGCTGTATGTATTCTATTTCGTGCTGCCCAATGTCTTCACATTCCTGAAACTGAGCCAGTTTATGTGGGTGTCCATTTCTCTGTGCATCAACTCCTCTGCCTATGTTTCTGAGGTCATCCGTTCCGGTATTCTGGCAGTGGATAAGGGCCAGACCGAAGCCGCCCGGTCCCTGGGCCTTAGCGAGGGCCAGACCATGGTGAAGATCATCCTGCCCCAGGCCGTGCGGAACATCCTGCCCGCTCTGGGCAACGAGTTCATTATGATGCTGAAAGAAACCTCTCTGGCTTCCACATTCTTCCTGGGCGACATTATGACCTCCTACCTGGTGGTCAAGGGCGTCTCCTATCTGACGTTGGAGCCTTTGACCATTGTGGCCATCATCTATCTGTGCGTCACCTTCCCCCTGAGCAAGCTTGTGGACAAGTTCGGCAAGAAAATGGCTTCTACCGATGCCTACACCAACCGGAAAAGAAAACTTCTGAACATGAAAGGAAAGGCCTGAGTCCTATGGAAATGATCAAAACCGTTGATTTACACAAAAGCTTTGGAGAACTACAGGTCTTGAAAGGTGTCAGCCAGGTCGTCCAAAAGGGCGAGGTGGTGTCTGTCATCGGTCCTTCCGGCGGCGGCAAAAGTACCTTCCTGCGGTGCCTGAACCTGCTTGAAAAGCCGGAAAGCGGCAAAATCTATTTTGAGGGCAACGAGATCACCGGAAACCTGACCAAGGAAGAAAAGCAGCTGATCAAAGAGGGCAAGATGCCCAAGCCCCCCAAGGTCAATATTGACCTCCACCGGCAGAAAATGGGCATGGTGTTCCAGCACTTCAACGTATTCCCCCACCTGACGGTGGCAAAGAATATTACCCTGGCCCCCATGATGCTCAAGGGCAAGTCCGAAGCCGAGGCAAACCAGATGGCCAAAGACCTGCTAAGCCGTGTGGGTCTGCTGTCTAAGTACGATGAAATGCCCGGAAACCTCTCCGGCGGTCAGAAGCAGCGTCTGGCCATTGTCAGGGCGTTGGCCATGGAGCCGGATGTGATGCTCTTTGACGAACCCACCTCCGCCCTGGACCCGGAAATGGTAGGCGAGGTGCTGGACGTTATTAAAGGCCTGGTGGAAACAGGCATGACCAGCGTCATCGTCACCCACGAAATGCGCTTTGCCAAGGAAGTGTCGGACCGGGTATTGTTTATGGCCGAGGGCAATGTCCTGGAACAGGGCAGCCCGGACCAGGTATTCAATCATCCCACCCACCCAAGACTACAGGAGTTTTTAGCGAAGGTGCTGTAAAATGGATAAAGAGGAACTGTATCAAACAATCGAAGCAAAAAAAGAGGAAATTCTCTCTTTGAGCGATAAAATCTGGGACTATGCCGAGCTTTCCATGCTGGAGACCCGATCCACCAAGGCCTATGTGGAGCTTTTGAAAGCCGAGGGCTTCCAGGTGGAGGAAAATCTCTGCGGCATTCCCACCGCCTTTTCCGGAACCTATGGTTCCGGGAACCCCAAAATCGGCATTCTGGGCGAATATGATGCCCTTTCCGGACTCTCTCAAAAACCGGGTGTGACCCAAAAGGAGCCTCTGGTGGAAGACGGCTGTGGTCAGGGCTGTGGACATAACCTGTTGGGTGCGGCCTCTCTGGCAGCGGCCATTGCGGTAAAAGATGCCATCGCAGCGGGAAAGCTTACCGGCACAGTCACCTTTTATGGCTGCCCCGGGGAGGAAGGCTGCGCCGGAAAGACCTTTATGGCCCGGGACGGCCTGTTCCGGAACCTGGATGCCGCCATTACCTGGCATCCCGGCTCTACCAATGAGGTCACCACCGGCTCTAATGCCGCCTGTCTGCAAATGGTCTATGAATTCTCCGGCACCGCGGCCCACGCCGCCGGAAATCCCTGGGAGGGCAGGTCCGCCCTGGATGGCGCGGAACTCATGAACGTGGGTGTCCAGTTTCTCCGGGAACACATGGAGCCAAAATGCTCCATCCATTATTCCATTGCCGATGCCGGCGGCATTTCGCCCAACGTGGTCCAGCCCAAGGCCAAGCTTGTATATATGGTCCGGGCCCGGACCGTCCGGAAAGCCAAGGCTCTGCTGGAACGGGTCAACGATATTGCCCGGGGGGCAGCCCTCATGTCCGGCACCGCCGTGACCTGGCACCAGCTGGACGGCACCTCTGACACCCTGTCCAACACGGTATTGGAGCGGTTGCTTTACGACAATCTGGTGGAGGCTCCGCTGCCAAAGTATTCCCAGGAGGAATGGGGGTTTGCCGCCGCCCTGCGGGGGACCTATCCCCATGAGGGTCTGCCCGGAGAGGGTGTGGATACAAACCCGGTGCTGAAAAAGCAGATCCGTGTGCTTTCTCAGGAGGGAACCAAAGATATCAATGATTTCGTGGTACCCTATTACCCCGCTGCCTCTTACAGTTCCGGCTCCACGGACGTAGGCGATGTCAGCTGGCTGACGCCCACGGCCCAGTTCACCACAGCGACCTGGACCTCCCAGGTTCCCGGCCACAGCTGGCAGGTAGTGTCCACGGGAAAGACCGGCCTTGCCTACAAGGGACTGCTCTACGCCGCCAAGGTGCTGGCGGGAGCCGCTGCGGACCTGATGGAAAAGCCGGAAATCCTGAAACAGGCCCGGGAAGAATTCTCGGAAAACGCCGCCGAGGGCTATGACTGCCCCATCGGCCCGGAGGTCGTACCCTCCGCACAGTAAATGTTGACAGAGGGCCGTCTGCGAAAATGCAGGCGGCCTTTTTGCATAAGACGCAAAATCTGTGGAATCCTACCCGGGAGGTGAGAAACGTGTATTTTGGGGAACTGACCCATGGAAATATCCGGAAGATTTTTGAGGGGGCCGGGGATTTTATGGCCCGGGAGCTGTATTGTGGGGCCTTTTCCCTCTATGCTTACGCCATTGACGGCCTGACCTCTGGGGCGGATACCTCAGAATATGTAATTCGCCCCATTGCGGAGAAGCTGCGGGGGGAGACCATGGAGGCCCTTTTTCAACAGGCCCTGGGGGGAAGCGTCTATAATAGCGTGGCGGTGCCTTGTAAGGATTTGGAGGACGTGGCAAACAAACTGGTCAACGGTTTCTGTGTGGTGTTGTTTCCTGGGATGGGAGCCATTGCCTTTGAGGTGAAAACCGGGGAAAAACGGGGCATTTCCGGCCCGGAGGTGGAAAATACAGTCAAAGGGCCTAAGGATGCCTTTGTGGAAACGGTTCGCACCAATACAAGTCTGGTGCGCCGTCATTTAAGAAGCCCGGACCTGCGGCTGTGGGAGACCCAAGTGGGGCGGCGGAGTCTGACCAACGTAACAGTCGTATCCATAGAGGGCATCACGAATCCCCAGTTGATTTCAAGAATGCGTAAACGGCTGGAACATGTGGATGTGGACGGCTTTCTGATGCCATCTGCCGTGGAGGAATATGTGACCGGTTCCCGAAAAACCGCCTTTCCCCTGATCCAGTATACGGAGCGGGCGGATAAATTCTGCGCAGGACTCCTGGAGGGACGGGTGGGACTGCTGGTAGATGGGCTTCCTCTGGGGTATCTGGCACCGGCGGACCTGGGCTACCTGATGGAAAGCCCCGAGGATTGGAGCCGGGACTATCTCAGTGCCTCCTGTCTGCGGGTGCTGCGCTATAGTGCGCTGGTGCTGAGTCTGCTGCTGCCGGGGGTGGCCATCGCCCTGGGGGCCTATCACCAGGAGATGATCCCTCTGCCCTTGCTGCGGACCATTATTGAGAGTAAAAAACAGGTGCCTTTTTCGGCAACGGCGGAGGTGCTGGGGCTGCTGGTGGCCTTTGAACTGCTGCAGGAATCCGGCATCCATCTGCCCCAGGCCGTGGGCCAGTCGGTGTCCACCATCGGGGGCATCGTGGTAGGAACGGCAGCGGTGGATGCGGGGCTGGTGTCCCCGGGGGCGCTGATCGTGGTGAGCATTGCAGGAGTCTGTGGCTTTGCATTGCCCAACCGAGACCTGGCGGAGGCGGTGCGACTGTGGCGGTTTGGGCTGAGCCTCATGGCGGCTGTAGGCGGGCTTTTGGGCATCAGTGTAGGGATTTGCATTCTGGTGGGGCATCTGGCGGGACTGCAGTGCCTGGAAGTGCCCTATCTGGCACCCTTCCACGCAGGGGGCAGCTGCATTCTGCGAAATCGCATGGTGGAGGAAAAATACCGTGACCCGCTGCTGCACCCGGAAGATGGGAGAAAGCAGAAATGAACAAGTGGCTGTGGATACTTTTGGCCCTGGGAGCAATGCTGTGGAACCCGGCAGAGCCAAAAGATATGGGAAAACTGATCCCTGTAGAGTTGGTTCAGCTGTTCCAGGAGGATGGCGGTGTGGCGGTGCGGACAGATACGGGAAATACGGGCTGGGGAGAAAATCTGGAAGAAGCCATGCTGGATTTGAAGCAGAAAGCCACCGGGGAAATATTCCTGGAAACCGCAGAGTATGTGCTTTTAACAGAGGATATGGAAGCGAGCATTCCGGCACTACAAGCCTTCTTTCGCCCGGGAACACAGGTGTATGAAGCGCCGATTTTAGAAGATTTAGAGGGAACAACCGCTTATCTAGGACAAAATAAACGGGAATCCCCCTTGTTCAGGTGCCAAGAGAAGAACTTGCCCCGACTGATGCGGCAAAGAGGAGGACTGTGCTTTGCAGACGGAGAGACAAAACCGGAATCCTAGATTCCCGGCGGTGATTTCCGCAGGACTTTTGCATACGGCGGCCGGTGGAACCTGGCCCGGGGTAGGGCTGCTGGCCCTGCTTGGGGCGTTGCTCCGAAGGCTCCCCGGGGCAGGCCGCTGTTATAGCGGCTGGGGGAAATATGCACAGGGCCTGTGGAGTATTTTCGTTGCGGCCCAGGTCATGCACTGGACCGGCACCTGCTGGGAGGATGAAGCGGCGGCAGCCTGGGCACCGCTGGTGTGTCTGGCGGTTGCCCTGTGGCTTGCCGCCAAGGGGCCGAAAGCCTTGGAAAACGCTGCCGGTGTGTTGGGACTGTTGCAGCTGGGCCTTGGAGCGGCGGTGCTACTGGCGGCGGTGGGAGAAATTCGGCTCCAAAATCTGAATCCCCGGCTGATTTGGCCCAGTGGCTGGCTGTTGGTTCTGCTGCTATTGCCGGAGGAGCGCAAACGAAAAAGTATGGCAGGCCTCTGGGCGGTGCTATGCAGCTTGGTGACGGTGGGAGTCCTGGGCTATGTCGGGGAAATAGGTTTTTATGAAATGAGCAAGAGTATTGCGTTTTCTGGCGCAGTGAAGCGCCTGGAAGCGCTGGCAGCGGTGGGGCTGACGGCGGGCTTTGTTCTGCTGCTGGCAAAGCTATTAGAGGGGGCAGCGGCAGAGGGAAAATACTGGCCGGGGGCAGTGGCGGCCTATGTGGTTTTTCAAAGCGGTTTTGTGATCCCGGGGCTTTATGCTGCAGGAATCAGTATTGTGCTATGGAGCTTGCTCCCGGCGTTTTTGGGGAATGGCGAAAAGAGAGATAAAACGAATGAATATGGCGCATAAAACAGCATGCTCAGAGATGGAAAATCTTTTTCGAGAAAATTCCAAAAAAGTGCTTGACAAATTCTTCTTTTAATGTTAATATCATGAAGCTTTCAGCGGGAAGCCCAAAGAAAGCAGCTGCATCTTGTAAATTGAATAACGTAAAGACAAACTATAACACCTTGGACAATTAATGGAATTGTTTAAGCGTAAG
>CAKTPO010000011.1 GCA_934591845.1 uncultured Oscillospiraceae bacterium | reverse complement strand
ATGCTAGTGTAGCACAGTCGGTAGTGCATCTCACTCGTAATGAGAAGGTCGCCTGTTCGAGTCAGGTCACTAGCTCCATTAAAACCGCCGTTTTCACCATGAAAACGGCGGTTTTCCTAACTTTTTAGGGTGGTTTAGAAGGGCCTAAAATTGGCTTGGCGTTAATTTGGCGTTATTTTTTTGAAGGATTCAAATTTTTGAAAAATCGGGATTTTGAAAAACCGGATTTTCCGAACTTTTTTGAAGTGATTTGTTTTTGAGGAAAAATAGACGCAACAGGACAGGGGAAAATGATTATTCCGAAAACTCGGAGAATACAGAACTTTTTGAATCGTTTTTGCTTCGATGATAACATGACAGTTTTGGATGAAACCATAACTTTTCAGAAGATACCAAAAGTTGCTGGGTACACCATTATTTGGCGTTACTTTTTACGCTGGGAAGCAGCTTTTGGTGCCTCAACCATAAAACAAAGCAGGTAGGATATGGAATCCGACCTGCTTTGTTTTATACCTGAGTCATTATGCTCCGGTTTTGCAGAGCATATTTTCAAGGGCGTTGGATGCTGTGCGATCATTTTCTTTCAGGGCGTGGGCGTAGATGTTCATGGTCGTGGAAGCCTGTGCATGGCCCAAGCGGTTGGACACGGTACGAACATCCTGATGTGCGGCGATCAGCAGGGTAGCTGAGGTATGACGCAATCCGTGGAACGGAATGTGCGGAAGCTGATCGGCTGGCTCCTTGTCTGCATTGTAGCGATCTATGGCATCCTGGAAGGTGGCGTAGGGTGTGGAGTAGCTCATCATGGAGCCATCAGACTGGGTAAAGAGCCAGTTGTTGCCCTTCCAGTAGGCACCCAGCGATTCCTTATTTTTGGTCTGCTCGACCATCAGATTGTGGAGCCGGTCTGTCAGGAATCTGGGGATGCTGACCTCTCGACGGGAGTTTTTCGTTTTCGGTGCTTTGCAGACCTGCTTGCCATCCACCACTGCAGCGGCTTTGGTGACGCTGACGGTGCTGTTCTCAAAGTCAATATCAGACCATTGCAGCGCCAGCATTTCTCCTTTCCGCAGACCGGAGAAGACAGCCAGATTGAAAAGAACTCTGAGCTGTTCCGGCATGGTCCTGGTCAGCGTGTAGTCACCAACCTGATACTGGATGCCGGTGTCATCCACCCGGCTGTGCCCCCGTGTATGGATTTCATAGGGCTTCTCGATGTATTCCAGGAAACAGCTGACCTGTGCCGGTGTGAAGAATTTGATTTTATCAGCGACATCCTCGCCATGCGTCCGAATCTTATCGCAGGGATTCCGGTTTATGACTTCCCAGTCCACAGCGGTTTTGAGAATGGAGGAAAGGACATTCGCTGTTTTTGCGATGGTTCCCTTGCTGTAGCCTCCGGGCTTGCCGTCCCGCCGCACACCGCCTTTTGTCATGGACACATAGAAGGCGTTGACATTGTGGGGTTTGATTTCCGTCAGGATCATGTTACCGAGCATGGGAAGAATTTTGTCATCAATTTCTGCGTTGTACTTTTCCAGCGTACCCGGCTCAAGATTTTGAGAAGCGTATTCTTCTCTCCACCGGTCAACGAACTCTCGCAGGGTGGTTTTTTCTCCCGCCAGAACCAGCCCATTCTTTACACGGTTCTCAAAGTCGATGGCAAATGCCTGTACCGCCTTTTCCTTTTTCTTTGGTGACAGGTCTTTCGGGGGTGTAAAAGTGGTTGTTTCTCTTTTACGATGTCCGTTCAGGTCGAAACCAGCATATACGGAAATCTGGTATGTACCATTGCGTTCTCTGATCGTTGCCATTGTGTTGGCTCCTCCATTTCTTTTAGTTTATGCAATTACTATACCGAGAAAAATGGGGTTGCACCACTTTGTCAAGAACCGAACTTTTTTGCTGTAAAAAATTCGATTATTCGAAAAACTATTAGAGTTTTTCTACTCTACGGCGGTAACGCAAACAGGCTCAAACAGGGACAGCACCTGTTCGAGATTTATTAGATGCTTATTCCCACTTTTGATGGACGGGATCGTGCCATCGGCAATCAGCTTGCGAAGGGTATATTCGGTGATTTGGGTTTCGGGATCAAGCTGCTTGAAGTAGTCAGCTGCTTGTTTGATACTTCGGATTTTGCACATAATATTACCTCCGGTGTGATGGATATAGATCATCAAAGTCACATGAATGCGCTGGAAGAAAAGCTCCTCCAGCGCATGGTATCTGACGTTGATGTGGCAGCGCCGGTTGTTTGTCCGCATATAAACATACGAATTCCGGCGTTGCGTTTTTAAGATACCTTGATGTTATGTCCACCATTTTTGCCACGCACCCCTGGTGGAAGGAATGATACAAGCCGCCGTTGGCATGGCTGTCATAGCTCCACAGTACCGCTGCACGATAGCTGGCGGATACCGCAGGGCTTCCCCCTAGTCCTTGGGAGAGCGTGAGCAAGTTTCATTGTCACCTATGGGTTGATATGCCCAGAGTGCCGTGCTGGGCTTGGAGGCTGCGTAGATCGCTCGGATGGCTTCTTGAAAGACATCTGTCATGGCGGCGCAGCTCCCACACATCCGCATAGGTGTTTGTGCTTGTACCACTGTCTGTTCAGTTTTCAAGGTTCAGGAAGGTCAGTGAAAACTCCCTTCACATATCGTCATTTTCTATTCCGTTTTGGTAGCGTGTTTCTGCACGATTCTCATAATTTTTCTTTGAGCAGATGTAATGCTTGCCACGATGCTTGGATGGGCAACACCTTCGGCTTTTGCGATGGAGCGTACATTCTCAAGCTGAACATGATGGAGCCATAATCTTCGGAACTGCACCTCTGTGAGGGATTCTGAAATCCTCTGAACCAACTCCATGGCTTCCTGAACCTGTTCTTCACGCTCTGTTTTGTATAGCAGCGTTTCCTCGGGAGAAGGGATGTTACCAGCGTTGTCCCCGATGGTGTCAAGTCCCACTGTGTGCCGGTGAAAGTAGGAATCGGCATAGTCGGTTTCTTTGTAATCGGCATCCGACCAGGACTTCCAGAACAGGAATTCCTCCTCAGAAGAAAAATCTGCTCTGGTGATGTGGGCTACATAGCCATCGCTACCGCAGTACACGATGCTGTCTTGATCCCTTTTATTCAAAGCATAGTCGCTTTTGCTATCAAACATTTTTATACCGCTGCCCAATCAGGTACTTTTTCTGCTGTGGAGTCAGATTGCGGCGGCCCAGTTGATTCTTACAGATCCAGGACAGTGCCTCACAGCGGCTCTCGAAGTCCTTTTCAAAGGTGCTGAATGTCAGCTTGGTGTGCGCCTGGATGATCTTGTAGCGGTTGTGACCGTCTACGATTGTCCCGGCCCATACGATGAGGGGGGTCAGGACAATACCATCCTCCAAAATGTTTTCTTCCAGCTGGGCAAATTCCTCCCCGGTCAGAGGGGGAATCATGTT
Source organism: uncultured Oscillospiraceae bacterium (assembly GCA_934591845.1). Taxonomy (GTDB): domain Bacteria; phylum Bacillota; class Clostridia; order Oscillospirales; family Oscillospiraceae; genus Faecousia. The sequence continues at coordinate 60,792 of CAKTPO010000011.1, read as the reverse complement.
CTGGAACTCCGGGTCGATCTTTAAGTCTGTGATCTTGTGTGTTACTCCGTATGTCATGGTGCCTCCATTTCCCAGAGGACGAAGGCTTCTTCGTCCAGATTCAGGCTGATTCGCAGGACAATTTCTACGCTTTTCAGCTGCTCTCGATCGAGTTTTCCAACGAAATCTAAAACACACCGCTTGTCAATGCTGCATAGCGGCTTCAGCGAAATCATGGACTTATGGCAAAGACCTTCCACATTCTCTAAGACCACATCGGTCGTCAGGACATTCCCATCAGCCCACGGGCGAGTGATTGGGGCAACGGTGAGCGTAGGAACATGGAAGCTGCCAACATCGGTCAATAAAACGAGGACAGGCTGAATGCCACCATGTCCGAGGACTTGTGACATATCTGCATGGTAGATCTCGCCACGGTAATAATCTTTGCTTACTATGTTTCTCACCCCGTTCTTGTTTTGAATCTGGCAGCAGCCCACTTGGGACTGCTGCCAGTAATTGAATTATGTGTTTTACTGTTTTGGTTCCTATTTGCCCCTGGCACCCCGGAATCGTGGGAATCATCAGGCGTGTCAGCTTGCTAGGCTGCTCTCATAGGCATTTCAGCCTCCCCACCTTCTCTATGGCCGGGCTGCGTTTTACAGAAGTATCATTGTCCCTGTCCTCCGTCATTGCCGAACTGAGTGCGCTCAGTATTTTCAGTCGAGTGAATCGATCCGCCCCAAAGGGCATCCCGGCGGCTCGCTGGACAGGCTCTTGCGGACAGGAATGTGGTCCCGTAACCGGGACTTCCTGATGAATGCGTATGGAGTTGAAAAGGTACACGAAAGGGTTGCGAAGAGGTCCTTTCACCTATCGCCGTTTTGGAGCCGTTTTTAGCCCCTGTTTTTACGGAGTTTGAAAAATATTTTTTATTTTTCTTTTTGCGGAGAGAATTGAGGACGAAACACGCCGCTGTCCGACTTGTTCAATACTGGCAATCTCCGCTTCTGTCAGATCATTCACAAGGTAAAGCCAAAGCCTGCGGAACTGAATTTCGGTTAGTCGGCCTTTAATTTCAGCCACATAGTAGGAAAACAATATTGCCTGCCTAGCCTTTTCTTGGATAGCTTCAAGGCGAATGTCCGTTCCAGGTGCGGTAGCAGAGCCATCTGCCAGTAGATCCAGTGAAAGCGTGTGATTAGCAAACAGATGGTTTCCGTTCTCAATAGAATGGTAATTTTCATCCGACCAGGACTTCCAGCAGCGGAATTCTTCTTCACTGGAGAAGTCATCCGTAGATAAACGGGTGATGCCACCTTCGGCATCTATATAAACAATGGCCTCGGTATCTTTCTTGTTGAGCGCATAGTCGCTCTTTGTGTTAATCATTTCTATTACTCCTTTTCGATTTTTTGGTTGAATCGAAAAGGAGTAGGTGGGGAGCGACAGCGGATAGGCAGACGATAAGGACAAAAAAATACACCTATCCGAAAGAGTTGGATAGGTATATTGAATCTATATTTGCACAAGGTGAAATGTAATACAGCTACATAGGTGCAAGTCGGTACGGAGAAAATGTGAAAGATTTTTTTGTTACTTGGTCAATATGGGTTTTGCATTTCAAAGAGAGATGTTTCCTTTCAGGCTCTATGTGAAATAAATTACACATAGAGGGTGAAATGTGGTGGATTCCGTATTTTGAGGTGTGTATTGTAGAATGTAGACGAGGTGAAGTGCAATGTATGATTTTTCTCGTCCACTTGGAAAGGCAGTCAAAAAAGCCAGGATAACTATGAAACTCACACAGAAAAAAGTAGCCGATCTTGTTAGAATCGACAATCGGACAGTACTTAATATTGAGAATTTCAAAGGCAATCCTAAAATGACTGTGCTGTACCCCATAATTCGCTGTCTACGGATTGACCCCTGGGACATTTTTTACCCGGAGATGCAACGGGAATCACCTTCGCTGCGAAAAATCAGGCTGCTGATTGAGGATTGTAGTGAGGAAGAAGCGGAAGCTATCCTGCCTGTGATCCAGTCGGTTCTGAATCTCCTTCGCAAGCAGTCTCCCCGTTCGGTTGAAAAATGACAAAGAGCCTGCTTCCTTTTTGGGAAGCAGGCTCTGCGCTTTAGGCGTCTGGCTCGTTGCTCAATGCCATTTTTAGTTGGACTACATCAACTAAGTACTCTTTTTTGCATTTGGGACAGTATAACGGGAATTTGACTAAGACAGTGCTGGGGTATACTTTGGTTTTTGTTTTCATTTTGCAGACAGGACAATGGACCCAATAAGATTTTTCTTCGAGTGTGTTATTGATATTCATTTTTCTAGTCTTCCAGTTTATTTCCTTTTTATTCCAACGATCGACATATTCATTCAAGCATGGTTCCAAGTTAATGTGAACACTCACTTTACCGATCAAGTCTGTCACAGGGATCAGCCCAATCCGGATACTTTGGCTGTCCATGGAATGATTGCGGTTATCCCCCATAACAAATGCGTAGCCCTTTGGAATGGTGATCGTCCTGTCACGCAATTCCCCCTTCAACTTCATAGGATCAGCATCTTCCGCATTTATGTAGGGTTCATCCAAAGGCTGATCGTTCACATACACTTTGTTTTCCACATAGCCGATTCTAACAGTATCGCCGCCTACTGCAATAACTCTTTTCACGATATGAGAGGTCCCAACCACATCTGGGTTCACCTGAACCAACACAATATCTCCGCAAGATGGAACATAGTTGTACCTATCCACAAGGTAAAGCTCCCGATCTTTCAAGGTCGGGTACATTGAGTCCCCGTCTACCATTGCGATACAGCAAATATTATTACGAACAAGAACTGTCAGCCCAAACAAGATGATAAATATGGCAAAAATCGCTGCGCCCTGTTTTTTCTTCTGATTTTGCTTTTGTAGTTCCTTATCCATACTTTCATGAACCTTTTTCAAACATCTCCACCGGTACTTTTTGGGTTCCATTCTGATACATACGCTTCAAAACACAGAGCAGCGCAGCTGGAGAACCTTCAAACTCCCTCTCAATGAACATATCTAAACGAGCTTGCTGCACCGTTTCTTTGGACACCAACATTCTCACCATAGCATCTTCGTTTACAAGGATGCCTTTCTCACCCAGTCTCCGAATATAAGTAAAGGTCGTAGATTTCGACCACTGAAACCGTTCCAGACAGAGTTCTCTAAGTTCGGAGCTGCTTAGTGGCCCCTGTTCCCAGACAATCAGGCACAGTTTAAACTCACGTGGCGAAATCCTCGGCAAACCTGTTTTCTGCTGTACGTCATTATGATGCATAATCTTCTCCCAAAAGACCTATTCTGCCATCTGTGTAACCAGGTAATGCAATAGCAACAGTACAGCCTCCGCTATAGCAGCTGTTATCGAAAGTAAATCGAATAACCACGCCACAAATACTGCCGCACAGAGGCAGATTCCATAAGAAAAAAGCAAACGTAGTTTTAGAATCCAGCCCAACTGCCCCATCGTCAATCCAGACATCAAGAGTCTCTGCCGTTCCGCTCTCTGGTCGCTTATCTCACATTTTAGCTGATTGCGCATCAAAACCATGGAACAGGATAGGAACCCTAAAGCTGTTATGAAATACTGCACAGCCTGCTGTTGAAGCAGTTCCCAACGAACGATAGCATTCTCATCAAGGGAAACATTGACTTTCAGATGTCCTAAGTCTTTCACTGCTTGTTCAGCGGCTCCCTTGCCCGTCAGAAGAAATAATAGATTTACTATTTCCTCTTTTGGGAAGTACTTCGCTGCCTCGTAGTAGCTCATGTAAATTACAGGAGATTCCAGATCATCCTCAAAGATGCCACAGATGATGGCTTTTTCCTCTGTACCGTTCAGATTGATCGTAACACTATCGTTAACCTGAACAATGGACTCTTTTTTGTTCTCATCCACAAAATGCTCTGATGCATAGCGATTGAGAATCAGAAACGGCATATTGGACTGGTCTTGGTACAAACAGCCGTCTTTCAAATCCAACTTCAAATAGTCAGCAGATACCGCCTTGACCTGACTGCTCAGTGTAAAATTCACATCGGTCAATTTGGTATTGAAGGAAATTACAGGACTGACCGCCTTAATATTTTCCACTTCAATGTACTTTTCCAATTGGGCCGTACCCATCACAGTTGCCTGCAACTCATACGGCTGCTTTCGCTCCGCCTGAATTTCCTCCCAGCTCTTGCAGGCAGGGAACAGGAAATACAGCCCCAAGGTTAAGAAAATAATAGCCGCCCAGCCATATCGCAGGATGGTCTTAAATGCAATTTTACAGATAGGCACCGCCACGCTTACCCTTCTTTCGGGTAATAAGTATTGCTGCGATTGCTGCAAGGATAACACCCCCTAAAATGGTTACGGAAATCCACCACTGACCTGCCGTTTCTTCCTCCTCCGGCTCTTGGGTCATTTGAGAAATATCCACCACCGGACGGTTGACTGTGGTATCAAAGGTATACTCCTGTTCATAAGGGCTGCCGCTTTCATCCTCATAAAGAAGCTTCACGGTTCCCGTGGTGTCACCGTACTGTGAACCGTTCTCGTTACCTTCGCTGGCATTCAAAGCAATAATGTACAGTTCCACCTTGGTGGTCGAAGAAGAACCAGGCCCCATCGTCCCGATATAGCCCGTATTGGAGGGAACCAATCCAAAGCCGGACACCACACAGCGGACATTGTGCATGGAACTTCTGCCCATGTTCATCACCTGGAAGGACAGAGGAATGGTTTCACCAACGCTGACGGACGATGTCACTCTCGGCATCACCAGTTCCATGTTGGCAGGCTGTTGGATAGATACAACCGCAGTACCGGAAGATGACAGATTCAGGGTTTTACTGCTGTCATACTTAAAAGAGAAAGTCAGAGGATATTTGCCGGAAGGAATAGAAGGGTCAGTCTTGAACCGTAGGGTCAGTTCCGTTTCACCGCCAGCAGAGATTTTATCTACAGGGAAGATGTTGCTGTCCTCAACAAGATCAATCTGAACATTTCCGGTGTTTACGGTTACCAACATATTCCTGACGCTTTTGGTGGTCAGAGAATTTTTCAAGGTCAGTGTCAGAGTGAATTCTTCGCCTGCCTGGGGATTTGCAGGCTCCATGACGGAGTTGGAGATATACACCACAGGCTCTGCTGTGGGTACTTCCGGGGCGGGTGCCTTGGGATTTGCAGGTTTGCCATCGGTGATGGTCACATAGACTGTGAAGGTACAGTCTATAGGCTTGGCAGTGCTGTCGAAGCCGGTAATGTTCACTGTAACAGGATAGATGCCGTTTGTGCGGTTATCGGACAACCCCACAAAAAACTCCACCAAGAACACTTCCTGCTCTTCCTCAGTATCCTTTGGAGTCACATCATCCAGATAGAAGGTCTTTCTGAAATTTTCCACTACAAAGGGAGAGGACGGGCTGGTGTCCATGGAGAGGGATACATCGATCTTCTCTGCATAAATATCACCGTTGGTCTTTAGCGGCAGAACCAGATGCATATAGCCGTCAGAAACTCTGGGAATATAGCCATCTTCGTAGGCCATATCCATGCCATGGTAAATGTGCTCAGTATCAATTTCAAGAGCAGTCGGTATCTGAGGTTCTGTTGGAGTGGTTGGAACCGTCGGCTCAGTAGGGGGATCACTGGGATCTGTTGGTTGCTCTGGCTCCGTCGCTATGGGTTCTGTCGGTTCAGTCTCTGCGGGCTGTGTAGGTTCCGTGGTCTCTGGCGGTTCCGTTTCCGTCGGTTGTGTTGGAGCTGTTGTTGCAGGCGGTTCTGTTTCTGGGGGCTGTGTCGGAACCGTCGTTTCAGGCGGTTCTGTGGTTGTGGGCTGAGCAGGGGCTGTGGTGGCTGGAACGCTTGGTTCAGTAGTTTCCGGCTGCTCTGCCGGCTCGGTAACATCCGAGGTTACCGTTGGAGCCGTGTTTTCTACCTCAGACGCATAAGCTGGAATGCTCAGTGAAAACATCAGGACAGCTACCAGCATAAGGGATGTGTTTTTTTTTAGCATTGCTTTCCTCCCATTAAATCCGCAGCTGTCGGGTCCATGGCACCTGTAAGGGTGCCGGATTGCTGCTCATATAAATAAATAGTGTGTTATTTTTCAGGACCTCCATCAACTGTTGCCAAACTAGATTGGAAGCAATCTCTGAAAGTTCCTCGAATGGGGAATTGAAAATGAGCACCTCTTGTCCCATGATTGTGGCCTGTAGGATCGTGGTCAGTGCCTTTGTGCGGTCAGTGGAACGGCTGGCTGGGTTGAAAAGGCTGTGAACCGGAAGGTAATCAAATGCCGTCCCACGGATACGATCTCTGATTTCTACTTCAGACAATCCCATCAGACGCATGGGGAGCGTTACCTGATCAATCAAGCGCAGCTCTGGCGTAAGTCCTCCTCCACAGGGAGCGCCCCCTATATGGCGGCAACGAAATGGAATTAGTTCTTGTTCCGGAAGTTCATAGAGACTGTTTCCAAGAATGGACACGCTGCCCTCGTCAGGTAGTCTAAGGCCACAGAGCAACTCAAACAAGTAGTTACATTTGCGCCGAGTTCCCTGAATAAATATTCTCTCTCCTGAAGAACCTGTTAGGGAGAAGGGATGCTCCCAGCCTCCCGGCCGATATGTACGGAGATCCTCCACCTTTAATAATTCATCCATCATCTCACCACCGTTAAATTGCCTGCATCCATCTCACAGACAGTGTCACACAGCTCGTCAATGTCCACTTGATTGTGGCTGGCAAGGATCACAGTCTTGCCCTGCTCCCGCAGACCCTTAATAAGATTACGGATATGCAGGACACCATACTTATCAAGGCCATTAAATGGCTCGTCCAGAATGAGAATACTGGGATTTTCCATAAGGGCTTGAGCCAAGCCCAGCCGCTGCCGCATGCCAAGAGAGTATTTGCCCACAGGCTTCCTCATATCCGGATCAAGACCTACCAGTTTGATAACATCGTAAATGGTGTGATTGTTGGCGATCCGCCGCAGGGAGGCCAGTAGCTTCAGATTCTGAAATCCGGATAGATGGGGCAGAAATCCGGGGGTTTCGATGATGATGCCGATATCCTCCGGGAAATCTCGATCCCGTCCCACTTCCTCGTGATTAACCAAAATCCGTCCACTGTCGGGCCGAAGAAAACCGCAGATGCACTTCATAAGAACAGTTTTGCCAGAGCCGTTGTTGCCAACAATACCGTGGATTTTTCCCTCTTCAAAGGTGTGGGTAACGCTTTTCAGCACCTGCTCATCACCAAAAGACTTGCACACGCTCTCTACTTCAATAACATTTTCCATATCATCCCTCCGTTCCAACAAAACTGAAATTGTAGCGTTTTGCCGCTTGCAGGGCTGCTATATAACCCAAAATAACCAATGCCCCAAAAATGCAGTAAGATTGCCACAGTCTTGGCAGCTTGTCATAGCCAAAATTGTGCATATGATAGGTAGCTTGGTTCAGCGGAGACACCCAGCCAATGGTCACATTGGCAATGTAGTAGGCTTCATCCGGTAGCCGCAGGATGGTCTGAATGGTGTCTGGCTTCAGAAGAATGCCGTAGACACTGAACACCAACACACTGACCACGCCTGCGGCCTGACCAAAGCGAAGGTTGCATACCAGCATGATCATCACCATAACCGAGGTGTAGCCCAGCATGAGGAAGAAAATGGACACCATGCTCTGATAAGGCCAGCTCATTTCCAGAGTTTTCACCAGAGCGGGAATCGCCACCCGTTCACCTGCGTTGGTATAGCCTAAAATGGCCGCCGTTGGGCTCCACATATTTCCCACAAAGGACTGCTGCATGGAGAAGAATGCCGTGCAGATCAGCACAAACACCAGGTACACAAAGGTGGCTGCCAAGGTGTACACCACCTGCCCGGTGATCCACACCCGGCGGCTGGTACGCACTAAATACAGCGGCGTTCCTGATGACAGAAAGGGCATATCTGCAAAGAGCATGACCAGCAGCACAGAGGACAGGAGGATGGAATTGCTGTCACCAAAATTCCAGATAAAAACCTCCACAATCTGCATCGTGGTGTTGTGGTCGATGGCAAAACATACAGCCTTGTCGGACAGCAAAAAGCACATAACAAAAGCCAATGCAAAGGTGACGATGATCCGTGGATTCTTCCGCCACAGTCTAAAATTGTAGCCCGCTATAGAAAAAATTTGATGCAACTTTTTCATAGCTGTTCCAGCCTCCTTTTTCCTCGGTGGTAGAATATGAGTCCCAGCAGGGCGGTCAGCTCCAACAGGTAGAGGGCTACCCCCCAAGTCCCCATGGGCCATTTCTCTGAAGGATTCAGCCATTCACGGGGGTAAATGAGATAAGCCTTGGGGAAATAGCGCTCACAGAGCATCACCAGCAAGTAATACACCACGAAGGGCGAAGCGTAGGCAATGTATTTGCTCTCCATGACGGTGCTCATGGTCATGCCCAGCACCGCCCAGAAGCCGCCGTTTAGAAACAGTAGGACGCACTGCTCGATAAGCTCCGGAAGCTGGCTCACTTCGTTGTCTCCCGTTTTCTCCATGGGTAGGAATATCAACACACTTGCAAAGTACGCAGTCAATACTCCAGCCAAAATCACAGCACCACCCAGAAGAAAGCAGGCCACAATCCGGCTGAGAAGGTGGGTGGAGTAGCCGGTCCGCAGCATGGAAAAACGGGCAAACTTACTTTTTACCTCATCCACATAATTACCTGAAAAGGGGAGAATCGAAACGATAGCCACAAAAGGTGACACCGTATCGGATGTAAGCGCTTTTAGCAGGAAGGTCATATGATACCCACTAGGTTGTAATGTGGATTCACGCAACATCTGCAACAGAGCGTTAAAGGAGGATGCACAAATTACAGCCAGAATAGCGGAAACGCCAAGCACAAAGCGGATGCCAAAGCCTTGTTGTAACCAAATGAAAATAGAATTCTTCAGTTTTTATCCTCCTTCATATAGCCGTTTCTCCTATGGAAAAAGTTGCCCCTTGTAGTTTGACCTTTTAGTCCCCAAAAGTATATTTTTTTATTCGTTGCCAAGTGGAATAACTGTACCATCCACGGCGTTCAACATCAGAAGCGGTACATTTTCATTGAAGAAAAACATTTCACCTGTGTTCTTTATGCAATATTCCACATCTCCAACCAGCATTATAGCAGGAACATAATAATATGTATTATCTGTATTCGGTGCTTTAACACGGGTTAAACCACAGTCAATCTGTGCGATCTGGACTGCGCAAGTTACATCTTCTTGCATTCCTTCAAAAATACCACCATACTGATAGGCGTCACTATATGACAACTGCTCTTTTGCTCGAGTTAATAATTCTTCTAAAGTTAAGGTTTTTGCATTTTTATTAACTATCTGCGTAATGTCAATGGGAGAATAAAGCGTGAAGTCAACCAATTCACCACCTGCTGAAAAAGAGAAATTTGCTTCTGTTAGATAGTAGTTTGACGCATAAATCTCTTTGCTCTTCAAGTTGTTAAGTTGTGGACGCTCTAAAGCCATTACTCCTTCCAAAACGGGAAATGCATCTACGAGAATACGATACTCAGTACAATTCCCCATATTATTTTCTTCTACATGAGCGGAACCTACTTCCCAAGAACCTAAGCCCATATTATTCACCATTCTCTGGGCCCTTTCGACTACCGTTGATATTTGTTCTTGGGTAGGGGCACTTGTTCTAAGGTTTTCCGCACAAAAAATCTTATGATCTATCCCAAGGGGGCCTCCTGCCGCTGCCGTAACATAAACATTATTCAATTTATAATCTGCCTTATCTCGACGATCTGCTCTGAAAACGCTATACATACCATTTCCTATTGGTGTCCAAGCGGAAATTTGTTCATTTTCTTGAAAAGAAGTATTTGAGTCTAAATCGGTAGTTCTATCCTTGTAGTAGGAACTATTATGAAATTGCCATTGGCACAAAGGCCGTTTATAATCTTCTACATCAGAATTCAAAAATTCTGTTGACAAATATGTAATACAATCTTGCATTGTCTCTGCATAGGATGCGCAAGCGTTCAGGTCCTTATTGGGAAACAGCAAACTCATTCCTTCTGCAGAAGTATATGGAGACCATCTAGAAATTTGATCAATGATTTCTTCCTTCGAAAAACGTTCATTTTTTGATGGCTCTGCCTCATAAAAAACTGCTTCCGAGCCGAACAGTGCAGTTGCAATATTGCGGGCATCTTCTCCTGTTAATAAGTGCGGACAAACCTCCAGAACAGGCATGTTTGTAATTTCATTTAAATTCTGCACAGCTATATTAAAGGTAACTGATTTATCGGTACTCTGGAAAGTTTCCAGAACCTGAACGGGTTCTGCTGTTACCGCTGAATCCGGTTCATCTGCAGATTGAACTTTATTTGTATCGAATGAACCGTCATTCTTACTGATAATTGCATTGCTATTAGGTGTAGCCTGACAAGCAGTCAAAAACATCAGAAGCGTACATACGAGTAAAAAAATATATTTTTTCATATATATGACCATTCCTTTCCGCTGCGTTTCAAGACAGCCAGAGAGACAAAGTAGGTAGCTTTAACGCAATCTGTTGAAAAACACCTGAGAAAGCGGGCATACTACAGAGTAAGCTCTGCGCTGTGCTGAATTGAATACTTATTGTGCCGGATGCTCTTTCAAGTACAAATGAATAAGGCTTTGTACCTTGCAAGCTTATCTTTAGGGAGACGAACTTCTTCAATCTTTGTTGTCTTCGATATCGAGTTAGATAATGTGTTCTCGAATGTCTACTGCGATTACAGCACAACTTTCTGAATATTTGCCCGAGAAAATACGGATGTTTCCAGTTCTCGCACCAAGGAAATGATAATAACGAATGAGCAAGTGTTTTCGGCTGTGCTCGGGAAAGTGTGTTTTGACAACCTCATCCATTCCCACATGAGCAGATTTGAATTGTGTAGGCTTTGCAAATCCATCATCCCCTATTGCTGGAGAGGGTAGGACAAAATGTCCCACCCTCTGTTGATTATAACCGCTTGAGAACTAAATTATTTTGAAACGATAAAACGGTCTTTAGTCCCGTTGTATTCGTCTCCATTGTAATTGTAGTATCTATAGCCTTCTGCACGGGTATCAATGTATAGAACCTGTCTGCCGTTAACACACAGATCTTCATAGTTTGTCCCACCCATAGAGTATTCAAGATCGACAGCGATTTTTTCCCATGTCTTCGGGCCAACACGGCCATCCCACTCCTCTGAATTGAACGGCCATTTGTCTTCTTGGTATTCCCTTACAGCTTCCCCGGTATAGTACCCATATCCGCCATCCACACCGCCACCGCTAATGATGTTATTTCTTGCTTCGCCACCATAACACAGTAAAAATCGTTGTGCAGCACGGATGTACGCATTCAGAGTGGAGCCGTTGTAAAGCTCCTTAAAACCGCTAACGTGTGTATAATAGGGGTCGCCTACTGCGTAGGCAGAAACTGCTAAAATCGACATCAAGATGACAAGCAGCAGAACTGCGACTATGGGTCGTTTTAATGTATTCATAATATCCTCCCTGTAAGTGATTCATATTGTCCCATCAACCGTTGCCCTTCACCACTGATGGGTTACAGCAAGCGTAACGCTGGTTCTCCGGTGTGTAGATACCTGAGCACCCAAGGCACACATGAAATTGCTGATCAAACTGATTCATATTGAGATTATTTCTCATCGACTGGCTCTTGTATGGTTTTCAGAAATCAAGCAATCTCAATTTGCGGTGTCATCAACCTTTTCTCTCTGCCACTGACGGCTTATGGCAGCCACTGGAAATTGTAGAATCGTGCACTTATTCACAATTTAGAGATATCCATGAACCGCTGATCAGGCAGTATCATGCACAACAACACTCTGAGGAATTTTTTTATCCTGATGAATCGAAAGATTACTATTCACCAAATTCAGCATACGGCTATTTCCTACTTTTTTCAATAGCCCATGCACGAAATGACATTAAATATGTAGTTTCGGTGATGTGCCCATCGACTTTACTCACCAACTAAGACACTCTGTATATCTGCGAAGCGGATAGGCAACGGAGGAATCTTGAAAAGGTGCTTAGAGCCCTTACCGAGAAATTCTTTGCTTCCCTTAAATCGACAAGCCATGTTTAAGCTGGTAAGAACATTCAGATATGGTTTACAGGCTTCTATGTGCGATGCAAATACCGACTGATAATACACGGGATTTGCAGTAAGCCCACAAGTAAAATTCCAACACCAAATGCCGAAATATATCGTACTGAAACACTACGCAATAAAAGTAAATAAAGAATAAATGAAAGAATTGCAAGGATTCTTGCTATCATTCTAAACAAAATTCGTTCCTTGTCCGTCAGCTTCCGTGACTGATTTTCAATGGGACTAAATATGCACAGAACAAGCACGGACAAGGATACAAAAAAAGTCAATATTCTTGCATTTTCTGTAGAAGCGATGTATTTGCTCAGCACCATTGATAATGCAAGCACGCCAGTAGTTATGACCAAACACAAACCAGATGACTTCAGATGAAAGCCACCACTAAACTTTCTCAGCAACATATAGGGTATCATCAGGACGATTCCTTCCCGGATCATGCCAAAGCATATCCCCCAAATCAGAGCAATTCCGATAGGCAACATGCCAAACAAGAAACTATATGCTGCATATTGGAACAATGTGCGTTCGTTACACGCAACGGTCCCTTCCGACTCCAACCATTTTGTGATGGCCTCCGAAATAATGCGTATCATTTGAAGATACTATACTTCTTTAGGCCGTTCGGGGGGGCGGACTGATTAAGTACACAACTAGAATTTGTGTTAGCGCAAACAAACAGGATCACACACAATACCGAGGTTACATATTTTGCAAGGTATTGCATCAGTTTTGCTGTTAAATTGTTTTGTGTCATATTAGATTCCTCCTTCTATTTTTTCGGGGTCTATGCTCAGTTTTGATTGTATGTAAAATGAAAGCGAAATTCAATAGGTGCTACACCAGATGCACTCTATCGTGAAGAAACGGTATAATATGTGGAAATTAGGCGTTAATCTAAATCTATATCAGAATATTTCCGGAATAATTAAAAATAAATTTATTCTATTTCTAACCATAACAGAAAAGTTCAGAAATGGTTTATTGTGTTTTTCTTTGTAAACTGTTAGGATTAGTGAGGTGATAATTATATGGAACTGGACTATAAAAACATTGGAAAACGGATCATACGCCGCCGGAAAAAATTAAAAATGCGTCAGGTTCATTTGGCTGATAGAATCGGCATTTCGAACACTTATCTTTCCAGTATAGAACATGGTAAGGAAAAGCCGAGCTTGGACATCTTGGTAAAGATATGTAATGGCCTTTCTGTTACTCCAGACTATCTGATTATGGGCAATATGTATTCTAATAATGTTCCGCAGAACATCGCTGACAGCCTTCGGTTGTGTACCAGCAGGGATGTGGATTTGGTGAACACACTTGTCCAGCGAATGGTCGAGGTGCAGGACGAAAAATGGAATAATGACAACTTCGCATAAGTATGGTATACTACTCTTAAACGACGAGAGGAGGCCGACTTATGCGAATTGTTTTTTGTGATGATGATCCAATCATACTTGCGCAACTCCAGAAACTTGTACAAGAGTTTTTTCGGTCGTTTGGAGGCACTCTGCCAGAGTTCGCTGTCTACGAAAGCGGTGATATGCTGATTCAAAACGAAACCCGGGCAGATATTGCTTTCTTAGATGTTGAAATGCCAGGGGTCAGCGGTATCCACATTGGAGCAAAGTTGAAAGAATTGAATCCCCAAATCAAAATATTCATTGTTACCGGATACCCTGACTATTTGGACGAGGCCATGAGATTTCATGTATTTCGCTATCTTTCAAAACCGATTGATAAGAACCGCTTATTTCGAAATCTAAAAGATGCTATTTATGCGTACTATATTGAATCCCATGAATATCAGATTTCCACAAACGACGGTATATTTAACAGGCGTGCAGAGGAAATTGTGTGTGTAGAAACTGTTCAACGCAAAGTGATGGTCCATACCACAGACGGACAGTTTGTTAGCAATAAAAACATCGAATATTGGCGTCAGGTTCTGACATTGCCCTGCTTTTATTCTACACACCGTAGTTTTGTTATCAATATGCGGTTTATCTACAACATAAGCAAAGATACGGTTGTTTTGAAGTATTGCGGCAAAGAAAAGACCACTTTTTTGTCGAGAAGGAAATATTCGCAGTTTAAGGATACTTATTTGATGTACATGGAGAGCATGAAATGATTGGAGAAAATTTTTGGTATGCAATAAGTTTTCTATCTGAGGCATTAACAGTTTGGTTATACTTTGATTACCTATTCCCACGAAAAAAAAGACCGTATGTCATCACATTAACCTTTGCTGTGGGGTATGTCGCCTTAACCTTTATTTCTCGGTTGAACAATACCACGCTGAATGCGATTACATGCTGCATTGTAAACTATACTCTTATCCGCTTTAATTATCAGTGCAACAAAAAATCAGCTCTCTTGCACATAGCTTTTCTGTGTTTTATTATGACAGGAGCTGAAATCCTTTCTATACTGGTAAATGGAGTAAGAGTACCCAAATTTGAGTTTGCAGCCCATACAAACGACTTATATTCCCTAATTGTACTGACTATTCTCAGCAAAATCCTGTACTTAGCATTCTCTGTACTGGGATCTCGATTTATTGCACCAAAGAAGTACATTAGCAGCGAGCCACATTTTATGGTGTTATTCTGTAGCTTACCAATAATATCTGCATGCATAGCTATTTTTACTGTTTACTACGGTATGTCATCAGGTGCAACAGCAAAAGATGGTGTGATGATGTTGGTTACAGTTTTATCATTACTCGTTGTGAATCTTATTTTCCTTGTGCTGTATAATTATATTGCACAAGCAAATGAAGATTATTTGACCTTACAGCTTAGTATCCAAAAGGAACAGGCAGATATTGTTTACTATGAAGCACTACAAGAGCAATATGAAAATCAGAGAATCCTTGTGCATGATATAAAGAAGCATTTAGGAGTTATTGATGCTCTTGCAAAGCAAGGGGGGGCTACTGCGATTGAATCGTATGTCTCGGAGCTAAATATATCATTTGCTCCCTCAAAGCAGGCAAAGCTCTGCACCGATTCCATTCTAAATCTCCTACTGCTGCACTTCCGTGACGAGTGCAGAGAGGCAGGCGTGGATTTCCAATGCGATGTTCGGGAAAATATCTCTAAATTCATGGATGCCTCAAGTGTTACAACACTGTACGGGAATCTCCTGTCCAATGCGCTTGAATCTGCGGCTTGCTCTAAAGAAAAGCAAATTGAACTATCCGTTACTTGGCATACTATGCAATCAGTTGTGGTGATTTCTGTCGAAAATACCTGTGACATTGTTCCAGTACCAGATGGACACGGAGGCTTTTACACGAGTAAAAAGGATAAAAACGTTCATGGTGTGGGCCTTCGCAGTATTGAACGAATTGTAAAAAAATACCATGGTATTGCAACAATGTACTATAGTGTTGAAGAAAAGAGATTCCACCATGTTATTCAGTTTTCAGGGAATCACTTATCGTGATTCTATAAAGTGGATACGTTGAACAAGGGGCGATAGAGTTTAGCATTATGCTTAACTCTATGTAAACGCTTAATCATCAGTACTCTACCGACCACCCCGCCATTGTGAGACAATAGACCACACTTAGAAAAACTTGAATTCCAGTTTTTCAAGGAAATGTAAGTGGGGTGTTGTCAGTGAAGATCAGTGAAGTGAAGCAGGAGTATCAGCTGCAGGAGTGGAGCGGGATGCTTCGGGAGCGGAAGGAAAGCGGACTGTCCGTTAAGCAGTGGTGCCAGGAGCAAGGTCTGGCGGAGCATATCTATTATTACCGGCTCCGGAAGCTTCGGCAGGCAGCTTGTACCGCATTGGAACAGGCTCAGCCGGTGCAGCTGGCGGAGGTTCCTCTGGCTCCAAAGCCGGAAGAAGTTCATGCAAAGCTCCGGCTGACCACCAAGGCCGGAACTCTGAAAATCATGGATGCAGATCGATCCGTGTTGGACCAAATACTGCAGGCGATGCTCCATGCTGAATAATGCCACCGGCTTTGACCGGATCTACATTGCCTGCGGCTATACGGATCTCCGCCAGGGTATCGACGGTTTGTGCGCGGTCATTCGCCGCCAGTTGGACATTGACCCCTTCCAGAAGAACGTGCTGTTTATGTTCTGCGGCAGGAAGCCTGACAAGATCAAGTGCCTTATCTGGGAAGGGGACGGCTTTCTGTTGCTATACAAGCGGCTTCTGGACGGCAGATACCAGTGGCCTCGGGCAAAGCAGGAGGTCATGGAGATGACGCAGGAGCAATTCGAATGGCTCATGTCGGGGCAGACGATTATGCCGACCATCCGAAAAGCAAAACCGAAGAAAATGTTATGAACAGGGACAAATAATCTGCTGAAATCAAAGAAAATAGTGGAAAAGAAAGCTGTTTTGTGGTATAATTCTGGTAGTAAAAACTTACCGGGAGGCACACCATGGATCAGCTTTCTTCTTCTGAACTGAACAGCATGAGCAAAGAAGTTCTGGCCGCCATGGTGCTCCAGATGCAAAAACAGCAACAGGAAATGCAGCAATTGCATGCGCAACTTCAGCAGCAACAGAAGCAGATGGAACAGCAGATCCAGACCCTCAATGAGAAGATCGCCATTATGAATGCCCGGCATTTCGGCCGTTCCACGGAAAAGCTGGAGACTCTGCCCGGACAGATGCGTGTTTTCAATGAAGCGGAAGTGGTCGCAGCGGAGGCCATTGCGGAGCCTGCCATTGAGCAGGTGGTGGTGCGCCGGAAGAAGCAGAAGGGCAAGCGTAAAGAAGACCTGAGCAGGCTGCCCAGGCGGATCCAGAACCACGAACTGACCAGGGAACAGCTGACTGCCATCTTTGGAGAAAATGGATGGAAGCGCCTGCCGGATGAAGTGTACCACCGGGTGGAATACCAGCCTGCCGTCCGTGAAGTGGAGGAGCACCATGTGGCTGTCTATGCCGCAAAACGGACAGAAGACGACACCATTGTTCGTGCCGACCGTCCCGTTGGCCTGCTGCGTAACAGTATTGCCACCCCCTCTCTGGTGGCAGCCATTATGAATGCCAAATATACCAATGCCATCCCCCTGTACCGGATCGCCCAGGACTTTGAGCAGAACGATATGCTCCTGGGTCGGGCAACCATGGCCAACTGGGTCATCCGCTGCTCGGAGCGGTACTTAAGTCTGGTGTATGACCGGCTGCAGAAGCACCTGTGCGCACAGAAGTACATCCAGGCGGATGAGACCACCTGCCAGGTGACGAAGGACGGAAGACCCAGCAATACCAAGTCCTATATGTTTGTATACCGGACTTCGGAACTTGTCAAAGAGAAGCCTGTCATCCTGTACCAGTACGCCATGACCCGGAGCAAGTGCAATATCCAGAAATTCCTGGAGGGCTTTTCCGGAATCATGATGTCGGATGCATTCAGTGGGTATAAATCGTTGGATAAGAACGATGAGAATATCCAGTCGGCGTTCTGCTGGGCTCATGCCCGCAGGGAATATGCCGATGCGCTGAAAGCATTGAAGGATGGGGATAAATCCTACGCCCATGAAACGGTTGCCCACAAGGCATTGGTGCAGATCGCTGCGATCTACAAAGCAGATGAAGCACTGAAGGATATTACCCCGGAGGAACGTTATAGCCGCCGCCAGAAGGAGGTCAAACCCCTTGTGGAGGCTTACTTTGCATGGGTAAAAGAGCAGGAGCCGGAAACGATCGTCAGTGGAAAAACCCGGGATGGCTTAAACTACAGCATGAATCAGGAGAAGTATCTAAAAGTATTCCTGGAGGACGGAAATGTTCCCATTGACAATTCCGCAACGGAGCGTGCCATCCGACCCTTTACCATCGGTCGAGCAAACTGGCATATCATTGACAGTGTCCATGGTGCCCAGGCCAGTGCTGTGATCTACAGCCTTGTGGAAACCGCCAAAGCAAACAAACTGAAGATCTATGCGTATCTGAAGCATCTGTTGACCGAGATCCCGAAGCACATGGATGACACAAACTTGGACTTCCTGGAAGACTTGCTTCCCTGGTCGGAGAATCTGCCGGAGGAATGCCGCAAGAACATCTGAATATGACAGACGGGGCTCCTTATTTCGGAGTTATTTCGGAGTCCCGCTGTTTATTTAGTCATGGTACGAATGGTTGAGCGTTATTGCACTTTGTTGCTTTGGATATGATGACTTTGAGAGAATAAAAAAAGTAATGCCTTGGATTGTTCGTTTTGATTTTGACAATGATAAGAATATTTCTATTGGAGAATGTATTTTCCATAAGTGCTATTTCTTGGCTTCTTTTGATAGTCATTTTTAGTAATAGCAAGCAATGCATCTGTAATACAGATGCGAAAAGCCCTCATTTCTCCGCAAGTGGAAATGAGGACTTTCTGCTTGTTGAGGCGCTGCCCCAAGCCCCGCAGAACACTGGTTCGTGTTCTGGAAACGCTGGAAAATCCCAGCGGCTACGCGATTTTGCAAATCGCTGACAGACGGTTATCACCGGTTCTTTTCTGTTTCTCTCTCTGCGGTGAGAGAATTGTCACCAAGAATCCGATCCACATTTGTTTTGACAGCCTGCAGGGCACGCATATCCTCCCTAGCTTTCTGGTAATCTGCGTACATGGCTTTTTTCTCAGACAGGAGCTGGGCGTATTCTGCTTGCAGGCTCTTGACGGTGGGCAGTTTTTTCAGCCCCTGCTCGTCAAAAAACTGCTTTGCCGCCTTGTGCAGAATAATTTCTGATTCATGCTCCAAAAGGAATCTCTTGGAATAGCCAGCCTTTCGGTAGGCAACATAGGTGTTGCGGGTCTTTGCGTAGTTGATGATGTGCTGCTGCAACACTTTGATTTCCGCCATGCGCTGCTCGGCAGATTTCATCTTGGCGGACAGGGTGTGGTACTGCGCTGTGACGGCGGCAGTTCTTTCTTCCAGAACGCTTCTGTCCAGCAGATTGTTTTCCTCCAGATAGATCAGCGTTTGGGAAAGCTGTTTCAAATTGAAGTTCTTCGCCCACCGTGCGTAACCGGCACCCTTTCCCTCTTGCAGCTTTGCCTGAATGTCAATCAACAGACTGCCACTGGGTATGGTCTGTGTGTCCATGACCCGCTTCTTTTTCGGGGTATGTGCTTTCGTTCCATCAATGATAGCACGAAGATTATCCGGGGTGTAGCCTGCACCCAGCGTGTCCATGCGGATGAAACGCTTTTGCCCTTTTCCCAGCAGGGAGGGAACCTTGCCCCCTTTTATCTGATAGCCGGACTCCCGCAGCAGCTCCAGCAGCTTCTCAAAACTCTGAGGTTTCTGTCCAAGGGCATCGTCAATGGCATAGCAGATACGCTCCCGGTGGGAGGGTTTCTTCTGATCGCCCAGCCACTTGTCGTAGGTCTTGCTCTTGCCCTTGGGATTTTCAACAATGGAGTAACCGTTCTCAACACAGATCGTATCATTGAGGCGGCGTACAGCCTTGGTGCTGCCCCAAAAGTTACGGAATTTGCTTTGCTCATCGAGGGCGGTGGAGTTCCAAATCACATGATTGTGAATGTGGGCTTTGTCGATGTGCGTACAGACGATGTAGGCATGATTGCCTTTTGTGAATCGCCGAGCCAACTCACAGCCTAAACGATTCGCTTCCTCCGGCGTAATCTCACCGGGGCGGAAAGATTGACGAAGGTGATAGGCAATTACATCATCGGAGCAACGCACTCGCCCGGTGTTTCGGATGTACTGCTGCTTTGATAGCAGAAACTCCCTGTCGGCAACACGGCTGTCGCATTGCCAGCTTGCAATCAGATTCCCATAGTCGGTCTTTTCGGGATTCTCTACATAGTCAATGATGGCTTGGATTGCAGTACCAACTGTCCGCCCTTTGCTGATGTGCAGGGGCATCAAGCGTGTGGTTGCCATAAAATTCCACCTCTCACAAAAAAGCGGCCTGCCGAAGCAGACCGCTGTAACACTATTCTATTTCTTCAAATTCATTCTCATCAGGATTGTCGAAGTCATCGAGCGGAATTTCCTGATGCCTGCGCCCAAACCGCATATCGTATTGCTCCTGGGCGAGCGCCTTGACTTCCGGGCGGCGATCCTGCATTCTGTTTTTCAGCCATGCCTTCTGCTCCTTCGATAAATGGCAGGGAAGATTGAATAACCGGTTCAAGGCCTCCTGCTTGGCTTTTTCCTCTGGAGGCAGTTTGGCACAGTCTTTGCAGATATGCGTGGCATGACCTTTGCCGGTGAATTTCTCGTTTGCTCTGTATCTGCCACACACCTTACAATAGTGACCTTGTTTTTTCATGGGCTAAATTACCTTTCCTGCGTGGGGCGGTTCCTCTGTTTCTCACTGCATTTCCAGAGTGCCATGGGGTGTTGGCTGATTCGAGTCAGAACTGCTTCATCACGGAACAGCAGCTCTGGCTGGTACTGCTTCTGACGGAACGCTGCCCAGAACGCCAGTTCATCGGGTTCCGGCACAAGCACATCACCTAAGTAATGACGGACCTTCTCCTGCGCTTGGGAAACATCAAACCATGTGCCCTTGCGAAGTACCGGGATCAGGTCGGTTTTGACGCGCTGCTGGGATACTGTGGCGATCTTGTCTAAGTCAAATTGCTCCGGGCAGACTTCAGAGCCAATGGCACTGTAGAACATGACACACTTTCTTAGCATCGGTTCCTGAGATTCATCAAACAAACCGGCTTGCAGCATGGTATGGATATCATACAAATCTCTTGGTGCTGCCCGATTCAGAAGTGCAACGATTTTAGACCCGTAAATTTCCAAAGGATCAACGCTCAAAACAGCGAGATCCTGTTGAAGCCACGGGAGATTCACGCTTCTATTTACCGGCGGTAAAACATGGCAACGGAGCATATAGTTGATTTCAATTTTAATATTGTCTTTCATGCCACCCGCATTCTGATACTCATAAACAAAGGAATCCAGCGCATGATAGAATTTTGAGTTAAGTCCAAGGGTATACCCTCTTGCCGCCATATATTTCCTGACCTTTTCCGTTGCCTGTTTTCTTACAGCCAGCATCTCCTCTCGAGGAAGATCATCTGAAAAATCCAGATCAATGTCCACAGACAGGCGAGGAAGATTGAAAATGGTCAGATTGATTGCCGTACCGCCTTTCAATGCCATTTTCTCGGACAACAGAGAATCACTCTGGAAAAACATCAGAATATCAGCCAGGCGGCATACCTTTTCAAATGTATCCCTGACAAAACCCAATTCACGGGCCTGTTTGCCCAAGGTTATACGGTCAAATTGCATCATAGTCAGTCACTCCCTTGCTAATAAGCTGCATAAGATCCGCAGGGGCATAGAGCTTCCACTTTTCGTGCCACACAAAGTCCTGTCCATAATCATAGAAATAGTTCTTCCCTTTTGGGATGTGTGCTGCGCAGCTTTCAAAGAACGATTGAGACAATCCCATTGCCTCTGCAAAATGGGACAGGACATACCCTGCCTTTTGATAGAGGATACCGCTGTCATATTCTGACAGGCAGGCGATCAGCCCTTTTTCATCCAGAGTAGGAATCAAGGCAAGGCAGCGCAGGAGTTCTTCCAACCCGCCTGTTTTTTCAAACAGATTGATGCTGTCAATGACAGTGCGTTCCAAGGAGGTTACACGGATACCATTGGGTAATTCCAATACGCCGTCCTCAATTCGCTGACCGATGTGACGATAGGTAATTCCATCATAGTTGAACGCACGGAAACGGCTGACGCTTGTAACCTGAACCTCATAGAACACCTGATTGGCGTATCCATAGTATTCAAATGCGCTGTGGTAAGAAACGACGGCATCATCACTGATGTGAGAGGCAATCTGATATCGGTTTGCAACACACTGACCTGTTTCCAGACTGATAACAGCATACAGATTCCGTTTGATTCGTTCCATGTATCCTTTCCGCTGATACTCCCGGCAAAGCCAGTCAGCGGCGGATGGGCTTCCCGTGACTTGTTCCAACTGGGAACGGGTCACGCAGCCAAGGGCGAGCAGCTTTTCGTAATATTTCATGTTCCGCCTCCTCGTAGCAAGTATAGCACATTGACGTAGTTTTTACAACTACTATGCGCGGAAATTGCTACAAATAAATAACACGAAGGAGAGGTTACTTTTGCTGAAGGCGGGGCAGTATGAGGAAATCCGGTGCCTTTGGTTTGCACCGGATTTTACTCATAAGTTTTTGATAGCAGAGGAAATGTGCTGCACTCCCGCCAGAAGATGCGCTGCTATCATAGGGATGCCCATAGGACTGACCAGGAACGCAATGGTCAGAAGAATCAGGCCGTTCTTCACGGAATATGTAACCAGAACGAATATGCCGAGGATTCCCACAATTCCGCTGACTGGCCGGAGGAAGAATGCGGAAAAGAAAATCAGCCCAGTACAGACAAGGGTGAACAGGTCAATGACCAAAATGATAGGAACGGATAGTATTTTGAAGATCAGTTTCATGGGGGTGCCTCCTCTCTTTGTATCGCCATTATAAGCGCTCGGATTACATACCGCAAGGATACGGCGGATCATTTGAGCTTTGAAAGAGCAGAGAGAATGTCCCGTGCCGCATCCCACAGCCGTTCGTGGGTCTGCCGGAGATCCTCCAAATCGGCATCGTATATTCTTCCGGTTTCATGGACACGCTTGGTAAGCTGATTCAGATTATTGCTGGAGTAACGGAGCAGAGATACCATTTCTTTCAGTTCTGGCAGCTCCAGCCTAACCACATACCCATCAATCGCCATTTTTCGGACGAAAGCAGAGAAATTTTGGGTGCCATACTGCTTCATTTTTTTCTGAATCATTTGCAGTTCCTCCGGGGTCAGGCGAATGGTTTTAATGACCTCTCGCTCTACCATAGATTTACCGCTCCTGTCCTTTTAAATTCGCCGAAATTTTCGGCGAATTTTTGACTGGCTGGTTTTGCAGCTTTGCCCGGACGGAGGGCTTGATGCCTTTTTCTTGCTGCTGGCAATACTCTTTGCGGAAGGCACTTACAAACAAATCCGTAAGTCCTGGATGGCTGTCCACAACTAGGTGGCTGTTCCGATCCTCACCCCAGGCATCTGGATTCTTCTGAATGGGGATTGATTTCGCCCAATCCTTATTGCTGGGAGAAATCCGTCCATCCCAGTCCTTTTGCCGGACGGTGTTGGCAAGGATGTACATGGTTCGTTCCGTTCCAAAGGCACGCACAACCTCTGCGACTGCTGCTTTTCCATCCAGACTGTACCCTCTGTAATGGTCACGGATGGCTCCCTCAATGGCTTTTTTACAGGCCATATTTGCTTCGTTGGAAGCCCGGTACTGATTAAGCTCCCCATGTTCATGGGCATAGGCACCGGATTGGCTATATACCGGTGTTTCCCTAAGTGTGCGGTGCTGTTCTTCCAGAAGCGTATCCGCTCTGCCCTCAAGACAGTCCCAAACCGTCTCCATGTGGCTCGTTTCCAGCTTTTCAAAATCTCTGAAAACATCTGCCAGTGGGCTGGGGGATTTCATCAGCGCATCCGCTTGGGCATCTGACAGATGGTGGTATTCCAGCGACAGCAGAATATCCTCCCGGACTGTGTATTCATAGGCGTGGTTCAGAATTTCCTCCGGGGACTGACCTTTCAGCCAGTCCCGGAATTTCTCCTGTTCGGCAAACATCTTCTGATACAATGCCGTGTTGCGTTCTTCGTTGGTCATCATCGTACCTCCTCATGGCGTTTTTGTTTTTTATCAGTCCTGCTGGGAGTGAGCTGGCTTCGCAGCTTATCCAGTACCGAGGGACGGGCAGCTTTGGCAACCACCTGATCCTGCTGACCGCCCTTATTGGCATCCAAGTTCAGCTCCGCATCCAGAAAAATCAGCCGCGCGGTTTTGTCCCGCAGTTCCTCCTCATAGGGGAAGGGCTTGTCCAGCTCCGCCTTTGCCGCTTCCTGCTGGTGGTAGGTTTCGTCCAACTGTGTCTGGAAGGCTTGCAACCGCTGGGGCATCTGTGCCAGAGCATTGTCCAGACGAATGAGATTTCCTCTGGGGTCGCTGCCCAAGGCGGTCTGGTGCCGCAGTCTGCCCTGCATGGTCAGCACATACTTTCTGCCAAAGTCCTCCAAAGTGACGGACATCTGAAAGCCCCGGTATGTACCGATCTCCACTGGGTCAAGCCCCGTGGCCTTTTTTGCCGCCTCGATCAGAGCGGCACCGGCGTTGTCCTTATCCATCAGCTCGTCAGCCAGAACCGTCATACCCGCAAAGCCGTCTTGTGGATGGGGATGGGTATCCAGCATCTGCATATCTTCCTGAATCGCCTGAATGTAGCCCTTCAATTTTTCAATCTGTTCCGGGAAGTGCCGCAGCAGATTATCTTCCAGCCGGTACTGCTTGCTCTTGTAGTCAGCTTTCATAATCTTCAGCTTGGAAACCTCCACATCCAAATCCATACGCTCCTTGATCCGGGGATCACCGGCGCACAGGGCTTTGATTTCCGCAAAGGACAGCGCTACCTCGTCCACATCGTCACAGGAGCGCACCGGGGACTTGGAACTCATAATCTGGGAAATGAACTTCTGCTTATTCTCCACGGTCTGCCACAAGTAAGCGTCGAAGGTTCCTTCTGTCACATAACGGAATACATGGACTTTCTCATTCTGATTGCCCTGACGCTCGATTCTGCCTTTGCGCTGCTGCAAATCACCGGGTCTCCAGGGACAATCCACATCATGGATTGCCACCAGACGATCCTGCACATTGGTGCCAGCCCCCATTTTGGAGGTACTGCCCAGCAGCACACGCACCTGGCCGGAACGCACCTTGCCGAACAGCTCCTTTTTCTTAACCTCCGTATTGGCGTCGTGAATAAAGGCAATCTGCTCTGCCGGAACGCCCCTGGCAATCAGCTTGGAACGAATGTCATCGTAAACGGTGAAGGGGGCTTTTTCTTCCATAGGGAGCATCGCAGACTCCGGGGAGGAAGTGTCTATATTCGTGCTGACAGCCTTTTTCACTTTCGATGCAGCCTGAGGTGTGGAAATATCGCAAAAAACTAACTGGGTCAGCTTGTCCGCTTCACCGTCTTTCCAGACTTGCAGAATATTTTCCACACACAGATTGACCTTGCTGCCCTCCTGATCCGGGAAATCGGGATTGATAATCCGCTGGTCAAGCCCCAGCTTTCGCCCATCTGAGGTCACTTTCAGCATATTGTCAGTGGATGGGTCAACACTGCCGGAGTGGATAGCGGCGGCTCGTTCGGAAAGCTCCTGCACCAGCCCTTTCTGTACCTCCGTTGGCTTGGCAACCACATTGTGGTACTCTACCTCCGGGACGGGAAGATGGAGCTGATCTGCTGTCTTAATGTCTGCAACTTCCTTGAACAGATTCATCAGCTCCGGCAGATTGAAGAACCGGCTGAACCGTGTCCGAGGACGGTAGCCCTTGCCCTCGGGTGCCAGCTCCAAAGCGGTGACGGTTTCACCAAATCGGGACGCCCAGCAGTCGAAGTGGGTCATGTGCATTTCTTCCAGATGGGCATACTGCAAATACCGCTGCATGGTGTAGAGTTCCGTCATACTGTTGCTGACCGGCGTACCTGTGGCAAAGACCACGCCCCGGTTTCCGGTGAGTTCATCCATGTAGCGGCACTTGCCAAACATATCGCTGGATTTCTGCGCATCTGTAGTGGAAAGACCGGCGACATTGCGCATTTTTGTGTATAAGAACAAATTCTTGTAATTGTGCGCTTCGTCTACAAACATACGGTCAACACCCAGCTGCTCAAAGGTCACAACATCGTCTTTCTTATCATCAGCCCGCAGTTTTTCCAATCGGGACTCCAAACCGCGCTTGGTGCGTTCCAACTCCTTGACGCTGAATTTCTCACCGCCGCTTTCCTTCAGCTCCGAAATGCCCATGGTGATCTCCGCAATCTGGTCTTGCAGAAGTTGCTCCTGCCGCTGCTTGCTGATGGGGATTTTCTCAAACTGGCTGTGACCAATGATTACCGCATCATAGTCGCCGGTGGCAATCCGGGCGCAGAACTTCTTGCGGTTTTTTGTTTCAAAGTCCCGCTGCTTGGTGACAAGGATATTGGCGGAGGGGTACAGACGCAGAAATTCCGATGCCCACTGTTCTGTTAAGTGGTTGGGAACCACAAAGATGGACTTCTGGCACAGTCCCAGCCGCTTGCTTTCCATGGCGGCAGCGACCATCTCAAAGGTCTTGCCCGCACCCACTTCGTGGGCAAGCAATGTATTACCGCCATAGAGAACATGGGCAATGGCGTTCCGCTGATGCTCCCGGAGGGTGATTTCCGGGTTCATGCCCGCAAAGACGATGTGACTGCCGTCATATTCCCGTGGGCGGGTGCTGTTCATTTCCTCATTGTACTGCCGAACCAGAGCTTGACGGCGTTGGGGTTCTGCCCAAATCCAGTCTTTGAAGGCATCCCGGATGAGCTGCTGCTTCTGCTGGGCCAGGGTGGTTTCCTTGGCGTTCAGCACCCGCTTTTTGTGTCCGTCCGCATCCTCAATGGTGTCGTACACCTGCACATCCCGGAGGTTCAGGGAATCCTCCAGAATTTCATAGGCGCTGACACAATCTGTGCCGTAGGTATTCCACGCAGCAACATCGTTGTAGGAAATCCGTTTTTTGTTGCTGATGCTCCATGCGGCGGTATAGGGAGAATACTGCACATCCATGGAATAGCGCAGATAGCTGGGGGTATCGAAGGTTTCAAACATGAACTGCTTGATGTAGGACTTGTCGATCCAGGTTGCGCCCAGCCGAACCTCAATCTCCGAAGCATCCAAATCCTTGGGCTGCGCAGCGAGCAAGGCTTCTACATTGACCTGATAGGCAGGATTCTCCGCTGCAGCTGCTTCCGCCTGCCGGAGCTTTTGCCGGACATTGCCGGACAGATACTCGTCCGCTGTTACCCAGCCCATGCCGTCCTCTGCATTACCGAGGGTGGGGTCATGGAAAATCACACCCCGCAGTTCTGATGCCAGTTCCTCGGCGGTTTTCCCGGTGAGATTGGACATATATTCCATGTTCACCTCTGCCTTTTCCGCAATGGAAAGGGTCAGGGCTTCACTGGCGGTATCCACGGAGTTGACTACTCGGTGGGGCTGAATGGTGCGTTTGGTGAACATATCCGCTTTGCGCTGGAAATTGCCATCATCGTCCATGACTTCCAGAGCGCACAGGAGGAAATAGGAGGAATCGTCGGAGAATGCCAGCTTGTTGCCCCGGCTGTTGATAAGTCCGTGCTTTTCCGTGAAGCTGTCGTAGAACCGGTTCAACTCTGCCTGTTTCTCCCGAATGGCAGAATCCGGGATGGTTTCGTCCATTTGAAGGTCGATCAGCTCATGGACGCAGGCGCTGAGTGCCAGCATACCCTTGATACGCTCCTTGGCGGTGGCATTCAGATCGGGTCTGACCATAATGCTGTTTTCCCGGAAGTAAACCTCGCCGTCCACAAGGGTGTAGGAGAAGTTCTTCACATCCGGGTCAGCCGGGAGGGTGTCCTGGATGGATTCACCCTCGCCCAGATCGGGCAGCTCCGCTTCCTGATAGGTGCCCTGGATATGCTTCACCGCTTCATGGAGCGAGCTGGCAAGCGAAATGTTTTCAAAGGGTTCCACGGTGTAATCCATACCGTGAGCGGTGCTTTCGGAACTGTTTCTGCCCATGACCATTTCCGGGTGGTCCAGGAAATAGCTGTTGATGGCGTACCCATCTTCCGTTTTCCCCAGATGCACCCAATCTGGTTCTATGTCCATCGCCCGGTCACGTTTTTGTAGGAACAGAATATCCGACACCACCTCTGTACCGGCGTTGGCCTTAAAAGCGGTGTTGGGTAATCGGATAGCGCCCAAAAGGTCAGCCCTCTGGGCGAGGTACTTACGGACGCTGGGGTTCTGGGAATCCATGGTATAGCGGCTGGTCACGAAAGCTACTACACCACCGGGGCGCACCTGGTCCAGTGCCTTGGCGAAGAAATAATTGTGGATGTTGAAGCCCAACTTGTTATAGGCAGGGTCATTTACTTTGTACTGGCCAAAAGGCACATTGCCTACCGCAAGGTCAAAGAAGTCTCTGCGGTCTGTGGTTTCAAATCCAGCGATGGTGATATTGGCTTTGGGATAAAGCTGCTTGGCGATCCGTCCGGTGATGGAATCCAGTTCCACGCCATAGAGACGGCTGCCTCGCATATTTTCCGGGAGCATACCAAAGAAATTGCCAATACCCATAGACGGCTCCAGAATGTTGCCGGTCTGGAAGCCCATATTTCCTACAGCTTCGTAGATAGCACGGATAACCGTGGGACTGGTGTAGTGGGCATTCAGCGTGGATGCGCGGGCGGCGGTGTATTCTTCTGGGGTAAACGCGGCTTTCAGTGCCTGGTATTCGGATGCCCAGCTGGGCTTGCTTGCGTCAAAAGCATCCGGCAGGCCGCCCCAGCCCACATAGCGGGAGAGAACTTGCTGCTGTTCCGGGCTGGCCTGCAAGTCTTCAGCTTCCAAGTGCTTTAGCAGCTGGATGGCATTGAGATTTGCCTGGAATTTTGCCTTTGCGCCACCAGCTCCTAGGTCATCATCTGTGATACGGAAGTTCTGGGCATTCCGATGGCTTGCTGCCTTGAAGTCGGTATAGGATGCTTTTTCCGCTGTGGAAACGATGGGGAACTCCTGCCATTGGCCGTCAATGGGGATGGATACCGCAGGACGGTGTGTGGGAGGCTCGTCTGGCTCGGCCTGAGAAACGACATCATCCGGGTCGGGTACGAACTCGCCCATTTCCGAAAGTGCCGCTTGCCCCTCATGTTCCAGGATCAGCTTTTCTTCTTCGCTTATGGCAGGAGGTTTCACAGCAAAAAGATGGGCGTTGCGCTCATCCTGGCGCAGTAGCACTTCAAGGCGTTCCTTGCTTTCCGCACGGAAAACAGGGTATGTCTGCGACGGATCACGGAGATGTACGTCAAACAGCCCGACTTCGGTGATCTCAAAGGGCTTGTTGTCCAGATAGACGGTATCGCCTACCGAATACAGGGCTTTGTTCTCCTGCGGCAAGGACACAGATTCAACTGTTTCAAGTGCCTTCTCCGTCGCTTCCTCACGATTGTGCCAGCGGTATTGCTCTATATCTTCATCTGACACATGAACGAGGTCACTGAAATCAAGGATTTCCAACTCGTTGGCAATCAGGTCTTGCAGGGAACTGTACTGCCGGGTCTCCAAATGTTCACCGTTCAGATCCCGCTCCAACCGGAATTTCACAAAGTCGATATTCACCTGAATGGGAATCTCATCATCGGTGATGGTCGTGTAGGCAATGCCGATTTTCGCGGGGTCGCTGAAATCTGGTTCAGAGCCGTATTCACTCTGGCAGAAGTCAGAGATCAGCCCCTTTGCCCGTTCCATAAGTACCTGCTCTTGCAGCTTCAGCCGGTATTCTTCCGCCTGCCATTCGCTTGTAAATTCCTCTGCAACACCGTCAGCGTCAACATAGTAACAGTCGGCCTCATCGTCCCATATGGCATACCGGGTATAGAAGCCTTGGTCAAGACTTACCACATGGAAGCGATCTGCGGGGGCGATGTCGCTTTCCGTAGATGCTGCCGATTTTTCGACCCAATCACGTCCCGCTGCCTCCGCGTGTGCCCGTTCATCCGGGTAATTGCCGTAGACGCGCAGATACTTCCGTGTCTGCTGGTTGTAGATAGCCGCACCGTCATATTGAAAGCCGTCACCCTCCATTGTACCGTCCACATAGCCCTGCGCAACTTTTTCTGCTTCGGCCAATGTCTGGTAGTCCAGCTTATCATCAAACCCATTTTCAAAATGATGGTACGCAACAACCAGATACGGCGGTGCCATCCGCTCGGCATAATCATCGATAGTCTCTTTGGTCAGCCATTCAGGCTTTTCAGGGAGCATATCGTACAGTTCCCACATTTTGGCAATCTGCGCACGAACACTGCCTGTCCACAAATGCTTTTCCGCACGGTTGCCTGCGCCAAGGAAATACTCACAGTCAGAACGAAGTCGGTCCAGAAGCTGGTACTCCTGATTATGTTCCAGAACTGTCTTTTCCTGCTGTGTGAAGAATTTGTCCTCGCGGATAAGCTGTGCAATGCGGCGCTGAACTTTGGGCCAGGGCAGCACAACTTCATCATCAACGCCGGTAACAACGACCCGCAAGGGATGGCTGAGGTCTGTACCGTATTCTTTTGCCAGCCATGCGGCGGTGTCCCGCTCCCGACCATGGTCTCCCATGTACGATGCCACAGCCTGCTTGCTTTCAGAATTCCCGTTCCATTTCTGCAAGGCGGCGTCAATGTCAGCCTGCGTAATTTCTCTTATTGGGGGAATGTCGGTAGGCGCTACTGGTGGATGCTCTTGAGATGGCTCATCAATATGCCGTGTTGGCTGTGGCGCAATCTGAAGAATATCTATGTTATCCTTGCCAGGTTGACGATCTGCCAAAACCACTGTTTTGTTCTTCTCGCCAAGCCTGTCCAGATATTCTTCCACAACTTCGTTGGGCAGATAGCACACGGAAACTCGCTTCGGTTCTCCAAGGTGTTCCCGTTGAACAACCTCCAACCCAAGAAGCGTTGCGGCAAATTGCGTATCTGCCTGGAATGATAAATAGCCACCGTTCAGCTTTATCAGAACAATGGCATCAGGATATTGACTTTTTACTTCCGCGTACCAGTCATAGAACAGACTGACTGTCGGGAGTGTGGCCGCAAGATTACTTTCCTTGACGGCATTATAGCTGTTGTAGGCGATGGTTCGCGCTGTAGCCTGTGCCAGCTTTTCGTCATAAAGCACCTGTTCATCTGGTGTAAAATAGCGGTTCAGGCGGATCAGTTCAGAGATGCGGGAAGCGACCTTATTCCAATTCATCTGAATATCCGTACAATCGCTCTTTTTCAGTACGATGCCTTTGCTGCCGTGTTCTTCAAAGCTGCCGCTTTCCCCGGATACAGCATGGGAGCGTCCACCAGTACCGTATTCCTCTTTCAGAAAATCAGCTTTCTCTTTGAGAGAATGCTGGTTTTGGAAAAACGCATAGATACGGTTCTTCCCACCCTCAAAGCTGCTCCCATTTGCAAGAGAATCCGCAATTTCATCCTCCGTAATGAACTTCCCGGTTTCCGAGAGTGCTGTCATGTCGGAGCGGTATTCTTTGCGTGGCAGGGACAGTTCTTCTAAGCGGGTGAGAAGTGCTTGCGGCCGGTGGTAGTGGAAACGCAGCAGTTCACGGTTTTCACGGTAGGCGTCAACAAACGCCCTGGATTCGGTCAGAAGTGTTTCTCGAAATGCCGGATTTGCCAGTTCATCCGTCAGGCATTCCGTTTCCTCCGGGTAATTGGTGCTGCGAATATTACTTAGACAGGACAGATGCCCCAGCGATTTTGCTTCATCCGAAAGATCGTGATAAAGGCCCCAAACTTCGGCAGCAATACGCTGGCACTCATTCCGCGGTGCTTCCGCAACCTCTAAATTGGTGGCAAATGTGCCGCTATCCAGCAGTTCTTCCGTGCGCCCTGCTGCATCTGCCCAGCTGATAACTTGGGCAGAGGGAAGATAGCGCGCAGTGTCGCCGCTTGCGATGTAGATGCCGTCCTCGCTATACCATGCGGAAATCTTGCCATTTTCCGTGATCAGGCCGTTTCCGCCGTGGTAGAGCGCTTTCAGGAATGTCGCACGATTTTCCAAAGGTTTTTGTTTGGAGAACTCGGCAACAATTTTCATTCGTGCGTCATCTTCGTTGCCGCCCGTGCGCAGGATATGGTCAATGTCAGCCTGAGAAATGAACATAGAAAAAGCGGAGGGTGTCGCCTGGACACGCTCCGCTTCTGTGATAGATTCAATTTGCTGGGCCTCCGTGGGGAAGAATGAAAACTGCTCGACAGGAGAATCTTCCGTCAGGTGTAAATCAGCTCCGTCAGGATTACTTCCTCGGCCTGGGCTTTCAGGTTGTTCATCAGCCCCACCCATTTCATGGGGTCGCTGGTTTTCAGAGCTTCCGTCACCCCTGCCGACTGCATCAGCTTCGGCATCATCTGCTCCAAGCGCCGGTTCGCCGTCTCGTCGATCTCCCGCAGATGGGGATACAGCTGCTCCGACAGGATCAGTCGGTTCCACAGCACCGGGCGATGCTCCTGTAGATACTTCTTCCGCATCCTCCCGTACTTGCCCAGGGGCTTGCTCTCCTGCTGGGACAGGCTCAGATTGGGAATCCAGTAGTCCCCGCTGGGAATGTAGGTCAGTTCGTTCATTTTCTTGGCTCCTTTCAGACAGCTTTTCACGTTCATATTTCTTGATGGTGACTTCTATAGTTCGGAGGATTTCTTCGCTGATGCCGCTGATTGCGCTGCCAAGAGCATCGACGGTTTGCGGTGTGTTGAAGTCAAACACCGGCATGAAATCCTCTGGGCCAAAGTGGGCATTTTCGGCAAGATCGCAGCGGGACAGCAGCATATAGGTTGTGCTGACGGTTGCGGCGTTGAGAAATGCCACGCCTTTGTCATAGTCATGATACCGCTCCAGGTACGAACCGTCAACGATGCCGAGGAGGTCTTGCTCATGGGCAAGAAAATATTCTGTGACCCTCACAGAGGAAATCTGCTCCAGCTGGTCGGCAAAGTCGCCGTTGTACTGAATGCTGTACTGCAGACCTAGAGCGTTGGAGACAACCTTCTCATGCTCTGAGCGGTACTCCCAGAGGTAGGGACTGCGGGAGCGTTCTGTGCTGCGGGTATCCGCTACATCGAATACATATTTGAGCTTTGGAGCGTCCCCGGAGTGGTCGATAAGGGCGATACCTTTTGCGCCCCGGCGAATGTAGCGCCCCATGCGGTTATTCCACAAATCATATTCTGCGCAGGCGGTGGCTTCCGGGCGCTGGGCGTAGATCATAAGCTGTTCGTGATAGGGGTACTTGTATAGGCGGGCGGCAGTGGTTAGAAAGTCTGTCCAGCTCTGGTAGCTGCCAGTTATCTGGGTAGCCATGCGGTCCGCCAGCTGGTGGTATTGTTGCAATACGGATGCCATTGTGGTTCTCCTTTCCGAGAAAATAAAAAAGACGACCGAAAGGCCGTCTAAAATGGGAAGTATTGCGGTCAAAGAAATGCGCCCTGGACATTGTGTGGTCCAGGGCGTGTTTGTCAGAACATATCAAGATTGGACAGCTGATGGCGCTGATCTCTGCAACCGTGGATAATTCTAGTCACTTGAACTTTCTTTCCGGCGTTTACTGCATCCTCTGTTTCAGGTCTGCAAATACATCAGAGGCGAGACGGGACTGATTCGCCTTAGCTTCTTTAAGACCATGTTCCATCATAGCGTGAAAAGCGGCATCGTCCAATTCATCCCGTGCAGTTGGTGCGCCAGAACCAGAGAGCGACACAGGTATACCGTGCATATCCATGATTTCCTCGGCCTGCTCCTTGATATTGGACGCCTTACGGTCTATTACATTTGCGGTTTTTGCTGCCATAGATTATACCACCTTTTACATCCTGTTATTTCCAAATACATAGCGATTTGCTGCACAAAATCAGAAAACTCGCAAGTGGTGTTGGAAGAAAAAACTACAAACAAATCGTCATATACGGTGGAATGCAGAGAATATCATCATTTACAATCAGATTTCTGGGATGGATGATATAGCAGCCGCCGATCCTGGTTTTGTATTTCTCCCTGAATTTCAGCAGAGAGTCCGTTGTGTAGCGTGTGCCGGATTTGACCTCAATGGGGTACATTTTATATTTTGTCTTGCTGTTGTTGGAGATAATGAAGTCGATTTCAATGTCGTTGCGCTTTTTCTCCTCGCTGTAATGGGTGTAGAAGAACAGCCTATGGCCATTGGCCGTCAGCATTTGTGCAATGACGTTTTCGTAGAGCATTCCCTCGTTCAGACCCAGCTTGCCGTCCAGAATTTGTTTGTAGACTTCATCCTCCAACAGCTCGTTTTCGTCGAAAGCGTGGCTGAGAAGCAGCCCCGTGTCCCCCAGGTAGCACTTGATATAGGTATCGGATTCTGTCAGGGACAGACCCACGTTGGGGTCGCTGGCTCGACGGCATTCGTTGGCAACCATGGAATCGGTCAGCCAGAAGAAGGTTTCCTCATACTGATCCGCAGAAGAACCGGCGGCGATCCGATTGAACACGACCCGCTTTTCGTGCCGGGAGAGCAGGCCGGGAATCTGGTCAAAAATCGCCAGCACCTTGGAGCGGTATTGCGCCTGAATCTTCATAATGTCGTTCCGGTACAGTGCCAGGATGTCCCGTTTTTCCAGATCAGCCTTGCCAAAGTCCTTCCGCCCTTCCAGGAACGCAACAATGCTCATGGGCATCCCACCCACCAGCATATATTGCTTGAACAGGAGCATGGCCTTATTGTGAAGCGTTCGCTCCAAAGGCTCCCGCTTATCAAAGCAAGTTCTGATATAAGTGACCATAGGTTTTTCACCCAATGCCCAACAGAATTCCTCAAAGTCCAGGGGATACATTTTCATCTGCCGTTCCTCGGAAGGAATCACAATGTCCTTGACGTTTTCCTTAATGGAAATGAGGGAGCCGGTTTCCATATAGTCATAACGCCCATCGGCAACCAGGTACTTAATGGCCTCTCTGGCTTTGGGGAACAGCTGCACCTCATCGAAGATGATCACACTGTCCCGCTCATGCAGCTGGACACCATACTGGACGGACAGCAGCATGAAGAATGTGTCCAGGTCATTCAAATACAGCCGGAAGTATTCCTTTACATCACTGGATGCTTTCGCAAAGTCGATCAGAATATAGCTTTTGTACTCGTTCTTTGCGAACTCCTCTACAACCGTAGACTTTCCGATTCGCCGCGCTCCCTCGACCAACAGTGCTTTCTTACCGGCACACTCTGTTTTCCAGGCCAGGAACTTGTCGTAAATCTTTCGTTTGAATAGCATACCGTTCACCTCTACGGGTATTTTAACACAGGTTCCAGCAATACGCAATATTAGAATTGCAAGAAGTTTCGACAATACGCAGATTTATAGTGGTAAGAATTTACGATAATACGCAGGCTTATCACATTTCAAAACTCCGGGATCAAATCCAGTTTTTCAAAGGCATCATCTGTAATCCGGCTGAGCTTGTAGACAGCGCTATCCGTGAGCGTCCTAAGCTCCTGCTCATCTTCATCCAGATAGGTACGCATTTCCACAAGGGCGTGAATCAGCCCCAAACGACTTCCGGGGTTGTAGATGCTTATAAGCTGCTGTTCTTCAAAGGTGAAATCATTCATGTTCAAAGCTCCTGTTCTTTTGATTTTTGGGGTTTGGCTTTGCGCTGGGGCTGCTGCGGCTGGTCTTTGAGTTTTTCCAGAACGGAGGGCTTTTTCTCTCGGTGGACGGCATCTGCCAAATCCATCAGGGAAATGGGCTGGCCGGATTTGGCTTGCTGTTCCAGATCGGCTACCGTGGGCTGCTTGCCGTTGTTGATGATACCGTCGATCATGCCGTAATCATCCTCCATGGACATTTCTGCTGCCTTCAGATAGTTTTCCTGCCGGAAGTCGGGCAGCTCCTTGAAACCCACGCTGTCGCAGTAGTGGTAGGATACCACACCGTCCTGCTTGATGGCAACGATGTCGCTGACGCTCAAGGACGGGCTGTGATAATCTGCCGGACGATGGAGGTTAAACTGTTCAAAGATTGCCTCCAGCTTGGCATCGATGCTGCCGGTGGCGGTCAGCGGTGCGGTGTAGATCAGGTCATAGCTGCCGCGCGCAATGGCTTTCCCATGAGACTGCATCCAGTCCATGTTCATAAACCGCACATTGCCGGGATCGTCACGCTTTACCTGGTAGATGGCAAAGCAGTCACCCCCATGAGCGAGGAAGGCTTTCTCCCGCTCCTCCTGATGCTGCTGGCGCTCCAAGATTTTTTTGTGGAACATAGGGCTTTGCTCCCATTCCTCACGGGAAACAGCGAACATCGTGCCGGAGGCTTGGGTATCCAATTCCTCCCGGTCAAACAGCATCTCTGCATTGCCGCCGTCCACGATGGCGTACACGCTCAAATCCTGATCGTACAGTTCCGCTGCCCATTCTCTGGACAGGGGCAGCATATCCCCATCCAAATAGCCGCAGGCTTCCAGATCAGCTGCTTTCAGGGATTCATCCGGCATGGGGTATTCGTCCAGCACCTGCTCTGGGGTGTCCGGTGAGGGGGCTTCCGGTGGAACGTTTGCTTCAACCGTCTGAACAGTTGCGGCGTTATCCGGCACCCGGGGTTGCTCCTGTGCAGGGGCATCTGCTGCCAGATCAATGCCTTGCTCCTTGCAAATCTCCCGATAATGCTGCTCAATCCCGGAAATCAGCTCCGAGGAGGTCTTGTTTATGGTTTCCAGACTGGCACGGAGTTCCTTCAGCTCCTTGCCTTGGGACCAGGAAGCGATATAACCGAAGCTGTTGTCGGCGGTTTCAATGCCGAAATACTGACAGACGGCGTAGGAAATGCTTTCCGCTTCCACTTCCTCAGTATTCCTGTCTTTTTCTCCCGGCACAAGGATGGTTTCCCCATCGTCTGCCAGCTCCGTCATTTTCTCATAGTTGTGGAGCCGGGAATGGGCCATTTCATGAATGGCAGCGCAGACGGTCTGCACCTGGCTCATACCTTCCCGGAGAAAAATAGCTTGCTTTTCCAGATGAAAATAGCCGTCCATGCCGGGTTCCATCGGCTCTATGGTAATGGGCACCTGAGATGTCCGGCGCAGAGCCTCCATGAAAACCTCATACTGCGCCACATCCCCGGTCAGACTGAAGGAAATCTGCGGCAGCGGTTTACCCTCCGTCTGAGCCACATCGAATACGGACACCACCTTGAACATAGGAATGGTGACTTCCTTTTCCTCTGTAATGGGTTTCCCTTCATCGTCCAGCATAGGCAGCTTGGTGTCCGGGTCCAGCTTCTCCTTATCCACCTTGATTTTGTAGGGGGTGGGAGCAAGAATCTGGATGCCCTTTTCGCCCTTTTTCACATGACGCCCGAAGCTGTTCTTCCACTTGCTGAAGCCAGCCACCAGCGTGGCATCGGGCCGCTGGGCATGGATCAGCATGACATTATTCAGGGAATACTTGTGAAAGCGGCTCATGGTGGTAAGGTAGTTCCGGTAGCGGTCACTTTCAAACAGTTCCATGATGCCTTTTTCAATGCCAGCCGTGATCTCTTTGATGCGCTCCTTGCTGGATTGTTTTTCGGACAAATTTGATCGCTCCTTTCTTTGATTTGACTGCTCCCCATGTGACATAGATGGGTCACACAGGGAGCTTTCTCCGCATATAAAAGCCGATTTTGGCTTTCCGAATGTAAATACATATACCCCTGCGGAAGTGGGTGAAAAAGTCATTAGTATCACCCACTTTTTTGGCCCTTAAATGCGGAGATTCCAATACTGAACGCGCTTCCTTTCGGCATCCCGACGCCTGCGTTCCTGAACGGAACACGCAGGACAATACTTTGCTCGGTGAGATTTGGACAGGACAGGCTTTCCACAGATGACACAGCGTTTCCTCGGCTGGGTATGGAGAATGGATGCTTCCAGTGCCGGGTCATTGGGCAATACGGCATTTCGGAACCACTTGCAGTTCAGGGAGTAGGAGATCCACTGTGGGCAGACATTGCAGAACGACCAGTCAAAGAGCAGGCAGCTCCCATTGTCATAATTGCAGCAGCGGCTGCGTATCAGCTTTCGCACCTGCTTCAGCTGCTCGTCATTCATCCGGGGCAGATCAGCCATTGCCAAACACCAGCTTGAACCGTACCCGATCCCCATCATCTTCCAGAACCACGGCAGCATCGTAGACCTTCCCGGTTTTGGAGGAAACACAACCCTTCAGCGGGGCGCGGCCTTTCTCCAGCAGGAGCTGGGCAGTTTTTCTGTCCAAGGTTTTCTGCTTGAGGGTAAAGAACCGGCTGTCTCGCCACAGAACAAATTTACAGTCTTTGTTCGTGCAGAAGTATCCCTTGCTGCGCTCGATCACCGGCCTGCCGCACCGGGGACATTTGCCCACGGTGTTTTCGGCGGAGGGGAACAGAATATCCGCGCCGGAAACCGGGCGGTAATCCCTGACCAGATCGGTGAGCATACCCTGAATGCCGTCCAGAAAGTCCTCCGGCTCCAGTTCGCCCTTCTGAACCTGGGACAGCCGATTCTCCCATTCTGCTGTCAGCAGCGGCGATTGAAGCTGTTCCGGCAAGACGGTAATCAGGGAATTGCCCAGAGCCGTGGGAACCAGAATGGTCTGCTTTTGCAGTTTCCGGCGTTCCAGCATTCCCGTGGATACCAGCTTTTCCAGAATTCCGGCACGGGTGGCAGGGGTTCCAAGCCCTTTGCGCTCCGCATCCTCCGGCATATCCTTTGCCCCTGCCGTTTCCATGGAGGACAGCAGCAGGTCTTCCGTAAAATGCTTGGGCGGCTGGGTTTTGCCATCCTTCACAGACACCTTGCCGGGGGTCAGAATTTGCCCGACCTCCAGACCAGAGAACCACTTCTGGGGGATGCTTTTCTGGCTGTATTTCTTCCATCCGGCATCCAGCAGCATTTTCATGGTTGTCTTAAAGGTTCCCTCACAGGCAATGGTGATTTCTGCCTCCTGATAGCGATACGCTCCGCTGACTGCCATCAGCACCTGCCGGGAGATCAGCTTCAGAATGTTCTGCTCGGTTGTGGGAAGGCTGGACAAATCCTGTTCTCCCGCTGCCATTGTGGGAAGTATGGCGTGGTGATCAGAAACCTTTTTGGCGTTGCACACCTGCTGCGCCAGAATATCACTGGGAGCTTCCACACCGTAGATTCCGGCAGCGCACAGGACAATTGCCGGGACACTTCCCAGCATATCGTCCGTGAGATAGCGGCTGTCTGTCCGGGGATAGGTACACAGCTTCTTTTCATAGAGGGATTGCAGATAGTCCAGTGTCTGCTGGGCGGTGTAGCCCAAAAGCCGGTTGGCATCCCGCTGGAGGGTGGTCAGGTCATAGAGTGCAGGGGCTTTTTCCTCCTTATCGCTGTGGCGAATGTCGGAAACCACAGCATTCTGATTCTGGCATTTCTTCGCAAGCTGCTGGGCTTCCATTTTATCTGAAAATTTTTTGCCGGAAACGGTGAAATCCGGGAAGGCCAGATTCACGGTGAAGAAATCTTCGGGAACAAAAGCGGAGATTTCCGATTCCCGCTGCACCAGCAGAGACAGCGTGGGAGACATGACCCGCCCCACATTCAGCTTTGTGCCGTACAGAAGGGAAAAATACCGGGTGGCGTTGATGCCCACCAGCCAGTCTGCCTTGGCACGGCAAAGGGCGCTTTCGTACAGCCCATCAAGATCAGAGCCAGGGCGCAGAGTCTGGAAGCCCTCCCGGATGGCTTCATCCTCCATAGAGGAAATCCACAGCCGTTTCATAGGCTTCTGGCAGTCAGCCAGATAGTAGACACTTCGGAAAATCAGCTCGCCCTCCCGTCCGGCATCGCAGGCGTTGATAACTTCGGTCACATCCTCCCGGTTCATCAGCTCCTTCAGGACGGAAAACTGATCCCGCTTATCGGGGAAAATCTCAAAGCGGAAGGGGCATGGCAGGATGGGTAAATCCTCCCGCTTCCATTTGGCGTAGCGTTCGTCGTACACGCTGGCATCGGCAAGCCCCGCCAGATGGCCAAAACACCAAGATACCAGAAAGCCGTTTCCTTCCAGATAGCCGTCCTTTCTAGTAGTAACGCCCAGAATCCTGGACAAGCTCTGTGCGACCGAGGGTTTCTCAGCAATCACAAGCTGCATACTGTCACCTCCAGAGAAGCACCCCTGCGCACCTCACGGTGGCAGGGGTGAACGCAGCCTTCGCCGTAGCGCTGACAGCCATAGCAAAGGTGATCTGTGGGGAGGACAGGTTTTCTGTCCTCCCGCTGGGGATGGGGCTTGCTGGTCATCATCTTTTCATAGAACCGGGACTTCCCGGTGGTGAAGTAACTCATTTGGATTCCGCTTTCTCCTTTTCTTCATAGGGTTCAAAGTCGGCATAGTCCTCGTCATCCTCGTCAATGCCGTAGTCATAGTCATCCAGATCGGTGTCACCCTTGGTTTTGGGGTTGGGCATCTTATTTTTCAGGAAGTACCAGCCCACGACGCCGACCATGACAATCATTAGCAGCACAGCCAGAACAGCGCCGGAATTGGATTTCTTTTCCGGCTCCTTCACCGGCTCTGTCGCGGGGACGGTGGGTTCCTCAGAGGGTTCCGGCTCTCTGCCCACGCACTCGGTCATGTTTTTGGCGCAGATCGGGCAGGTGGTGTTCACATGACCGGCGTAGCAGCGGTCAATGCAGCCGCAGACTTCCACTTTATTGCCGTCCTCCAACAGTGCCTGCAAATCCGCATCATCCACTTTGTTCAGGAAATAGGTGCTGAACTGCTCACTCTTTTCGTCCACCGGGGCATCGTAGTCGATGACGATGTAGAAAATCTCACCGCTGCGAGTTTCAATTGTTATGAACTGCTTGTTGGTGTTCGCATGGAACTGGAGATCTTTCGCAATGGCATTTCCCTCCGTAAAGGGTTCCACCGGGGTCACCGTGGTGGGCGTGGTTGGAGCTGTGGTGGCAGGCGGCTCCGTTTCCGGCGGCGTGGTAGGCTTTGGTGCAGTGGGCTTTGGTGTCGGCTGCGTGGGAGGGGGTTCTGTGGGATCAGATGTGTAGATAATCACATCACCCTTGGGGGGATTGGCTTCGGCGGATGCTGTGATGGTCAGAAAGGACATACACAGCAACAGCACCGCCAGCAGAGTGAAAAAGCGGCGATTAAGCCTCAATGGAAACATCCTCCTTTTCCTTGGTTTCGGTGATATTGGGCGCAGCCTGGACTTTTGCCAGCAGGTCGGACAGGGCTTCCGGGGACAGACCGCACTCCCGAACCATGCCGATGATGTCAATGTTCTCCAGCTCCTGAATCTGCTTTTTCAGTTCTGCGTTTCGGGACTGGAGCTTGCTGATTTTCTCCGTGTTCTTTTCCAGCTCGGCACGGAGCTTTTGCAGTTTGGGATTCATAGAATCACGCTCCTTATTAGGGCAGACGCCCAAATGTGAAAAAATGGGACTGCCAGTATTGGGTGTTGATATTTGTGTAAGAAATGGGATTTCCGCAGTGAATCATTCGGTTTTCTCCCACATAAATGCCTACATGGGAAACACCATTTGTTTTGTAGGTGCCCTTGAAGAACACCAGATCACCGGGACGGACGTTGCGCCGGGAAACCGGGGTGCAGAGGTTGTACAGCCCTTGTGCGCTGATTCTGCCGACCCGCCAGCCGCTGTGATTGAGAACCCAGCATACGAAGCCAGAGCAGTCAAAGGAAGTGCTGGGATTGCTGCCGCCCCAGATATAGGGGTAACCCAGATACTTTTCCGCTTCCTTTATCATGGCGGCGAACCGGGCGTTTTCCAGAGCCTCCGGCGGAAGGTCATACTTGGTGTAACCCTCGATCAGCATCTGCCGGATGTAGTCAGAATCCGGGAACAGGTCGGGGCGGTTGCCCAGCGTGGCCATATAGATGGCGTAACGGCCCAGAGTTTCCTCGTCCATCACATACACAGGGACATGGCTGAGATCGAAGTTTTCCAGCTTGACGGTGACGCTCCTGTAGGTGTAGGGAACCTGAGTTTCATACTCGTATTCCTCTATAATGGGGTAGCCCCACTGGTCATACAGATAGGCCCCGGTGACGGGATCACGGGCATGGCGTTCCCCGGTGACGGTTTCCGTCCGATAGCGGGTTTCACTCTCCACAGTTTCCGTGAGAATATACTGCTTGTCAAACAGCATTTCCAGCGTTCCCATAACCTGCGGCAATGTCCACTCGCCGGGGTGCATGGCGGACAGAATCGCCGTCAGCACATAGGGGTCATGCCCGATGTCGTCCAGCGCATAGTGGTACTCGTCATAGTCATGGGTTTGCTCATAGTG
Organism: uncultured Oscillospiraceae bacterium; assembly: GCA_934591845.1. Lineage (GTDB taxonomy): Bacteria > Bacillota > Clostridia > Oscillospirales > Oscillospiraceae > Faecousia. Next base: position 18,619 of record CAKTPO010000011.1, on the reverse strand, counting down.
GTCCAGCTTTTGCTGCAATGCCTGTTCCATGGCGCAGTAGGCTGCTTCCGCACCCACAATATCATCGTCAGCGGCGGCATAGCTGCCGGCAGCGATTCCAGCACCGATGCCCTCCACCATCATGGAGCAGGAGGACACAGCGTTGAGCAGGAATGCCAGAATCAGCAGGATACCGAGGACGGCGGCAAACCCTTTTCGATGCCGCGCCACGAAGGTTGCCGCCTGTTCCGACTTTTTGGCAGCTTCCTTTGCAGCCCGAGCACTGCCCTCCACGGTACTGCGCCCGGCTTTCTGGGCAGCATACTGGCGCTTGATGGCCTGCTTTTGACGCCACCGGGAAAGGGGGTTGCTGGTGGGGTGTTCCACCTCTGCTTTCTTTTGCAGGGCATGGATGTTTGCTTTCTCCAGCTGCTTTTCCGCACGGGCAGCGGCACGGTAGGGCTGGAGCTGGGCGGAATGGTGGGCTTCCTGAAGCAGATGGGCAGAAGAATCCACGGTATCTGCGGCATAGCTGGCAGCTTCCACACCCACATTGTCATCCTCAGAATCTCGGATTTCCCGGCGGATCTGCCTTCGTACTGCGGCGGTGGGGGCGTCGGTAACTTTGAGCTGGGAGGGCGGCTTTTTCTCCATATCCTCAAAATGGAGCTTTACCTTGATCTTGCCATTGCTGTTGTCGGTCATCAGCTCCCGCTTGATAACCTTTTTGGTGGGAATTTTTGCCTGAGCTTTCTCTGCTTTGTCAGCAGCTTTCTCCGCTTTCTGAACCGCTTTGCCCATAACCGGGTCAAGCCGTTCTTTTTCAGTAAATTTCAGCCGGGATTCACGCAAAAATACCACCTGCCAGAGTTACCGGGATATGGGTATTCCTCATTCTTCCGCATCCTCCTTCTTGTCTGACGGGCGAGTGGTCATAAGGCGGTACAGCTCTGTATCCTTGGGGAAGTTGTCCACAAAGGGCACAATGGTATCGCCATAGAACAGCAGACCTTCACCGGCGTTGGAGTGGGTCACATAGGAAAGCTGATGGGGAGAAATGCCAAGCTGTTGAGCGAGAATCTTCCGGTCACCGGCGGCTTGGTTGAGCATATAGATGAAATCCGAGTTTTATAGTGATAGGTGAGCCTCTGATATAATCTCGGGCTTTTCCCCCACTCCACACCGTGCATGCAACTTTCACCGCACACGGCGTTCCATCGGTTAGTAGTTTTCGTTGTCTAAACAATCAACCTATAAAAGTGTTGCAACTGTTGTAATTGTGAGTAAGATTAAATGGGCTGCATGGAAGCAAGCTGACGCAGATTATTGACTTTAGCCAGTCGCTTTCTGTCAAGCTGAAGTAAATCCATATATTTGTGAATTGTCTCGGTGTTTGACGCATGAATGAGTTTGTGTACAGCGTCCTTAATCAGAACGAGATTTCCATAAGAATCGTCTCCGCCGAGATGCCGTGGCAGCTTATGGTGGCAGTGAATTTCTCCGATGTGAGAGAACTCATCACCAGTAACTGCACATTTGCCCCATTGTGCCGAAAAGAGGGAGATACGGTTGTCTGCATATTCGGCACTATTGGAATAGGTTGGCATCCGCATGAGAGCCAACATCATTGAGACATTGATTCTCAAACAATCGTGAATACCTTCCCGTCCTTCGGGGGTATAGTAATTCCAGCTTTTCTTACGAAAAAGTGGATTTTTGTGCTGTGTATAACCTATCGGATATATAGGTTCGTTCGTACCAGCAACATACCGTATCATTTTGGATTTACCAAACCGGGCTTTTTCAAACGCAGTCAGCTCCCTGCCTTTTTTAACGAGGCGGTTGCCTGTACGGGTGCTAAGCCTGTTTGTCAGCAAAGTCATAATCGTGCGATTAAGGGACGCGCAATCATGATTGACGTGCGTAGCAATGCAATAATAATTCTGCATCCCTGTTACCATACTGTTGTACAATCTGATTTCGCCCTGTTCCCCGTATATCTTGCGGGGGTGGACGATTCTTTTTGCCTGTTCTTTCAGCTTCTCCCTCTTGTGCTCCAGATTCTTATCAGCGATATGCGACATAACCACGAGTTTATCGCCTTTTCTGTGTACTTTCATTTTGAAACCAAGGAAGTCAGAATAATGATTTCTCACGTTGACTATCCTTGTTTTCTTTTCTGAAATTTCCAGTTTCAGCCGTTCTTTCAGCCAGAGAGTGACTGCACATTTGGTACGCTCAGCAACGTCCTTTGTTCTACAGAAGATGCGAAAATCATCAGCATAACGGACAATGAACATCTCTTTCAGATTGGATTTCTTTGCCTGCCGGTAGCCATTTTCGGGCCTGGTGTTCCTCTTGCATATAGGACACCATTGCCATTGACTCTCTACCCAATGGTCTAATTCGTTGAGTACGATGTTAGCCAAGAGGGGCGAAATAATTCCTCCCTGAGGTGTTCCTTTGTCGGGCGTAACGGTAGTTCCGTCCTCAAGTCTGATAGGCGCTTTGAGTATTCTCTTTATAAGAAAGATCAGTTTCTTATCATGAATCCCCATAGCCCAAATCTGGCGTATCAGCTTGGCATGGTTCACATTGTCAAAGAATCCCTTTATATCAAATTCAATAACATAGTGGAGATTTGCATGCTGTAATAGCTGATAACTTCTTGCTATTGCATTTTCTACCGAATGATTCGGCCTGAATCCGTAGCTGTTGTTGCTGAACTTAGCTTCACAAACAGGTTCCATTACCTGCTTGATACATTGTTGAACAAGCCTGTCCCATATACAAGGGATACCCAAGGGCCTTGTCTTGCTGGGGTCGTATGGCTTCGGTATCTCCTTGCGCCTTACTGGTTTGGGGCGATACCCATGTTTGCTTCCATTTACAATAAATCTTACTTTTTCGACCACTTCATCGGGGGTACATTTTCCGATGCCCTCGATTGTGAGGTTGTCTGTTCCGCTTGTCTTACTTCCTGTATTCTTCTTGATATTTCTGTACGCAAGCAAAATATTTTCTCTTTGAAGTATAGCGGACATTAAGTCTGTAAACACTTCTCCGTTTGCACTCGCTTGGTAGAGATTATCAATGGTGCTCTGCATTCCGTAATACTCATTGTGCCGCAGATTATCCTCACATAGCAGTTGTTTTTCCTTTTTCTTGGTCATAAGGCATCACTCTCCTTTCTGGGGAAAGTGTCCCTTTTTGTCATACTCGTAATCCTTATTAGATTGAATGACAACAATAGTTTCTAACCGACTAAAGCCCATTCCTCAAGCCCGCCTTTTTCGTTGGGCTGTCATAGGTTCGAGCTTCGCTTTTCGGCACAGATTAAGCGGCTTATATGATTCGTCCGCATATTGCAAATGTGCAACTCTGTACCTTTCCACGTTCCGATAACTCTATCTGTGCATATATCCTTAGGTGTCCGCTATAGTCCTGTCAGCTTGAATGTGCCTGTAACACAATACGGAGTTTCATATTTTCGATTCTTACTCCACCGCACTGACCCACATTTAAGTGTCCGTACATTTCTATACGGTAAACATCTAGACCCGTACATTCGCGGTTTTCGTCAGTCCGTCGTGGACAATTCTCACCATAGATATTTTGTAGACTCCCGGCGTGTCATCTGCATACAGTACCTCTACCGCACTTTCGTCAGCCGTGTTGCCACGCTGTTACGACAGACTTCCGCCGACTTTATCGAGCTCCAGACCCCTGCCTTTACAGCCGGAGCCGGTCGAAGTATCAGAGAAGGCATTTCAGGGCGTTACCCCGTCATTCTACCTTTCGAGTTATCAGTTGTTGCTTATCCCTTACGGAATAAGCCCGACGTTTTTAGCATCGCGTGGCCATAAGTCTATGAAGTGTTACCCTCATAGAGCGATGTTTGTACGTCAACGTGTCGCACCAAATATGTTTTCAACCTCTCGGCTGGCCAGCAAATCCTTGACATTCTGGGTGATGCCCGTGGGAATACCACCCCACTTACGGAACCGCTTCCAGATTTCCACGGAGTAAGCGGCGGTCTGCTCCTCCTTCAGCAGCAGATGGAATTCGTCGATGTAGTACCGGGTGGATTTTTGGACTTCCCGGTTGATGGTGACACGGTTCCAGACCTGATCCTGGACAATCAGCATACCGATTTTCTTGAGCTGCTTGCCCAGCTCCTTGATGTCGTAGCAAACCACCCGGTTGCTCACATCCACATCGGTCTGGTGATTGAACACATTCAGAGAACCGGTGACATAGATTTCCAGCGCAGTGGCAACGAACTGAGCTTCCTTTTCCTCCTGCTTGCGCAAACAGTTATAGAGATCACCGAGGATGGGCATATTTTCCGGCTTGGGATCATTGAGGTAGTCCTGATACACCATCCGCACACAGCGGTCAATGATGGTTTTCTCCACAGGCTTCAAGCCGTCCTTGCCGCCCACGATCAGCTCACACAGGGAGAGAATGAAGTCCGATTTCAAAGAAAGCGGATTTTCCTCGTCGCTGTAATTGAGGTTGATGTCCATGGGGTTGATGTGGTGCTTGGAGGTGGGAGAAATCTTGATGACCTGTCCCTCCAGACGCTGCACCAGGGGGAAGTATTCTCCCTCGGGATCGCAGATCATAATATCGTCGTTTGTCACCAGAAAAACATTGGCAATTTCCCGTTTGGCGGAGAAAGACTTGCCGGAACCGGGGGTGCCGAGAATCAGACCGTTGGGATTTTTCAGCAGTTTCCGATCCACCATAATGATGTTGTTACTTAGGGCGTTGATGCCATAGTACAGTGCCTCCGGGCTGTCCTGATACAGCTCCTGGGTGGTAAAGGGAACGAAGATTCCCACGCCGGAGGAGGTCAGACCCCGCTGAATCTCAATCTGGTTCAGTCCCAGGGGCAGACTGCTGACCATGCCTTCTTCCTGCTGATAGTCCAGTGCCGTAATGCTGCAATTATATTTCTGGGCAATGGAATTTGTCTGAAACACATTGTTGTCCAGTTGGCGCTTGGTGTCGGCGGTGTTGAGAATCAGGAATGTCACAAGGAACATACGCTGGTTCCGGCTTTGCAGATCGGACAGCAGCTTTTTTGCTTCCGCACCATAGGTGGCAAGGTCGGAGGGAATGATGTCCATGTCATATCCGGCACGGACAGCTTTTTTCTGCTCCTCAATCTTGCTCTTGTCCAGATCGGTGATGGTGCGCTTGATGGTCTTGATGGCGCTGACCTGATCTACGGACTGCACATGGATGTTGACCACAATGTTGCTTTCAATATCCAGAAAGTCCTTGAGAATCCGGTCACTCAGCTCCGGTGCCAGAATTTGCAGGAAACTGACGGAAGCGAACTTCTTACCCATGCGGAAATCCTTCGCCCGGTTAAAGAGGAAAGAGCTGGGGGAAATGTAATCCTTGGTGGACAGCCCGGAACGGGGCAGATCTTCCCACCGGAAAGCAAAAGACTCCGGCGTGTCCATGCGCAGAATGTCATGGAGAACCCGGAGCCGTTCCTGTCCGTTCAGCACCTCGGCGCTGACACCCAGTCGTTTGAAGTTGTTGAGGATGTCCGTTTCAATGCGCTCTAAGCGGGGCTTGGCAGAGCGGATGTTGTCGGCATCAATGCCAAAGGTGAGATACTTGGTTTTCACGATGCCGTTGTTTCCCTTTGCCTGCTGCACCTCAATAATTTTAGACAGCTCCCGCTGGATGCTTTCAAACTGGTCAGAGCGCAGCGGGATTGGCCGGGCAAAGGATTCCCGCAGGGCAGTCAGATTCACAAAGGAAAACTGGAATTTGATGGAGCTGTCAAAATAGTTGAGGAAATCACACCAGCCGTCGAAGATGGCCTGCTTGTCCTCATTGTCCGAGAGCTGATAGTTGATGTCCCAGAACTGGATGGTTTTGGTGAAGTGGGTGGGCGTGACCTGACAGATCCCGTCTACACGAATTTGCAGGTAGGGAATGCTGTCCTGTGCGGACAGTTCCTTCTTATCTGTCCGATTTGCCCTTGCGATTGCGGTCTTTATCTCTTTTTGCTGGGTGCGGGACAGCTTTCTTTGGGTGGACAATCCGATATACCTCCTTATCTAACTGGTTTTGCCGCTCAACGACGGTATAGAAATTGTTGGTTTTGTAGGGGCGCTTCTTGGGGCGAAGCACCAGCACCCGAACCATGTTGCGGATGATGTCCTCCAGATGCTGTCCGTTCTTTTCGTACAAGGCGAACAGAAAGGCGGGCAGCATGGTGAGGATCATGAGCATGGCGGCAGAGGAATTGCCCAGCGGCTCCTTGGCTGCAAAATACAGGGGGACGCCAATGAGCAGGCCGAGGCTGAAACAGATCAGCTGCCGCTTGGTCAGATTAAAAAGAATCTTGCTTTTGACTTTGGTAAGGTCTTTGGGGACGGTTACATAGGGCATTTTTTACCTCCTTAGTGGGCATTGAATACGGAGCGGGCAAGGCTGCTGGTCTTGAACAGGCAGAAGCAGAGCAGCACTGTGTAGCCCATGCAGGTCCAGATGGCGTTGCTGATATCCCCGGATACAGAGATGTTCTGCACCAGCACCGAGTAGATCGCCACACAGACCATAATGAGAAATGCCTGAAAGCCCAGGGCAAGCAGGGTGCGCAGATAGTTCTGTCCCATCTGACCCCATTCCCGGTTTGCCATGGTCGCCATGGGGATGGGTGCCACGGAAGTGACCAAGTACACCTCAATCATTCGACCGTAGATGACAATGAAAATGCAGATGGTGATTGCCCAGGTACAGATACCAACGAACAGGGACTGAAACCACAGCCCCAGCAGCGGCCCCACATCCATTTCCATGAGCCTGCTTTCCAAATCCGTGACCACCGAGGAAATGTCGATGCTGGTGTTTCCAATCATCACTCCGGCAGCGCCGTTGACAACGCTCTGGGCAGCGTCAAAGATGCCCATGACGATGGTCCAGGTATTGGATACGATCAGGACTGCGGCGGCGGACTTGAACACCCACTTGAAAAACATCCAGGTGTCCACATCATTGAGATTGTTTCTGTCGGTGATGAGCTGAATCAGCTCCAAGGTCATGACGATTGCCAGAATCGCTCCGGCGAGGGGGAGGATCACATTATTGGAAAGGTTCTGAATCATGTTGAAGATGCCGCCGTTCCAGCCCTGGGGGGTCTGCCCAACCTGACCGGCGATTTCTCCAATCTGCTCATTGGTGGAATCGAACATCCCAGAGAGATTGCTGACGATTCCGCTGACAAGCACTTCCTTCAGCCAGTCCGTAATGCTATCCCAGATAAAATCCATTGTGTTACCTCCGATCCGTTATGATTTTTTGGCTTCGGGGGATTCCACACGCTCACAGTAAACCACATACCGCTGCCTGCCCCCGGAAGCATAGGGGTGGCAGGTCAGCAGGGTCAGCAGCTCCCGTCCCGGCTGAATCAGGATTTCCGTTACATCGTGGGGGTCGATGATTTTAATTTCGCAGACCCGGTAGGTCAGCGTCTCCCACAGGTTTGTGATAGAAACCAAATCCCCGACTTTCAGCTTGTCGATGTAGCGAAAGTAGCTGGCACCGTTGTAGCCCCGGTGTCCGGCAATGACGCAGTTGGTGTTCTCGCCGCCAATGGGCAGGCTGGTTTGGCTCAGATGGGCGGCTCCGTCAGCCATGTGCTGTTCCGTTGCGCCGAGAAAGATGGGCATTTCCAGCTCCGTAACGGGAATGGAAATCACACCGAACACCTCATCCGAAAGGCCGTAATCCGTTAGGCGAAAGCTGGGTTTCTGGTAGTCATACGCACAGGAAAGCCCTGCCTGCCCTTGGGCGTAGATGGTTTCGTTGTAGCGAACCATGTCCGCCCACAGTTCCGGGTAATCTCTGGTCTTCTCCGGCTCTGTTGGAGAATCAATAGTGACAATCACTTCGGAAATGGTCGGTTCGGTTTTATCTCGATTCAGAAAGCCCTGAGCATTCAGGGAAATCTCCCGGTCAACCATGGCACCCCAAAGATAGGGGTACAGGAGAAAGGTAAGACCGGAAGCGAACACCAGCAGCATCAGAGCAATGAGAAAGGCGCGGAGCTTACCGTTTCGCATGGTCATTCCCTCCGCTGCTGCCAACAATGCTCTGGTAAATCTGTGCGCCAATGGCAATGACCAGAATCAGAACTAGAGCGGCGGCAATACCCAAAATGACACCCTGAAGGTACTTTTCCTCCCATGCAGATGCCGTTGTTTCCTCGCTGGCAGTTTCTTCCATAAGCAGCTCCGCTTCCTCATAGGGAATCCGGGAACCACGCACCAGCAGCCGGTGGGTGTTCACCCCATAGGGGGTACAGGTGACCAGTGTACACAGATCCTCGCCGGGAGCAATCCCCAGCAGGCTGGTATCGTAGGGCAGCACGGTGTTGATCTCCACCACCTGATATGCCAGAGTTTCATCCAGAACATGGAGATAGAACACATCCCCGGTGGTGAGCTGTTCTAAGTCGGTAAACATCTTCTGGGATGCCATGCCGCTGTGCCCGGAGAGAATGGTATGTGTGTTTTCACCGCCTACAGGGAGAGAGCTGCCCAACAGATGCCCAATGCCCCGTTCCAGAGAATCATTCTCCGTGCCGTGGTAGATAGGCAGCTTGACGCTGATTTTGGGAATTTCCACATAACCCATGATGCCGTTTCCGGCAACATCGAGCTGGCTGTCGTAGTCGGCAGATGCAGCCTGCAAGCCCTCTTGGCTGTAGGCTGCTGTTGCGCCGGGGACAAGGGTATGGTTGTAGGTATCGGCAAGCTCCTTTGCCTTGAGAAGTTCGCTGTCATCCGCCTGCTCCATAACCTCCTGATAAGCAGTGTGAATCTGGGAGGCATACTTTTGGTTTACATAATTACTTATAACAGGATACAAAGTCAGCCCCAGTGCCAGCAGGAACGCCATGACCGCCAGAGCGATTGTGATACGCTTTTGCTTCGTAAGGAACCCTCCTTTTTCGGGATAGCCCCGGAGGATTAACCCTCCGGGGCAGATGAAATTAGACAGAGCGCTTCTTCCGGCTGACCAGTGCAATAACGGATACAGCGCCAACCATCAGCAGAATTCCGACCACAGTAAACATCATAGTTCCGTTGTCACCGGTCTTGGGCAGGTCAAAGCCACGGGTGTTGACCACGGTCAAAGGAGCCTCGGCGTTGGTGCTGCCGTTGTCCTCCACCATGTTGACGTTCTTGCCGCTGACAGTAGCGGAAGCGGTCAGCAACTTGTGTTCCAGATGCTTCTGGGGGATGTTCTTCAGATCGGCGTCACTCTGAATGACCTGGGCATAGCGAGGATCGTTCTGGATCAGACCCAGCGCATCGGAAGAATAGACGGTGCAGCTATCAGCACTTTCCTTCTGGGAGATCACCACCTCAATATCCTGTTTCAGCAGTACATAGCCGCTGTCCGTGCGAACTTCGGTCATGGTATAGGTATCGTCCTCCAACCCCTTAATGAGAATCCGGCCCTTGGTATCGCCGGTTTTCACGGGAACAAAGTGGGTGGCATCTTCCTTGCTTTCGGTATGTCCGGTCACATAGTAAACGCCTTCGTCCTCATTCAGCTGAGCCTTTACAAAGTAATTATCGGTTTTGTTCTGTACCAGAAACGCCACCTTGGAGAAATCGCCCTTGCCATCGGAGAACAGCTTGGTCAGGTCAATGCCGTAGCTGAACACATGGCAGTCATCCACCAGAGTATCGTAGTAATTCTGGGAGCTGCGCTTCCAAGTCAGCACCACCTTGTTATCGTTGCCTTTGTCGCCCACCACCAGAGAGTTATCGCTGTCTACCTTAGCGGTGTAGGTCAGGCGCATGGTGCAGTCGGAGAAGCCGGAGTTGACCATGCCGGCATCGGCATAGACGGTCTTGGACTTATTGATTTCTGCCAGACCCTTGGCGGTCATTTCCACGGTCATAACGGTCTTGCCGTCCTTGGTATCGTTATAGGAAACGGTGAAATAGCCGTCCGCTTCTTTCCAGCCGGTCACAGGATTCTTGCAGGCGGCATCGGAGAAGATTTCTAAGGTTACATCCCCCTTGGTGTAGGTCAGACCGGCAGACAGAGTATCAATAAAGGTGTAGCAGGACAGGTAGGTTGCCTCGGAGGTAATACTGGGCAGGGTGGAAATGATCTGGTAGTCGATGGTATCACCGGCAGAGGCAGTGCCGGTATGGGCATAGGTGTCGGTCTTGCCGGTGTCGTTCTTGCTCTCCCGCAGAGTCTTTTCCAGAGAGGGGATGCCGGTCAGGTTTTTGGGGTACAGGGTAATGTCGTAGATCCAGCGGGTGCCGCCGTCATTGGCGTTGGTGCCATTGACGGAGGTCATGGGCACAGACACAAGGAAGGGATCAGTAGTGGAAACAACCATTTCAGGGACTTTGGTTTCTGCAACCAGATACAGACCCAAAGGAAGATTCTCGACCTTGCTTTTGCCGTAGGAATCCGTCAGGGGCATGGCTGTACCGTTGGTGGCAGCATAACGCTCCATGGCGTTCTTGACAGTGGTGGCATTGGCAGTCAAGCCGGCGGACAGGGCGGAGATCAGCACATCAGACTGGTAGAAATACTTGGTTTCATCCAGAGCATCCGCTTTTTCGTACCGATTCTTTCCGTCCGCCAGACCCAGGGCTTTCAGGAAGTCCGCACCCTTGGTCTTGTCCACGGCGTACAGGATTTCCACATGACCGTCGGTGGTTTCGGTTTCGCCGTACTGGAAAATGTCGGCCACCTTTACATAGGTAAACTCGACACCCTTAATGGCATATCCGTAGCCGGTTTCGCCGTTGCCCAGAGTGGAGGAAGCATTTCCGCCCAGAACATTGTTTACCCCGGTTTCGTCATAAACGCCGGTAGAAACATAGCTGGAATCCCACACGCCGTCCTTTTCGGCGTTGGTCAGATCGTACTTGTAGATGGTCAGAGAGCCGGTTCGGGATTCGTCAATGGTTGCATCCTCCAACTCGGCGGCGGAGACAGCGACAGGGAAACACAGTAACATGGTCAGCGCCAGAAAGAGGGACAAAGCTTTGGTAAGGTTTTTCATTTCGCATTTTCCTTTCATAGTTAGAATGACAAGATAGTTTACATAATTTTGCGACATGGGTGGAAATAAAAAAGCCAGGGCTGATCCCTGGCATGATGGGCAGTATTCATGGCTTACACCAGCCTTTTCTTGCTGTAAATCAGCATAGCAAGACATACAGTGCCAGAGATCATACTGAGGATACGGAAAATCATAGCGGTATTACCTCCTGTGTCGGGCATGGTAAAGGTGCGGGTGTTGGTGACACGAACCGAAAGCGCAAGATCGTCCGCAGGCAGCGCACCTTCATAGGCGGCTTTGTCCAGAAGTTTGTAGCCCTCCGGTGCTTTGGTTTCCGTCAGGCGGTACTGTAGTCCCGGATAGAGGTTGTCCCATTCCAGCAGTCCGTCCGTCCCGGTGGTCAGGCTCCCGTCCGTTACATCGGGATTGGAGCAGCCGCCCCGGACAATGGTTTCGGAGTAGGTCACGGGATGCCAGAGAGAACCGTCCTCACTCCATTCCAGCCGAAATGTTGCCCCTGCCAGAGGGCTGCCGGTAATGTCGATCTTCTCCACAGTCACCTTGCCGGTTCGCAGAGCGTTGACGAACGATACTTCGGCAATCTCACCCTGTTTTACGGTGACGGTCTGTGGATTTTCACTGACGCATTGGTAAAGACTGTTTTCGGGAAGCAGTTCTTCTACCGTGTACTGTCCGGGCAGCAGATTCCCGGTCAGAATAATACCGTCCTTGTTGCTGGCGAAGGGAGAACCGTCCAGAACCTTTCCTTCGGCATCTGTAATTTTGAACTGCCAGCCCTCCACAGAACCGCCGCCCTCCACGGTTTTTGAAATTTTCAGCCTGCCATACTGGACATTGGTGAAGGTGATGGGCACATCCTCATGGGGCTTGATTTCAAACTTGTGGATCGTTTCATCTACCATCCAGTATTCGTCCTCAAATCGACCATGCTCGTCGCCGGTTTCCTTCGCCCAGTAGATGCCGGGGTCAAGGTAATAGCCCGCCTTACCGTCTGCATTGGTGATAAGGGTGCCAACCTTCTGGGTGCAGGCTTCGTCCGAATAGACAGTAATATGCCAGCCTTCCACGGACTGCCCGGTGTTGGTCTTTTTGTAGAACCAGACCAGCCCCTGCTCCTTATTGAGCCAAGTGTCCACGGTGGTTTCACCGGCTTTCACGGTCACATCGTGGAAACCCAGCTCGGTCAGCCAATAATTATCCTCCGTGGGTAACTCCACAACCGTGTACCACCCTAACGGAAGATTTTGGGTGCAGGCATATCCGTTTTCATCGGTGGTGAAGTCTCCGTAGGAATTGCCCTCGGAATCTCTCACCCGGAATGTCCAACCACCAAGCTGATTGCCGGTGTTGGTGGTCTTGCGGATTTCGATGCGCCCATAGTGGGTGTTGGTGAAGGTGACTTCTGTGGTCTTGCTAATGGCAACCGTTACAGACTTCACGGCGGTGTCAAATTCCCAATAGGGATCGTCCGTGGAAATCTCTTTGGCGTAATAGGTTCCTTTCTGCAAGCCAGAAACCGTTACTGTGCCATCTGCCCCGGTGGTGAATGGAGACCCAGAAACAGGTTTGGTACAGGCAGAATCCGTGTACAGGCCAATCTTCCAACCACCCAGATTTTCGCCCGTATTGGTTTTCTTTACTAGCTGGACACTTCCGGTGTTCCGCTTGTTATAGAAGCTGACCGAAGTAGTCCCACCGGAGGTAATTGTGACCCGCTGGGGATTGGTGCTGGCGCAGCTGTACAAGGCATCTACGCTGGAATCTGTGTTACCCAATTCCTTGACGTAGTAAGTGCCTGCGGTCAACTCCGTTACGGAGAGTTTACCGCTGGAATTGGTGGTGTACGGCCCGGATACCAGATTGGCACAGGCAGCATCTGCGTAAATGCCGAACTGCCAGCCGGAAAGATTCTGACCGTCCTCGGTGGTTTTGGTCAGGCTGATATTCCCCAGGGAGGGTGCCTTGATCTTGAAGTAGGCATTCAACCCGCTGCTTCCGGCGTTATACAGGGAGATGGTCGTTTGGTAGCTGGAACCAGACATATACCAGATGTTGTAGCTGGAATTGGATGCTGAGGGCAGATACCGGGTCGCAGTGAACACCGTGGATTCGGAAATATCCCCGGTTCTTGTGATATTCAGGGTATTGCCGCTTTTGCTGAAGCTGGCTCCGTTTCCATTGAAGAACGAGAACACCGACAACACTCCATTAGAATCATAGGCACTTCCGGTATCCCCGGAGAGCTGAATCGTAGGTGCGTTGCTGCTGGAACTGCCGCAAAAGCTGGGAATGGTTTTCGCAGACTGGATCACAGATACCAGACTGTGGTAGCAGGAGCTAAACCCGGATACCGAGGCAGAGGCGGCGGCATAGAACACGTCGCCAGAAGTACCGCACTCGTTGGAGCTGTTCCGGTTAAAACTGCTGGGGTCACGCAAACCACAGACGATTTCATAGATCAGGATTTGCGTTGCTACCCGCAGCGGCACGTTAGGGTTACTGTCCTTCTTCGTGGTCGTGACGCTGATGGAATGATTCCACTGCTGGTCACTGTACAGGAGGATAAGCCCGATAGCCTCCCGCCGAGCGGATGGCAACGCATACCACACATTGCTGCCAGTAGTGCTGCCGCTGCCGTTCAGGGTTACGTCCCAGTCAACCGAGTTTCCGCTGGTGCTGGCCGCGTAGTTCCGCCAGGGCTCGATGCAGTACAGCGGCTCATCCGCATGAGCGACACCGCCATACCGGGCAAAGTGCCAGCCCATGTTTTTGACATAAGCCGTCCGGGTCGTGCCGCTGCCGTTGGGCTTATAGGCGCAAGACACCTGGTAGTTCAGCCGGGTAGTGTAGTCGCCGTTGTCCGCAAAGTCGAAAAGCATGATACTTTTTTTCGTAGAGGCGTAGGCTTCGGCACCCAGGAGACGGTCGTCTGAATCCAAATCGTCCAATTCTTCCGGAAGTGTTGTCTCATCAGTAGGTTCTTCCTCCATAGGCTCTGTTGCCTCCTCGGATGGTGGTTCTGTGGATTCTTCCGGCGGGGCTGCGGATTCTTCGGGCGGTAGCGTTTGGTCTGTATTAGGGGGCACAGCTTCAGAAGCAGAACCCTCGCCAGACTGTGGCGCTGTCGGTGTGGTGATTTCATCCGCAAAAGCGCAGGGAATCATTCCAAAGCACAGCACGAATACCAACAGGAGCGATACGATGCTCCGAAAGTGCTTCATAGTGTTTTCTCCTTCCTTGAAAATGGGATTGCTCCCACCTCAAAGGAGGCGGGAGCCGGTTGTTATGCAGAGAACAGGCCGGACAGCAGAGGAACAAGGGTAATGCCGATCATCGCCACACCACCGCCCGCCATGAGCTGCTTCATGCCCTGGCTCTTTGCGCCGGGGTTATCATTGCCGTAACCTTCCATCAGGTTGATTGCACCCCAAACGCCCAGGCCAGCGCCCAGAGCAACCACCAGGGTCTGCAAGACTTCGATAGCGGAATTGAAAAATGCCATATTGTGTACCTCCAAAAGATCGTAAAATTTTGGAAGGGACACATTCACGTTGAACTTCTCTGAATCTAAATATGGTTACTGCTTATCAGGCAGTGTGCCGGACGGATCTGCTTCAAACACCTCGCATACTGTGTCCGGTTTCAGTCGGAGGCGATGGGACAGAAAACGCTCTATGTCCAAGGCGTTTTTCTTGTCAAAGTCGGATGTGTATTTGTAATTTGGGTGCTTGGTGATGTCGTATTTATTGGACAGAAACGGACGAACCCCCCGTAGCTGCAAAATGCACTTGCCGCCGTCCATGACTGCCAGCTCATCCTGGCTCATAAGCTCCCGGCCCAGCTTTTGGTAGTTCAGACTGTGGGAGGTTTCCCGCCCACGGCTCTCACCGGTATTGTAGGTGTCCACAGTTTCTTTCCCAAGTGCGGCAGATAGTTCCTTCAAGGTGGTCGGCTCCTTGCCGCCCAGAAAGATGGAGGTATCCATGTTGCCGATGATGGTGTCGGCGTTGTCCTTATAGATTGCCTTGAGCTGGGACTGAGCTTGCAGCACCAGACAGCAGGAAATCTCACGGGAGCGGATGGTTGCCACCAGCTTTTCAAGTCTTGGAATCTGACCAATGTTCGCCGCTTCGTCAATGAGGCAGCGGACATGAACAGGAAGTCGGCCGCCGTAAACATCGTCAGCTTTCTCGCAGAGAAGGTTGAAAAGCTGGGTGTAGCACAGGGAAATTAGGAAATTGAAGGTATCGTCGGTATCCGACATGATGATGAACAGCGCTGTCTTGCGGTCTCCCAGGGTGTCCAGCTCCAGCTCATCATAGGCGGTCAGGTCACGCAGCTCCTGAATGTCGAAGGGAGCCAGCCGTGCGCCGCAGGAAATCAAGATCGACTTTGCTGTTTTGCCGGCGGCTAATTTGTATTTCTTATACTGCCGGACGGCGAAGTGCTGGGGCTTTTCCTTTTCCAGCTCCGCGAACATCAGGTCTACCGGATTCTGAAATTCCTCGTCATCCTCCCGAACCTCCATGGCATTGATAAACTCAATGAGGGTGGAGAAATTCTGTTCCTCCACCGGGGCCTCGTAGTGGATATACCCGATGAGCGCAGTGTACAGCAGGGTTTCTGCCTTGACCCAGAAGTCGTCCCCGGCTTTGCCCTCGCCCTTGGTGTTGGCGATCAGGGCAGTCACCACTTTCAAAATATCCTTTTCACTGTGGATGTAGGCGAAGGATAGTGATAGGTAAGCCCCTGATATCATCTCAGGCTTTTCCCCCACTCTACACCGTGCGTGCAGCTTTCACCGCACACGGCGTGCCATCGAAAAATCTCTGTCAATACTTATTCAATCAACCTTTTGAGAGTCATGTGTTTACAAATCCGGGCTATTTAGGCCAATGGAAACAATCCTGCTTTTTCACGCAATAGATTCAACTTTTTAACTTGCCCTTTTTCTAAATGCAGAATATCCATATATTTTTGAATGGTATCTGCCCGTGTTGCGTGTATGAGTTTGTGTACGGGTTCAAACACTAAGACCAAATTCTCATACTTATCCGTACCGCCATCTTTTTGTGGAATTTTGTGATGGCAGTGAATATCCGCAACACTAAGGAAGTCTTTCCCCGTCACAGCACATTTGCCCCACTGCGCAGAAAATAATGAAATGCGGTTGTCCGCAAACTCTACGCTTCT
This sequence comes from uncultured Oscillospiraceae bacterium, assembly GCA_934591845.1. Classification (GTDB taxonomy): domain Bacteria; phylum Bacillota; class Clostridia; order Oscillospirales; family Oscillospiraceae; genus Faecousia. The sequence goes on along the minus strand of CAKTPO010000011.1, from coordinate 2,352 downwards.
ATCAAATAGCGGTTGCCTCATCATCTGGCACATCAGAGCAACATTTATCCGAAGACTATCGTGCAGTCCTTTCCTGCCGTCCACGGTGTATTGGCAAATGCTCCGCTTTCGAGCCATAGGGTGTTTGTGCTGAACATAACCGATTGGATATACTGGCTCATCTGTTCCGGCCACAAATCGTAGCATTTTGGACTTGCCATACAATTTCCTTTCGACTTTGGTCAGTTCTCTTCCGGCTTTTACAAGATTGCTTCCATTTTCTGTCCGTAATCGGTTAGTCAGTGTTTTCATGACTGCCCGATGCAGCACCGAACAGTCAAGATTTACATTTGTAGCAATACGGTAGTAATTCTGAATTCCCATGACCATGGAGTTATACAAAGAGATTTCTTCCTGTGTCTTTCTGCCTCGTCTTGGGTTTCCAATTCGTTTTGCCTGTTTGACCAGCTTTTCTTGGACGTGTTTTAGTTGCTTATCGTTAATATGCGATTTCACAACCAGTTTTTGACCTTTGGGGTGAACCCTGATTTTGAAACCAAGGAACACCGAGTAGCGACGCTTGATATTGACAACTCTTGTTTTTTCCGGCGAAACATCGAGCCTAAGACGCTCGGATAACCATTGCGTCACCGCAGCTTTGGTTCTTTCAGCATCTGTTTTGTTCCGGCAGAATATTCTGAAGTCATCAGCATATCGCACGATATACATCTCTTTTAATCCTGTTTTCCGCATAGGGACATAACCATTGCACTTTGAGTATTTGTGTTTTACCGGACTATCCTGCCATTGGCTGTCAATCCAATGGTCTAGCTCATTTAGCACAATGTTGGCAAGGAGCGGAGAAATGATTCCGCCTTGCGGGGTTCCCTTGTTCGGTCTTACAAAAGTTCCGTCAGGCATTTTAATTGTTGCTGACAACATTTGTCGCAGAATATATAGAAGATGCTTATCATGGATTCCCATTGCCCATATTTGCTTTACCAGCTTGCTATGATTCACGTTGTCGAAAAATCCTTTTATATCGAACTCAATTACATAGTGCAAATGAGTCAGCTGCATGAGCCGATAGGTTCTGTCGATTGCGTGTTCTGTTGACCTGCCCGGTCGGAAACCATAGCTATTTTCACTGAATTTCGCCTCGCATATCGGTTCCATCACCTGTTTGACACACTGCTGGATCAACCTATCCCAGATACATGGAATACCAAGTGGACGGGTTTTCGTAGGATCATAGGGCTTTGGGATGTCTTTGCGCCGTACCGCCTTTGGGCGATACCCATGTGGACTTCCTGCTGCGATGAATCGGACTTTATCCACGACTTGTTCGGCTGTCAGTCGGCCAATGTCACTTATGGTAAGTCCATCTGTTCCAGCGGTTTTACTCCCTGCATTGGTCTTGATGTTCCTATACGCCAAGAGAATGTTTTCACGGCTCAAAATCAGAGACATTAAATTGGTAAATTCTTCGCCGCATTTGCTCCGTGCATACAAGTCGTCAAATACGCCCTGCATTTCGTAGTATTCCGCATGGCGCAGATTGTCCACGCACAGCAGTTTTTCTTTCTTGTTGTTTGCTTTCTCATTAGGCATAAGGCATCACTCTCCTTTCATGGGAAAGTGTCCCTTTTTGTCTTACTCGCAATCCTTATTACGACTGAATAGCATTTTCTTTGACTTTCCGACTAAAGCCCATTCCTCCAGCCCGCCTTTTTCGTTGGGCTATCATAGGTTCGAGCTTCGCTTTTCAGCACCAGTTCACACGGTTATTTGTTCTTACAATTTATCCGTGTTACGGCAGATGAGCCGCCTGATACCTTTCCCCGTTCCGATAGCTTTATCTGTACATTTATATCCGTAGGTGTCCGCTCTAAGCCTGTCAGCGGGAACGTGCCTGTAACACGTTACGGTGTTTCATAACAACCATTTTTACTCCACCGCACTGACTGCATTTCTGCAACTGCACATTTCTGTACAGCGCACTTTTAGACCATTACATTCGCGGTTTTTGTCAGTTCGTCGTCGAACATTCTCACCATAGATATTTTATAGAACCCCGGCGTGTCATCTACGCATCCCACCTCTGGGACGGTTGCGTGTGGTTGCCCACTTACGGCAGACTTCCGCCGCCTTTACCGAGCTTCTGACACTCACCTTTACAGTCAATGCCAGTCGGAGTATCAGGTGGAGCGTCTCAAGGCGTTACCCTTTCATTCCACTCCTCAAGCTATCAGTTGTAGCTCCCGCTTTCACGGGAACCCCGCATTTTTATTCGCTATTTGGCCTTCGTCCATGAGGTTTGCCTCACAGAATAGCGGTTGTATGCGAACGAGTCGCACGGTTATAGTGCATGGA
>CAKTPO010000010.1 GCA_934591845.1 uncultured Oscillospiraceae bacterium | reverse complement strand
TATTTCATTGCTTATTTTGGACATAATATGACCCCCAAATGTCGGATTCTCTGTCCAACATTTGGGGGTCATATCAACCTTCCACAGTAACGGTTACTTCTTAACCAAACACTGGGGAGCCGACCTGCTGGTAGCACCCTTTGTATTTATATTATACCCGTTTTCGCTTTTTGTCAACTGCCTTGCCTCCCACACACGACAATTGCCGATTTACTTGCATTTTGTCCGTTTCTGTGGTATTCTGTCTGTGGTGCTACCAGCACCCCGGCAGGCGGTTCCCCTGGATTTTATTCGGGGGTGATCAACTTCTTTTGCCCCCAATCGTAAAAAGAGAGGGGGTGACGGTATGGTTACATGGTCTGAATTGTTCCAATTCGGTATGTTGCTTGTAGCTGTCATTGCCCTGGTACTCCAGGAAAACAACAAGAAGAGATAATCGCCCACTTCCCCAAGTAACGATTATCTCTTCGTGAGAAACATGGGGAGCCGACCTGCTGGTGGCACCCTTTGTATCTATACTATAGCTCTTTTTGTGTGTTTTGTCAACTGCCTTGCCTCCCGGCAAGGCAGTCTTATTTTAACTTTTTTGGAGCAAAAAGCAAAAACCTTTCACATACCCCGGCAAAATTGTCAATTGTCCATTGTCAATTGTCAATTTATTCCCGTTCCACTTCCTCCACAAACGCCTTTTTGTCCTCGGCCTTGAAGAATGCGGAACCGGCAACCAATACCTGGGCGCCGTTTGCTTTGCACAGGCGGGCGGTTTCCCGGTTGACGCCGCCGTCTACTTCCAGCAGGCACTGGGGATTCTTTTCCTGGCAGAGCTTCCGGAGGGCCGAGAGCTTTTCCATCTGGTTTTCCATAAAGCTCTGGCCGCCGAAGCCCGGCTCCACGGTCATGACCAGAATCATGTCTACCCGGTCAATGTAGGGCAGCACCGCCTGGGCGGGGGTGTTGGGTTTTACGGATACGGCGGCCTTGGCCCCCATGGCGTGAATTTTATCCAGGGCCAAAAGGTTCTGCTCCTCAGTGTCCGCCTCCACGTGGATGGTCACAAAGTCGGCCCCGGCCTTGCAGAACGCCTCTACATACCGCACCGGCCGGTCGATCATCAGGTGGACATCCAGCACCAGGTCCGTATATTTGCGCAGTGCCGCCACGGTGGGGATGCCGATGGTGATATTGGGTACAAAATTGCCGTCCATCACGTCCACATGGACCCAGCGGCAGCCGGCGTTTTTGATGGTTTTCAAATCCTCGCCCAGGTAGGCAAAATCCCCGGAAAGGATGGATGGAGCAACAGTTGCCATATTACAAGCCTCCAAAATTTCGTCAAATTGCTTCTTTCAAAAGTATACCATAGCCCCCGGGGGGATGCAAGGAAATTTATGTTGCACAGCAGAAATCACGGTGCTATAATGCAAGCAAATGAGAAATTATCACTTGAGGTGAAGACTATGACAATGGATGAATTAAAACCGGGGCAGTCGGCTTTTATCCGCAGTGTTGGCGGTGACGGCGCACTGCGGCATCATCTTCTGGATATGGGCCTGACCCCCCAGACCGAGGTTCAGCTGCAAAAGGTGGCCCCCATGGGCGACCCCATTCAGATCACCCTCCGGGGGTATGAGCTGACACTGCGGTTGGAGGATGCCCGGCAAATTGAAATTGAAAACGTCCATTTAGACCCCATTCCCGTCCATGGCCGGGAACCCCGGATCCAGCCCATCCCCCACCCCGGTGTGGGTGAAAACCGTCTGGGCCGGGAGGTACCTTTGCAGGGAGGCCCCCTGACCTTTGCCCTGGCAGGAAACCAGAACTGCGGCAAGACCACCCTGTTCAACCAGCTGACGGGAGCCAACCAGCACGTGGGCAATTTCCCCGGTGTCACGGTGGACCGGAAAGACGGCCTGATCCGCAACCACCCGGAGGCCACGGTAACGGACCTGCCGGGCATTTACTCCCTGTCCCCTTACTCCAATGAGGAGATCGTCACCCGGGATTTTCTGATGAATGACCGGCCCAGCGGTATTATCAATATTGTAGATGCCACCAACATTGAGCGGAACCTGTATCTGACCATGCAGCTTATGGAGCTGGAAATCCCCATGGTTCTGGCCCTCAACATGATGGACGAGGTGCGCTCCAACGGCGGCTCCGTAAGAATCAACGCCTTGGAGGACATTCTGGGCATTCCCGTGGTACCCATCTCCGCCGCCCGGAACGAGGGCATTGACGAACTCATTGACCATGCCCTCTACGTGGCCCAGACCCAGCAGAAGCCCCAGCGGGTGGACTTCTGCCTGGAAAGCGACGACCCCAAGGACCCGGTGGGTGCCGTCCACCGCTGCATCCACGCCGCTGCCATGCTGCTGGAAACGGACATCCGCAGGGCTGGACTTCCCGTCCGGTTCGCCACCACCAAGCTGGTGGAGCAGGACCGGCTGATGGAAGAAAAAATTCACCTGACCCCGGACAAGCAACAGGCGTTCGGGCAGCTGGTGTCCATTATGGAGCAGGAGACCGGCCTGGACCGGGAGGCCGCCATGGCCAATATGCGCTTCCAGTTTTTGGAAACCCTGTGCAAAAAAACCGTGGTGCGCCCCCATGAAAGCAAGGAACACAAGCGGAGTATAGCCATTGACCGGTATCTCACCGGCAAATATACCGCCATCCCCTGCTTTTTAGGCATTATGGCCCTGGTATTTGTGATGACGTTCAGCGTCATCGGCGGTACCTTGTCAGACCTCATGGAACTGGGGGTGGGCTGGGTCACCCACTGGATCGACTTAGGGCTTACCGCCTGGCAAATCAACCCTGTGGTTCACGATTTGGTGGTAGACGGCGTTTGCGCCGGTGTGGGCAGTGTTTTAAGCTTTCTGCCCACCATTGTAACCCTGTTTTTCTTCCTGTCCATTTTGGAGGACACGGGCTACATGGCCCGGGTGGCCTTTGTCATGGATAGGCCTTTGCGGAAGCTGGGTCTCTCCGGCAGAAGCTTCGTCCCGATGCTTATCGGCTTCGGCTGCTCTGTCCCGGCGGTCATGGCCACCCGGACCCTTTCCAGTGAGCGGGACCGGAAAATGACCATTCTCCTGACCCCCTTTATGAGCTGCTCCGCCAAGCTCCCCATTTATACCATGCTGGTCTCCGCATTCTTCCCCCGGGCCTTGCAGCCCCTGGCCATGATCGGGCTGTATCTGCTGGGCATTGTCTGCGGCATTGTCTATGCCCTCATCCTAAAGCACACCAGCTTTTCCGGCGAGCCGGTACCCTTTGTCATGGAGCTGCCCAACTACCGTCTGCCCAGTGCCAAAAGCGTGGGCCAGCTGATTTGGGAAAAGGCCAAGGGCTTTGTGCAAAAGGCATTTACCATCATCTTTGCTGCCTCGGTGATCATCTGGGTGCTGCAAAGCTTTGACATCCGTCTGAATGTGGCCGCCACACCGGAGCAGAGTCTCCTGGCCCTGCTGGGAAGCCTGATTGCCCCCATCTTTGCCCCTCTGGGCTTTGGGGATTGGCGGGCCTCCACCGCCCTGATCACCGGCTTTACCGCCAAGGAGAGCATGGTCTCCACCCTGACATTGCTCCTGGGCGGGGACGTGCGCCGCATTACCACCCTCTTTAGCCCCTATACGGCGGTGGTATTCCTGGTGTTCACCCTGCTGTATACCCCCTGTGTGGCCGCCATTTCCACCGTCAGGCAGGAAATGGGCAGCACCAAGGCAGCGGCCTTTACCGTCCTCACCCAATGCGCCATTGCCTGGGTGGTAGCGTTCCTGGTGCGGTGCCTGGGGCTGATTTTTGGGCTGGTGTAAGCCTATGAATGTGCAGAGCATCCTCCTGCTGGGGCTGATCGTCTTGGGTGTCATCGCAGTTTTGCGCCGCCCCCGAAACGGGTGCGGCGGCGACTGCGACAGCTGCGGCCAGTGCCGAAGCTGTCCCAAGCAGCCTAAAGACCGCAAAACCAAATGACCGTCTTTTTGAAAACCGCTGGCATAGCCTACCGCAAGGGGGCTATGCCTTTTTTGTGTCCTTCGAAAGTGCAACCCCCTATGGGGGTTATAATTGGTGGTATTTCACAGTTTTTAAGGATTTATCCTGGACTTTCCCCTGGTTTTTTGGACAAGAAACATAAAAATACAGGCCAACCATCCAAATTCCTCCGTCCTATGGCGGCCTATCCCCCCAGGGCTTCCCGCCCCGCTATCCCCCCGGGGGGCTTCCGGTATGGAAGGGAAGTTGATATAATGAAACCATCACCCCCGCTTCTTCTTTTTGTCCACCCCTTTCTTGCAGGAACTACCGCACACGGCTTGGTAGCTAGGGCGCGGTAGTTCCTATCTATGCAATCTATGCAAAATTGACAATTGACAATTTTCGGGGGATCAACGTTCCCCATTGTGTCATTCAGGCCTTGAGCGTAAGCGGAGTGGAGGAATCCACCACGTTGGATAATAAACCACCACAAGGTAAATCTGCAACTTGGGAAGATTCCTCGACTCACTGCGTTCGCTCGGAATGACATATCGGGAGGTGGTTCCGGTTTGTTTACACAGGTTATATTTGCCACGCAGCGGAACGGCACATAGGCCGTTCCCTACAGTGAGACTCGGTTTGTTCCCCTTTGCGCCTGTTGTTTCAATAATGCGCAACACTGCACCGCCCGTTCTTAGAACACCCTGGTTGAAAAATCCCACCTACCAGCGAAACCGTAGGGAACGGCCTATGTGCCGTTCCGCACCCGAAAGGACGGAACTGTTACCGATAAAAACCAGCCACGTCCCCCCATTGTGTCATTCCGACCGTAGCGTCAGCGGAGTGGGGGAATCCACCACGTGGGATAAGAAATAACCACAAGATAAAACTTGCCACTTGGGAAGATTCCTCGACTCACTGCGTTCGCTCGGAATGACATGCCGGGGGCCGTATTTCGTATAATGCCCGGTGTACTGACCGGATGCTGATTCGGGACTATGTGACCGCGCAGGCCCAGGAGGGCATGGTACAAGAGTATACAACTACCACCCGTGTCACCATGATATGGACTGTAGTGTAATAAAGAAAGGAAACGAGAAATGAAAAAGACGAATAAGATCACTGCCCTGTTGCTTCTGGCCGCCATGGTGCTGAGCCTGTGCGCCTGTGGCAGCACCCCCGCCGCCCAGGCTTCCGCTACCCAGGCCCCTGTCACCCAGGCTCCCGCCACGGAAAACACCCAGACGGAAGCCCCGGAAACCCGGATCATCACCGACATGCTGGGCCGTGAGGTGGAGATCCCCACCAAAATCAACACCATCATCTGCAACGGCAGCAACGCCCTGCGTATGGTTTCCTACCTGAATGCCACCGACCTGATGGTGGGCGTTGAGGACACCGACAAGAACTACGAAACCTCCACCAAGCGGGACTATGCCCACGCCAACTATGCCATTTTCAAGGACCTGCCCTCCATTGGCAAGGGCGGCGGCACGGCTTACACCGCCTACCCCGAAGAAATTCTGAAAGTCATGCCCGACGTGATTCTGACCTGCTTTGTTCAGGAGGCCGCCGAGCAGCTGCAAAACGAAACCGGCATTCCCGTGGTCAGCATCCGCACCCCCAGCTCCAACTTCATTGACGAAAACTGGTACGCTTCCCTGCGGCTCACCGCGGAACTCACTGGCACCCAGGAGCGGTGCCAGGAGCTGCTGTCCTACATTGACTCCTGCAAGGCAGACCTGAAAGAACGGTCCTCCGGTGTTGCTGAGGAAGACAAGCCCTCTGTTTATACCGGTGCCGTCACGTTCTCCGGTGCCCACGGCTTTGCGGGTACCTACGCAAACTTTGGCCCCTTCCTGGCCATTGATGCCAAGAACGTGGCCGATGAAACCGGCGAACGGTCTGCCTTTGAAGTGGATCTGGAAAAGGTAGTCGAGTGGGATCCGGATGTGATTTTCCTGGACCCGGGCAACATGAACCTGGTCAACGAGGAATACAAGGCCAACCCCGACTTCTTTAACGCCCTCACCGCCGTTCAGAACGGCGAGGTTTACACCATGCCCTCTTTTAACAACTACTCCACCAACATCACCTACTGCATTATGAACGCCTATTTTGCGGGAAAGGTGCTGTATCCCCAGCAGTTTGCGGACATCGACATGAAGACCAAAAGCACGGAGATCATGGAGGAGTTCCTGGGCACCGCTTTCTTTGACGACATGGAAGCCGACGGTCTTTACTATGGCAAGCTGACCCTGGGCGCATAAGGCAGGCCATGGACAAGCGTAACGACCTGGAATTGAAAAATTCCTACCGTGGGTACATTCTAAAAAAATGGCTGGTGCTTCTTGCCCTGGTAGTGATTCTGGCGGTGTGCATGGTGGTTTCCATCTCCGTTGGCTCCTCCGGTCTGACTGTGGGGGAAATTCTGGCGGCACTGGTAGGCCGCGGCACCAAAAAGGCCGCCACCATTGTCTGGAACATCCGTATGCCCCGCATCGTCACCGGCGTGGTGGTAGGGGCCGCACTGGCCCTGGCGGGCTGCATTATGCAGAACGTCCTGCGCAATCCCCTGGCCTCCTCCTCCACCCTGGGCGTTTCTCAGGGTGCCTCCTTTGGTGCGGCCTTTGCCATCGTTTGTCTTGATGCCGGGGCCCAGGTGAATTCCAGCACCTCTGCTGCAGCGGCGGTGTCCATTACCAACCCCTATATGGTCACCCTCTGCGCCTTTGCCGGCGGCTTTCTCACCACCGTGATCATTCTGGGCCTGTCCCGGATCGCCAAAGTCACACCGGCCACCATGGTACTGGCCGGTGTGGCCCTTAGTTCTCTGTTCAGCGGCGGCACCACCATTGTGCAGTATTTTGCCGATGACGTGAAAGTCGCCTCGGTGGTCTACTGGACCTTTGGCGATTTGGGCCGGGCTAGCTGGCGGGAGATCGGGCTGATTTTTTCCATCACCTTGGTGTCTCTGCTGTACTTTCTGGGGAATCGCTGGAATTTCAACGCCATGGAAAGCGGGCCGGATACCGCCAAAAGCCTGGGCGTTCCCGTAGACCGGCTGACCCTGGTGAGCATGGCTTTCTGCTCTTTGATGGCGGCAGTCTCCACCGCCTTTGTGGGCTGCATCAGCTTTATCGGCCTGGTGGCCCCCCACATGGTTCGCAAATTCGTGGGCAATGACCACCGGTTCCTGATCCCCGCCTCAGCCCTTATGGGTTCCGTGATCCTGGTGCTGTCAGAGCTTGCCTCCCGCATTGTGGTCTCGCCCAGCATTCTGCCCATCGGTGCCCTGACCTCCTTCCTGGGTGCGCCAATGTTCCTGTACATGATTTTCAAAAGGAGGGGCGAGAGATGATCGAGCTGCAGCACATTTCCTATGCCTACGGCAAGCACCAGGTTCTCAAGGACATCTCTTTCACCGCCCAGCCCGGAGACTGCGTGGGCATTCTGGGCAACAACGGTGCAGGCAAATCCACCCTGATCACCTGTCTGAACAAAATCCGCAATCCCAACAGCGGTTCTGTCCTGGTAGACGGGGCCAATGTTTTCCAGATGAGCCGTCAGGAAACCGCCCGGACCATTGCCTATGTGGCCCAGAAAAACGAAATGAGCCAGACCACCGTCTATGATGCGGTGCTTCTGGGCCGAAAGCCCTATATGAAATGGGGCCTTGTGAAGGAAGACTATGATCTGTGCGATGAAATGCTGGAGCGCATCGGCATGGCGGATTTTAAGCTTCGCTACATCAATGAACTCAGCGGCGGCGAGGCACAGAAGGTCATGCTGGCCCGGGCCTTTGTGCAGCAGCCCAAAATCCTCCTGCTGGACGAACCCACCAGCAACTTAGACCCCCGAAATCAGTACGAAATGATGAAGCTGGTCCGGGAAATGGCCCAGGAGCATGGCATTACCGTGCTGGTGGTCATCCACGACCTGAATCTGGCTCTGCGGTTCTGCAACCGGTTCCTGTTCGTCAAGGACGGGCTGGTTTACGACTACGGCGACCAGTCCATCATCACCCAGCAGTCCCTCCGGGACGTTTACGGCATTGATGCCAGCATCATCACCCACCAGGGCAAGAAATTTGCTATTATTGAATAAGGAGAATTACCTATGGATAAACAACAACTCTGGGAAAAAGCCGCGGCCTTTCACGGCCATGTGTGTCCCGGCCTCACCATTGGCTATCGGGCGGCATTGTACGCCATAGACCTGCTGGAACTGACCTTCTCCAAGGACGAGCAGGTGGTGTGTATCACGGAAAACGATGCCTGCGGCGTGGATGCCATTCAGGCCATTCTGGGATGCAGCGTGGGCAAGGGCAACCTGCTGTTTCACATGCGGGGCAAACAGGCATTCAGCTTCTACAACCGGAAAACCGGCAAGGCCGTCCGGCTGATGCTGAACCCCAAGCCCCGGGACATGAGCCGGGAGGAATCCTTTGAATACTACCACCAATGTTCCAACGAGGAAATGTTCACCGTGAGCGAGCCGAAACTCCAACTTCCGGAACATGCCCGACTCTTTGACTCCTACGTCTGCGACTGCTGCGGCGAAACCACCGGAGCCAACTGGATCCGCCTGGCCGGAGGCAAAAAGCTCTGCCTGGACTGCTACGACAGCTACGACCGGTTCAACGTATAAACAAGAAAACAGACCGCATCCGGAAAAATCCAGATGCGGTCTGTTTCTATTTTTGCTTAGCCGTTCCGGACGGTCATAAACAGGCTTTCCATCTCGCGGGAGGTCTCCTCCGGCAGGAAGTCAAAGGAGGTGGCGTTGCGCAGTTCCTCCTGGGAGGGGTAGGCAACCTCGTTGGCAACCAATTCCGCATCCAGGTACTGCTTGGCCTCGGTTTCCGGTACGCTGTAGCCCAGGAAGTCCAGGTTCTGGGCGCAGATCTCCGGGTCAATCAGGAAGTTGATGAAGGTCTCGGCGGCTTCCTTTTCCTTGGCGCAGGTGGGGATGCAGATGCCGTCTACAAAGATGTTGTAGCCCTGGTCTGCGGGACGGAAGAACCGCAGGTCCGGGTTTTCCTCTACCATGGTCAGGTAGTCACCTGCGTAGTAGGGGGCGATCCAGGCCTCCTCGTTTTCCATGGCATCAAAAATTTGGTCCATGACGTACTGCTGCACCACGGGCTTCTGCTCTGCCAGCTTGTCGGCACAGGCCTGGAGTTCAGCGGAATCCGTGGAGTTGACGCTGTAACCCAGCATATACTGGGCAATGCCGAAAGCATCCCGGGAGTTGTCGAACATCAGGATTTTGCCGGCGTAGCTGGGGTTCCACAGCAGTTCCCAACCGGTAACGTCCTCTTCCTTGACGTACTTGCTGTTGTAGATGATGCCCACGGTACCCCAGGTGTAGGGTACGGAGAACTTGTTCTCCGGGTCAAAGGCCAGGCCCCGGTAGGCATCGTCAATATACTGGGCGTTGGGGATGTTGTCGTAGTTCAGCTCCAGCAGCATCCCTTCCTGGCGCATCCGGCCGATCATATAGTCGGAGGGGAACACCACGTCCACGGTGATGCCGCCGTTTTTCAGCTTGGCATACATGGTCTCGTTGGAATCAAAGGTGGAATACTGAACCTTGATGTTGGGGTACTTCTTCTCGAACTCGGCAATCACATCGATGGAGCCCTCATCTCCCTCGGAGATATACTGGCCCCAGTTGTAAACATTGATGACGGTCACATCTTCGGACTTGCCGCAGCCGGCAAACAGGCAAGCGACAAGGGTCAGGACAAGGAAAGCGGAAATAAACTTTTTCATAGACTTTTTCTCCATTGTATAAGATAGTAGTTGGTTTTTGATTTTTTATTTGCCCCGGCTTGCTACCTTTTTCCGGTCGGCGGCCAGCTGCATGAGATTCATGGCAGTCATCAGCAGGAAAATCAGCAGGAACAGCAGGGTAAACATGGCGTAGATTTTGGGCTGGATGGGCTTTTTGGTGTAGGAATAGATTTCCACAGGCAGGGTGACAAAATCCAGACCCGTCACAAAATAGCTGATGACGAAGTCATCCAGACTCATGGTAAAGGCCATGATGGCACCGGAGGCTACGCCGGGCATGATCTCATGGAGGGTCACCCGGTAAAAGGCCTGCCAAGGGGTGCAGCCCAAATCCATGGCCGCATCCGTCAGGGAGGCATCCATCTGCTTGAGCTTGGGCATGACGTTTAAGATCACGTAGGGTAGGTTAAAAGTCACGTGGGCAATGAGCAGCGTCCAGAAGGTCAGGCTGTTCCGCTGGCCCAGCATCTTCGTACCTACAAAGACGAACAGCAAACTCAGGGACACACCGGTAACGATATCCGGGTTTGTCATAGGGATGTCCGTCAGGGTCATGGCCACTTTCCGCATTTGGGGATTCAGGTTGTGAATGCCCACGGCGGAAACGGTGCCGAAAACGGTGGCAATGAGGCTTGCCAGAATGGACACAAACAGGGAGTTCCCCAGAAGCTTTAATAGGCTCCGGTCCTGGAACAGCCGCTGATACTGGTTCAGGGTAAAGCCCTGGAACTGGGTGATGTCCTTGCCGGTATTAAAGGAGGCCACCACCAGCACCGCCATAGGGATATAGAGGAAAATGAAAATCAGGATCGTCATGATCCGGTTGGCTCTTTTCATACCACCACACCGCCTTCCGCCTCGTCACCGCCGAAGCGGTTCATAATGCCGGTGCATACGAAGACCAGCAGCATCAGCACCAGGCTGAGGGCCGCGCCCAAGTTGGGGTTGTTGCCCTGCTTGAACTGGCGTTCGATCACGTCGCCGATCAGCACCGTGTCGGTGCCGCCCAGTTTTTGGGAAATATAGAAGGTGGACACCGCCGGTACAAAGACCATGGTCATGCCGGAGAGAATGCCGGGCATGCTGAGCGGCAAGATCACCCGGCAGAAGGTCTGACTGGGGGTGCAGCCCAAATCCTCCGCCGCCTCGATCAGCCGCCGGTCGATTTTCAGAATTGTGGCGTAGAGGGGCAGGATCATATAGGGCAGGTAGTTATACACCATGCCCAGCACCACCGCCGCCGGGGTACGGATGAGGGTCAGCCGGGGAAGACCCAGCCGCACCAGAAGCGAATTGATAATACCCGTATCCTGCAATAGCCCCACCCAGGCCAGGGTCCGCAGCAAAAAGCTCATGCACATGGGCAGCATCACCAGCATGTACAGAAACTTCTGGGTGGTGTGGCCGCAGTGGGCAATAAAGTAGGCCACGGGATAGCCCAGCACCAGGCAGATGATGGCCGACACCAGGGAGTAGACTATGGACTTCCACAGCACCGGCATATACATGCCCAGGTTTTTGATGTTCCCCAGGGAGAAGGCCCCGGTAGAGGGGTCTGTCAGAGCGTAGTAAGCCACCACCCCCAGAGGGATCAGGGTAAACACCACCATCCACACAAGGTAGGGGGTGCTGAGCAGCAGGGACTTAGTCTTCTTCATTCCCGGCATCCTCCGTCAGCTCGTCATACTCTGCGGAGTAGGAGCTGTAGTCTCCAAACATGCCGGAGTATTCACTCTTGTGCATGATGTGAATATCCTCCGGGTTCAGCCGAATGCCGATGGTAGAACCCACCGCATGGAAATCGGTGGTTTGAATCAGCCACTTAAAGCCCTTGAATTCTACGATGATGTCATAGTTCAGGCCCTTGAACGTGACACTGGTCACCGTACCCACCAGATGGCCCTGGTCCACGGGAACGATGTCAATATCCTCAGGACGGATAACCACGTCCACAGGTTCGTCTTTCTGGAAGCCCTTGTCCACGCAGATAAAGGTACGGCCAAAGAACCGCACCCGGAAATCTTCCAGCATGACACCGTCGAGAATGTTACTTTCTCCGATGAAGTCCGCCACAAAAGCGTTTTTAGGCTCGTTATAAATATCCTCGGGTTTGCCGATCTGCTGGATACGGCCCTTGTCCATGACCACAATGGTATCAGACATAGAAAGAGCTTCCTCCTGATCGTGGGTCACGTAAATAAAGGTAATGCCCATGGCCTGCTGAATGCGCTTAAGTTCGTTCTGCATATCTTTGCGCAGTCGCAGGTCCAATGCACCCAACGGCTCATCCAAGAGCAAAACCTTGGGGCGATTTACCAGAGCACGGGCAATGGCCACACGCTGCTGCTGGCCGCCGGAGAGGGCGTCTATTCGTCGGTTTTCATAACCCTTGAGACTGACGATTTCCAGCATTTCCCGCACCCGCTGGTCGATCTCCGCTTTGGGAACCTTGTGGATTTTAAGACCAAAGGCCACGTTGTCGTAAACATCCAGGTGTGGGAACAACGCATATCGCTGAAAAACCGTGTTGATCTGCCGCTTGTAAGGCGGTACATCATTGATCGTCTTTCCGTCAAATGTCACCGTGCCGGATGTAGGCGTTAAAAAGCCGCCGATAATTCGCAGCGTGGTAGTTTTGCCGCAGCCGGAGGGGCCCAGCAATGTTAAGAATTCGTGATCGTTGATGTAAAGATTGATGCCGTCGAGAATGCGCTCCCCGTCGAACTCCATGGTAAGATCCCGGAGCCTGATGAGTTCCTTGGACATTATCCTCCCCCGTTTCTTTTTTGTGTTTAAGGAAGCTCTGATTCAATCGGCAAGAGCTGACGGCGAAAGATTTTGGTTCCAGGCAAGATTCTAAAAGTGGAGGAATACTTTGTGTATTTCCCACTTTTAGAAGCGCAGCCTGGGAGCAAAAGATTCGCCGCTCAGCCGCAGACGATTTATTCAGAGTTTCCTCTATTTTATGTCGTAAAATGACAGTATAACTATATCGCATTTTCCCCTATTGTCAATAATATTTTCATCATAAAATGTTCACAAAAGATTTTTCTTATTTTGCCCATCCTATTGGATTAAATGTAAAAATTTCCGGGGATACTCCTCCTCGGAGGTGCAAAAAAATGCGCAATCAAAAAAACTCCGGAATCGGAGGAAAGGGCTACTACATAGCCCTGGTCCTGTGCGCGGCAGCCATCGGGACCGCAGGCTATGTATACCGGAACAATCACAAGCAGGTAAAACAGGTCTCTCTGGTGGAGACCCAGCCGGTTTTGGAATACGCTTCCCAGCCGGAACCCACGGTTTCCCCTACGGAAACCCAGAAACCACAGAAAAAAGCGGCAACCGCCCCCACCGCCCCGGCACCCACCCAGAAGCCAGTCCCCAAGGGGCTGGTAACGGCCCCGCCGGTGGAGGGGGACCAGGCGGTCCTCTACAGCATGGATGCCTTAAGCTTTAACGAGACCACCCGGGACTGGCGGGTCCACAACGGCGTGGACTACACCGCCCAGGAGGGTACTCAGGTTCGGGCGGCGGCTGAGGGGACGGTGGTCTCCCTGCGAGATGAGGGCCTGATGGGCCTGACCCTGGTGCTGCGGCACACCGGCGGCTACGAGACCACCTACGCAGGGCTGGAAACCGCCGAAACATTCAGCCCCGGCGACCGGGTAGACTTGGGGCAGACCATCGGCACCGTTGGCACCACCGCCCTGGCAGAGACGGCCCTGGGGCCGCACGTCCACTTTTCCGTGACCTACCAGGACATGCCCATGAACCCGGCGGACTTCCTGAACCTGGGGAACTGAACCGCACCCCCTCTCCAAACCCGGAGAGGGGGCCTTTTGTGACCATCTTTTCGGAACAGCGACAGCAAAAGGCCGCCCGCTTTTGCGCATTGTCTCCGGCGGGCGGCCTGGGGTTTGGTATTTGGTTTTGTGTTCTGCTTGGCAAGCCGGAAGTTATCTTTTTCTGAACGGTAGTGCTATTACATTTCCGAGCAATGCAATAACTGCGTATGCTACTATATAAACCCATGCGCTTGCGTTATAAAAGATGAATATAGACGGTGCAAACATCACTGCGACAATGCCAATATAGCAAAGGTCAAAACCGTTTCTGATTCCGTAAAAAAAAGAAATGATGAAGCATATCAGAGGGATCACCACCAACATGACAAGCATTGCACTTCCTGTGTCTTTGATAAACCATGGAACGATATAAAAATCCATCAGCAACAGCAGATAGAAAACGATATTCTTTTTCAATTGGTCCATGCAGTCCGCCTCCTGTAAAATCTGATTTCCTGACCGCTTCGTCTCCTGGATTATACCATAAAGTCTATGAACAATTCTACCGCATCTTTGAAATATATAAAAGCCCCAATAACGTCTTGCCAAAGTTTCCGCTGCTTTGTGTCTTGCCCACGGCAGCGGGGCTTTTGCTATCAGTCCAAATAATAGCGGGCGATTTGATTTCTTGCATTGACTTCATGGGAAAAGGCCGATATAATGGGGCTGTAAGAATTGGAAAGCAAGGCACTTTCCGGGTCGTTCTTGTTGTAAAAGCCCCGGTTTCTACCTGTTTCCCAAAGAAATCACACTTTACAGAAAAGAGGAACCCTCTATGAGCGGATACCGTTTTGAAACCATGCAGCTGCATGTGGGCCAGGAGCAGGCCGACCCTGCCAGTGATGCCCGGGCAGTGCCCATTTATGCCACCACCTCCTATGTGTTCCCCAGCTGCCAGGACGCGGCGGACCGGTTCAGCCTGAGCCAGTCCGGCAACATCTACGGGCGGCTCACCAACTCCACCCAGGAGGTCTTTGAAAAGCGGATCGCCGCCCTGGAGGGAGGCACTGCCGCCCTGGCCGTGGCCTCCGGTGCCGCCGCCATCACCTATGCCATCCAGGCCCTGGCCCGTCAGGGGGAGCATATCGTGGCCCAGAAAACCATCTACGGCGGCACCAGCAATCTTCTGGCCCACACCCTGCCCCAGTGGGGCATTACCGCCAGCTTTGTGGATGTCCACGATCTGGCAGAAGTGGAACAGGCGGTCCAGCCCAACACCAAGGCCATTTATATTGAGACCCTGGGAAACCCCAATTCGGACATTCCGGATATTGATGCCATCGCCGCCATTGCCCACCGCCACGGTCTGCCCCTGGTCATTGACAACACCTTTGGCACCCCCTACCTGATCCGGCCCATTGAACACGGAGCCGACCTGGTGGTTCACTCCGCCACCAAGTTCATTGGCGGCCACGGCACCACCTTAGGCGGTATCTTAGTAGATGCCGGTACTTACGACTGGGCGGGCAGCGGCAAATACCCCTGGCTCTCCCAGCCCAACCCCAGCTACCACGGGGTCTGCTTTACGGAAGCCGCCCCCAAGGCCCCCTTTGTCACCTACGTCCGGGCCATTCTTCTCCGGGATGAGGGGGCCTGTATCAGCCCCTTTGCCGCTTTCCTGCTGCTTCAGGGTACGGAAACCCTGTCCCTCCGGCTGGAACGCCACGGGGAGAACACCAAAAAGGTGGTGGAATTTTTGTCCCATCACCCCATGGTGGAAAAGGTGAATCACCCCAGTCTGCCGGATCACCCGGACCATGCCCTGTATGAAAAATACTTCCCCAAGGGCGGTGCTTCCATTTTCACCATCCAGATCAAAGGTGGCCGGGAAGAGGCCTTCCGGTTTGTGGACCATTTGAAAGTCTTTAGCCTCCTGGCAAACGTGGCCGACGTCAAGAGCCTGGTGATCCACCCCGCCTCCACCACCCACGCCCAGCTCACCGACCAGGAACTAAACGACGTAGGCATCTACCAAAACACCATCCGCCTGTCCATCGGCACGGAACATATTGACGATATTCTGGAAGATCTGGACCAGGCGTTGAATACGTTGCGGTAAGCCTACCGTCATTTCCGGCGGGATGCCGTTAAAAAAATTGACAATTGACAGTTGACAATTGACAATTGTGGTATTTTCTTCGAAAATCATTTCAAATAATTCAAAAATGCGACAGTCCACTTTTTAGTTTTGACTTTCCGTTGAGTCGCGGGGCATTGTCAATTGTCCATTGTCAATTGTCCATTGCGACGAAGGAGCATCTATGACGTTACAGCAAATACGCTACTGTCTTACTATTGCCGAAACCGGGTCTATGAATCGGGCGGCGGAGCAGCTGTATGTGACGCAGCCGGCGCTCACCGGGGCCATCCAGGAATTGGAGCAGGAGGTGGGGGTCACGATTTTCAACCGGAGCAACCGGGGCGTGACCTTGACCAACGAGGGGCGGCGGTTTTTACACTACGCCCGGCAGATCTATCAGCAGTATGAGCTGATGGAGCAGGAATATCTGCGGCCCAAAAAGCGGATTTTCGGCGTGTCCACCCAGCATTATTCCTTTGTGACCAAGGCCTTTGTAGAAACCGTGCGGCAGTTTGATGCCAGCCGGTTTGAATACGCCATCCGGGAGACCCGGACCATTGACGTGATCCTGGACGTGGCCCAACGCCGCAGTGACATCGGCATTCTCTTTCGCTCCCGGCACAACCGGACGGTTCTCAACAAACTGTTGGCGGAAAACCGGCTGGAATTTAAGCCTTTGGTGGAGTGCAGTGCCTATGTCTATTTGTGGAAAGGCCACCCTTTGGCGGGCAATACCTCCATCTCCATGGAGGAGCTTTGTCAGTACCCCTGCCTGTGCTTTGAGCAGGGGGATCAAAGCTCCTCTTACTTTGCTGAGGAAATTCTTTCCGAGCGGGAATACCCCCAGATGATCCGGGCCACGGACCGGGCCACCATGCTGAACCTGATGATCGGTCTCAACGGCTTCACCCTCTGCTCCGGCATCATCTGCCAGGAACTAAACGGCACCGACTATCTGGCCGTCCCCTACCGGGAGGACAAGGACAACCAGAACGCCAAAATGGAAATCGGCTACATCCAGCAAAAAAACACCCAGTTAGACGAAATCGGCCAGACCTTTCTGCGGGAAATGGAGCAGTACCTACAGAAAGAGAATACATAAAAAGGAGCGTTACCAATGGAAGAAAAAGCTTTGACGGAAACGAAAGAAAAGGACCCTCTGCTGCTGTGGATGAAAATCCAGACGGGACTCCTGGCGCTACTCCTTGCCCTGCTGCTGATCGGCGGCATTTTCGCCGGGGTGCAGGTAAACCGCCTCAGCCGCATGTTCCGGGGGGTAGACCTGGACAAGGTCAACGCCATCCTCCTGTCGGTACAAAACACCGCCGCCCAGCTGGAAGATTTGGACAGCAAAACCATCAATGAAGCCATTGACTCGTTAAAAGGCGCAGCAGAGAATCTGGCAGAAGCAGACATCGATGCGGTCAACGAAGGCATCCTGGCTCTGACCGAAGCCGCCAAAAAACTCCAGGAACTGGACATCGAGGAGCTGAACGAACTGGTAAAGTCCCTGGAAGCCACCGTCCAGCAAATGGAAAAAACCACCACCGCCTTTAACCGGCTCTTTGGGAAATAAGGCAGCTTAGAATTTGCGGCAGAACGCCCAATGTGCCGTTCCAAACGTGAAAGGGCGGAACCGTCTCCGACAACCTCAGGCATCCGAAAGCACAGTACAAGAGCTTCCCCTCCGGGGAAGCTGGCAGGGCGTAGCCCTGACTGATGAGGCAGCGGGGCAGCGTGAAACATTCTAGAAACTGTAGGCGAATCCGTACAAACGTCCCCCCATACCCACGTCCTTAGAACACCCCGGTTGAAAACGCCCACCAATCAGCGAAACCGTAGGGAACGGCCTATGTGCCGTTCCGCACGTGAAAGGGCGGAACTATTTCCGATAAAACAAAAAACGCCCCCGTTATGTCATTCAGGCCTTGAGCGATAAACGGAGTGGAGGGATCCACCACGTAGCAGAAAAGTACCAACGTAAGGTAAAATCTGCAACTTGGGAAGATTCCTCGGCTCACTACGGTCTCGGAATGACATGTCGGGGGTGGTTTTGTTTTGTCCACACAGGTTGTAATTGCCACGCAGCGGAACGGCACATAGGCCGTTCCCTACGGACTTTAACGGACGGGTACAAATGAACAACGTTGGTCGCTCCAATAATTGTCAATTGTCAATTTCTCCCGCCGTTCCCGTTGTTCAAAATCATTATGCCACATTCGTTTTGGCTTTTGCAAACGGCTTATGTGCCGTTTCTTTTTTTTGCCTTCTGCGCCTCGATCCGCTTTTCCAGGTCGGCGGCGCAGCGGTATTGGGCCAGGTTTTGGGGGTCGTGGGGGCGGAAGTGTTGGTAGATGAGGATGGTGGTTGCCACCAGGCAGCTGACGGCGGCCAGGACCTGGCTGACCCGGAAAGAACCCCAGTAGAGGCTGTCCATCCGCAAGCCCTCGATGATGGCCCGGCCCAGGCCGTACCAGGCTACGTAGCCCAGGGCGATCTGGCCGTCATAGCTGCGCTTGGGGTAGAGGAAGTGGAGGGCAAGGAAGCCGCAGAGATTCCACAGGCTTTCATAGAGGAAGGTGGGGTGGTAATACTCCCACTGGCCGGTGACGGTGTTGTACAGGCCCATGCGGGAGAAGGCATCGGTTGCCGCGCCGAAGGCTTCCCGGTTGAAGAAATTGCCCCAGCGGCCCACCAACTGGCCAATGAGGAAGCCCATGACCACCAGATCCAGCAGTGCTTTCATAGAGCATTTTTTCACCTTGCAGTAGATGGCCACCCCCAGCACCGCCCCCAGAACGCCGCCGTAAATGGCCAGGCCGCCGTTCCAGATGTAGAGGACGGAAATGGGGTCTTGGGCGTAATCCTGCCAGGAAAAGACGCAGTAGTAAATTCTGGCGCAGACCACCGCAAAGGGGGTGATCCAGAGGATGCCGTCTAAAATGTCGTCATCGGTGAGGGCAGCGAATTTGCTCCGGCGGCAGCAGTAGATGCCAGCCAGCAACAGCCCCAGGGCAATGACCGCCCCGTAGAGGTGGATGGTCAGGGGGCCAATGGAAAAATAGCGGATGGGGTTTACCTCAATGCCCAGGGCGGGAAAAGAAATAAATGAATAATTGGCGGGGTTTACACTCATGCTTCATGCTCCTTTCGGATGGGTTCAATAACGGACAGGCAGCACCGGTCCTGCCGGACAGTCTCCCGCAAAAAGTTTTCCACATCCTCTTTTTTGATGGTTTCATAAACCTTTGGGAACCGGAAATAGTCAAAGTCCGTAAGTTCATAGGCGCAGACCCGGAAACAGGTGGCATCAAAGGAGTCCAGGCTCCGGATGCGGCGGCCCAAGGCACTGCGCTTCATCCGGGAGAAGTCCTTTTGGAACAGGCCCTGTTCCAGCAGCCGCCTGCAGCCCGCCACCACCGCCTCCAGCACCGCTTCCGGCTCCATACTGTCGCCGCCGCAGGTAAAGAGGGCGCAGCCGTCCACGGTTTCAAAACCGCCGCCGAAAGAGCCATCGATGATGCCCCGGTCATACATTTGCAGATACAGGTCTGAGCTTTCCCCAAAGAGGGCCTCGGCGGCCAGGTCCGCCACCATTTCCCGGCGGATGGCTTCTTCCCCCCGGCCCAGGGGGGCGCACTTAAAGGCCAGGGTAAAGGTGGGCATGGATACTTCCATCCGGGCCTTGGTCAGGGGTTGGGTGCAGGTCAAGGGTTCTTGCCAGTCCTGGATTTTTTCGCCCACTTCCCGCCGCTCCTCTCCCAGAACCTCCCGGGCCATTTGGCAAACCGCTTCCGGGTCTACATCGCCCACCACGCAGAGCATCATGTTCCCCGGTGTGTAAAAGGCCCTGTGGCACAGGTACAAATCTTCCGGGGTGATCTCCCGAATGCTTTCGGAGGTTCCTAAGATGGGTACCCGGATGGGGTGACGGCTGTAGAGGACCTTTACCAGGTTTTCAAACACCACGCTGTCGGCGGCGTCCCGGTTCATGCCGATCTCCTGCTCGATGATGCCCCGCTCTTTTTCCACGCTCTCCTGGGTAAAATAGGGGGTGCTGACGAATTCCAGCAGCAGATGCAGACAGTCTTCAAAATGGTCCGTGCAGGAAAAATAATAGGCGGTCATGTCGTAGCTGGTAAAGGCGTTGGTACTGGCCCCCCAGACGGAGAATTCTTCGCTTACATCCCGGCCTCCGGGGAGGTCGAACATTTTATGTTCCAGATAATGGGCAATGCCCCCAGGAACATGATGCTTCTGGCCCTCAAACCGGAAATTCTGGTGGATGGAGCCGAAATCCGTTACAAAATAGGCAAGCTTTTTGGAAAAGCCCTTTCGGGGCAATACCGCCACCCGCAGGCCGTTGGGCAGGGTCTGGCGGCAGACGGTTTCGTCAAGGCCCTCATAAAACTCCTGGATCATTCCTGGACTCCTTTCAGAAAATAGGTGCTGTGCAGCTGTAGGGTCTGGGCAGCCTGGGCAATGTCCTCCCGTGTCACGGCTTCCAAAGCCTGCCGGTGGGTCTGAACGTTCAGGCCGCTGCCCCCTAAAATCATGGAGGAATCGTAGTTTTCCATGGAACTGGGGGAATCCGGCACTGCGGCCAAGGCACTGACCAGGGCATGGCGTGCGCCCTCCAGCTCCGCTTCCGTGATTTCTCCCCGGCGGCAAGCCTCCACCTGGGCTTCCACCTCCCGGCGCACATGGTCTTCCTTGTCAAAGTCAATGCCTGCGGACACCAGAACGATGCCCTTGGCACTGTAGTAGCCGGAGCCGATGGAGTAGCACAGGCTCTGCTTTTCCCGGACGTTCTGGAACAGTTTGGATGTCATGTCTCCTCCCAGGACCATGTTGAGCATCTGCATGGCGGCAAAGCCTTTTGTACGATTGGTAAGGGGGGTCACATAGCCCATGGAGAGCTTTCCCTGGGTGACTTCCATGGTCTCCCGGGCATCCTGCCGGGGGCTTAGGCTTAATTCCGTCTGGGGGGCCAAAGGCCGATAGTCCCGCCGCTCCCTGGCAAAAATGGGCAGCAGCACCTCTTTAACACGCTGGGGTTCCGCGGAACCCACATAAAACAGCTCCACCGGGCTTTCCCGGCGGACCTTTTCATAGTGCCGCAGCAGCCCCTGGGGGGTGATGGCTTCCACATCCTCCGGCTCGCCCATGCGGGAAAGGCCAAAGGGGTCCTGGGCGCACATGGTTTTCAGCAATTGCCGGGTAGCATAGGCCCGCTTGTCGTTAAGCTCTGCCTCAATGGCGTAAATTTGGTTGGTTTTTTCTCCCTGGACAAACCGTTCCAGGAAGCCGCCGTTTTCCGTGGGGTAGTCAAAAAGCAGCTGCCCCACAAAGTCCAGGGTCTCCTCCAACACCGACTCCCCCTGAGGGGCAAATCGGTCATCCATCAGACCCACATAAAAGCCCGTGGTCTGATAGTCCCCCGCCCGCCGGGAAATGGGGCTGACGGAAGCACCGTAGAGTTCATCCAGCCGCAGGGTGATCTGCCGCAGATCCCGGGCCTTGTTGCAGCCCCGGAGCAGCACACTGGGAATCAGGGCATTCATAGCCGCCTCCTCCCGGGCCATAGGCCGGACATATTGAATAGAGAGGGCATTCTGCTTAAACCGCCCATCCCGGCAGCACCGCAGCCGCACCCCGGGGGCCAATTCGATGGTTTCGATCATGGAAACGCTCCTTTGAAGAAATTCATATTGCCTTCCCCCTGGGGGAAGAAACGCCGCAATGGGAGGCGGCATGTTGTTGTAGATGGTAGGATTCGTTGGGAACGGGGGAAAAATTGACAATTGACAATGGACAATTGACAATTATTGGGGCGACCAACGTTGTTCATTTTGACCCATCCGTTAAAGTATGTAGGGAACGGCCTGTGTGCCGTTCCGTTACGTTGCAATTACAACCCGTGTAGATGAACGGAGCCACCCACCGATCATGTCATTCCAAGCGAGCGCAGTGAGTCGAGGAATCTTCCCAAGCAGCAAGTTTTATCTTGTGTTGGTTTATTATCCCACGTGGTGGATTCCTCCACTCCGCTTGCGCTCCGGTCGGAATGACATGACAGGGGGCGTTTTTTGTATTATCGGAAATAGTTCCGCCCTTAAACGTGCGGAACGGCACATAGGCCGTTCCCTACGGTTTCGCTGGTAGGGGCACGTTTTCAACCGAGGGATTCTAAGGACGGGCGGCGATCATATGGGACGTTTCTACGGATTCGCCTATCGTTTCTGGAATGTTTCACGCTGCCCCGCCGCCTCATCAGTCTCGGCCTTTGGCCGAGCCAGCTTCCCCGGAGGGGAAGCTTTTGTACCGTGCTATAGGGGGCCGGGGTTTACCGGGAACGGTTCCGTCCTTTCGGGTGCGGAACGGCACATAGGCCGTTCCCTACAATAACACTGACCGTGCCCACGTATAACCCGGACGAACCAGAAAAACGGGCGTCCCCGGAACGGCACATAGCCGTTCCCTACGGTTTCGCTGATGGGTGCATTTTCTAACCGACATATTCCTGGAACGTTCGTTTACCAAAAATTGTCAATTGTCCATTGTCAATTGTCAATTTTTGTCTCTCTCGATTCGTTCTGCCAATTCCGTCAGGTACAGCCAGCGTTCGGTTTTGGTTTCTAACTGGGCTTCCAGGGTCTTTTGCTCCTCCATAAGGGTTTGGAGCTTCTCAAAATCGCTGCCGGCCTGTTCCTGGGACCGGCGGTTTTCTTCCAGGGCCTGTTCCAGGGCGGCAATGTCGTCTTCGATGGTGTCAAACTCCCGCTGCTCCTTGAATGTGAATTTGAGCTTCCGTGCCCGGGGTTTTTCCTGGGGTTCCCCTTTCTTTTTTTCCTGTTTTTCAGGTTTCCCCTGGGCCTTTTCCAGGTAGTCGGTGTAGCCGCCCACGTATTCTAAGGTCTGGCCGTCAGGTTCTACGGCGAAAATCCGGGTGCAGATGCGGTCCAGAAAATACCGGTCGTGGGATACGGCGATGATGGCACCGGGGAAAGTTTCCAGGTAGTTTTCCAACTGGGTCATGGTGGGAATGTCCAGATCGTTGGTAGGCTCGTCCAGCAGCAATACATTGGGGGCCTCGGCCAGCAGCCCCAGCAGGAACAGCCGCCGCTTTTCCCCGCCGGAGAGCTTGCCGATGAGCCGGTGCTGCAAGGGGCCGGAAAAGAGGGACTGGTCCATGAGCTTGGATGCCGTCAGTGTCCCCTCCGGGGTTTCGATCCGGTCGCCCCGGGCCTTCACGTAATCCAGGGCCATTTCCAGGGGGTCTAACTCCTGGGCGTGCTGGGAAAAATATCCCAGTTTTACCGTATCTCCCAGGGTGACGGTACCCTCGTCCGGAGTGAGTCTGCCGGAAATCAGGTTTAACAGGGTGGATTTTCCCGCCCCGTTGCCGCCTACGATGCCGATGCGATCCGTCCGCTGCAAGGTGAAATCAAAATGCCGCAGGACGAACCTCCCGTCAAAGCACTTGCCCACGTCCCGCAGTTCGATGGTTTTCTTTCCCAGTCGGGAGGTCAGGGCCTGAAGCTTTCCCAGGCTTTCTTCCGTCTGGGGCGGCTGCACCGCTTTCAGGGCCTCATACCGTTCCAGCCGTTCCCGGCTTTTGGTGCCCCGGGCACAGGGGCCTTGCAGCACCCATTGCAGTTCCCGCCGCAGCAGGGACTTCCGTTTCCGCTCCGAGGCGGCTTCCAGTTCCTCTCGGCGGGCCTTGCCCTCTAAGTAGGCCGAATACCCGCCCTCATAGAGGTAAAGCTTGCCAAAGCTGACCTCTGCCGTCCGGTCCGCCACCCGTTCCAGGAAATACCGGTCGTGAGTCACCAAGAGAATGCCACCGGTAAAGCGCTGCAAATAGGTTTCCAGCCAGCTGATCATTTCCGCGTCCAGGTGGTTGGTAGGCTCGTCCAGCAGCAGCAAATCGCAGGGGTGTACCAGGCAGGCCGCCAGGGCCACCCGCTTGCGCTGACCGCCGGAAAGGGTACCCATTTTCTTTTCCGGGTCCTCAATGCCCAGCCGGGTCAGGATCTCCACCGCCTCATACCGGGCGATTTCCCGGGCGGTAGGGTCCAGCCCCGACTCCACCTGCTCCATAACGGTCTTCTCCGGGTCGTACTCCGGCGCCTGGGGCAGATATCCCAGCCGCACATTGGGGTCATAGGAAACACTGCCCCGGTCACACCGATCCTTTCCCGCCGCCAACCGAAGAAAGGTGGATTTTCCGCAGCCGTTGACACCTACGACACCCACCCGGTCTCCGGTCTTCATATAAAAGGTCACATCATCCAAAAGTGTCCGATCCCCATAGGTTTTGCAGACACCCTCCATATTCAGAAGCATACCGTTCTCCTTCGCTGATTTGGGACTATGATAGCACATTCCCAATAGAAAAGCCACTAAAAAAGAGCTGCCGCCCCGGATGGAGCGGCAGAAAAATTACACAGATACCCTTTAGCGCCGTTACAGCCGGACCTTGAACACGCATTTCCGGGCCTGGGCCGGGGCATCCAGGCAGATGCCGGGGGCATGGGCATCGCCGGGGAACAGCACGGCAAACTTGCCGGGGGTCAGGGTCACATAGTCCATGGGGCCGTTGTAAAACCAGATGTCGTTTTCGGGCTTGGCACTGACCTCCCGGGTCATGTCCTCCAAGGCCCCGACTCCGATTTTTTCGGCACCAACCAGCACCGCCTGAATGTCTGCATACTTCCGGTGGGCCTCCGGGGTGGTGTTTTCCTCCTTGGTTTCATAGCTCTGGAGGAAGTAGTATAGATCCCGTCCTTCCACTTCCACGGTGGCATCTTCCATTTTGGAGAAATCCGTATCCCGCAGAATGGTCAGGGCCTTGTAAATGCCGGGGTGGGTGGTTTTATACTGGTCGATATGGGCAAGAGAGTCAAAAATCATGGTAAGAACCTCCCAAAGGTAATATGGAATGTACGCTCAGGAAGCTCTGATTAAATCGGCAAGAGCTGACAGCGAAAGATTTTGGCTCCAGGCAAGATTCTAAAAGTGGAGGAATACTTTGTGTATTTCCCACTTTTAGAAGCGCAGTCTGGGGGCAAAAGATTCGCTGCTCAGCCGCAGACGATTTATTCAGAGTTTCCCTTATTATACTCCCTTTTGAAAGGCTTCACAAGTGGGCAAACAGATTTTTCCAAGGCCTTAACCAGACATTTTTTCCAGCTTCTCAAGCACCTGGGTGAAATACTCCGGCAGGGGGGCGTAGACGATCACCGGGCGGCCATCCCTTGGGTGGCGGAAAGACAAGGCCCCGGCGTGGAGGCATTGGCTATCCTGGCCCAGTTCCGGCTTTTTGTGGCCGTACACCATATCCCCCAGAATGGGGTGGCCGATGTAGGCCATATGAACCCGGATCTGGTGGGTTCGGCCGGTTTCCAGGTGGCAGCGGACATAGGTATAGCCGGGGTAGCGTTTGACCACTTCCCAATGGGTGACGGCGGGCTTGGAATTGCGCTGGGTCACGCACATTTTCTTTCGGTCCGTGGGGTGCCGCCCAATGGGGGCATCCACCGTGCCGCTGTCCTCTTTCAGGTTGCCGCAGACGATGCACTCGTAAGTCCGGGCCATGGTGTGGTCTTTCAGCTGGGAGGCCAGCACCGCATGGGCCAGATCGTTTTTGGCAATGGCCAGCAAGCCGGAGGTATCTTTGTCAATGCGGTGGACAATGCCGGGCCGCAGTTCTCCATTGATGCCGGAAAGGCGATCTCCCATGGCGTAGAGCAGCCCGTTTACCAGGGTGTCCTCCTGGTGTCCCGGGGCGGGGTGAACCACCAGGCCCTTGGGCTTGTTGATCACTGCCAGATCTTCATCCTCATAGACAATATCCAGCTTCATTTCCGTGGGTACCACGTCTACGGCTTTCGGCTCGGGGATGGTCAGGGTCACCTGGTCCCCAGGCTCCAACCGGTCATTCTTTTTGGCGGGTTTTCCGTTCAGCAGCACGTTGCCCTCTGCGATCAGCTTCTGGGCGGCACTGCGGCTCAGGCCCTCCGGGCAGCGGCTGAGAAAGGCATCCAGCCGCTCGCCGCTTTGGTCGGCAGTGAGGATCATTTTTTTCCATCCTTCCAAATCTCTTTGTTGCAAAGACCCAGGCTGATAAACAGGGCAATGCAGCCGCAGGTGATAAAGCAGTCGGCCACGTTGAACACGGGGAAATCCATAAACAAGGTCTCGATCATGTCCACCACGTAGCCCAGCCGCAGCCGGTCGATCATGTTCCCCAGGCCCCCTGCGTAAATGGCAGCGATCATCCACCGCTCAAAGGAGGAAAAGGGCAGCTTCTTCCGGAAATATTCATAAAGCAAGGCTCCCGTAAACACCAGAAAAATCAGGGCAAACATCCACTGCATGCCCTCAAAAGAGGAAAACGCCGCACCGGTGTTCCGCAGATAGGTAAAATCCAGCACCCCCGGCAGAAAATCCACATGGCCCCCCAGGGGGATATGGGTCACCACCAGGGCCTTGGTCACCTGGTCTGCCGCCACGATCCCGGCGACCAACAGGCAGTAATAGAAAAATTGCATTTATAGGCTCCTTTCCCTGCTCTCAGGACACGGGGCCTGGGATGTTCCCAAGCCCCGCAGGATGATTTTTTACCAGCTCAGCCCCTTGGGGTAGAAAAACCGAAGTTTTTCCTGGGCAATGGACATGTGGATGTCCGTTTCCATCCGCAGTTCTCCGTCTAAATTCACCGCAGTGGGGGTGGGGCTGTGGATGGTCAGTTCCTTGGTGCGGTAGTGGGTAATCAGATGGGGCAGTTCTTTGTAGCATCCGGCCTTGTATTTGCCGATCAGCCCCGGCACCTGGCGGCGGGTGACTTTGTCCACCACCAGCACATCCAGCAGCCCATCCCGGGGGTCTGCCTCCGGCACGGCGTAAAAACCGCCGCCGTAGTACCGGCCATTGCAGACGCAGACCATGGTCATTTCCTTGTCCACCGCTTCTCCGCACAGTTCCACGTGCAGAGGCTGGCTCACCCCACGGACCACGTTGACCACCGCCGAGACGGCATAGGCCCAGAACCCATGCAGCAGAGGGATCCGCTTGTAATTGGCCACGTCTGTGCCGATGCGGGCATCCAGGCCCACGGAGCAGATGTTGAGGGCCAGGGCATCGTTGCAGCGGATCATGTCAAATTCCGTTTCCTCCGCATCCAGCAGCCGCTCCAGCTGCCGAAAGGCCTTGGGCTCGGAGAAAATGCGGACAAAGTCATTGCCGCTGCCTCCGGCCCAGACCGTCACGGCGGCGTTGGGATAGCCCGCCGCGCCGGAGGCCACTTCGTTCAGGGTGCCATCGCCGCCGCAGGCATAAATACGGTATTCCTCTCCGGACTGGGCCGCCTCCCGGGCAAGCCGCTGGCAGTCGCCGGGATTCTGGGAGATCTCCACCCGGTAGTCCAGCCCCCGACATGCTTTTACAATGGTGCTGCTGCATTCCAGCGTTCGGTCCCGGCTTCCGGCGGCAGGGTTGATGAGGAATAGATGCTTCATATCATTTCTTCTTTCTCTGCTCGTTGAGATACATGTAGTAGTCGCACTTGATCATGCCGTTGTAAAGTTTCCGCTTTTTGTCCGCCCGGGCACCGAAGTAATGCTCAAACTCCGGCTCGGAGGTGATGATGTACTTCTTCCAGCCGTCGGCGTATTTGAGGTGCCGCCCCAGGGCTGCGTACAGCCGTTGCGCGCTCTGCTGCTCCATCATTCTCTGGCCGTAGGGAGGATTGCAGACCAGAATGCCGCTGTCACTGGGCAGACTCATTTTGGTGGCATCCCCGTCCCGGAAGTCGATCAGGTCGCCAAGACCTGCCTTTCTGGCGTTGGCCATGGCCAGGGAGACACACTTGGGGTCATTGTCAGAACCCATAATGCGGTAAGCCCCGTGGAACTCCCGGTCTTTGGCCTCACTGCGAACCTGGCCCCAGACCTTGGGATCCACCCAGGCGAACGCCTCGGCGGAGAACCGGCGGAAGGCACCGGGAGCCTTGTTTTTGGCGATCATGGCCGCCTCAATGGGAATGGTGCCGCTGCCGCAGAACGGGTCCCAGAAGAACTCCCGGCCCCGGTAGCGGGTCAGCATCACCATGGCCGCCGCCAAGGTCTCCCGCAGGGGGGCATCGTTGCCGTTGGCCCGGTAGCCCCGCTTGTGCAGCCCCGGCCCGGAAGTGTCCAGATACAGCTGGACCCGGTCGTTCATCAGGGAGAATTGGAGCTGATATTTGGCACCGGTCTCCGGCAGCCAGGAGACCCCGTAGGTCTCCCCCAGCCGCTTGGAGGCGGCTTTTTTGATAATGGCCTGGCAGTCCGGCACGCTCATCAGGGTGCTGTTCAGGCAGTGGCCCTTGACGGGGAACGCGCCGTCTTTGGGGATGTACCGCTCCAACCGGGTCTTGTATACCCCCTGGAACAGTTCTTCAAAGGTGGTAGCCTTGAAGTCCGCCAGAACGATCAAAACCCGCTCGCCGGTGCGCAGACACACATTGGCCTTGGCCAGGGCAATTTCGTCACCGGAAAACAGCACCCGGCCATTTTCCACCCGCACGTTCTCCATATCCAGCCGCCGCAGCTCGTCCCCCGCCAGGCCCTCCAGGCCAAAGAGGCAGGGTACGGAAAATTCCATTTTATCCATGCTTTACTCACTTTCTGTTTGTTCAGGGAATGATTTTGTTCTTCTTCAAATACCGTTCTTCCTCAGAAAATACACAGCCGCAGTATTTCTGAATGTAAAAACCCAGCTCCCGGGCCTTTTCCTGTCCTGCCCGGAAATAGGACCGGAAATCCCGGTACAAAAATTCCACACCGTATTCCTCGGCCGCCCGCTGGGCCACCTCCCGCATCAGCTCGTGGTTTTGATAGGGGGAAATGAACAGCGAAGAAGTGAAGCTGTCAAAGCCCCCCTCTTTGGCCTGCCGGGCCGCCTCAAAGAGCCGGAACTCATAGCACTTGACACACCGGTGTTCAATATCCTGGGATACCGCCCGGACAAAGGGCCGCAGACCGTAGTCGTTGCGCTCGATCAGGGGCAAGTCAATGGTCTGGGCGTATTCCCGCAGACAGTTCCGCCGGGCCCGGTACTCCGTAAAGGGGTGGATGTTGGGATTGTACCAGAAGCCGGTGACTTCATAGTGGTCCCCCCGAAGTACGTCAATGCACTGGTTGGCACAGGGGGCGCAGCAGATATGCAAAAGGGTATTCATAGGTTCCTCCCTGAGAAATTGGTCTATCCTGGAGAGTATACCATGATTCCCGGGCAGATGCAATGAATAAATCCGAAATTTTCCCTGAAAGCAGACTTTTCCGCCGGAAGCCTCCACGGCTACCTTCGGAACTCCGGCACCCCCGCAGCCCCCAACACAAGAGATAGAATATTTAGGTTATGAATACATTGCAAAACCCTTATAATAAATTGGAAAAACACAATATTTTTACAAATAAAATTGTTGAAAAATGTCGAAAAAGTGCTATAATTCTCTTAAAAGAGGTCAGGCCCCGACGTGACCGCCAATTCTCTCCCAGACCTCTCAGGAGTATCTCTTATGGCACCTGACGAACGCTTTTCCACCGCCGCAACCGTCGGCAGCCCCAACCGCAACGGTTTTCTGAGCTATGCCATCGAGTACCAGCTGTGGCTGAATTTTTACCGCGCCACCGACAAAACCACCCTCTCCCAGGAACTCTCCACCCTCCCCACCCCCCAGTCCCCCCGCTACGCCGCACTGAAGCGTGTCCTGCGGGAAGAAAGTTTTTCAAAATAAAGACTTGACAATCCCCCACCCCCATGCTATAATGAGCAGGCATTCAATGAGTGCCCCATAATATCGCGGAGTAGAGCAGTTGGAAGCTCGTCGGGCTCATAACCCGGAGGTCGTAGGTTCGAGTCCTGCCTCCGCAACCAAATTTGAAGCGTCACCCACCGGGTGGCGCTTTTATATTTGTACGGTGCAGGACTCGAACCCATTTTAATGCCAAATGCCGGTGGCATTTGGCGGCCACCAGTTCAAAAACTGGTGGCTACTATATGACTTTGCTCCGCAAAGTCAGCCATCGAGTCCTGCCTCCGCAACCAAAATTATCCCGGATTTCTGCAAGAAATCCGGGATTTTTCTAACTTTTTATGTAAATTCGCATTGGCTTCAAATTTGCTTTGGGGATAGTTTGGGGATCGCTCAAAATCAGGGGTGGGAAAAACCGAACTTTTTCATAGAAAATGGTTTTTCCGTAAATTCTGCTATTTTCTCCCCGCAAACGCCCCCGCCCGGACATCTGCGGCTGTCGCTCTGGCGATGGCGATCTGGCGGGCGTAAACCGCCCCCGCCGTGTTTGCGTTGGCGTGACCCAGTGCTACGGTTAATAGGCAAATAGGGAAAAACTCCGTTCAAAATCCCACTTGCTATTCCAGAATGTGAGCATATAATTAAGAGTACAAAAAGCACCGGTTGGGCCGGGTAAGGAGGGCGGTACGGGATGGACTATATTCACATCACCGGAGAGAACATCGACAAAGAGCATATCTGCTGCGCCATGTCCGGCAAGCAGAGTTTGGCGAAAAAGGAATGGATGAAGCAGCGATTTGAGGAGGGGCTGGTCTTTTATCGCAGTCAGGAGCGGGGGAAATGCTTTATTGAGTACATGCCGGGGGAGAACGCCTGGGTGCCTATTGAGGCAGAGGGGTGGTTTTATATTCATTGTCTGTGGGTCTCCGGCTCCATGAAAGGCCATGGGTATGCTGGGGAACTGCTGTCTGAATGTATCCGGGATGCCCAGGAGCGAAAGAAAAAAGGGGTGTGCATTCTCTGCGCCCAGGGGAGAAAGCGGGAATTTTTGGCAGATCCGAAGTTTTTGGCCCACAAGGGCTTCCGGGTGGCGGACGTATCCGACTGCGGGATCAACCTCCTGTATCTGCCTCTGGCCCAGGGCGCAGAGCCGCCAAGATTCAAAGACTGCGCAAAGCATCCCAAAGTTGACGAACCCGGTTTTGTCCTGTACTACACGGACCAATGCCCCTTTACCTGTTACTGGGTCCCCAAGGTGCAGGAAGCGGCAAAAGCACATGGCATTCCCTTGAAAGTCATCCACATTACAACCAGGGAAGATGCCCAAAACGTGCCCGCCCCGGTGACCACCTATGCTCTGTTCCAGGAGGGTCAGTTCCGCACCCAGGGCATACTTTCCGACAAAAAATTCCTGGCACTGGCAGGGGTTTCTGACTGTGTGGCAGGAAAAACGCAAAACGCAACCGGCGGCTAACGGCTTGTAAAGCCCGCTTGGTAGAATGCAACCGGCCAAAATGGTATGATCAGGGCATCCAAACAGAAAGGGGAATCCTTATGATTCTGGCAGACAAAATAATAGAGGAACGAAAAAAGAACGGATGGTCTCAGGAGGAGCTGGCAGCAAAGCTGGGGGTATCCAGGCAGTCCGTATCCAAATGGGAAAGCGCCGGTTCTGTGCCGGATCTGCAAAAGGTCATTCAGCTGGCAGAGCTTTTCGGAGTGAGTACGGATTATCTGCTGAAGGATGCCCTGGGCCAGGAGAGCCGGGGCACAGGGGCCGGAAGCGACCCGGAAATCGCAAAGCGCCAGGTCTCTATGGAGGAAGCCAACACGTTTCTGAACATCAAGAAAGAAGCCGCCCCTATCATCGCCAACGCCACGGCCCTGTGCATTCTCAGTCCCATTCTGCTGATTCTGCTGTTGGCCTTTTCCGAAAACAGGTTGCTGCCCATCACTGGGAGCATGGCCCTTGGGATCGGGTGTACGGTGCTGTTTATCTTGGCGGCGATGGCCGTGTTCCTGTTCATCACCTGCGGTATCCGCATGAACCGCCTGGAAGAATTGGAACGGGAGCCCTTTGAAACCGAGTACGGCGTAACGGGAATGGTCCGGGAAAAGAAGCGGAACTTTGAGGAGCGTTTTTCCCGGGGGATCGCCGTGGGCGTTGTGCTGTGCATTGTGTCCCTGATCCCGCTGCTCATTGTCGGAACCATGGATGCACCGGAGGGCGGTGTTTGCGTAATGGTATGCGTGGCAGTGCTGCTGGCACTGGTGGCCCTGGGGGTCAACCTGATCATCCGTGTAACCATGATCAAGGGCAGCTATGACGTGCTTTTGCAGGAAGGCGAGTATTCCCAAAAGGAAAAACGAGTGAAGGAAAAACTGGATACCTTTTCCAGCGTGTATTGGTGTCTTGCCACCGCAATTTACTTAGGCTGGAGCTTTTGGTCCATGCGTTGGGATTTCACCTGGCTGGTCTGGCCGGTAGCCGGAGTCCTCTTTGCGGCGGTATCCGGCATCGCCCGCATGGTCATCAAGGTGGACGGGGACTGAGCAATATATCCCCTAATTAATTGTCTTTTCATACCGTCTCACCCGCATAGTGGGTGGTTGTCTTTCTACAAACGAAAAACCCGGCTCTGCGCAAGAGCCGGGCCTTTATTTTTGGGGGGGAGGGCCGGATTTTTGTGAGACTGCCCCTTTGCATATTTTATTGCAGCGCTCAGTCGGCTGTGCGAATGCGGCTTCTATACTCGGACGGAGTCAGCCCAGTCTCACGCTTGAAGACCGTACTAAAGTATTTTTGCTCCATGAAACCGACCAGTGCGGCTATCTGTGCGATCGGTGTATCCGACTTGAGCGCTTGTTTGGCACTTTCGATGCGTATGGTGTTGACATACTTCATAGGCGGGATACCGACATGAGATGACATCAGTCTCGAAAGGTAGGACTCGCTGACGTGTGCGTAATCAGCCAGTTCTTTAACGCTCAGCGAGCTGCGGTAGTTCTCCTGTACATACTCCACCACCCGGTCAATGATGCTATACTCCGAGCAGAGCTGTTCATGTGCACTTTTCTGTAGATAGATGAACAGCAGGCACAGAAGCTGATCCTCCAGCTCCTCATGCATCAGGTCAGAAGCGTTGAAATGATAGTCCAGCATACGAAAGATGCGCCGGATGTTGCCGGTATTGTCTTTCAGAACAAAAGAATCACCCATGTCGAAATCGGACTCGACCTCAACGCCAAGGTTGATGATTTCCTGCCGCTTGTGCAGATCAACAAATTCATGGTGTTTGACGTTTGAGGGGTGTATGAGCACATCATAGAGTGTCAAATTTGTTTTTCCTTGAGACGTTTCTACTTGAGCTTCACCGTTGAGAAAATAAATAAGTTCAACAAAATTATGAGTGTGTTCATCAAGTATCCATATATCGCTGTTTTGATTGAAATGGCGGCACTGGACCAGCCTTTTGCTGCCGCCGGCAACGGAAGCAAGATATTTGAGAGGAATATTTTCTTCATGGTCAGGCAAATGCATCAGTCCTCCAATCTGTGCACAGCATAATATATATGCGGTGCAAAGTCAAGTGCCTTGTTCAGAAATTTATACCTACAATACAGAAAAAGCGGTTGTTATATCAGGCCTTATGCGTTAATATTGACATGAACTCAAGCACGATATGCAGGCAAGATATACATGATACACAATCCCGGCATATATTATATGGGATACTACTGTCCTTCAGAATAGAAGTTGTATGGATGGCCAAATTGATGCAAGGAAATAAATTTGGAATTTTGGCCATATATAAAATGTGATCTGCAGTGGAAGCATACACTGCGAAATAAAACAAAAAAACAGGAGGAATTCAAATGAAAAAAGTTATTGCGTTGGTTATGACCTTGTGCATGATCCTTGTTTTGTGCGCTTGCGGTCAGCAGACAACCCCAGCGGCGGAGAGCACTGCGGCAGCCGAAGACAAAGCAGCGAACACTACCGGCGCATACAACATCTGGGTGTGCGACAAGTCGGCAGTCCACCAGTATCACCGTACGCTCAAGCTTGGCTGTGAAGCGGCAGCGAAGGATCTGGGCGTGAATCTTACTTATGATGCCCCGGCAGTCTCGGGGGATGCGGCGGCACAGCTGGATATGTTCGCCACCGCAGTTGCAGCAAAGCCGGATGCCATATGCATCGGTGCGATCGACCAGGAAGCGGTAGTCGCAACAATGCAGAAGGCCAAGGATGCCGGCATACCGATTTTCTGCTATGATAACGGTGTCAACAGTGACATCCCCGTCACGACTCTTGCGACCAATGATATTGAGGCGACCCGTACACTGGCAGAGAAGATCGGCGAGGGCTGCGGCGGCGAAGGCGGTGTGCTTGTTATCGGGCATGACCAGACCAGCAAAAACGGTGTTGAACGGACAAACGGCTTTATTGACGCACTCGGTGAGCTCTATCCCAATATGAAGGTCCTGGATGTGCAGTACTCCAACGATGCCGCAGTCGTAACTGAAATCGCCAAGAGCATGATGACCACCTATCCCGATGCTGCAGTTATTTACGGCACGTGCGACAATGTTATCAACGGGATCCTCAATGCTGTCTCTGAATTGGGCGTTGCAGGAAAAATCAAAGTCATTGGCTACGACTCCGGCAAACAGCAGACTGATGCCGTAAGAGCGGGCACGATCTTCGGCAGTATTACGCAGGCACCCTATTCTCAGGGATACGATATTGTCAAATATGCAGTTGACTATCTGAACGGAAAAGAGATTCCTGCATCCATCAATGCCACTTACTATTTCTACAACGCACAGAACATTGATGATCCTGAAATCGCACAGTGCCTCTACGACTGATATAGGGAAAGATACCGAGGGCAGCTCAGCCCCGGGATCAAAAATCGAAAGGAGTATTCACTATGATTGTTGACAGCCATATGCATGTTTGGTCCATGAATGATGTGGATTATTACAACGATAAAACCATTTATCAATATATGCAGGAAAATGCTATTGATAAAACGGCCATCATTGCAATCTCGGAAAAAGAGAATGCCGAGATGAAGAAAGTGGTACAGAATGAACCGGATAAATTTTTCGGGCTTGGTTATGTAAACGTAAGGGATATGTACCCGTCGCTGAAAAGACTGGAGGAGGGCGTGAAAGGCGGCTGGATCCGGGGAATAAAGCTCTATCCGTATGCGGAGCATTTCATGCTTGATGACGATGCGATCAATCCTGTCTATGAGACCTGCCTTGCGCTTGATATTCCTGTGCTGCTCCATGTGGGCTTCCAACGCAGCAGTCTTGTCCATCCCTCACAGGTCGGGGCAGCCCCCTGCAAGTGTTCCACGCTTGGCTTCCCGGTGCAGTTTTGCACCGTGCTGGAAAAGTATCCCAAGCTGAAGCTGATCATGGCGCACATGGGCGGAGATACATATTTCCAGTGTCTCAGCATCTGCATGAGGTTTGAGAATGCTTATCTGGATACCGCATGGCTGCAGTAT
Source organism: uncultured Oscillospiraceae bacterium (assembly GCA_934591845.1). Classification (GTDB taxonomy): domain Bacteria; phylum Bacillota; class Clostridia; order Oscillospirales; family Oscillospiraceae; genus Faecousia. Next base: position 39,941 of record CAKTPO010000010.1, on the reverse strand, counting down.
TATGCGGAAAATCAGTTCCCGCAGGTAAAGGTCAAGGATTGGATCGAGCACGCCTGCAAGTATCTCAGCTCGGAAAAGATCCTATATGGCGGTGAGGGAACACTTCCCAGCGATATTCTCAACACGGATATTTCCGACCGGGAAAAAGAGAATATTCTCTGGAATAATGCGGCAAAACTCTACAAACTGTGACTTTGGAACAAGACCGCCACGGAGAATATCTGTGGCGGTCTGCTGCAAAATGGAGGTATAAAGATGTATACAGTGGTTTGCTTTGGCGACACAAACACATGGGGCTATGATAACCGCAGCGGAGACAGGCTCCCATATGATGAGCGTTGGACAGGGATACTGGCAAAGGAGCTTGGAGCGGACTTCAGAGTGATCGAAGAAGGGCTTCCGGGCAGAGCCACGACCGAAGACCCGGTGGAATCGGGTAAAAATGCCCGAGCGCAGATCGGGCCATGCCTCGAAAGCCATGCGCCCATCGATGTTTTTGTCATGATGCTTGGTCAGCCGGACCTGAAAAAGAGGTTTTCCCTTACAGCTTGTGACATTTCCATGGGGATCGAGGCCTTGAGCCGGATGGTTCTCTCCAGCAGCGCAGGAGCAGGCGGCAAGCCGCCAAAGCTTCTGATCATGTCCCCGGTGCAGGTGGGGGAGGTTGCAGGCTCACCTATGGAAAACTGGTTCCCTGCGGAGGGGACGAGAGAACGGAGCGCACAGCTTCCGGAGCTTTATAAAGGGATTGCGGAAAAATACGGCGCAGCGTTTTTGGAGGCATCGTCCGTGGCAGCAACAGCGGCGGATGCCATCCATATTGACAACAGCTCTCATGCGGCCTTTGCGCTGGCAGTGGCGGACAAAGTAAGAAAGCTTGTAGCGCTGTAATATCCGGAAAACAAATTACCGACAGTTATTTGCGGCAATAACCTAAAGGAGAGATACATGATGAGAATTGACAGCCATATGCACGTCTGGTCATTTGAAGGTGTCGAGTATTATGATAACAAGCCGCTTTTCACCTATATGGAGGAGTTGAAGCTGGACAGAACCGCGCTCATCGCAATAAACAACGATGAAAACGCAAAGGTCAAAAAGCTTGTGGAGCAATACCCAAATCAGTTTTTTGGAATTGCATATGTGGACAGAGAAAATCAGGAAGCATCCCTTCATGCGCTTGAATGCGGTGTGAACGCCGGATACTATAAGGGCATAAAGGTGCTGTCCTATCAAGGCGGCTTTCATGTTGATGACCCTATCCAGATGCGCACCTATGAAAAGTGTCTGGAACTCGATATACCGGTCCTTTTCCATGTCGGCTGGCATAATGCGGGTTCTGCCAACCCTTCTGCGGCAGCGAATGGGGCTAATTCCTGCAAGTATTCCTGCGTTGGCACCCCGTTTGAGTTTGCAAATGTCCTGGAAACGTTCCCGGAGTTAAAGGTAATATTTGCGCACATGGGAGCGGAAAACTATTTCAGATGCCTTGGAATGGCACAGCGTTTTCACAATGTTTATATGGACACGGCGTGGCTTGAGCACTATGGTTCCAATCAGCTGCCACAGATAAGCGTGAAAGAGTGGATAGAGCATGCCTGCAAGTATCTTGGCTCCGAGAAAATCATGTTTGGCGGAGAGTACACCATGCCGCAGGAGATTGAACAGTGCGATCTGTCAGACAAACAGAAAGCAGACTTGCTTGGCGAAACCTGCCGCAGGCTCTACAAGCTCTGATCAGGAGGCATTGATATGCGTGAAACCATGATAGAAATGAGAGGGATAAGCAAAGCCTTTCCCGGAGTGCAGGCGCTTCAGGATTGCTCGCTGGAGGTATATCAAGGAGAGGTTCATGCCCTGCTCGGCGAGAACGGTGCTGGAAAGTCCACTCTTATGAAGATACTGACAGGCATTTATCAAGCGGATGCTGGCGAGATCGTTTTTAACGGTCGTGAGACCAAAATCAACTCTGTGCTGGATGCAAGAGCACTTGGAATCACCATGATACACCAGGAGCTGAATCTTTTGAGCAATCTCACGATTGCGCAGAATATTTTCATCGGCAAGGAGATCAAGCGCCACGGCGTGTTTCTCGACGAGAGGGCAACATCTGCCATGGCAGCGGAGCTTTTGCAGCGGGTCAACCTTCATGTAGACCCCAACACGATGGTGTCAGAGCTGACGGTAGCGCAGCAGCAAATGGTGGAAATCGCAAAAGCCATCTCTTACAATTCCCGGGTGATCATTATGGACGAGCCCACAGCACCGCTGAGCAACAGCGAAATTGAAAGCCTGTTTGCAATAATCGGCGAGATGAAAAAGAGCGGCATCAGCATCATCTATATTTCACACCGCATGGACGAAATAAAGCGCATATGCGACCGTGCCACCATTCTCCGGGACGGACAGTATATCTCTACCGTTGACGTTGCCTCTACAAGCCTTGACGACATCATAGCGGCAATGGTGGGGCGCAAGATCGCCTATGTCAGAAAGGGCAGAGACAAAAGCAGGATACTGGAAGACGAGATCTTGCGGGTCGAGCATCTGAACTCTGGCAGCAAGGTCAAAGATGTGAGCTTTTCTCTGAGAAAGGGTGAAATCCTCGGCTTTGCAGGGCTCGTCGGTGCGGGGCGTACAGAGACAGCACGGCTGATATTCGGCGCAGATCTGCCTGACAGCGGAGAGATCTATATTGGCGGCAAAAAGGTTTTGATAAAATCACCGTATGATGCTGTGCGCTGTGGGATCAGCTATCTGTCGGAGGACAGGAAACGGTTCGGTCTGATAACCGAAATGTCTGTAGAAAACAACATAACCATTGCATCCATTCCAAAGCTCTGTAAAGCGTTTGGATATATAGACAAAACAAAATGTCGGAATGAAGCGAAAAAATACACCCAGCGGCTCAAGGTCAAAGCGCCGTCCCTTGATGCGTTGGTCCGCTCGCTGTCAGGCGGAAATCAGCAGAAAATAGTTGTGGCAAAATGGCTGCTCCGGGATACGGATGTTCTTATTTTTGATGAACCCACCAGGGGCATAGACATCGGCGCAAAAGACGAAATATGTGAGCTTTTGATCAGCCTTGCCGACATGGGGAAAGCCGTCATCATGATCTCGTCGGAGATGCAGGAAATCCTGCGGGTATGCGACAGGATCCTCGTTATGCACGAGGGAAAAATCGCAGGAGCGCTTGATGCGGACAGCGCCACACAGGAGGACATCATGCGCTTGGCATCAAAATGTGACATGCAGGCAGAATGAAAGGAATGACCTTAAAATGAAAAACTCAATGGAAAAGCTGAAAAAGATTCCTATACAAAGCATGGCAATCGTGCTTGGACTCATCCTAATGGTCACGTTTTTCTCAATAGCTTCTTCTAACTTTTTGACTCCGTCCAACATCAATAACATTCTGCTTGCAACGATGATCAACGGCATTTTGTCTGTCGGTGCTCTTTATGTTGTCGTTACCGGAGGCATCGATGTATCTATCGGCACGTCTATGACCTTTGTGAGCGTGATGCTCGGCGTGTTCATGAACTGGTGGGGAATGCCGGCATGGATGGGTATTATTTGCGGCATACTGACCGGCGCAGCAGTAGGTTTGATCAACGGCATCATGGTGACAAAAATGAAGATCACGCCGTTCATTGCCACGCTCGGCATGCAGATGGTCACAGCAGGACTAGCCATCGTGATAACAGACGGAACGCCCATCTATTTCACACAGATAAAGGGGTATCAGAACATTGCGCTGGGTTCGCCGTTTGCCGGCTGGTTTGCAGACCTCGGCATTGCGGATTACGCAATCAACACCGGCGTTATCATCATGTTCCTGCTGGCGATCCTGTTTGGCATTATGCTGGCAAAGACAGCTTTCGGCAGATATCTGTATGCCATTGGCAATAACAGAGAATCAACACGCCTGTCAGGTATCAAGGTGGATAAGTGGGAGCTTCTTGCCTATATCGTTGCCGGATGCATGGCTGCGGTTGCCGGAATACTGATGACTTCCCGAATGAATACGGCCTATCCGTCGATTGGCAGCGGATATGAAATGAACGCAGTTGCGGCGTGCGTTATCGGCGGTGCTTCTCTCGCAGGCGGCAAGGGCACGATGAAGGGTGCGATCCTTGGTGCGTTTATTATGAGCGTGCTCACAAACGGCCTTCGCCTGCTGAGTGTCTCCACAGAATGGCAAAAGGTACTGACAGGTGTGATCATTATTGTTGCCGTGTATATCGACATCGTGGGAAAGAGAAAAAAGAATGGCTGAAAAATACGATGTTGTTGCGCTGGGGGAATACCTGGTGGATTTTTCGCCCAGCGGATGCGGAAAAATGGGCAATCCCCTTTACGAGATGAACCCCGGCGGTGCACCCACGAACTGTCTTGCCGCCTGCTCGGCACTGGGCGGAAAAACCGCAATCATAGGCGCAGTCGGGGACGATTTGTTCGGGGCTTTTCTGAAAAGGAAGGCCGCTGATGTCAACATCGATATAAGCGGTCTGCAGACGGTGCAGACGAACACGACCCTTGTATTCGTCAGTGTTGATGAGACGGGAAACCGCGAATTCGCATTTGTGAGAGATCCGGGTGCTGACACGCAGATCGATGCAGAGAAAATGGACATGGGCCTTATAGACAATGCACGGTATTTTCATTTCGGTACGCTTTCTCTTACCGACGAACCGGCACGAAGCGCCACCATATGTGCCGTGAGATATGCGAAACAGAAGGGCGTGGGCATTTCATTTGACCCGAACTACCGTGCGCCGCTGTGGAAGAATGAAGCCGAGGCGATAAAATGGATGCGCTGGGGGCTGGAGCAGGCGGACACAGTGAAAATATCCGAGGAAGAACTGCAGATGCTGTTCGGTAAAGATATAGACACAGGTGCGAAAGAGGCCCTGTCGTTTGGTGTGCAGGAACTGTATGTTACTGCCGGAAGCCGTGGCGCATATTTCTATTCGAACAGCCAGCGGTGTTATGATAAAGGCTTCTCTGTCGAGGCAGTGGATACCACCGGCTGCGGAGATGCTTTCACTGGGGCAATTTTATATCAAAACTGCCGAGAGTCCGGTAGGAGTGCAGCTGAGAGACTTCGTTTTGCAAATGCGGTGGGAGCGCTGTGTGCCATGCGCCTTGGGGGCATGAGCGCAATGCCGGATGTGGAAATGGTTGCCCACATGCTCGAGGATGGCATATAGAGTAGCAGATATTTAACAGGATTTCAGAATATAGGCAGAAAAACGGGCGTATTGCAGAAGAAGCCCACGAAAAACCACATCAACCATCCCGAACGGGCTTGGCTGATGTGGTTTTTTGCGAAGGACGGTATAGTGTACCAGCGGAGCATCATCAGCCGGTAATGATGCTGAGCAGTGAAATTAAATTGCCAAAGGATACACCCGTCCGAGTGACCTGCTTTCGGTTTGGGTGGCGGGGGGGATCCCCGCCGCTAGAAAAGTTCGTCCACCGTGCCAAAGCTGTAGCCCTCCTGTTCCCAGTGGGTCAGGAGTTCGTCTAAAATCTCGGCGTTGGTTTGGGAGGTGGAGTGGAGCAGGATCACGGCGCCGGGGTGGGTCCGGGGCAGGAGTTTGGCGAGGGCCTGTTCCCGGGTGGGCTGTTTGTCGTTGTTCCAGTCCACATAGGCAAGGCTCCAGAAGACGGTCTTATAGCCCAGCTCCTTGGCCATGGCCAGATTTTCCTGGCTGTAGATCCCCTGGGGTGGCCGGTAGTACCGCTGGAGGTCCTTGCCGGTGGTGTCTTTGAACAGGGTTTCCAGGTCCTGCAGTTCCTTTGTAAAGGCGGCCTTGTCCGTCAGTTTGGACATGTCGTAGTGGTGCATGGTGTGGTTGCCTACCGTGTGGCCCTCCGCCACCATCCGGCGGACCAGGTCGGCATTGCGCTGAATGTAGTTGCCCACCAGGAAAAAAGCGCCTTTCACCTGGTGTTTTTTCAGGGTATCCAGTATTTTTTCCGTGTTTCCGTTTTCATATCCCGCATCAAAGGTCAGATACAGCCGCTTTTCCCGGGTGTCGCCCAGGTAGGCTGCATCATATTGCCGCAGCTGCTCCACCCCCGCAGAGCCCACCGGGGCTGTGCCCTCCTGCCGGAAGCTGAGACCCCAGGCCCCGGTGGTCACGGTGCCCTCTACAAAGACCCGGACCACGCCCAGAATGGTCATACACACCGCCAGGACCAGAATGGCCCCATCCCGCTTTCCCATAAAAACATCCCCCCTGCCAGAAGTCTATTCCGGTCAGGGGGGAATATGTGTTATTTGCCGCCGTGGATGTATTTCCGGTCCCAGTCCAGGTCAAAGAGCTTGTTGCCCATTTCCATGGTGCAGCCGTTGTACATATCCTCGGCCATTTCCGCCAGCACCGGGGCCGGTTCCAGGCACTCGATGTAAAAGGCGGGCAGGGCGGATTCTCCCAGGCGAATGCCAAGCAGTGCCCCCGCCAGCGCGCCCACCGCGGCGGAACGGCCCGAGTGGTTCACTGCGGCGATGAGGGCCGTATCAAAACTTCTTCCGCAGCGCAGACAGGCATACACCGCCCCCGCCAGCACCTGGGCGGCATTGACGCAGTGCAGCTGCTCCATGGCCATCACCGGACTGAGCCGGGAATCCTCTGCCAGAGACACGGCGAAATTCAAAAGATTGCTGATTTCAAAGCTCTGGCTGTACTGGTGGCCAAACTGGGATTTGATGGACTGGGCGGTTTCCAGGGCCAGATTCCTCATGGATACCTCCGGGGCCGACAAACTGCGGCTGACCAGATGGGCTACCGCCGCTCCGGACAAAAACGCCAGGGGGCTTCCGTGGGACAGGGCCACGATCTCCGCACCCAACAGATCCAGTTCCTGCTGCTCCACCCGGTACAGGTGGCTGAACAGCCCCGCCGCCGCCGCAGAGGTCAGGCTTCCCGGGGTGGTGGAGCTATTAAACCGGGCCTCCATGGCCCCCAGGCTGTCCCGGCTCAGGGCATCCAGCATTCTGGTATCCATACAGTGCCGCCGACAGATTTCCGGCTGCTGCAGCAGCCAGCAGAAGGTGGTGCTGGGCCGGCCCCAGGGTTTTTGAGAGGCCGCCCACTCCCGGCTGGAAAGGCCGGCATAGCGGTAAAGGGGCAGCATTTTCCCCGTCATCTGTCCCCGGGTCAGGCCCAGCAGCAGCCCATTACAGGTAAAGGCCGCCAACTGGGTATAGGAGGTCACCTCAGCATAGCCATTGACCAGATCATAGCCCAGCAGGCCATTGGGCCCATAGTCCTCCTGGATCTCTTTCCAGGTGCTGGAATCCACGGTATACCCCATGGCATCCCCCACTGCCAGCCCCAGCAGCATTCCACGGAATTGACTGATCTTCCCGGCCATACCGTGCCCCCCTTTCCTTTTTTCCCATTATATCGGCTCTCAAGGAAAATTGCAAGGCCGGACGGGAAAATTGACAATGGACAATTTTTTCAGTGGACAGTGGACAGTTGACAGTTATTGGGGAGACCCACGTCGTTCATTTTGACCCATCCGTTAAAGTATGTAGGGAACGGCGGAAAAAATTGACAATTGACAATGGACAATGGACAATTATTGGAGCGACCAACGTTGTTTATTTCAGTCCGTCCGATAAAGTATGTAGGGAACGGCCTATGTGCCGTTCCGGGGCGTGGCGATTACAACCCCTGTAAAAAAACGGAACCACCCCCCGATTTTGTCATTCCGACCGTAGTGGAACGGAGTCGAGGAATCTTCCCAAGTGGCGGGTTTTACCTTGTGTTGGTTCTTTTCTGCCACGTGGTGGATTCCTCCACTCCGCTTGCGCTACGGTCGGAATGACATATGGGGGGACGTGTCTGGTTTTTATCGGTAACAGTTCCGTCCTTTCACGTGCGGAACGGCACATAGGCCGTTCCCTACGGTTTCGCTGATTGGTGGGCGTTTTCAACCAAGGGGTTCTAAGGACGAACGTATATGATGTGCGTTTCTACGAATTCGCCTATTGTTTCTGGAATGTTTCAGGCTGTCCCGCTGCCTCATCAGTCAGGGCTGCGCCCTGCCAGCTTCCCCGGCGGGGAAGCTTTTGTACCGGGGTTTCAAGTGTCGGGGGTGATCGGTAACGGTTCCGCCCTTTCACGTGCGGAACGGCACATAGGCCGTTCCCTACGGTTTCGCTGATTGGGGAACCTTCCAACCGGGGGATTCTAAGGGCGGGCGGTGCGGCGGTGCGGATTGTGGGAACAACGGGCGCAAAAGGGCCACGTCCGTCCACCAAAAATTGTCAATTGTCAATTGTCAATTGTCAATTTCGGAATAACTGTCAACCATCTTATCGCTCCTCCCTGCCGTTTTCTCAGATGCGTATCCTGCTCTTTCCGGCTATAAACGGTAGGACACAAAAATTTTAAGGTTCAGCCGTTGTGTTTTTCGGGGTTTTGCGGTAAAATGGTCTTTGAACCAATTGATTTAGGAGGATTTTGCCATGGCATGGCTGGAAATAACCGTCAATACCAAGCCCGGCGGGGTGGAGGCGTTGGCGACGGCCCTGACGGGGTTGGGATTTGAGGATTTTTGTATCGAGGACCAGCAGGAGTTTGAATCTTTTTTGGAGGAGAACCGGGAATACTGGGATTACATTGACGAGGGCTTGCAGCAGGAGCTGCAAGGGCTGAGCCGCATCAAGCTTTATATCGAGGATACGGATACCGGCTCTTTGGAAACCCTGCGGCGGTTTTCTAAGGAGCGGGGGCTTTCCATGACGGAAAAGTTGCTGCCGGATACGGACTGGTCGGAAAGCTGGAAAGAAAGCTATCCAGCCCAGGAGGTGGGCCGGGATCTGGTGGTGCTGCCCTACTGGCTGGCGGATACCTATGAGGGAGACCGGAAACAGGTGATTTTAGACCCTGGTCTGACCTTTGGCACCGGGGCCCACCCCTCTACCCAGATGGTCATGGAGGCCATGGAGGAACATCTGATCCCCGGAAGCCGGTGCTTAGATCTGGGCAGCGGCAGCGGCATTCTCTCCATCACCGCCCTGCGTCTGGGAGCCCAGGAGGCGTTGGGGGTGGATATTGACCCCAAGGCCGAGGACATCGCCCGGGAAAACGCCGCTTACAACGGCTTTGCCGCCCCGGTGTTCACCGCCCTTACCGGCAACGTCACCGCCGACAAGGGGCTCATGGAGCGGCTGTCTCAAAAGGAATACGGCCTGGTGCTGGTGAACATTGTGGCGGATGTGATCATCGGCCTGAGTCCGGTGCTGCCGGAATTTTTGGGTGAGGACACGGTATTGATCTGCTCCGGCATTCTGGATAACCGGCTGCCGGAGGTGCTGGAAGCCCTACAGCAGGCAGGGCTCTCCGTTACCGGTATTCGGGAAAAAGAGGAGTGGCGCTGTGTCACCGCCCGGAGGGCAAGCCTATGAAAATGACCTATCGTACCCGCCGCCGTCTGCACCGGCTGGGTTTTGTGAGTCTGGTGCTGCTGGTTTCTGCGCTGGTGGCCTGGTTTTGCAGCGTGATCTGGCTGCAGCGCTATGTGGTCTACAGCCAGGAGGGGGCCAAGGTGGACTTTGAACTGGGGGACGCGGGCTTTGCCGGGGTGGTGGCCACCAAGCCCCAGGCCCAGGGCGGCGTTTCCATCTTCTATAACGAAGGTTCGGACGCCATTGAAATCTCCAAAGAGCTGAGCCCCATCAATGGCTATTATGTGGACTACAACTCCCTATTAAAAGAAATGGACACGGTGGAGGAAAACCTGGACCTGATCCCCTCCGGCACCCCGGTGCTGGTGGAGCTCAAAGGCGGCTACGGCTCCTTCTATTACACCACCAAGATTTCCGGAGCCACCCTCTCTACCTCCATCCAAAATTCCATCTCCACCGCCCGGGTGGACCGGTTCATTCAAAAGCTCAAGGACAAGGGCTGCTATATGATTGCCAAAATCTCCGCATTCCAGGACTGGGAGTATGGCAACAGCAACGTGACCAACGGCCTGTACATGACCTCCCGGGCGGGTCTGTGGATGGATGACCAAGGCTGCTTCTGGCTGGACCCCACCAGTGCCGGTGTCCAGAGCTGGATCACCTCGGCGGTACTGGAGCTTAAAAACATGGGCTTCCATGAGGTCATGCTGAGCAATTTCCGCTTCCCGGTTTCCGATGCCTATATCTACACCGGGGACAAAACCGAGGCCCTGCAAAACGCCATGCAGAATCTGCTCAAATCCACCGCCTCTGACGGCGGCACCTTTACCCTGTCTTTTGGCACCAACGACCCAACCCTGTCCCTCATCGACGGGGCCAGAAGCCGGATCTATTTTGAGGATATTGATGCCGCCAACGTGGAAACCGTGGTCAGCCAGTCCCCCGTGGCGGACAAGGCCGCCCAGATCGTATTCCTGGCCAAGACCAACGACACCCGTTTTGACAGCTACAGCGTTCTGCGGCCTCTGACCGCCGCCAAAACCCTGGAAGCCCAAAAAGCCGACCAGGCAGGAACCAACTGATACGCACCTTTTTCCGCCGGGAGAATAGGATGGATTGAGCGTGAAGCTCGAAAAAATTCTATTCGGAGGGAATGCTATGTGTACGAATAACTCCTGCTTCGGCGGCAACATCTGGTGGATCATCATCCTGGTTCTCCTCTTTGGCTGCGGCGGCACCGGCATCGGCAACAACGACTGCGGCTGCACCACCGGCAACACCGGCTGCGGCACCACCGGCGGCTGCGGCTGCTACTAAGAAGACCCCCGGCCCCACCGAAAGGTGGGGCCGGGCTGCCTGCGGATGGGCACATCCTGTCGGATAAAAAGAGCCTTGCTAAATCGGCAGGAATTCAGGTTGGAAAATTTCTATTGACAGCCGGGATTTTCGGGTGTACAATTGGTGTAACTTCATAGAAAAGCGATGACGAAGACGGATTTGACCGTACAGCCGATAGAGAGCCGGGGATGGTGGAAGCCCGGTGGACTGCCTTCAAAATCCCATCCCTTCTGAGCCGGAGTCCCCAAAGCGTTGCCAGTAGGGGCTTTCGCGTAGGCTGCGTTAGTGCCTAGGGCTTGTTGGAGCCTGAAATGAGTGGTGCGTTTTGGCGCACAATTTGAGTGGTACCGCGGGATTTAAGACCCGTCTCAAAGAAATTTGAGACGGGTCTTTATTTTTTTCACAAAAAGAGAGGACGAGAACGATGAAACTGGGAAAAAGAAATCTGTTGGTTGTAAGTGTCATGTTGTTTGCGCTGTTTTTTGGGGCCGGGAATCTGATTTTTCCGCCCTTTTTGGGGCAGAACGCAGGCAGCAATACCCTGACGGCCATGGTGGGCTTTCTGGCCACGGCGGTGATTTTGCCGGTGTTGGGGGTGGTCGTGGTAGCCCGGTTTGACGGGCTGGACAAGCTGGGGCAGCAGGTGGGAAAAAGATTCTCCCTGGTGTTTACGCTGCTGATTTATCTCTCCATCGGCCCGGGACTGGGCATTCCCAGAGCCGCTTCCGTTCCCTTTGAGATGGCAGTGGCACCCTATCTTCCCCAGGGGGCCAATTTGAAACTGTGGATGGCGGTCTATTCCCTGGTATTTTTCCTGGTGGCCCTTTGGCTCTGCCTGAACCCCGGAAAGCTGGTAAACCGCATTGGCCGAGGGCTGACCCCCGCCATGCTGAGTCTGCTGGTGCTGCTGTTTGTATGCTTTTTGTTCCGGGGCCAGACCCAGGTGGCTCAGCCCCGGGAGAGCTATGCCGCTGCGCCCCTGCTGAAAGGTTTTACCGAGGGCTACAACACCATGGACACCATTGCCGCACTGAATTTTGGCCTGGTGATCTCCACCACCCTGGCCTCTTTCGGTCTGGGGGAAAAGGGGGAGAGAATGCGCTACACGGTTCTGGCGGGGCTTCTGGCCGGAACGATCCTGGCGTTGGTTTATGCCATGCTGTCCTATATGGGCATGTGCAGCTCCGGAGTTTATGAGCTTCAGGAGAACGGGGCCTGGACCCTGCGGTGCATCGTCTACCAGGTGTTCGGCGGTACCGGGGCCGTGCTGCTGGCGGCGATTTTCACCCTGGCCTGTCTGACCACCTGTGTGGGTTTGATCAATTCCATTTCTCAGTATTTTTCCGTGCTTTTTGCATCTGTTTCCTACCGCACCTGGGTTTATGTCATCACCTTCTTCTCCCTGCTGGTTTGCAATCTGGGCCTCAACATGATCCTGAGCATTTCCGTGCCGGTGCTGAATGCCATTTACCCCGTGTCCATCGTGCTGATTCTGCTGGGACTGAGCCACGGCCTGTGGAAGCAGAACCGGTTTGTCTACCCCATGACGGTGCTGGGAACCGGGGCGGTCAGCGTGTTGTATGCCCTTGGGGATGCGGGGGTGCCGCTGGGCGGCCTGGGGGAGCTGCTGCACCGGCTGCCCCTTTACAAAATGGGCTTTGGCTGGCTGGGCGTGGCGGCAGGAATGCTGGTGCTGAGCCTGTTGGTCGGTGCTTTCAGCAAGGCCAAAGAAACACCGGCAGTCCAGGACTGCTGCGGCGTGTCCGAAAACGTCTGAGAAGCTGTTGGACAGCCCATAAAAAACACATCGGCCACCTGAAAACGGGATGGCCGATGTGTTTTTTGTTGTGCGAATTACCGCACCCTGTTTTTACGCTTCCTCCGTGGGGGATTCCGGCGGGGCGAAATTGGGGCCCAGGTCTTGCAGCATTTTGTCAAAGGCTTCCTGGGAAATGTCCACGGCGGTGCGGCCGGGGAAGGTATCCGGGGACAGGACATCCACCACATGGAGGGGGATGTGGGTCTTTTTCAGGTGGGTGATGTTGTGGAAAATATTCTGGGTGTTTTGCAGGGTGCACAGGACGATGGGCACCTGGGTTTTGGTGGCGATTTTGAAGACACCGGAGCGGAAATGATGGAGCTTCTGGTCCCGGCTGGTGTAGCCCTCGGGGAACACCGCCACGCTGACCTGGTCGTCCTTGATCATCTGGATGCACTTGAGGATGGTTTTCAGGGCCTCCCGGTCATTTTCCCGGTTGATCATCTGGCAAAGGGTGGCGTGCATCAGCTTGCCGATGATGAACATGTCCGCATTTTCCCGCTTGGAGATAAAGGCCAGCTGTGCATCCGGGAAGCAGCCCATCAGCAGCACCGGATCCAGAATGCTCAGGTGGTTGCACACCAGCAGAAACCGGCCGTCCTTGGGAAGCTTTTCCTTGCCCTGAAAATCAATATCCATCCGCAGCAGGGAATACACCGCCGGGATATAGAGCCGCAGCACCCAGCGGAAGAATTTGCTGTCGCTTTCCCGGGGCTTGGAAATGTCCACCGTTGCGGTGGCGAGCCACAGGAACAAGAAGGCAACGGCAAACAGCGCCACCCAGTAGCCCGCAAAGTACCCCAAAGTCCCCAGTACCACACTGGCCCCGGTGAAATCCCCCAGGACACAGGTCAGCACCGCAAACAGGGCGGCAAGAACGGTCATAGAACCCAAAAGCATGGTCGATTCCTCCATCATTGGGGGATGTTGTCTCCCCCTGCGTTTTCTCTCTATTATACCGTTTTCCCCGGGGTATTACAAGGGCCAAACCCGGCATATTGCCAATAATCTTAAATTTTTACGGAAAGGGTAGAAATCCCCGGGGTATAATGCTATAATTATTAATAATATCCATTTTGAAAGGAACAGAAAACCCAGCGTGTTGGCCCTGTATCGGGGCCCGGATCGGGGGGCGGTAAGGATATGGAAAAACGAATTTGGGAGCTGGATGCCGCCCGGGGCCTGGCCCTCATGGGCATGATGGGCATTCACCTGATTTACGATCTGGTGGAGCTTTACCGGGTCTGGTCCTGGAATCCTCAGTGGTATCAGGTATTCAAAAACAACTATGGTTTGATTTTTCTGGTGATTTCCGGCATCAGCGTGACCTTGGGCCGTCACCCGGTAAAGCGGGGGCTCCAGGTATTTTGCTGCGGGGGGCTGTGTACCCTGGCAACCTACGGCATGTACCGGCTGGGCTTTGCGGGGAAGGACATCATCATCTATATTGGGGTGCTCCAATGCCTGGGCCTGTGCATGATGCTCTGGCCGGTGTTCAAAAAACTCCCCAGTCCCGGGCTGGTGCTGCTGGCCGGGGCCATGGTGATTCTGGGCCTGTGGCTGCGGACGGTCAGCTTTCCGTTCCCCTGGCTCACGGTGCTGGGGTTTGCCCCCTACGGCTTTGCCTCCTCAGACTACTTCCCCCTGTTCCCCAACCTGGGGTATTTTCTTCTGGGGGCCGTGGCAGGCCGGGCCATTTATGAAAAAAAGCGCAGTGTTTACCCCATGGACCCGGCTCCCATGCCGGTGCTTCGGTGGTTGGGGCGGCACAGTCTACTGAGTTATCTGCTGCACCAGCCCATTCTGGCGGCGGCGGTATGGGCCGTCACCGCACTGTAGAACAGGAGGTTTCCATGAAAAAAGAACGGTTTCATATTGTGATTTTCCTTTTGGGCATTCTTTCCGGGTGCCTGCGGTGGTATCTCTATGCAAAAGGACTGGATGACCGGGGGCTGATCCCGGCGGGCAATCCGGTAGACCTGATGCTCTGGGTTTTGACGGCAGCGGCCCTGGTGCTATGCGTTCTTTCTAAACAGCCGGAGCGAAAAGCGGAGAAATGGATGACCGCCCTGGGCATGTATTTTCTGGCCTTTGGGCTGCTGTTCAGCACCCGGGAGCTGCACCAGGGCTATAGGGGGCTTCTGGCGGTGATTCGTGCGCTGTCTGTGCTGTCCGCAGTCATTCTTGCGGTGGAGGGAAGCCTAACCTTTCGGGGAAAGGCCCTCTCCTGGCTGTGGCTGCCGGTGTGCCTGACCTTTATTGTCCGGCTGGTGGGGGCCTACCAGACCTGGAGCCGGGACCCCCAGATGCAGGACTTCCTGCTGCCCCTGCTGGCGGGGCTGTCCCTGGCGGCTACCGCCTATCGGCGGGGTGCAGAAGCCTTGGGGCTACCCAAGTCCCCCTGGACCTATCGCTTTGCCATGGCTGCCATGTATCTTTGCCTGGCTGCCGCCGGTGGGCCTGACAGCTATTATATCCCCTGCGGCGTTTCTGCCCTGCTGCTGTCCTACCGGCAGGAGGAACCGTCATGCTGATTCCCGAAACCGTCGCCCGGTGCCTGGAAACACTGGAACAGGCGGGGTTTGAAGCCTACTGCGTGGGGGGCTGTGTCCGGGATTGGCTTCTGGGAAAAGAACCCCACGACTTTGACCTCTGCACCTCTGCCACCCCGGAGGACATGAAGGCCATCTTTCGGGGCCGGGATTTGGTGCTGGCGGGAGAAAAGCACGGCACCGTGGGGGTGGTCACAGAAGAAGGGGTGGTGGAGATCACCACCTTTCGGAAAGAGGGAACCTATGCCGACAACCGGCACCCGGATCGGGTGGAATTTGTAACGGACATCAAAGAGGATCTGGCCCGGCGGGATTTTACGGTAAACGCCATGGCCTGGTCTCCCAAGAGGGGACTGCAAGACCCCTTTGGAGGAGAACAGGACCTCAAAAATGGCATTTTGCGCTGTGTGGGACAGCCGGAAACCCGGTTTCAGGAGGATGCCCTGCGAATTCTGCGGGGGCTGCGGTTCTCCGTGACCTACAATCTGACCCCGGAGCCGGAGACGGAAAAGGCCATGCTGGCATTGACGGGACTGCTGGACCACCTGGCCCGGGAGCGGGTTTTCGGGGAATTTTGTGGTTTTCTGCCTAAAATCACCGAAAAAGAGCTGCACGCTTACGCTCCTATCATCACCCAGGTCATTCCCGAACTGGGGGCCACGGTGGGCTTTGACCAGCACTCCCCCCACCATAAATATGACCTCTACACCCACATTGCCCAGGTGGTGGAGCAGGTACCCGGCGATTTGCCTCTGCGGTGGGCGGCACTGCTCCACGATGTGGGAAAAATCCCCACCTTCACCCGGGACGAAACCGGCCGGGGCCACTTCTACGGCCACGCCCAGGCCGGAGCAGAACTGGCAGAGCAGATCCTTCGCCGCCTGAAAGCCCCCACCGCCCTGCGGCAGCGGGTGGTTCTGCTGATTCAGCAGCACATGACCCGGCTGATGCCGGAAAAACGGCTTTTGAAACGCTATTTAGGCCGCTGGGGCCGGGAGACTGTGGAGGAGCTGCTATATTTACAGCAAGCGGACATGGGCAGCAAGGGGGTTCCCGGAGAAGATGGGCAGGAGGAGTTTGAAGTTCTCTGGCATCTATTAAAAGAAGTGGAGCAGGAAGATGCCTGCCTGACCCGAAAAGACCTGGCCCTCACCGGCCGGGATCTGATTGCTCTTGGCTACCAGGGTCGGGAGGTTGGACAGAAGCTGGAAGAACTGCTGGAAGCGGTGCTGGACGAGCGGGTGGAGAATGAGCGCGGCGCGCTGGTGGGGTTTTTGGAGTGGACGGGAGTCAGTTGACAGTTGACAGTGGACAGTTGACAGTTATGTCCAAATTGACAATGGACAATTGACAATTGACAATTTTTCGGGGGACGGACGTTTTACCTTTGCGTTCGTTGTTCCGACAATGAATAAGGCCACGCCCGTCCCTAGAACACCCCGGTTGAAAAAGCCCGCCAATCAGCGAAACCGTAGGGAACGGACGTACAGAAATGAACAACGTTGGTCGCTCCAATAATTGTCAATTGTCCATTGTCAATTGTCAATTTCCCCATATGCGCAACGCCGCCGCCCCTTTTTTCAGGGGGCGGCGGCGGTTTTGTCAGGTGGTGCGGGCCTTGTGGTGGGCGCGCTTTTCTTCGTACATTTTGTTGTCCGCTTCCCGTAATGCGGCGGTCAGGTCGGGGCAGTGGGGTTGCCAGACGATGCCGGTGGAGAAGCTGACGTTCTTTTCTTTGGCCCGTTCCATCAGGGTCTCAATTTCCCGGTGGAAGTCTTCTTCCGGGATGCCCTGGCGGATGACCACGAATTCGTCACCGCCAATGCGGTAGGCCTGGCCGGGGAAGGTTTCTTCCAGGGCCTGGGCGGTGTTGCGGATCAAAAGGTCTCCCGCGGCGTGGCCCAGATGGTCGTTGGCCCATTTGAGGCCGTCCAAATCCAGGTAGAGAATGCCCACCTGGTTCTGGCAGTCCTTGGGCCAGTTTTTCAGGGTCAGGTTGTACCGGTTGCGGTTGTACAGGCCCGTCAGCTGGTCGTGGAAGCTCATTTTCCGCAGGAATTCTTCTTCCTTTTTCTGCCGCAGGCTGTTGGTGACAAAGTATTGCAGGGAGGACAGCAGGGTTTCATCCTCGTAGTGCTGCTGGGGGTTGGATACCCCCATGAAGCCCATGACCCGGCCCTGTTCCATCAGTGGAACCGTCAGCAAACGCTGGATGCCCTGCTCTTTGATGAAACGGTAGTGGGGGGTGCCTTTTTCCTGCTCGGCATTGGCGATATAGAACGTCCGGCCTTTCTGGAACTGCTTCATCCATGTGGCGATCATGCTCAGGGGCAGCTGCATGGGTTCCCCGGAATGGGGGGCCAGGCAGGTTTTGCCGGAGGCCTCATAGGTATCCCGTGCCACGGCACCCGCAAAGTCGATTTCGTAAATACAGGTCCGCTCCGCCTTGAAATACTCCTGGATGATTTGCAGCAAGTCCTGAATGGCCTGGGAAATCTCTTTGTCGGAAGACAGTTCCTGGACACAGCGGTTCAGGGTCTGGGCGATTTCCAGCCGCTGGGCCACCACCGCCTTGTCCTCCTGAACCTGGCGCAGCTGGGCTTGCTGCTCCCGGTTCACGATCAGGTAAATCAGCAGCATGGCAGCCCCTACGCTGAGACTGATGAGGGACAGGCCATAGGAAAGGGTCTGGAACAATGCGGCGATCAAGGGCATCAGCAGATAGAGAATCATCACTCGGAACAGTCCCCGGCTGACTCGCTCCTGATACTGGACCAGCAGCACCCCGTCCATAATAAGCCCTGCCGTAGGTGCCAGCAGGGACAGAGCAAAGAAACGGCCCCGGACGTAGTTGTTCTGGTCGTCAATGTAATAATAAAGGTTTGTAAACTGGGAGACGATCACCACCACCATTCCCAGGTAGCAGACAAGCTCCACCGCCTTTACCAGGCGCAGTCTGGCCCGCTCCTGCACCGTCAGCAGGGTGCAGCACAGGTATCGGTGGAACAGCAGCAGCACGGAATGGTTCAGCAGGAACGTCCCCAGATTGCACAGCCGCACCATCCACCGGGCCATATTCCCGGGGCGGCCCTGGTAATACCAGGCAACGGCTTCCAGGGCCAGCAGCAGTGCTACGGAAATCTGCATACAAATCAAATGATGTTTCTTTTCCCCAGGGGGAGCCTCCACCAGGGAAATGGCCGCAATGAGACAGAACAGTGCTTCCCAGCTCAGCAGCACAATATTTAGACTGGACAAAAACATGACATCCTCGTTAAAGTTAAACTATGACAATATTATCACAATTCGTTGCAGATTACAAGGGTGAAAACACGTTTTTAAGTAAAGGGATTGTAAAATCTGCCCCCATTCAGAAAGGTCAGCAGGAAGGACAGGGCCATAAGACCCAGGCAGACGGCCATGGAGAGTTTGTCCCAGAGGGTAAAGGGGCGGGCGGCGTACCAGGTGCGCTTGTTCTTTTTGCCGAAGCCCCGGAGTTCCATGGCGTTGGAAATGGTTTCGATACGCTCCATGGAGCTGAGGACCAGGGGAACCAGAATGGCACTGGCGGCTTTCAGCCGCTGGATGACGCTGACCTTTTTGCTCATTTCCACACCCCGGGCCTGTTGGGCCTGGGAAATCTCCCGGAACTCCCGCTGAATGTCCGGAATATACCGCAGTGCCAGAGACACCGAGTAGCTGACCCGATAGCTGACACCGATTTTATTCAGGGAAGCGGCAAACTCTGAGGGGTTGGTGGTGCAGACAAACAGCAGCACAATGGGAATGGTGCAGGCGTTTTTCAGCACCACATTCAGGTGATAAAACAGTTGTTCCACCGTCAGGGTATAGGGCCCGGCGATGTGCAGTAAAGGCGTGGTACTGCCGTAGAGTTTGGGTCCGTGGTTGGGGCTAAAGAGGAAAATCAGAATGTTGTTCAGCAGGATGTACACCAGCATCAGCCCCACTACAAAGGACACATCCTTGAA
Source organism: uncultured Oscillospiraceae bacterium (assembly GCA_934591845.1). Lineage (GTDB taxonomy): Bacteria > Bacillota > Clostridia > Oscillospirales > Oscillospiraceae > Faecousia. The sequence goes on along the minus strand of CAKTPO010000010.1, from coordinate 20,813 downwards.
TTTTAACTGGGCCTTGCGGAACAGGTAAAGGGCCAGTACCGTCAGGGCCAGAAGCAAGGGGGTATAGAAGCTGGTCATGGCCGCCACGCTCCAGGCCAGCAGACACACCAGTTTGCTGGCCCCGGTAAGGGCATGGATGGGAGAGGGCCTGTCAATATAGTTAAACAGATTGGTCATTGCATTCGTCCCTCCTGATCCCGGGCGATGAAGCGGCGGGTGAATTCCTCCGGCTGGTCAATGCCGCAAAGAGCCGCCAGATGATACAGGGAAGTCTCCTTTAAGTTGGCCCGGGCAACAGTCTCCGGGCTGTTGAGAACCTGGGCCGCGGAGGCATCCGCCAGAATGGCCCCGTCGTGGAAGACGATGGCCCGGGGGGTGTATTCCAGCATCAGGTGCATGTCGTGGGTGATGAGCACCACGGTGGTACCCGATTTGTTCAGTTCCCGCAAAAAGTCCATGATCTGGGTATAGTGGGCCAGGTCCTGTCCTGCGGTGGGCTCGTCCAGGAGGATCATTTCAGGCTCCAACACCAGAATGGACGCAATGGTCACCCGCTTTTTCTGGCCGTAGCTGAGGGCAGATACCGGCCAGTTCCGGAACGGATACAGCCCGCAGGTCTGTAGGGCCGCTTCGACCCGGCGTTTTACCTGGTCTTCCGGCACATTCCGGTTCCGCAGGCCCAGGGCCACCTCGTCAAAAATCTGGGTCTTGGAGATCATCTGATTGGGGTTTTGCATGACGTAGCCGATCAGGTCTGCCCGCTCTTTGATGCTCAGGCACGTTAAATCCCGGCCCTCCAAGGAAAGATCACCGCTTTGGGCCGTCTCAAATCCGCAGAGCACCTTGGAAAAGGTGGACTTACCCGCCCCGTTGGTACCCACAATGCTGACCATCTCCCCCTTGCGGATGGTGGTGGAGATATTTTTCAGCACCGGGCGGCCCGGATGATAGGAAAAGCACAGGTTTTCCGCATGGAGCAGTTCTTCTTTTTCCGCTTCCTGCTCAGGCTCCGGCAGCCGGTGGAACCACTGGACCACCTGGTCCTTTTGCTCTTCCGTCAGCTGCAACTCCGGCAGGAATGCCGGGTGGTTTTCCCTGGTAAGGGGGACTCCGGCGTATTTGAGGGCGGTGACATACAGGGGCTCCCGAATGCCGCTGCGGGGGAGCAGATCTGTACACAGCAGGGCATCCGGGTCGCCGTCATAGAGGATGCGGCCCTCCCCCATGAGGACAATGCGGTCCACTTTCCGGTGCAGCACATCTTCCAGCCGGTGTTCAATGATGATGACGGCGCAGCCGGTTTTCTTCTGGATCTCGTCAATGAGTTCCACGGCCTTTTTTCCCGTGGCCGGGTCCAGGTTGGCCAGAGGCTCGTCAAACAGCAGCACATCCACGCCGCTGACCATGACCCCTCCCAGGGCCACCCGCTGCTTCTGGCCGCCGGAAATCTCCTGGGGCGCATTGCCCAGAATCTTTTCCACGTCCACCACCTGGGCAATCTCCGTGACCAGGTTTTTCATTTTCTCCTGGGGCATGGCGTCGTTTTCCAGGGCAAAGGCCAGATCCTCCGCCACCGTCAGGCCGATAAACTGGCCGTCAGAATCCTGCAGCACCGTACCCACCACCTGGGACAGGTCAAACAGGCTCATTTTTAGGGCATCCTTGCCCCCCACGGTCAGGGTACCAGTCGTGCTGCCGGGATAGGAATTGGGGATCAGGCCATTGATGCAATGGGCCAGGGTGGATTTGCCGCAGCCTGAAGGTCCGGCGATCAGTACCTTTTCGCCCTTGGAAATGGTCAGGTCAATATCATACAGCGTGGGCTCCGCCTGGGCGGTATATTGAAAGCCAAAGTGCGCAAAGGAAATAATGGGTTGGTTTTCCACCAGAAAACCTCCTTTCCAAAGTTCCATCCGCCAAGAGAAACCGGGGTTTCCCCTTGCGGACGGAGCGTTGAGGGTTTTGAGTTGACAGTTGACAGTTTTGTCCTAATTGACAATGGACAATTGACAATTGACAATTTTTGGGGGACGGACGTTCTGGGAATATGTCGGTTAGAAAATACACCCACCAGCGAACCCGTAGGGAACGGCCTATGTGCCGTTCCGCACGTGCAAGGACGGAGCTGCTCCCGAAAGAACTCGATACCACAAAGCACGGTACAAAAGCTTCCCCTCCGGGGAAGCTGGCTCGGCGCAGCCGAGACTGATGAGGGGCGGTACCGCCTGAAACACTCTGGAAACTGTAGGCGAATTCGTAGAAACGTGGCCCCATTATGTCATTCCGACCGAGCAAAGCGAGCGGAGGAATCCACCACGTGGCAGGAATGTACCAACACAAGATAAAACTTGCCACTTGAGTGGATTCCTCGACTCACTGCGTTCGCTCGGAATGACATAACGGGGTACGTTGTACCTTTTGTCATTCAGGCCTTTAGCGCAAGCGGAGTGGAGGAATCCACCACGTGGCAGAAAAGTACCAACACAAGGTAAAATCTGCTACTTGAGTGGATTCCTCGACTCACTGCGTTCGCTCGGAATGACCTGTCGGGGATTCGTTTTTACTCCTTGGTCAGGCTGCCGGCCTTGGTTTTGGTGGAGGCGTAGGCCACGCACAAGAGGCTTCCGACAATGGCGGTGGTGACGGCGTTGGAAACACCGGCAAGCAACCCCTGGGACAGGAGCTTGTCCCAAGGCTCACCCATCATGTAAACGTCCAGAACGGGGGCCACCAGGAACCAGCACAGGAGGTTGGAAACCACCTGGGCAATGTTGAACTTTACCAGGCCTTTCTTGCCCATGTCGGCTTCGTCCATCTTGAGAACCTTGGTGCTCAGGCCCATCAGCAGACCGAACACGCCGGAAGCAATGACCCAGCTCCACCAGATGCCCCAGCCGTAGCTGAAGTCAATGAGGGCGTGGCCAATCAGGCCCACCAAGGCACCGGCCACAGGGCCGTAGACCACGGCCATAAAGGCCAAAAGGCCGTACTGGGTGGAAATATTGGTGTTGGGTACCGGGCTGGGAATGGCCACGAACCGGCCCAGCACAAAGAACAGGGCTGCGCCGATGCCAATGGCAACGATGGTTTTGACAGAGAACTTCTTCATAATTCTACCTCCATAAAATATATCGTTCACATCCAAAGATGGGAAACGCAGGATGACCCAGGGCTTACATTTTGAATACTTCCATACGGATGCGCCAGGAGTTGCCGGTGCCGATGTTGTAGGCACGGGCAAAGGAGCCCTGGTTGATGGCCACGGCCATGCAGTCCAGGCTGTTGACATAGGCCAGGGCTTCCCCGATGTAGACGTCCGCAAAGCTCTTGGCGTAGAGAATGATATTGCGGTACACCGTCCGGGTGTCGTTTTCAATGGTGATGCTCAGCCGGTCGCCATACTGGGCCCCGGTCTTTAGAAACAGCGCCCGGGGAATATTGGTCCACAAAGAGCCAAAGCGCACATCCAGCACATCCACCGTACCGCAGACCGCCTTACCCTCCAGATACGGCTCCACCACCGGCAGCTGGGTCAAACTTTCCGGGGCGATTTCCGGGCCTACCTCCTGGAAGGAAATCACGCCGGAAGCAAGCCGGGCCCCCGTGTAGGCGTAAACGTCCCGGCCATGGAAGGTGTAGCTTTCTCCGGAATTGGGCAGTCGGTTGATCTTTTCATCGATCTGGCGGACTTCCGTCACGCCGTCCAGGCGGAGAACGTGGGTCAGGGTGCCGTTGTCCGGAGTGACCACGTATTTTCCGGAACGGGTCTTGGCCACCACGCTGCGGCGGTCCGTCCCCACCCCCGGGTCTACCACGGAGACGAATACCGTATCCTCCGGCCAATAGGAAATGGTCTGGATCAGCCGATAGCTGGCCTCCCAGATGGAATAGGGCGTAATATCATGGGTCAGGTCATGGATTTTCAGTTCCGGGCTGACGCAGTAAGCAACGCCATACATGGCACTGACCGCCCCGTCCACCAGGCCGAAATCCGTCTGAAATACCAAAGGCTTCATAAAAAATACCTCCTTCTTTGCAGAGTCTATCATAGCCCAGGACCACCTAAAAGTCAACGAGTTTTCACCGAAAAGGGTTGACAACACCGGTTTTCCCGGATATATTTGCTTTATAATGATCAAGGAGATGATTCCATGGAGCAAGAACCCTATTCCATTATCTTTTCCAGTGCCACCGGCAATACAAAGCTTCTGGCCGAAACCATCCACAATACCCTCCCCCAGGAGGGCTGCGCCTATTTTGGACCCTGGAACCGGGAAATCCCTACCTCTCCCACCGTCTATGTAGGCTTCTGGACCGACAAAGGGAATGCGGACCAGAATACCCTGGCCCTGCTGGGGCAATTGCGGAACAAAAAGGTGTTTCTCTTTGGCACCGCAGGCTTTGGCCAGAGCCCGGCCTATTTTGAAAAGGTGCTGGGTGCCGTCCGAAGTGCGCTGGATGACAGCAATCAGATTCTCGGGGAATACATGTGCCAGGGCAAAATGCCCCAGGCCGTGAAAGACCGGTATCTCCGCATGAAAGCCCAACCGGAACACCCCCAGAACTTAGATGCCCTCATTGCAAACTTTGACCATGCCCTGTCCCACCCGGACAAAGAGGATCTGGAGAAGCTGGGGCAGATGGTGCAAGGGGTCTGACCCACTGCCCCCAAAAACAGAACACAAACCGCCAGCGGCTCCTCTTTTGCAGAGGGCACGCTGGCGGTTTTCTTAATAGAAGTGTTCCTCATAGAACAGAGAGGTTTTTTGCAGCTGATCATCCAGCCATTGCAAGCCGAACTGTTCTTCCAGAGTCGGCACTTGAGAGAACAGATTGGTTCCCAGACCCAGCCGGTCTCCCTGGATGGTAAAGCCCATGGAGGCCAAAATGGTGGGGAACAGATCCATGTGGGTATACTGCCGCTGGGAGGGGTCCGGCATGTCCTGGGGCATTTGAGCATTCAGGAAACAGGCATACACCCGTCTGTCTGACAGCGGCACCCCGTCAACCAAAAGGGTGTCCATTCTGGGGTGGTCGCCCATAATGACGATGACCGTATCCTCATAGAAGCTCTGGGCCTGACACCACTGCACAAATTCCGTCGCCTGCCGGTCTGCGCACTCCACAATGGAGGCCAGGGGCACCGGATATTTCCCCTGTTCGCACAGCTGGCACAGGTAGCCATCCGGGAAATGGGTGTCCACTGTCAAAAGGGTCAGGTTGAACGGCTCCCCGGAGGCTGACAGCTCCAACAACTGCTTTTTGGCAATGTCATAGAGCTTTGCATCCTCCAGTCCCCACCAGACCTGGTAGCCCGGGGGAATGTCCCCGTTTTGCAGGGCCACGGGGTAATCGTAAATCTCATAATCGCCGTGCTGCTGGAAGTAGGTCCGCCGCCCGCCGAAAGAGGCGTTGGAGCCGCAGAGAAATTCCTGCCGGTATCCCTTTTGCTGCAACACTGTGCCCAGGGTCTCCAAAGCCGGGGCGAACTGGGTACTGACACCCACCTCTGTGGCATCGGACATGGGGAAGCTAAAGGGGATCCCGGAGGTGGTGGCCATCAGGGCAGCGGAAGTCCAGCCCGTTCCGTGTACGTTGTCCATGCCCCCCAGGTGCTGCCCCGGCACCGTGCCGAAAGACAGGTTTTCATAGGCCAATTCCGTCAGCCCCGGCATCAGGTTGACCTCCTGGGCCCCGCCGGAGGCGGTATCGGCATAGGTCAGCTCCATGCTTTCTAAGTACAGGCAGATCACATTTTTGGGTTTCCCCTGGGCCTGAATTTCCACATCACTGGGGAAAACGTAGTAGTCCTCATAAATGGTGGTTTTGTCCATGCGATTTTTCAGGTAGGCAGTAAAAAACAGATCCCGCTCAATGGTAAAGCAGGCCAGCACCCATACCCCAATGGGAAACAGAGCCAGAAAGCATCGGTAGATCACTTTGCTGGAAATGCTGCTTTTCCATTTTCCAAACTGGACACGCAGGGTAAAGTGCACCCGGTTCCGGCGGCGGAAATAATACAGCAGCCATCCATACAGGGCAGAAACGCCGCAGAACCAGGGCAGACATTTTTTCAGTGCCCCCATTGCGATCCCGTTGTTGGTTCCCTCCATGGGGGCGGTCAGGGTAAAGAGGATTTCCGCAATGCCCACATTCAGTTCCTGCAGCTCCCAGAGCACCGCCGTCAGCAGTGCCGCACCCAATGTAAAAATCAACCAGGCGGCTACACAGGCCCAGAGGGAACGCCGCCGCTGTTTTGTGTTATTCATTCTGAAAATCCACGCTTATCTGTATATTTTTCTTGAGAATGGCCAGCACAAAGGCCACCACCGCCGAGCCCACCAGGGCGCACAGGCAGTAGTGCAGAGAACCGGCTGCCACCTGCCGCTGAAGCACCACCGACATCATCCGGGCCAGCAGCTTTCCGGCAATGTTGCTCCCTAAGAAAACCAGGCAAAAAAACGGAAGACATTTCCAAAAGCCCCCCAATTGCAGCAGTCGGCGCATGGCCTCCGCCGCCATGAGAGGCAGCAGAACAATGCCACATATCCAAGTAACGACCATCATATTCCCCATGACAGTTCCCCCTTTCATGGAGCATATTATAGCTTTTTTGCGCATTTTGTCAACTCAAAGACAAGGCCCCTTCAAAAATGATACGTTGTTTACATTTTGTCAGTATTTCTTTTAGGAAAAATGTGGTAGACTAGAAGATAATAACATGCAAGGAGCGAACACATGGAACAGTGTGTGATTTTTTGTGCGGCGGGCTTTGATGGGCTTCTGGCACCTTTGACGGGGCGGGAGCTGGTGATTGCCGCCGATGGGGGGCTGCGGTATACCCAGGCTCTGGGGTTACACCCTCAGGCCATTATCGGGGACTTTGATTCCCTCCACTATGTCCCCCAAGGGGCAGAGGTCTTCCCGGTGGAAAAGGACGACACAGACAGTATGCTGGCCGTGAAGTTAGGGCTGGCCCGGGGATTCAAGCGTTTTCTTCTCTACGGGGCCATGGATGGGGAGCGGCTGGACCATACGGTGGCCAACTATCAGCTGCTATCCTTTTTGGCTGACCGGGAGGCCCGGGGGGTGCTGGTGGGAAAGCAATTCTGCGCCACCGTAATCAAAAGCGGCGGTCTCCGGTTCCCAGGAGGGAAAGAGGGGGACATCTCCGTATTCTGCATGGGCAAGGATGCCCAGGGCGTCACCATCCGGGGGCTTTACTACACCCTGGAAAACGGCACTCTTACCAGCGGTTTTCCCCTGGGGGTCAGCAATCATTTTACCGATTCCCCCGCCACCGTTACCGTAGAAGAGGGCAGCCTTTTGATCCTGTGGCGCAGAGCCGCAGGGCTGCCGGAATATATATAAAGAGAGGAAGCGACAACCATGGAGGAAACGAAACCCGCACTCCCCCCCCAAGGGCTTACCTCTGCCCAGGCAGAGGAACTGCTTGCCCAGGGTCTGGGAGCCGGAACCGGCGTTCAGACGGGGAAAAGCGATAAAGAAATCATTCTCCGGCACTGCTTCACCTTTTTCAACCTGGTGTTTCTGGTGCTGGCGGTGCTGCTGCTGATCGGCCGCAGTTCCGTTATGAATATGGGCTTCCTGGGGGTGGTGATCGTCAATACGGTCATCGGCATTTTCCAGGAGATCCGGGCCAAGCGGGCGGTGGAGCAGCTGTCATTGCTTGCCAGAAAGCCTGTAAAGGTCCTGCGTGACGGAAATCTTACAGAGGTTTCCCCGGAGGACATTCTTCCGGGAGACCTGGCAGAATTTACCCAGGGCGACCAGATCTGCGCCGACGGCATTCTGCGCTTTGGCACCCTGTTTGTGGATGAATCCCTCCTCACCGGCGAGGAGGACAGCGTGGAAAAAAATCCCGGAGACGCGGTACATTCCGGCAGCATCGTCCTGGCAGGCCGGGGCCGGGCGGAACTGACAGAGGTGGGCGAACATTGCTTCGCCGCCAAGCTTGCCCAGGAGGCCAAGCACAATCCCCAGGCCAAAAAAACGGAAATGACCCGGTCTTTGGACAGGCTGATCCTCTTTCTGGGCATTGCCCTGGTGCCTGTGGGCTGCATTTTGTTCCACCAGGAATACACGGTGCTGCATCTGGGCTTACAGCAAAGCACCGAAGGCACCGTAGCGGCCCTGATTGGCATGATCCCAGAGGGGCTGTACCTGCTGACCAGCGTGGCTCTGGCGGTATCCGCCCAGAAGCTCAGCCGTCAGCGGGTGCTGGTGCAGGATATGAACAGCATTGAGGCCCTGGCCCGGGTGGACGTGCTGTGCGTGGACAAAACCGGCACCATTACGGAGCCGGATATGGAAGTGGAAAACCTGATTCCTTTGGGAGACCTTTTGCCGGAGGAATTGGAGGACATTCTCACCGCCATGTACGGTGCCGTCCCCCCGGACAACGCCACCGCCAAGGCCATGGCGGAACTGTTTCAGGGGGAAAGCGACCTTGTTTGTCTCAACCGGGTGCCCTTCTCCTCGGAATACAAGTGGAGCGGCTGTGAATTTGCCGAGGCGGGCAGCTTTGTAGTGGGCGCGCCGGAGTTTCTCTTGGGAGACCGGGAAGATGTGTGGAACATTTCTGACTGGACCGCCAAGGGCTACCGGGTGCTGCTGGCGGCCCAATATGCCGGGCAGCTGTCCCCGGGGAAACTGGATGGAGAGAAAGTCACCCCCATTGCCCTGGTGCTGCTCACCGGCAAGCTGCGGCCCAACGCCAAAGAGACCTTTGCCTACTTTGCCCAGCAGGGCGTGACCGTCAAGGTCATTTCCGGTGACAACCCGGCCACCGTCAGCATGATCGCCCAACAGGCGGGGATCCCGGAGAGCGAACAGTATGTGGATGCCTCCACCCTGAAAACCCCGGAGCAGCTGCGGGAGGCGGCCATCCGCTATACGGTCTTTGGCCGGGTGACCCCCCAGCAGAAAAAGGACCTGATTGAGGCCCTGCAAAAGAAAAAGCACACCGTGGCCATGACCGGTGACGGTGTGAACGACTTGCTTGCCATGAAACAGGCGGACTGCGCCGTGGCCATGGCCAGCGGGGCCCAGGCTGCCAGTCAGCTGGCAAGTCTTGTGCTGCTGGACTCGGATTTTTCCGCCATGCCGGGGGTTGTCAACGAGGGGCGGCGGGTCATCAACAACATCCAGCGGGCCGCGTCGCTGTTCCTGGTGAAGAACATTTTCTCCCTGTTTTTGTCCATTATCAGTCTTTTTACCGTGTGGCCCTATCCTTTGGAACCCATTCACCTGTCGGTGATCTCCGCCATGACCATTGGCATCCCCTCCTTCATTCTGACCTTTGAACCCAAATATGACCGCATCAAGGGCCGGTTCCTGCCGGAGGTGCTGCGCCGGGCCTTCCCCGGCGGTCTGACCAACGTTTTTGTGGTGCTGCTGTGCCAGATGTTCATGTCCGTATTCAGCCTTCCCAAGGAGGAAGTTTCCACCATCTGCGCGGCCATTTTGTCCTTTGTGGGAATGCTGGTGCTGTATCAGATCTGCAAACCCTGCAACTGGTTCCGGGGCATTCTCTGGTGGGCCATGGCCTGCGGCATTGTCCTGTGCTTTACCCTGCTGGGGGACATTCTGGATCTGCGGACCTGGACCAGCGAGGTGCGGCTGGTGATGTTTACATTGCTGGTGATGACCCCCACGGTGTTTTTCTCCATCCAGCGTATCTTTGACTGGATGGAAAAAGCCCGGATGGCCATGGTCGCCCGGTGCAAACGCCTCTGGTCCCGGCGGCCTTTCCAGAAGAAGAAACAGCCTCTGGCTTAACAACGAAAGGCGGTATCCCATGCGGACCTATGAACTGAAAAAAAGCCCGGGACTGCCGCTGTATGAAGCCCTCTACCGGGCCATCCGGGAGGACATTCTCTCCGGGGCCCTGCAGCCCGGGGAAAAGCTGCCCTCCAAGCGGGCCCTGGCCGCCAACCTGGAGGTGGGGAAAACCACCGTAGAGGGGGCCTATGGCCAGCTGTTGGAGGAGGGGTATATCGTCTCCCGGGAGCGTTCCGGCTTTTATGTGGAGGCGGTGCAGAGACCCCTCAGCCGGAAACCCGCCGCCCCCCATCCTGTAGCCCTTTCCGAAGAACCGCCCAAAGCGGATTTGACGGGAAACGGCACCGGGCAATTTCCCTTTTCCGTATGGATCCGGCTGCAACGGGAGGTCATTCTGGACTACAGGGAACAGCTTTTGCTGCCCCTCCACGCCCAGGGGGCCTTGGAACTGCGGCAGGCCATTGCCCGGAATCTGGAAGATTTTCGGGGGCTTTCCCCGGACCCGGACTGCATTCTGGTAGGCGCGGGTACTGACTTTTTGTATAACCTCCTGTTACAGCTGTTGGGCCAGGACAAGGTTTACGGCGTGGAGGATCCGGGCTACGGGAAAATCGGCAAAATTTACCGGGCCGGTGGGGTCCGGTGTCTGCCCATTCCCATGGATGACCAGGGCATTCGCCCGGAGTGCCTGGGGGATGCCCAGGTGCTCCACATTTCCCCCTCCCATCACTTCCCCACCGGTCTGGTCACCCCGTTGCAGCGTCGCCGGGCCCTGCTGGACTGGGCCAGGAACAGGGATGGGTGGATCATTGAAGACGACTACGATACGGAGTTCCGCTTCCGTGGACGGCCGCTGCCCGCCATGCAGGCCATGGACCCGGACCGGGTGATTTATATGAACACCTTTTCCAAGACCCTGGCCCCCTCCATCCGTATCAGCTATATGGTGCTGCCCCCGGCCCTGATGGAAAAATTCCGGGATCAGCTGGGCTTTTACGGCTGCACCGTGCCCAGCTTTGAGCAGTACACCCTGGCCCGGTTTTTAGACCGGGGCTACTTTGAAAAGCACATCAACCGCATGCGCAAATTCTACCGGGCCCGCCGCAACCGGGTCATCGCCGTACTGGAACACTGCCCCGCAGCAGACCGGTTCACCATCCTGGAACAGGACGCGGGACTCCACTTTCTGCTGCAAGTGGACTCTCCCCTCTCCGGCCCCGCCCTTGTAAACAAATTCGCCGCCCAGGGCCTGAAAGTCCACCTGCTCAGCAGCTTCTACCAGACCCCCACCCCGGAAAGTGACAAAAGTCTGGTCATCAACTATTCGGCAGTGGACGAGACGGTGTTACAGAAGGCACTGGAAGATTTCAGGCTGTAGGAAGCCCGGGGGATGAATTGACAATTGACAATTGACAATTTTTCGGAGGACGGACGTTTTGCCTTTGCGCCGGTTGTTCCTGCAACGTACAACGCCGTACCGCCCGTCCTTAGTATACACCGGTTGAAAATGTCCACCAATCAGCGAAACCGTAGGGAACGGCCTATGTGCCGTTCCGCACCTGAAAGGACGGAGCCGTTATCAATATAAACCAGATACGTCACCCCGATATGTCATTCCGACCGTAGCGTTAGCGGAGTGGAGGAATCCACTACGTAGCAAAAAAATACCACCACAAGGTAAAATCTGCTACTTGGGAAGATTCCTCGACTCACTGTGTTCGCTCGGAATGACATGTCGGAGGTGATTCCGATTTTCCACACAGGTTATAATTGCAACGTAACGGAACGGCACATAGGCCGTTCCCTACATACTTTACCGGACGGATACAGATGAACAACGTTGGTCGCCCCAATAACTGTCAACTGTCAACTAAAAAGAATTGTCAATTGTCAATTGTCAATTCGCAAAAAACCGCCTCGGGCCGAAGCCCGAAGCGGTTTTTTGTGTGTTTAGCCGAATACGCTCAGCAGGAAGCCTGCGGCGATGGCGGAGCCGATGACACCGGCCACGTTGGGGCCCATGGCGTGCATCAGCAGGAAGTTTGCGGGGTTGGCTTTCTGGCCCTCCTTGTTGGAAACACGAGCGGCCATCGGCACGGCGGAAACACCGGCGGAGCCGATCAGGGGGTTGACCTTGCCCTTGGTGGCCCAGCACATCACGTCGCCGCCCAGCAGACCACCGGCGGTGGAGATGCCGAAAGCGACCACGCCCAGAACAACGATCTTCAGAGTCTGCGCAGTCAGGAAGGTGGAGCCCACCATGGTGGAACCAACGGCGGTGGACAGCAGAATGGTGACGATGTTCATCAGGGCATTCTGCACGGTGTCAGACAGACGCTCGGTGCAGCCGGTTTCCTTGAACAGGTTGCCCAGCATCAGGCAGCCGATCAGAGGAGCGGTATCGGGCAGCAGCAGGGCCACGAACATGGTAACCAGGATGGGGAAGATGATCTTCTCGGTCTTGCTCACGTTCCGGGTCTGAACCATCTTGATTTTCCGGGCCTCAGAAGAGGTCAGCAGATTCATAATGGGGGGCTGGATCAGAGGGATCAGGGCCATGTAGGAATAAGCTGCCACGGCGATGGCACCCAGCAGATGGGGGGCCAGACGGGTGGTCAGGAAAATGGCGGTGGGGCCATCCGCGCCGCCGATGATGCCGATGGAAGCGGCTTCACGACCGGTAAAGCCCATGCAAACGGCACCGAAGAACGCAACGAATACGCCCAGCTGGGCAGCAGCACCCAGCAGCAGGCTCTTGGGGTTGGACAGCAGAGGACCAAAGTCGGTCATGGCACCAACGCCCATGAAAATCAGGCAGGGGTACAGGCTGGTCTTGACACCGATGTAGAAGATGTCCAGCAGACCGCCCTCCCGCATGATCTGGCCGAAGCTGTGATACATGGGGCTGGAGGGATCCATAAAGGCATCCCACAGGTTCTGATGGTACAGGCCCGCATTGGGCAGGTTGGTCAGCAGACAGCCAAAGGCAATGCCCACCAGCAGCAGCGGCTCAAACTTTTTCACGATGGCCAGGTACAGCAGTACACAGGCGATGGCCAGCATCACCAGGTTCTGCCAGCCGTTATTGGATACGAAGCCGGTAATAATCGCGGCAAAGCCGGAATTATTCCAGAGCTTCAGCAGGATTGCGCCAACATTCATTGGAAGCCCTCCTTAACCGATCACGACCAGAGGTGCCCCAGTGTCCACATTGGAGCCCTTGGAGACCAGAACCTGGGTAACGGTTCCGTCCTTGGGAGCCATGATCTCGTTCTCCATCTTCATAGCCTCCAGCACGCACAGAACGTCACCGGACTTGACAGCCTGACCGGCGGTCACGTTGACTTTCAGGATGTTGCCGGGCATGGGGGCGTTGACGGGCTCACCGGCACCGGTCACCACGGGAGCGGCGGCAGGAGCGGGGGCAGCGGCAGGAGCAGCAGCAGCGGGAGCGGGAGCGGCGGCGGCAGGAGCAGCGGCGGGAGCGGAAGGCGCAATGGCTTCGTACTCGTCAAGCAGGATGGCCTCGCCGGCCTCCACCTCGACTTCGTAAGTACGGCCCTTCAAAGTCACTTTGTATTTCATGATTATTTGACCTCCTTAATGGATTTGAAACGCAGCTCGTTCAGGGGCTTGCCCATCTTGTCAGCTACGATGGCCATAATCATGGCCGCAGTCTTGGGTTCAACATCGTGGAGCAGCAGCTCACCGGCAGAGCCGGGGGCCACAGCCTTGGGGGCGGCGGGAACCGCAGGGGCAGTGGGGGCCGTTGCCTTGGCGGCAGCGGCGGAAGTGGCAGCCAGCTTGGCATCTTTCCCGGCAAAATACTTGCCCATGGCGACGATCACGCACATCAGCAGGATCAGGCCGAAAAATACCACCGCATAGCCCAGCAGCGCGTAAACGCCGGCTTCGCCAATGGAAATATCAGAAGTAAGCATCATAACGTGATACCCTCCTTAGGCTTCGGTAATGGTATAAGTAACCTTGTTCTCTTCCTTTGCCTTGCGGCCCTCCAGGAACTTTTCAGCCTGGGCGGGGAAGCAGATGTAGCTCATAACATCCTCTTCGCTCTGAGCCAGATCGCCCAGAGCGGCCTTGGCGGCGGTGAACTCCTCACCGGTGCGCTTGCTGTCCTCTACACGGCAGTCCAGAGGAGCTTCCATACCGGCCTCGGCCAGGATGCGCTTCTCCAGGTCGGCATCCACAGGAGCGGGGGCAATGCCGTACTCGCCCTTGAAGTAAGCCTTGACTTCCTTGGAGATGTTCTTGTAACGCTCGCCAACCAAGACGTTTGTCACAGCCTGGTTGCCCACCATCTGGGACAGAGGAGTGACCAGAGGAGGATAGCCCATGTCTTTCCGGACGGAGGGGATCTCGGCCAGAGCGGCATCGAACTTGTCCATGGCGTGCATATCGGTCAGGTTGGCGATCATGTTGGAGAGCATACCGCCGGGAACCTTGTAAACCAGAGCCTGGGCATCGGTACCCATGGACTTGGGGTTGATGCGACCGGAATCGATGTACTTCTGCTTGACGGGCTTGAAGTAATCGTTGACCTTGTTGATGACTTCCTCATTCAGGCCGGTCTCAATGCCCAGCTCGCTGAGGGCGTAGTAAATGGTCTCGGTGGCGGGCTGAGAGGTGCCGTTGGAGAAGCAGGAGGTGGCGGTGTCGATGATGTCCACACCGGCTTCCACAGCCTTCATGACGGTCATGTAAGCCATACCGGTGGTGCAGTGGGTGTGCAGCACCAGGGGCAGGGTCACACCGGCATCCTTAATGCCCTTGAACAGCTGCTCGGCCTCGTTGGGGGACATGGTACCGGCCATATCTTTCAGGCAAATGGTGTCAAAGCCCATGCTCTGCAGCTCTTTGCACATCTCGGCGTACTTGGCGGGGGTGTGTACAGGGGACTGGGTGTAGGAAATGCAGCCGGAAGCCACGGTGTTGGCGTTGGCGTACTTCTTGGTGGCCTCCAGAGCGGTGCGGATGTTGCGGAAATCGTTCAGAGCGTCGAAAATACGCAGAACGTCAATGCCGTTCTTGATGGACAGCTCTACAAACTTCTCCACCACGTCGTCGTGGTAGTGCTTGTAGCCCAGCAGGTTCTGGCCCCGGAGCAGCATCTGCAGACGGGTGTTGGGCATGGCCTTGCGGAAGGAGCGCAGCCGCTCCCAGGGATCTTCGTCCAGGTAGCGCAGGCAGCTATCAAAGGTGGCGCCGCCCCAGCACTCGACGGAATAATAACCGGCCTTGTCCATGGTGGACAGAATGCCCTCCATATCGGCAAAAGGCATACGGGTAGCCATCAGGGACTGGTTGGCATCACGAAGGACGGTTTCAGTGAATTGGACTTTCTGAGCCATTGGTATGAACCTCCGTTAATAGATATTTTGCAGTAAATGGGGAAATTTTCACGTATAATCGGGATTATGCGCAAAAATTCGCCCACCTACCGCTGACCTTCAGATACCAGCAGAGGGTTGCCCCTCTGCTGGTATGGTGAATACGAATTACGAATAAAGACAGCTTACAGCTTACAGCTTGGGACCGGCGGCGACCAGAGCCTTGCCAGCCTCGTTGCCCTCGTACTTGGCGAAGTTCTTGATGAACCGGCCAGCCAGATCCTGGGCCTTGGTCTCCCATTCGGAGGCGTTTGCGTAGGTGTCTCTGGGATCCAGGATGGCGGGATCCACACCGGGCAGCTCCGTGGGAACCTCGAAGTTGAACACGGGGATGGTCTTGGTGGGGGCGTTCAGGATGGCGCCGGACAGGATGGCATCGATGATACCACGGGTATCCTTAATGGAGATACGCTTGCCGGTGCCGTTCCAGCCGGTGTTGACCAGGTAAGCCTTGGCACCGGAAACCTGCATCTTCTTGACCAGCTCCTCAGCGTACTTGGTGGGATGCAGCTCCAGGAAAGCCTGGCCGAAGCAAGCAGAGAAAGTGGGAGTAGGCTCGGTGATGCCCCGCTCGGTACCGGCCAGCTTGGCGGTGAAGCCGGACAGGAAGTAGTACTGGGTCTGCTCGGGGGTCAGGATGGACACGGGAGGCAGAACGCCGAAAGCATCAGCAGACAGGAAGATCACGTTCTTGGCTGCGGGAGCGGTGGAAACGGGACGAACGATGTTGTTGATGTGGTCGATGGGGTAGGACACACGGGTGTTCTCGGTGACGGACTTGTCGGTGAAGTCGATCTTGCCGTTAGCGTCAACAGTCACGTTCTCCAGCAGGGCATCCCGGCGGATGGCGTTGTAGATGTCAGGCTCAGACTCCTTGTCCAGGTTGATGACCTTGGCATAGCAGCCGCCCTCGAAGTTGAACACGCCGTTGTCGTCCCAGCCATGCTCGTCATCACCGATCAGCAGACGCTTGGGGTCGGTGGACAGGGTGGTCTTGCCGGTGCCGGACAGGCCAAAGAAGATGGCGGTGTTCTCACCGTTCATATCGGTGTTGGCGGAGCAGTGCATGGAAGCAATGCCCTTCAGGGGCAGGTAGTAGTTCATCATGGAGAACATGCCCTTCTTCATCTCGCCGCCGTACCAGGTGTTGATGATGACCTGCTCACGGGAGGAGATGTTAAAGGCAACGCAGGTCTCGGAGTTCAGACCCAGCTCCTTGAAGTTCTCGACCTTGGCCTTGGAAGCGTTGTAAACAACGAAATCGGGCTTGAAGTTCTTCAGCTCCTCCTCGGAGGGACGGATGAACATGTTCTTTACAAAGTGCGCCTGCCATGCCACTTCCACGATGAAGCGGACAGCCATACGGGTGTCGTGGTTGGCACCGCAGAAAGCATCCACAACGTAGAGCTTCTTGTTGGACAGCTCCTTGAGGGCCAGCTCCTTGACGGCCTTCCAGGTCTCTTCGCTCATGGGGTGGTTGTCGTTCTTATACTCGTCGGAAGTCCACCACACGGTGTTCTTGGAGTTCTCGTCCATGACGATGTACTTGTCTTTGGGGGAACGGCCGGTGTAGATGCCGGTCATAACGTTGATGGTGTCCAGCTCAGTCTTCTGGCCAACCTCGTAGCCGGTCAGGCCGGGCTTGGTCTCTTCCTCATAGAGCATCTCGTAAGAGGGATTGTAGACGATTTCGGTGGTACCGGTAATGCCATACTTTTCAATGCCGTATGTTTCCATAATGGGGTCCTCCTATATAATGAATTGGGGTGAAAGGTGGGGAAATCTCCGCTTTTCAACGCAAATTGGTAAACGTCCAGAAAATGTCCGAGGTTCACCGGATACATATTAACACATCAAATCTTGATTGTAAACATTTTTTTCGGTATTTTTTTACTGCTTGGCACTTTTGATAAAAACGGCCCTCCATCTGGCCGCAACTTCATAGGAACTTAATATTTAGTCACTTTTTTTCTTCACATCTGCCGGGTATACTAAAGATAAGTTAATTTGATTTACTCATCTTTTTCATTTTCCTCTCCTCTTTTTTGTTGCAGGATCCGCAGCTGTCAGGCTGCGGATTTTGTGCGTTTGGAGCATGTTTCGGTAAGGCCCCCCAAAAAAACAAGAGCTTCCCCAGTGGGGAAGCTCTTGTACCGGGCTTTGAGGTGCCGGGGTTTGTCGGTAACGGTTCCGTCCTTTCAGGTGCGGAACGGCACATAGGCCGTTCCCTACGGTTTCGCTGAAAGGCGGTCGTTTTCAACCAGGGTATTCTAAGGACGGGCGTATATGGGTTGTGTTTTTACGAATTCGCCTACTGTTTCTACAGTGTTTTACGCTGCCCTGCGGCCCTCTCAGGCTCGGCTGGGCCGAGCCAGCTCTCCCAGAGGAAGAGCCAAGGGCCTGTGGCCTGCTACAGGGGCGGTCCCTTTTTGGGACAACGTTGGTCTCCCCGATAATTGTCCATTGTCCATTGTCAATTGTCAATTGTCAATTCAAAAAACTGTCCACTGTCAACTGTCAACTACGAATCAGTACCCCGCCCCGGTTTTTACATCGCTGGAATACGTACAGGACTGATACACCTCGTCGCCGTCCTGGATCTTGAAGGTGATGTAGAGAAAATCCTCGTTTTCGTCCGGGGTGGTCCATTTGTAGGAGTGGGCGTTGGCGTTCCAGGTCATTTCCATGTCTTTCCAGGGGATGCCGTCGCTGCCCAGGGCTTGGCGGGCTTGGGCGTAGGTGCATTCCCGGGTCTCTTTCAGGATTTTAAAAAGGGCCTGCATGTCTTCCAGACTGGCGGTGCCGGTGGCCTGGGGGTTGGACATGCCGTAGTCCGAGTCGTCCTGGGTGGGCTGGGGTTCCAGATCCTCTTCCGGCAGGGGTACGCCCTCCTGGGCTGTGTCAATGACCTCCTGCACCGGCTCGCCCGCTTCGATGAGGGGCAGATACCAATCGTGGTACATGTACGGCAGGGCGGTTTCGTCCACATCGTCCCAGTAGGTCCCCCAGGGGCGCAGGAACATCTGATAGTGGAAGGTGTCGTCTCCGTTTTCGTAGTCCGCCTCAATATGGAACAGGTTTTCATACTGCACCAGGCCCGGGTCAATGATCCAGTCGGCGTGTTCCACCGGCCTGTCCGTAAACCAGCCCTCTTCGGACATCAAAGTGCCGTGGGGGCCGGTACCCTCTTTGTTCAGGGTGACTTTCACCCAGGCCGTGGGGTTTGCCCAGCTGTAGTCCTCGTCCCAGAGGGTCAGGGTGCCGGTATAGTCCTCGTCCAGGTCAATGAGTCCGCAGACATCCCACCACTGGCCCTCCATTTCTTCGTAGCCGCCGGTGCAGCTTGTCATGGTCCACCAGCCGTACCAGCCGCCGTTCCACCAGTCCAGCAGTTCGTCCCCGGTCTCCTGAGGAATGGGCAGACCGGTGGTGAGGACATCGGTACCCACATTGGCGGCTTCTTCCCGGCTCAGGGCCGCGGGGTCAATGGTGATTTCCCCGTATTTTTTCCCGATCAGCTGCTCAAAGCGGACCTTGACAGGGGTGGTCAGGTCGCTTAGCACAAAGGCGGAGCGGACTTCCAGGGTCGTCCCCGGATCAACATCCGTAAACTGCTGTTCCAGCACCGTCTCATAGGTGGCATAGTCCGCGACCACCGTGGCGGTTTCCAGGGCGGTGCCTTTCTGGGTGGCGGATTCCGAAACCGTCCAGAGGAACGAGGCGGCTTCTTTGCTGTTGTTGATGTAATCCAGGGTCAGCACCAGGGCATCTTTCCCGTCCGTGTCCTCCATGATGCAGGCACTTTTGAAGACGACCTCATAGTCCCCCAGCTTGAAGTGACCGGGGTCTGCGTTTTCCTCCTTGCCGCAGGCTGCCAGGCTCAAAAGGAGCAGTGCCGCCAGGAGCCAACACAGTTGTTTTTTCATCTTTTTCATAATGGGCCTCCTTTTTGGTGGTATTACGTTGCGTGGTGTCCGGCAACGCCGGAAGATACTTGCGTGTCTTAGGCAGGAGCAAAAGAGCCATCCTCCTCCGTCCAACGGCTACGGATTCTTTTGTACACTATATTATAGAATACTTTTGTCCCTTTGTCACTGACACAAGTGTCAGTTGGTTTCCGCTTGCCAAAAATTCGTTTCGTCCTACAAAATGGCTTTCCGCAAATCGGCATTTTTACAACAATTATTGGATGAAATTACAAACTTTACCATCTTTCTATCTATTTTTCAGAATCTATTGCAATCATTCGCTTTCTATGGTATTATAATCTCAGATATAGGACATAAGCTCCTGTATGCACAAATACTATTTATTACACTGTAATAGGAGGCGTTAGAAATGATGGATCAGAACAAGCTCGACATGTATCTGATGACGAACCAGAAGTATTTCCCCCCGGAAAAAATGAACGATTTAAAGAACCGGCTGTCCGCCATGGATGACCAGAAATTCAGCCAATTGGCGGCGGTTGAATTGAAAGACCCCACCACCCTGCTGTTGGTATCCATCTTTCTCGGCGGCCTGGGCATTGACCGTTTCATGCTGGGCGAAACCGGCATGGGCATCCTGAAACTACTCACCGGCGGCTGCTTCGGCATCCTGACCATCATCGACTGGTTCACGGTGTCCAAGAAAACCAAAGAAAAGAACTACGACGCCCTGATGGCCGTCCTGTAACCCCCCCTGTGATCTCTCTTTGTGTTGTTTTCCCACAACTTAAAAAGTCCTCCTGCCGCCAGCTTGGGTAGGAGGACTTTTTGCCCTTGTTATTCTGGATTTTCAAACATATATGCTCCTCCTGCATTCTTTCGGCGGTAAAGCAATCGCAGACGGCTTAACCGGTGTATTCTAAAGACGGGCAGGAAGACGATGCAGAAAGCCGAAACAATGGGCACAACGGTAAACATGTCGAGTCTCACTGTAGGGAACGGCCTATGTGCCGTTCCGCACGTGAAAGGACGGAACCGTTGCCGATAAAAACCAGATACGTACCCCGATATGTCATTCCGACCGTAGCGTTAGCGGAGTGGAGGAATCCACCACGTAAGATGATGAACCACCACAAGATAAAATTTGCCACTTGAGTGGATTCCTCGACTCCGTTTCACTACGCTCGGAATGACATGTCGGGGTGTGGTTCCGTTTTGTCCACAGTGGTTATAATTGCCACGCCCGGAACGGCACATAGGCCGTTCCCTACATACTTTAACGGACGGGCACAAATAAACAACGTTGGTCGCCCCAATAATTGTCAATTGTCCATTGTCAATTGTCAATTCAAAAAATAACTGTCAACTGTCAACTGTTCACTGTCAACTAAAAAAACCGCTTCGTTTTCACGAAGCGGTTTCTCATGTTGGCATTACCTATCTTCCCGGCAAGTCACCCTGCAAGTATTGTCGGCGCGGACGAGCTTAACTTCTGTGTTCGGGATGGGAACAGGTGGACCCTCGTCGCAATCAATACCAACTTATGTAGGCTGCACAAGGCAGCTGTTATGTCAAAAGCCGAAGCTTTTAACCTCTGGTGCGCCTTCAGGGACTCGAACCCGGGACCCACTGATTAAGAGTCAGTTGCTCTACCAACTGAGCTAAAGGCGCA
>CAKTPO010000009.1 GCA_934591845.1 uncultured Oscillospiraceae bacterium | reverse complement strand
CCAAAGAACACGATTCTCTCAAAATCAGCAACGGGAAATGGCACTGGTTCTCCCGACAAATTGGCGGCAAAACAGCCATTGACTATCTTGTAAAGGTCAGGGGCTGTTCCTTTTTGGAGGCCATGGAAATCATTCAGGGGAAACCGCTGCCCAAGGCAATTCCCGCACCGGCTCCAAAGCAGGAGCCAAAACGGCTTTTGCTCCCGGAGCGAAACGACAACGCCGATGCGGTCATCCGCTACCTGAAAGGCCGGGGCATCCATGATGTCATTCTCCGCTACTGCATGGAAAACGACCTTCTCTTTGAATCCAGGAAATACCACAGTGCCGTATTCCTGGGCTATGACAAGGGCGGCGTTCCCCGATACGGCAATGTCCGGGGAACCGTTGGGGACTACAAGGGGGAGCTATCTGGCAGCGACAAGCACTATTCCTTCTCCATTCCCGGAAACAGTCAGACCGTCCATGTCTTTGAATCTGCCATTGACGCACTAAGCTACGCCACCCTGGAGTTGTTCGAGGGCCGGAATTGGCGTGAGGACCACTTGCTGTCCCTTGCAGGCGTGTTTGTCACCAAGCGGGAAAACGTGGTGCCGGTGGCACTGTCCCGGTATCTGGCAGATCACCCGGAGATCCAGGTTCTGCGGCTCCATCTGGATAATGATTCCATTGGTCGGGGTGCGGCAGCCGGAATCGTGGGCGGTCTGCGGGATCGATATGAAATCTGGGACGAGCCGCCCAGGTGGGGCAAGGATGTTAATGACCAGCTGAAAATCAGAGTCGGCTTGAAGCGAAAGGAGGAATACAGTCGTTGAAAATCAATATCTATCAGATCAACCAGGGCCGGGACACCCAGCGGCTCAAATTCATGGGCCTGGATGCTGTCCGTAAGGTGCTGCGATCCGCAGAGCCGGATTGCGCCGCATACGATAAGGTCTATTCCGGGGATGTGAAATGCCGGAATCTGGAGGATGTGTTTGTCCTCTTTCAATCCGGCAGACCGGAGGGCTTTCCGGGCCACAGTTTGTCCGTTTCGGATGTCGTGGAGGTGGAGGATGCCGCCAGCATCACACCGGGCTTTTATTTCTGTGACAGCATTGGATTCAAGGAGATCCCTTTTCAGCCGGAGTTGCCAATGATGTTGTCCAGGCACCCACCATCCGGGTGGTCCTGGTAGAGCCTGGAAAGCTGGCCCGGATTGCAGAAATCGGCACCACATTAGATGCCATGCAGCAGACCGTAGGCGGCGACATCGAAGCCTATTACCCTTTCGAGGATCAGGTCTGTATAGTCTGCAACGAGGAAGGAAAAATCAACGGTCTGCCCCTGAACCGGGCCATCCGGGATGCGGATACCGGAGATACTGCGGATATTATCGCCGGTACTTTCTTCATCTGCGATTGCAGCGGAGAATCCTTCGGCAGCCTTTCCACGGAGCAGCAGAAGCGGTATCTGGAAAAATACCGTCTCCCGGAACGGTTCTTCCGTTCAAGAGACGGCATTGAATCTGTGCCTTATAAGCCTCAAAATCGGGAGCGTTAAGTGTCTTTTCTCAAAACCGCAAGATAATCTACGTAGGAATATATTTTTGATCTTCCTGACTTTTCTGTTTGCTGTAAAATCCCATTATCCACAAAAAGGGCAACACTTTTTGCGACTGTATTATAGGATAGATTCAGGGCTGCCGCAGTCTTTTGAATATCGATAATGGGGTTCTTTTCCAGATAAATAAGGAAGTTCATTGCGTTGGCCTGTTGCCGCTTTGTCATGTTTTCAAATTTCTGTGCATTCCGATTGTGAATTTTCGTAAGTTCATCAATCGTTTGAATCGCATCTTCGGCTGAATCAGATAATGCTTGCAGGAAAAATAGAATCCACTGCTCATAATCCCCAGTTTTTCGCACCTGTGTCATCCGGTCGTAGTATTCGATTCGATTCATTTTCAGAAAATAGGAAATATAGACAGACGGGGTGGAAAGTATTTTCTTCTCCATCAGGAACAGCGTAATCAGGAGCCGCCCAACCCGGCCATTTCCGTCTAAAAAAGGATGGGTCGTTTCGAACTGATAATGGATCAATGCTGCCTGGATCAGTGGGTCAAGGGAATCCTCCCCATTCATGTATTTCTCCAGATCGGACATGGCATTCATCATATCTTCCGGATTCGGCGGGATATACCGTGCATTTCTTAATGTGCTTCCCTGACCGCCGATCCAGTTCTGAGAATAGCGAAATTCACCGGGATTCTTTTCTTGACCCCGGACACCTTCCATCAGAACAGCATGGGTCTCCTTAATCAAACGATTACACAAGGGGAGAGTCTGAAGGCGATCAATTGCAAATTCCTCCGCCCGGATATAGTTCACAACATCAGATACATTCAGATTGGTATTTTCCTCCGCAAAGGGATTCAGAATATCATCCAGTGTACACTGTGTTCCTTCAATCTGAGAAGATAGCAATGCTTCCTTCCGTACATACATGGAAACAAACAAGTCCATATTTGGGATACGGGAGGACAGGCCATCCAACGTGGCCAGCTTTCTATTTGCATCCACCAACTTGGCAATCATTTCGTTGCTCATCTCTATTGGCGGCTCTGGGGGAAGCGGATTGGGGCGAAAAGACTGATAAGCCATCTCCCCGGATAGATTGGTTATAAAGCAACCTGCTCTGTTATTCATGGCGGCTCCTTTCTGAAAATGAAATTACACGGTTCATGATAGCATAGATATTTCAGAAAATCAAGTTTTTCTGAAATATCTATGCTATCATTTTTCACAAAATACGCAGAATGTGCAATTATAAAAGAAAATACACCCTGTAATTTCATTTTCCAGCACAACAGGAAACAGATGCTTTTTGTCATGTGCGATGTGAAGAATAGAAAAGTGTGTCTGGTTGCAAAAATCTATTTGATGCTGGCACTATTGGACATTGTGCAGGGGGTGATCTCCACCATCATGCAGGCAGCTGGCTTTGGACAGCCCCAGTCCGCGGTGCTGCCATCCGAAATTGTCTCGGCCATTGAGGACTGCGGGTTCTTTGAATCCATCCCGTTGTGGGCCATCACGCTGATCGGCGGCCTGTTCATCTGGGTGCTGTCTTTTCAGATGATCCTCAGCGTCTACGGGCGCTTTTTCAAAATGTATATGTACACAGCCATTGCCCCCATTCCGCTGTCCACCTTTGCCGGGGAACCCACCCAGAGCATTGGCAAGAGCTTTCTCAAAAGCTACGCTTCCGTCTGCCTGGAAGGAGCCGTCATCGTTCTGGCCTACGTGATTTTCTCCGCTTTTGCATCCTCGCCCCCTGTGGTGGATGCGGGAGCGGCAGCAGCTACGATGGTGTGGAGCTATATCGGAGAGCTGATCTTCAATGTGCTCATCCTCGTAGGTTCTGTAAAAATGGCAGACAGGGTCGTGCGGGAGATGATGGGGCTGTAAAAAATCGCCGCATAGGAGGATACCTCCTACACGGCGTTCCTTGCGCTCATTTATTGAATAGGTCGCTGTGCGTTCCCGTTCTGGCTAACGTCAGGACAAGAACATCATCTTCAATACGGTAGATCAGCAGCCAGTCCGGGAGAATATGGCATTCCCGGTGTCCCACCCAATTGCCGGTCAACGCATGATCCCTGTTCTTTTCAGGAAGCGGTTCCCCCATGGAAAGCAGGGCGATTATGTTTTCCAATAGTTCGATATTCAGCCCACGCTTCATAGCGAGCTTGAAATCCTTTTTGAACAAGGTCGTGGTCTTGACCGTATACTTCGTCTTTCTCATGCCTTCAGGTCTGCAAAGAGTTCGTCCAAATCATTGTATCCCTTAACGGACGGGTCCTTTGCAATCCTTTCCGATTCCAACATTGCAGCAATCGTCTCTTTGTTGGGCTGATTCAGAGAAATTTCAAACGGGATACCGCCTTCCCGCAATGCCTGCCGCACAAAGATGTTGAAGGCAGTGCTGAGGTTCATGCCCAATTCTCCAAAAAGCGCATCGGCCTGTGCTTTCAAATCAGAATCCATGCGAATGCTGATATTCGTTGTTGCTCCAGCCATACAATCATCCCCTTTCTAGCTGGTACAATCAGTATACGCTATTTGCACGAAAAAATCAATAGTTTGCACGAAAACTTAACATCAAATTCATTATAAGGAGGAAACCATTGGAAGTAAAAATCAACAAAGAGATCCAGTCCTACAGGGAGTCCATGTTCTTTGGCCTCTCCATGCGGCAGTGCGGCTTCTCACTGGCGGCAATGCTGGTTGCCGTGGGACTGTACTTTCTGCTGAAGCCCTATGTGGGCACGGAAACCGTCAGCTGGATGTGTATTCTGGGAGCCGCACCCTTTGCGGCTATGGGTTTCATAAACTACCACGGCATGACCGCTGAACAGCTGGCCTGGGCCTGGATTCGTTCGGAACTGCTGGAACCAAAGCGGCTTATTTCAGAACCGGATGATCTCTACTACAAATTGTTAGAGGACACCATCTCCAACCACGAAAAGGAGGCATATAAGAAATGATGAAATCCATTCGTACTTTAGTGCGACAGGATCAGGAGAAATACGTGATCCCTCGCCGTGTCCAGGACGTGATCCCCATTCAGAAAATCTGGGAGGACGGAATTTCCCTCACCGGTGGACGGTACGCAAAAACCTTCCGCTTCACGGACATCAATTATCAGGTGGCCTCAGAGCCGGACAAGGAAAAGATGTTCCGGGGCTACTCTGCCCTTATCAACAGTCTGGATTGCGGAGCTACCACCAAAATCACCATTTTCAACCATAAGATGAGCCAGATCAATTTTGAAAAGTCCATCCTCATGCCCATGCAGTGGGACGGCCTGGACGACTACCGGGAGGAATACAACCAGATGCTTCTGGACAAGGCCACCAATGGCAACGGCATTGTCCAGGAGAAATTTTTGACCGTTTCCGTCCGCAAAAAGGATGTGGATGCCGCCCGGAGCTTCTTTGCCCGTGTGGAAGCAGACCTGTCCTCTCACTTCGCTGCCCTTGGCTCCACCTGCGGACCCATGAATGCCATGGAGCGGCTGCAAATTCTCCACCGCTTCTACCGCAGGGGAGAAGAAAATGAGTTCCGCTTCTCTCTCCGGGATTCTGCCCGGAAGGGTCACAGCTTTCGGGACTACATCTGCCCAGATTCCATGGAACGGCACAGCGACTATCTCCAGATCGGGGAACGGTACGCCAGGGTACTGTACCTCAAGGACTACGCCAGCTACATTCAGGATGATTTCGTATCCGAGTTGACGGATTTGAACCGGGACATGATGCTCTCCATTGACATGGTACCCATTCCCACAGACGAGGCTGTGCGGGAGGTGGAAAACCGGCTTCTCGGTGTGGAGACAAACATCACCAACTGGCAGCGCCGCCAGAACAGCAACAACAATTTCTCCGCTGTTGTTCCCTATGACATGGAATTGCAGCGGAAGGAAAGCAAGGAGTTTTTGGATGATCTGACCACCCGTGACCAGCGGATGATCTTCGGTATCCTGACCATGGTCATTACCTCGGATACCAAGGAACATCTGGATATGGATACGGATGCCATTCTCTCCACTGCCCGGAAGCGCATGTGCCAGATGGCGGTTCTCAAGTATCAGCAGATGGATGGACTGAACACAGTCCTGCCCATTGGCACCCGGAAGCTCAACGCCTTCCGCACCCTGACCACAGAAAGCCTTGCGGTGTTCATGCCCTTTAAGGTTCAGGAGATTATGGACAAAGGCGGTATCTACTTTGGAGAAAACGCCATCTCCCACAACCTTATCATGTGCAACAAGGAGAATCTGCTGAACCAGTCCGCGTTCCTGCTGGGTGTTCCCGGCTCCGGCAAGTCCTTCTCTGCCAAGGAGCTGATGACCTTCCTGATGCTGAACACCGAGGACGACATTCTTGTCTGCGATCCCGAAGGGGAGTACGCCCCTTTGGTGGAGGCTATGGGGGATATGGGTTCCGTGATCCATGTTTCCGCAGGCGGACGGGATTGGCTCAACGCCATGTACATGGTGGACGGCTATGGGGAGAACAACCCCATTGTGGTCAAGTCCGAGTTCATCATGTCCCTGATCGAGCAGATCGACAAGAAAGGGGTTGGTCCCCAGCACAAATCCATTATTGACCGGTGCATTACGATGGTTTACCGGAATGCAGCCTATACAGGGACGGTTCCCACCCTCTGCACCCTGCGGGACACCTTGCTGGAGCAGCCGGAGCCGGAAGCAAAACAGATTGCACTGTCCTTGGAACTGTACACCACCGGCTCTCTGGATATTTTCGGAAAACAGAGCAATGTTGACCTGGATAAGCGGGTGGTGGTATTTGACATTCATGGCCTGGGTGCGCAGCTGAAGCCCACCGGCCTGCTGGTCATTACGGACACCATGCTGAACCGAGTGACCCTGAACTGGAAGAAAGGAAAACGGACCCATGTATTCATTGACGAATTTCATGTGGTTTTTGAAAATGAGTTCTCCGCCGCCTTCTTCAATTCCGCATGGCGGCAGTTCCGAAAGCGCAACGTTTTTCCCACAGCAATTACCCAGAATGTGGAATATTTGCTGGATTCTGTGCAGGCCAGCACCATGCTTTCCAACTCCGAATTCATTGTTATGCTGAATCAGGCGGCATCTGACCGGGAAAAGCTGGGCAGACTCCTGAACATTTCCAACGAGCAGATGAACTACATCACCAATGTGGAAGCCGGTTCCGGCCTTATCAAATACGGCAGTGCCCTGGTGCCTTTCATCAACCGTTTTCCAAAAAATACCAAGCTCTACCAGCTTATGACCACCCGCCCCGGTGAAGGGCGGTTCGCCGGTCAGTCCTGATCGGAGGCGAGGCCATTGCCGGAAATCAAGACAAGGCAGCGTAAAGGGCAGCCGATAGTGAATACGGCTCAACGGCAGATGCAGCGAAACTTTGTCCGGAGCAAAGCGGAACAGGCGGCGCACCGGAAGTCGGAGCAGCCGGATTCTCCCAGCAATTATGCGGAAGAAAAAATCTCCCGGACGGCAGAGGATGCCGTTCGGGATGTGGGGGTATTCACAGGGAAAAGCGTTCGGGCAATTCGGCAACGGGGTGATACGCCTGTAAGTGGCGACAGTGTACCAACCTACGATTCTTCTCCGGCTGGCTCTGCTGCTATGGAATATTCCGAGAATCCTGCGGTTCGCTGGCAGATTGCAGAGGCTTCTCGTTGGCATGATCCAGTTAGGCAAACCGCCACAGAGCCGCCGGAGCCTCAAAGCAGAGTAGTACAAGCCCCTCGTCCCATTCGGACGAGGGAGCAGCAAGAGGCAGTATCCTCTGCGGTGGAAGCCCCATTGTTACCCGCCCAGCAGCAGGCTGCCCGCAAGGCCGCTGCGGAAAATATTGTAAAGCAGAAGCAGGAACAGAAGAATGCACTTCGTTCCGAACTGGCGCAGAATACCGGCATCCCGGAAAGCATTTCTCAGGACGCCACTCCAGCATTTTCGCCTGATATAAAGGTGGTGAAGCCACCTCCGGCACAAAGCCTCTACAATGGCGGCTCCGCACCGGAAGTTCCCACATCATCCGTTGAGGTCCCTATTAAGAAGAAAGCCGGTGTTCCCATCCGCACAAGGCAGGGGGCCGTACCCATCAAAACACCCGAAGGTGCTGCCACCAAAGCTGCTGATACCACAACAGCGCAGGCATTCCGGGAAGCGAAAAAGGCCACCGTAGCCGCCGCCCAGAAAAACGCCCACGCCGCTGCTACCGCCACAAGGCCATGATTGCCGCAAAGAAAGCCGCAGAGCTGGCAGCAAAGTTGGCCAGGTCTGCGGCAGAGGCGGCAAAGGCACTATACACAGCCATTGCCGCTGGTGGAGTTGCTTCCGTTCTGGTGATCGTTATTGTTGTCCTCATCGGCTGCGGTGCCGCCATCTTCGGAAGCCAGGACGAATCCACCGAAACCCTGCCCCTCAGTGCGGAGGTGGAAGCCTACGAGCCGGTCATCCGCAAATATGCCAAGCAGTATGGCATCCCGGATTATGTTCTGCTGATTCAAGCCGTTATGATGCAGGAATCCGGCGGCAAAGGGAATGACCCCATGCAGGCTTCCGAATGCAGGTATAACACCCAGTACCCCAGAACCCCCGGAGGCATTACAGACCCGGAGTATTCCATTGTGGTGGGCATCCAGAATCTTGCGGACTGCTTGCAGGCAGCCGGAGTCGAAAGTCCCATTGACCTGGATCATATTCAGCTGGCCCTCCAAGGCTATAACTTTGGCAGCGGCTACATTACCTGGGCCTTGCAAAAATACGGCGAGTATTCCCGTGTAAACGCCATTGAGTTCTCCTTAAAAATGGCAGAACAGATGGGCTGGAACAGCTACGGTGACAAGCAGTATGTCCACCATGTTCTGCGGTACTACCCCATCGGCAAGGTGTTCTACACCCCGGAGGGCGGGGATGTTATTGTGGATGTGGCTCTGTCCCAGGTGGGCAACGTGGGCGGCGAGCCCTATTGGAGCTGGTACGGCTTTTCCAACCATGTGGAATGGTGCGCCTGCTTCGTCACCTGGTGCGCCGACCAATGCGGCTACCTGGACAGCGGAGCCTACCCCAAATTCTCCGGCTGCGTCTTCGGAATGCAATGGTTCCAGCAGCGCGGCCTCTGGCTGGACGGCTCTGCAGAGCCTGCGCCGGGGATGCTCATTTTCTTCGATTGGGCCACCCAGGACGGTGTGCCAGACCATGTGGGCATTGTGGAAAAGGTGGAGAATGGAATGGTCTATACCGTAGAGGGCAATTCCAGGGATATGTGCAAACAAAAACAGTATTCTCTTGGAAGCAGCGTGATTTTGGGATATGGGATGCCAGCAGTATAACAGCACCGCCATTCAATGCTTTTACCCAGTAGTTCAAATGAGCTACTGGGTATTTTTGTAAAGTACATGGTCATCGGCAGACTATATGTTCCAAACTCACCATACACCAGATTGAATGCAGAGCATACCACGTCTTTCAAATTTCGCCAATCTAACTTGTATTCCGTACCTCATTAACACATTTTGCAATATTTAGCCTTTTCAATCATCGATTATTGGTGTATAGAATAATAAGGTGGTGAGTGGCAGGTTCTTACTTTTGAATCGTTTGTCTCCTTATATCTTCCCAAAAATCTTTCTAAACGGCCTCTAAGTCCTATTATGTCGGCCCTCTGTGCATTTTAATAATAGGATAGTTAAATATACATTTGGAATAAGGATGGTATGTAATCAAGATGAGGCTGCTGGTCTCACTGACATGAGGTGCATATTTATGAATATCGTAAAGAATAGGCAAGCAAAAAGGAAGCAGATGATAAAAAAGGCCTAAAAAGAATATGTTATGTTTCAAAACCTGCTCTTGAAATTGCAACCATCGTTTTCAATTGGCCTGTTCCAGCAGCTGCAATTTTCGCTATTCCTGAACACTTCATTAAAGAGTGGGCTGATTCTTCTTCATTAGAGGAAGAATATGCAGTAGCCATTGACTCTGCACTTAGTGAAACCGCAAAATACTATTCCACAAACAGGAATAAAGCTGCAATCATAGAAGAACTTTCATTCCAGGTGGGAGAACTTGACTCAAATATATCCCAGGTAATCCGGCACACAGAAACATTTCGGAGTAAGTATTATACACAAATAGACGCAAATGAGATCGTGTGCGTTTTCAACGGTTATTTTCTAGCAGAAATCGTTAAAAGCAAAATATTAAGTAATTATTATTTGCTCATAAATGGCGCAGATATACTTGAGCGGTTAAAAACTGCACAGGTTGTTCTAGAACTGAATCAGCAAAAACTAGACTCAATTCATGCTGCTGTAGGGCATATCGATTTTCGGTTAAATGACACTATAAAATCTGTGATAAAATATTTTATATCGGTTATAATTATATTTTGCTCGTTTTTATTTGCTAATATCTTGCTTAGAGACAGAATGGATTATATCGCTATAGTTTACACTTTCATTGCGATTATTATATCCGAATTTATTGTTCGGGTACTGCGCGAGCCTTGCTTTGTTCCTTGGCTTGATTGGGGAAAAGTTCCTAAATGGTTGCATAGATTTAAAACCCAGCTTGGGGAAGCATTTGTACTTTTCTTCTTGATCATTTCAATTCTTCTTCTCCTAGTCATAAGCACATATAACCTCTCACTTGTACAGTTTAAGTATGCTGCATTGGGAGTGCTTGTTGGAATTGCGTTACGGTCTTTTTACGTCTATACTTGGGAGAGTGACTTTAACTAATTTATTGTTGTGACTTATGGAAAATAAAGCTCCCGTTACTTGCATTCTGTAATGATATGCAGTAGTGGGAGCTTTGTAAGTGCTCAATAATCCCCCGCCTAGCATTTCCCCCACATCTATGAGATAATATCCCAAATCTCAAATAGCTGAGCCTCAGCTATTTGAGAAACTAGAAAATGAGGTGAGCAAATGGGAGATATCCTTGCCGTTCGGGATGAATACTGGCAAATCCAATGGGCAGCGGTAATTCAGGAATGCAAGGCCAGAGGGCTGACGAACAAGGAGTACTGCATCCGGCATGGGCTTTCGGAAAAGAGCTTCTATTACTGGCAGAAGAAACTTCGCACGCAAATAGCGGCCTCCGCACCGGAGCTGGTACCGCTGGAAGCGGACTCGTCTGTTGAGGAGGAACTTCAAATCCGGTATCGTGGAGCCAAATTGAAGCTGCCGTCCGGCGTAGATATGGATGTGGTAGCGGTGCTTCTGCGCTCCATTCGGTCGCCATGCACGGCCAGACCGTCAGTCCCCAGACGGAGGTCCGTATAGCCACAGGCAATGTAATAATATATCACCATTCCATACAAGATAATATCCCTAAAGATGTAAAATTTACCTTAAGTTCTTCTAGTTTTAAAATATTATCTCATAGTACCGGGGGAGGGGAGACACTAGGCGCATGTTATTGAGTACTTACCATTCTGTTACTGCCAAACCTGCTCACATTCCATATATCCGCCCTATCTGGTCTTCAGATAATGCGCCACTTTATCCAACTCTGGAAACAGCGATGCTTCATGTATACCAAGTTGTTCTAATTCACGTAGAATCCCGTCCTGATTAACTACGTGAATTTTTTTATGAACGCATAGTTCAAGTTTTGTTTGCGCCTCTGCTGCATTTTTACATAAACCTGATAAAATAAACGCTCCATCCTGCTTGGTGATTCTCATATTCGTTCTATTGGGTTGTACAAAAAGTGGTTTGAGCAAATCCAGTGGCTTTATTTCACGTTTAAAAGCGGGTACCTCCCTAGCAATTTCATGAAATAGTTTTTCTATTATAACGTCTTTATAGCCGCCGTTCCCGCCTTTCTTCTCAAACCCACCTTCGCCTATTCTTAAACTTGCAAGCTCATACATTTTCATTTTATCTGCCTCACTAAACCTAGCCAGGCATGCAAGCATTAGCGAACGGTCACTATCCGCATACACTACATTTGTAGAAGGTTCATCGAATACATAGACAACCCCTTCCGTGGATGCATCGCATTTTTTACATCCATAATTCATACATGCAAAAAATAGCGCCACCAGTGGGTTTGATGTAATATCCAGCAATCGCGTTGGACATTCATAGTGTTGCATAGTAACAAGCCTGTCCAGGTGAGTTTTTCCTTGGAAAAACTCAGGACTTCGAACCGCAATTTCATGATAGTAATAATCTTCCCTACCCCAGTTGTGTCCGCGAAAAGCACTGGGCACTAAATCATAGTGTGTTGAATAGTGCCCACGGTAAAATCTCCTATGTTCCTGATTTTTAGGTTTATCATGCCTTTCCTCGCTGAGAAGTGCTGCAACATACTCTTTTCCGCGCTCAATAGTAGCAGGACTTATATCAGAAATCTTCACGTTCATTATCTGCTCGGCATCCTTTAGAAATGCCAGGGGAGAATGCATTGACTCCTGAATTTCTCGAATGAAATCAATAAAATTGGATACTGTCGCTATCTCTGCCATTACAATTCTTCCTTTTCATACATTTTCTGTCAGCTATACTCTTTGTCAATCTGATAGTGGTATTTTTCCATATAAACATTCTTGTCATTTAATTCTGCTGTTTTGTCATCGGGCACAATCTATTGGGTTAGCTCGCTGTGTTGCAAACGACATCTCAACAGTATACAAAATAGTCTAGGTTGCGCCAGCTATACGGTCCCAAGGAAATACATCACTTAGTTTTTCAGTCGCTCTTCTATTGCCCTCTCGAATTGTTTTTTATAATCGTAGAGGATGTTCCTAAAGATGTTGTTAACAGAATGCTCCGACTCCGGATATTCGTTGATATAGCGAATAGCATTACCGAGCACACCGATTTGTGTATTAATATTCTTTTTCCCGCTAAAAAAAGTTCCATTACTTTGCGGATAACTTAAGTGTGTATTTAATCTGCTCTCAATTAAATTGCACAATGAAAACAAGTCATACGCTCTCAATGCATACGCTTCCTTTTCAGCATAATTCAGCTTTTCACTGAGAAAATTGAATGTATTATGAAAGTCGAACCCCTTTTGACAAATATCCAGTCCCGGAACAAGCGCTGCTTTTCGGTTTTCTCCACTAATCGTAATATCCCCATAATACAGGAGGAGGTACTGTCGATTATAAAGAGCAAAGTCTGTATCTTCACTCAAAGTTAGTGCCAGTTTCTCGGAGTTGCCTTCCAATTCTGCTTTATACAGCCTATATGTACGATGAAAACTATATTCCAAAAAAAGCTGCAAAATATCAGATTTCTTTGCAGTATAGGAAAAACCGCCATTAGGAGTATCGCTAATTCTCCCTGAAGAAGTCTCATAAGAGGAGATGATTTTTCCCAGCTTTGTATTGCTGGGAGCATACATCTTTTCTTGATGCGCCAAAGTATACATTAGCATAGAAAGAGCACAATTACAGAGGGGCTTTTGTCCAAGATCTCTCCTTTTTTCTAAGAGCTCTACACACACGATCACAAATTTGTTAGGGTCGTTCTTCCACATTCTTCGTGACAGACTTGCAACGTTCCTAGGAATAAACTCGTTCAGAATTGAAGATTCAGATATGGGAATTTCAGGATTTTCTGCGTAGTATCGAAGTTCTCGATTATAGTGCATCGCAATTAAATACTCTCGAATATCTTGGTTCTTCTTTATAAAAATAAACGCATCATATACTGAGCCAGAGTATTTTGCAATTTCATTATACCAATGGTCTTCACTATTTAGAGGAATTTTTCTAAAACGCTCATAAGTGAATCCCTTATAAGAAAATAAATACGCCATAGCTGGTGCATAATGTACATATCCATATCCGAGCGTATCCATACACATTTTATGAAGTAGGTCAATGTAATTTCGGTATACGCTATCAACAGTTATCACTTCCGGTGAATCAACCGAATCCAGTTTTTCATCAAAATAACCGCCAAACTTATACAAGAAATTTTGATTGACTGATAGCCTTCTAAATTTGTGAATCAGCTCACAGATATTGTTAACTCTATTTGGGTCCACATCTTCGGGGGCTGTTCCTACGTTCTGTATTCCCGAACGATTCTGCTCCTCCTTTAAGGAATAAAATGCCGTTATAAACTGAGTAAAACGTTCACTACCACATTCAGCAGAAATGGTGTGCACATTATTGAAATACATAACATCGCTATAATCGTTGTATTTACGCTCCGGCATAGTATTTTTAAAAAGCGGCAAGTGGTGTTGACTGAAAGACATTATGTTCTTGGAGTTTGGAGCCGTATTAATAATATCCAAAATACCTCTCCCGATACTGTCTTCACTGCTGTAGCTCCAAACATCTTGCTCATCCAGTCCGTCAATTATATAGCAAACGGCTTGATGTGATTTCTCAGAAATTGCTTGTACCTTCCTAACAAATTGCGCAAACGCTTTCGCCGCAACTCTGTTATATGGCATATCTGTACTTTCTGTGATCTTTTCTAATATTTCCATATTTTCTAAGTTAAAATATGCCGGAATGAAATCAATATTTCCTACGCTATACTGAAATAGTAAATAAATATATAAAATTCCAAGGAATGTGCTTTTACCTGCACTGTACTCTCCCCGTATATTAAGGATGTTGTTCTGGTCGTTTGTGAAAGGGCTTCTCATTTTTTCAATCAGATAATCACGGGTATTGTGAAAGATTGACATCTCATTTTTTCTTTTGTCCCATTCCATCAATGGATTTCTGCCCGCAGCAGTATCGGGGGACATTTTCCAATATTTGCAGATGATATGAGAAAGCGTGTCTAACTTTTTTTCTAACCCGGTCCACTTCGCCGGATTGTGCATATCGATAAAAAAGATACGGCTAATATCAAACCACGAATTTGCTTTTTTATCAAGTAAAAGCACAGACAGGCATTGCGGTATAATAGAGCATTTGCTCAACTCATAAAGTGTTTCAACAACGCTATCTTCGGGTCGAAAGGTACAAGACCATTTCTTAGAAATCTGATCATAAGATATATGTATTTTTTGGGTATTCCCGATCTTCCCCTCAGTTAATTCAATTAAGTTATATTCTACTTGGAAAACCCTCTGGCCACCTTTGGGTCGCAAAGGAGCACCGCCAATAATATGGCGAACATTATGGAACGTCATATCAGACACGCTGCGAGTATGCTTATCACCACAAACATATATACCATTTTCACCTAAGAAGCGCTGCATTGCCGTCATAAATTCTGTTTTGTGATAGCTATCAAACGCCATTCGCACTGCTTCGCAGATTTCATAAATCGGTTTGTGCGAAATTACAACGTTAAGACGCTTGTCATCTCGATCTGTACCAAAATGATTGAGAGCCTTCGTTGCGCTTTGACAGTCTACGCAGTGATACTCCTGTTTGCTTCTTGCTGGATTCTGATGATTTGTATTGAGTATTACAAGATTAAGATCCGGTGTTTGATCCCAGGTCTCGGTCAATTTATCATTCCAAACCCCTAATTCATGTAGAAAAACTGTATATGCATCAAATAGTTTGTGCTTTTTTTCAAACATTAAAAGGGTTTTATGGTATTCATGCGCATCCCCATCGTCTTGTTCTAATCTATTACATATATCTGTACTTTCTGTTAAAATTGGTCGTATTGTGTCATGATTTCCAACGCAAAAATAAGTATATCTTTTTCTCACACGAATATTCGCCAGAAATTCCTTTACAGTCCCCGCAATGTTCGTGAACGTATTTTCTGCATTTTCGAAGATATGATTGTTCATTCTCTGCAAAATGTCTGCTGTCAACCTGGGATCTTTTATAAATTCATTTTCATCAAGGCCATCATCTGATAAATATTTCTGGCGAATCCATCCTAATGATGAGTCTTCTCTTTCCAAATCACCTATCGCAGTAGAATATGATCTACGTGCATCGATAATATCCCCTGTGTGGATCAAATAGTCAATCGTAATATTTTTATCATCTATGGAGTCGCACAGAAATTTAAGGCATTCCCGTGCAAAGTCCTCATTTTCCAACGAAAGATGGAAATCAGACACATGTAGAATATACTTCGTTCTCCGAATCTCTGCCATACAAGCACACTCTCTTTCTTTTTTCGTGGAAACACACCAATTAAATAGGGTGAATCAGGATTCATTGTTATTTCATTAATACTAGGGCTTCTTGCATTAATGGATACTTGGCCTTGGGACAGATGCGATTTTTTCAACTGTTGTATGTGGGAAATCTTTCTTGTCATATACTTCAAAAAGCAAAACATATGACAATATTTTTTCTTTTAACCTATATGAATTATTGACGAACTAGTCTCTACTGAAAATGCAATTTACACCCTTGTAGATGCAAATTACACCTCAAACCTTATTCCTAAAAAAGCAAAAGCCAATTTCCCAGAGTTTGAGCGGCGTTAATGACTACGAGGATCTGGTCTGCCTCGGTTTCAACATTTTCAATTACCGTCAACATTACGATGTTATTCCCGCCATACCCCGGTGCAAAATGTACTCGTTAATTTTACCTACTTCTTCTACCAGAAAACGCTTGCGAAAGTGCACCATCATAGAGAGGGCAAATAATAGTCCTGCCAGAAGTGCTGTCTATCTCAGAAAGTGCTGCATGTACGAATTTTCCACGATGGCATCGGCAGTACTCTCGCCGGTCAGATTATCATTTCCCCTTGATAAAAAATAACGTCAAACGTAATCCGTGAAGATAATGCCGGACGGTCTTTTTTGACTGGAAGGACTCCACCCAGATTGCTCAATATGCTTTCATGGCATCATAGAAGCCAGCCTTACCCAACGTTTATTTTTCAGTAGTTTCCCACCAAAAGGCATGAAAATCCTCAATGGTCGCTGGTCGTTGTTAGATGAAATATACATGGGAAAGGCAAATCACCTAATGTTGTTGTAGCACTTAATCACCGATGGTACCAATATTCTTTCATAAATTTTGGCGTATTTATTTATAAATGCGTAGAAACCATTACGGTAACAGTAAACAATTGCCTCTCCGCATCATAATCCCATTCATAATCGCCGTCGTATTTTTAATGGACTTAGCAACGCTTTTCATGCCAAAGCCGTGGAAACCGGCTCCGGATTTTGTGGAGATCAGGCGGTGTCCAGATTGTTTTGGGGGAGTATCGCAGCTGTTACTGACGATGATGACGCTGTAACGGTTGCGGTATACAGTTGTCAGAGAAATGCATTTTTCAGACGACTGTTCGGAAGCGGTGACCGCATTGTCCAGCAGGTTACCAAGGATTGCAACCAGATCAATATCCTCCAATTGAGAAAGATTGCAAACCTTGACGTCGTATTCAAAGGTGATCCCCCGCATCTTACAGTCAATATCATACTTGTGCAGCATAACATCCAAGAGTTTATTTCCGCTGCTGTGGCTTTTGGAGTAGTCCTTTAGCTGTTCAGACAGTTTTGTTACATAGCTTCCGATTGCCGGATCTTCATTCAGGGCCTGAATTGCAGCGAGGTGCTTCTTTGCATCATGTGCGTAAATCATTAACTGCTGATTTTGCTGATCCAGAATTTGATAGTATGACTGCTCCGTTTGAAGCCTATTC
This sequence comes from uncultured Oscillospiraceae bacterium, assembly GCA_934591845.1. GTDB lineage: Bacteria > Bacillota > Clostridia > Oscillospirales > Oscillospiraceae > Faecousia. Next base: position 66,230 of record CAKTPO010000009.1, on the reverse strand, counting down.
AGTTCGCTCTGGATTTGCATTGTCTGACGTTCCTTTTTTACTTGGTGAGAATAGGTAAAGAAAAGGAGAACAGTCTCAATAAAGAGACAACCGCTGGAAATAGACAGGAGAAACTGTATTTCGTAAAATGTGTCCAGCTGCGCACAAATATACCAGAATATTGCTTGGCACACGGTGGTCAACACTGGAAACACAAGGAAATCCAGTGGGATCGAATCTTGTGTGTCCCCTGGGCGAATCATTTTAACAAGGACAAGAATAATAAGAAAATACAGAGTTTTGATTGTAATGGTCTGGAAAACAAGAAGTAGGAAGTTGTTGTTATAGCTAGAAAAGTTATCACGAATGACAAAGGAACTAAGGGTAATAACGGCAACTTCAAGAGCTATATTTAGAATGTCGAGAATAAAGGCGTAGAAAAAGCTTTTGAATAATGTGCTGTCAAAACAGAAACAGTCAAAAACAATATTAACTATTAATGTTATAAGCGCATTGATTGGGCCATTATTCTTGAACAGCACATTTACTGTAGAGCCAAAGGTAAAGAGAAGGGTGCCCATTATAATTGTTTTTAGAGTATCCATCCTTCTTTTCCCTAGAGAGGAGAAGAAAATATAGGAGATTATCATTTCAATTAAATACACAGAGAGGGAAAATAAGGGATTCAGCATATCATTTCCTCCGCAAGTATTCAAACCAGAATTTGTGAAAAGCGGATTGTCTCCTCGGCGCAATAGGAATTTTGGTTCCATCAGAAAGAAGCAGTTCTGTGTAGGTGTAGCGGTCTACATAGTGGAGATTGACGAAAAAAGATTTATGGACAGGGTAGAAGAATAGCTGCGGCAGTTTCTCACAGAGATCATCATATTTGTCAGCTGTGGAATACACTTTCCCCAATGTGACGACACTCGCTCGTCTGCCGTCTCGAGTCACATAGAGAATACCGTCCGCAATCACCCGCTGCATAGCCCCATTTTCAGAAAGGAACAGATCCACATAGGCCCCGTCGATGTATTCCATAGCTTTGTCAAGGCCGGCATACAGCCGATTAGCGTTAAAGGGCTTTTCAAAAAAGCGAAACGCCCGGAGGTCCATGGCATCATCCTGATAGCAATCATAGTTGGTTACAAAGAACAGCGCCAGCTTGGGATTGCGCTGCCGTAGCTCCTTTGCCAACGTGATACCATCCACTCCTGGCATTTGAATATCCAGAAACGCAAGATCAAATACGGTGTCATCCTGGGCAATTTGAAGCGGGTCTACCACCGCAGTGATGGCGCAGGGAATATGGTGATTTTTCATATATTCTTCAATGTGAATTCTAAGTGTGTTCAGATAGGCCTGTTCATCATCGCAAATCAAAATTTTCATTTAGATACCTCATAAAAATAGGCTTACGATGCGACAAAACATCGTAAGCCTATTTTATCATTATTGAAGGTCAACGTCAAATCCGCGAAGAATAGAAAAACCAGCATTTTTGCACAGATTCCTTGCATTTTTGCAAAAAAGTATCAGGGAGGGTTATTCTAGGAGATACGTTGCTAAAAGGTGGCATAGAGTTTTCTGCTCTCTGGGGGACAGCTTCTGAATAAGGGTGGTTATCCTGTCCGCCTCTGGCCCAATTTCGCCCAGCAGGTAGTAGTTTGGTGTGCCGCCAAGTATATCGCATAAATCCAACAGTCGTTTTGTTGTGAGCAGACTTTTCCCACACTCCATACTGGAAATGTGGTTGGTGGAAAGTGCTAACTTTTCAGCCAGCTGCTCCTGGGAAAGGCCTGCGACTTCACGTCGGTGCCGAATACGCTTTCCAATTAGCTTTTTATCAACATCCATATTGATCACCTTGGATAAAATACCATGTTTTTCAGGAAACGAGAACAAACTGCAATAGAACATATCTGTAAAACAATTAGTTTGTGATGATTTTATAGATATCTACAACTAATAATATGAATCCTTGCAGTTTTGCGCGTATAATCCGCACTTTTGATTGAGCTATTGAAAAGCTGCAAAAGACATGTTATTTTGTCGCCAGAAGGAGGTGAACGCTATGAAGAGCAAAAAAAGCCTGATTGCAACCGTTGCTAAAAAGGCTGCGGAGCATGCACTGCGCCGAGATGCAAACCGGACAACCTGCATGGGTATCTACCAGCCAAAAGCACCCGCTGCACTAAAGCGCTTCAAGAACAGCAAGTAATGGCAACCAAGCTTGCAGAACGCATTGTGCGGAAACTGATTGCGGTGTCCGTCGTAGAGGAGGGGGATAGGGAACTATACATTTATGGTTTTTTCTTGCTGATTACACGTTTTTACTTTTTCCTGGTGACCATTGCTTTTGGCTTCTTCCTGAGAATCCCGTGGGAAAGTGTTATTTTCTATATTGTGTTCATTCTTCTGCGAAGCTATGCGGGAGGGGTACATGCCAAAACGGAAACATCCTGCACTGGCTGGACCACATTGGCGATGGGAATTGCTGTAGCTGCTATCAAAACGCTGGAAGCCTCAAATGGGAAAGCCCTGCCGCTGCTTTTTTTCGGCAATCTATGCCTTTTGCTGTTCACTCCCCTGGACAGCAGAGAAAGGCCTCTGGATGCTGAAGAAAAGCGCAGATACCGAAAAATCTGCCTGTGGCTGCTGCTCATTTGTGACGCAACAGTCGCTGTGGCATATTATCTGAAGCTCCCAATGCTATATTATCCTGTGATCTGTGGCATGTGTTTGGAAGCGATTTTATTGAGCATTGGAAAAATGTCCGATATGTAGCAAAGAAAATCCGTTCCTATCCGTCCCGGTTTGACAGCAAACGTGGATGAAGGTGAAGAAATGCAACAGTGTATGGCTAAAAAGTCATCGTCGAGGAAATCAAGACGGCGGATGGAGCTGTTGGATGCGGTATCCTACCGAATTCCCCGCCAGGTCACCCAGTACCGGACATACCGGAAAGGCAGTCAATTCGTCAGCTATCCGGTATGTCCACGCTGCAAAATAAGTGAGGAAAGAGAATACATGGCATTCTGCGGCTGCTGTGGTCAAAAGCTTGCCTGGGACCGATTCCCAAAGTCAAAACCGAAGCTGGTGTTGCGGCAGCGTTCAAGCTGTAAAATGGTAGCACCTGTTTGGGGACCTGGAGCACATCTGTCGGTTGCTCGTAAGTTGAATTGGCCCAGTCTTCAATCAAAATTTTAGGAGGTAATGAAATGAAACTTAACAGATTTGTGGCAATAGCTGTGGTTCTCTGTATGATTTTTGGGTGTACTATGACTGCCTCTGCCGCAGGAACACCCCCCATCATCAATTGAAGTTTTCATTTGGCAGAGGGAATTTCGTTCACGTCAACCCCCAGAGAAAACGGGGATGTCCTCGCTGGAATCCCAGAAGCGGAGATTGATATACTGGACGGAAATGCCAGATCAACGTCTTTACCAACTTCTTTTTGTGATCTCAGTATTCAAAATTATAATGCTCGAATGGTTACTATTGCTTATAGCAAGCTGTACACAAATTCGTACTTTTCTCCGGATGAGAGAAATGAACTTCATTTAAGTTTTACCGTCTTTACAACGCACGGCGGCCCAGGCAATCTCAGAGTCGGCATTTATAACATGTCTACGGGTGCAGAAAGCTATATCGATTATTCCTTTACAGATGCGGTATCAGAGAATGCTTATTTTTCAAACCTGAATCAAGGCAATTACTACGCCATTTACTTCCAGTCAATTAATAACGGGTCTGGAACTGCGTTTATGAACGGAAATGCACTTATCTTTTGGCCATCTACATATTTCGGTTAAGTCGAGGGGACTCGAACCCCACCAAAATACTCGTTTCGGTAAATGCTTACGGCAGGCCCACCCAGTGAGCCTGCCGTTCTGCTATTCTTTGTATTTACTGAAATCCATCCAATCTACGGCAGGGCGCTTACTCTCGCCATAGCACTTATCCAAGTATAGATTGCAATACGGATTGTAGAGCTTGCGCATTTCTTGTTTCTGCTTATAAAGGTCAGCTTCAATTGCTCTGCGGACCCGTTCCAGGAAAGTTCCTCCGGTTGCAAGCTTTGCTTCTGCGCAATGGACGACAATCCCCATAAAGAAATCATCTTCCTCCATCAGGTATTTACCATTTTCGTACGGATACAGGGCGAAAATGATATCACATTCTCTTGGAAGCGCATCTATTTCTTCCTTGTGCTTCGGATAGTTTGCGAGGGCTTGCCAGTAGGGTTTACCTGAAGTGCTCCTCTCCATTTTACATTTTCGCCACAAATCTCGCCGTTAAAAATTGCTGGAAATTGAATTCTGTTCTCTCTGAGGATTTTTGCGGCATTGGGAACTGTTTTTCTGCCGCTCTTTGGAAATGTCACGCTGTCCCCACTTCCTGCTGCGCAAATCTGGATCGCGGTACAATCCTTGTTGAATCGAATCTGGACGGGCATCTTTGCCATTTTTTCTGCCACTTTACTGCTGAGCAGTACAATCCCTATTTCCTCTATTTTTACATACATGGCGGCCTGCGGAGCGGAGGGGGTGACTAGAATACTGAATTCTTCGTCTGTCATGTTTTTCAGATCCAACATCATATTCATCCCTTTCTTTATTTTGGAGCAGAAATTCTGCATTCCAACGGAGCGTTCTCTGGCAGCAATGCGGCAACATTTTCAGGTTTTGTCAAATCCATCCTAGCTGCCATGCGGAGGGTGTGAGAAAGATACTCGTAGGGATCCAATCCATATTCCATAGCGGTGCGTATAAGGCTGAACATAACTGCGCTTCCGGCAGCACCTTTTGGGGTATTGGCAAACAGGAAATTTTTCAGGTCGATGACAAAGGGCTTGATACTCCGTTCCGCCCGGTTATTGGATATCTCCAGCCTGCCGTCTTTCAGATAATTCGTCAGGTAAGGCCATTGCTCTTTCAGATAAGTCAGTGCTTTGCCCAGCGCAGATTTCGGTGCGGCGTTCCGGATACTTGCCCACGACCACAAAGCGTCTAAAACAGGTTTTGCCTGCTTCAGCCGCTGCTTATAACGTTCTTCCGGTGCTGTCCCTTCCAGACTCTGCTCTATTTCAAACAGCACACTGCAGTACGCCAATCCTTGGGATGCGGAGCTTCCTTTGGCTTTTCCCTTTGGAAGAGATTTTACCGCCTCGTCAAATTTCCTACGGGCATGAGCCCAGCAGCCAACCACGGTTATCTCCTCCGGAAGATTATGATACCCGGCATAGCCGTCTGTATGGAGGTATCCATGGAAGCTATTCAGAAATTCCTTTGGATGTTTTCCACCCCGCCCCGGCTGGTATTCGTACAGCACAATGGGCTTTTGCGTATCCCCGCTGGTGCGGTAGAGCCACATATAGCTGTCGCTCTGAGGTGCTCTTCCAGGCTCGTGGAGGACTTGGAGCGTCGTTTCATCCGCATGGAGTACTTCTCGGACAAGCAGTTCCCGGTGCAGTCGGTCATATACCGGCTTTAAGTAGTCTTCTACCGCTTTTAGAATCCAGTTAGACATGGTCTGTCGGCTTAACTGAATACCACGGCGATCCAGCTCTTGTTCCTGACGGTAGATGGGTATACCCATGACAAATTTTTGTGTCATAATATGGGCAACGGCCTCTGGCGTAGCAAAACTGCCAGGCAGGAAACGATTCTCTCTGGGCGCACGTACCACAGGTGTTGTAATATTCTCCTTGTTACAGTGCTGGCAGGCATAGCTGTAGTAGATATGCTGTTCCACAACCACCCGTGCGGGAATGATTTTCATCTTGTTGATAACTTCTTTTCCAATCTCCGTCAGCTCTCCACCGCATTGGGGGCAGACCAGTTCTTGTCCTTCCAGCCGGTGCTCAACTTGTTCTACCGGAACATCTTCTGGGATTTTGTCCAACGTGTATTCATGCTTTTTGTGACGCTTATGGGCAGCTACAACGGTCACATCTTCCTTGTTCCGCTGTTCTTCCGCAAACACTTCCGCTTCGTTAAACAGAAAGCTCAGCTGCTCGGAGAGTGTGTCCTCGCTCTTTTCAGAAGACGCACCGAAACGCTTGCGCTGCGCAAGGCGCAGTGCCTCCATGAGTACGTTCATACGCCCCTCAAGCTCAGAAACACGTCTGCTCTGAGCTTGAAGTTCCTCATATTCCGCCCGGGAAATAGTAACGGTTTCCGGGGTGCTTGTCTGGAAAGAATCTGTCTTTTTCATGGAATGATTATACCATATAAATGTAGAAAAGTACAGAAAAATGATCCGTTTTATACAATTTTCAATCCACTTATCTGCCTATGCGCCTTTGGCTGGTCAATGCTGAGTCCCTCCATCAGCCAGCGGTATTGCTGCATGGTGAGGGCTTTGGCTTCGCTTTCTTTCCGCGGCCACTGGAAGATGCCCGATTCCAAACGCTTGTGGAGGAGAAGAAAGCCGTTTCCCTCCCAATATAGGGCCTTGATTCGGTCCCGCCTTCTTCCGCAGAAAAGAAACAGGCAGTTCTCCAAAGGATCCAATGAAAATCGCTGCTTGACCAGCGCAGCCAGTCCGTCGATCCCAAGCCGAAGATCCGTATAGCCGCAGGCGAGGTAGACCTTGTCAGCTCCTGTAAAATCACTCAGCATGACCGCAATCCCCGGAACACCGCTTCCAATGTCGCTGCGTCCGCTCCGTTGTATATTTCAATCTCCGAACCTAAGATATGGACCTTTGCGGCGATTTGGCCAGAGCCTCCTACGTTGGCTGGCGTTATATCCACAAACCCGCTGCCCTGCGCCTGTGTGCGTATTAATTCCTGAAACAGCCGCCGCTGCCAGTAGTAATACGTTTTTTCCGAAATGCCACGTTCCTGACACCACGCCCGAACCGTTATCCCACTGCCACGGCAGGCCGCAATTTTTCCACTCCACTGCTCCAGCCGTTCCTGCTTGGACAGTGCTTGTAGACTTTGTTCCATTTTGACCATCTCCCTATATGCCAAATGTCTCCTATGCAGACTGAGGGAGACATTTGGAGTTTGAAATATTATCTCACGGAGATGGTATGGTAGGCAAGATGTAGGGAGGTTTGACGCTTACAACAGTTCTACCGCAGCTTTGGAATATATGAGAAAATCCCGAACAGCTTTCTGCCCGGACTTCCTCTCTCAATCATCGATCAATTCCGCTTATGTCCGGCTCAAAGGAATCCAAGACGTTCGGAAAAAGTGTCAATACAGTGACTTTGTTCTCTTGGAAAAATGTCAAAACAAGAGTATGTCTTTACCAACGACAACATAAAGGTGAATGGAAAGCTGACATATTTTCCTATCTATATGATAATGTTCCTTCAAGATGAGCCAATCGGGTTTATCGACATTTCTATAGATAAATTCAAGCTGTGAGCCATTGTAAACCGGAAGTATCACAACGGCAGCTGTGAATCTTCTTGCGGTAGGTGAGAATCGTGAACATTTTCCACTTCCAAGCACCCGGCTGCACCCTAACTTTCAAAATATTGGGGTGCGTTTCCGTATTGCTTGGGAGAGCGCCCCAATGGCATTCAAGAGGTCAGCGGTTCGATCCCGCTTATCTCCACCAAGTCCTGAAATCGTGAGGTTTCAGGGCTTTTTCTTTTATGTGCTATCGCAAAATGGATGAAAGCAAGGCGGAAAGAAGTATAGTGTCACTTCTGCTGATTGGTTTCAATCGGCATTTTTAATTGTCAAGGTGCCACGGAATTATTCTTTTCGGATAGCCTTTTTTCAGCTTCCGTCACTATCCCGAAGAGATCGCCCACCTTTACAGCTGTACGACCTTCATGGTAGATATGTAGAATTCCGTCAAGAAATCGTTTCATATCTTCGATAGGTAATTCCATACCTTCCGAAAAATGGAGGGTGTTGAAGAGCAGTACAACCGTGACCTTTCCAAGTGGGAACAGCAGGTTAAGGAGAAAGAAAAGCCCAATAGACCGCCCGAAAAAGAAAGTGTCCGAGACAGGCTCAGGCAGTTACAGGCAGAGGGCAAACAGCAAAGAACACGAAAGAAGTCCCAAGACAGAGAAAGATAGTTTTGACACCGAAAACGACACCGTAGGGCAGTATCCTTGCCTTGCGGGATTACATATATCAGAATATAAGAAAGTCTCCTGCGAGACGAAAAATCTTGTAGGAGACTTCATATCCTATGTTTTCAGAGCAACTTTGATAATTCCACCAGTTTTATTGTTGATACCCAAATTATAAACATATATTTAATCATTTCTATATTTTTTCCTTAATTTTCGCAATTTCAAACCACAATAAACAATCAGATAACTATATAGCAGGGTCATGATTGCAAAAAACACGGTGAACACGGTTGTAAGTGGGTCATTGGTTTCTATGCTTCTTATAAAATTAGGAAGAACGCAGCATAGAAAGATTATTAAAATTGGAAGTAAACGAGTTTTTACCACATGGTCGATCATTTCTATTCTTGATTCATTATCGGAAAATATTTCACCATCTCGCTCGGAATCCATCTCTGTTGACGGTTTACGAAAATACAGCCATCCAACACAACGGCCAATATATTCCCAACCGTAATCCCTAAAAATTTGGAAATAGTTACTGGTTTCCGAATTATTTTTATAATCCAGTCGGTACGCTACTTCCGCTGGCGTACACTTTTCAAAAATATAGAAACAAGGGGGAATCATTTTTACCAGTTTCCAACCATTCATATGCTGATTATGCAACCAAATTTCTTCATCTTCATAATCTGCAATGGTAAAAAAGCGTATTACAGTTTTTTTGTTATTCATTTATTTCCTCTCCTTTGCTATTCTTATACAATCGCTCTATACGTTTAATTTCAAGATGTAAGATTTCTTTTCCAAGTTCGGTAATTCGATAAAGCTTTCTTTTTTCCTCTTCACTCTCAAAATCAATTAAGCCATCTTTTTCCATTTTAGAAAGCGTTCCATACATTGTTCCTGCACTAATGATTAACTCTCCACCTGTCATTTGCCTGACCTGTTGACTAATTCCGTAGCCATGCTGAGGTTGTTGGAGACAGAACAAAATGTAAAAACCGCTTTCTGTCATAGGTACATAAATCCTTTTTATTTTACTATTCATAGACATCCTCACTATTCCACTTCGATATATCGAATCTCTATGTATACTATATCGAGGTTCGATGTAGTTGTCAAGAAATTTTTGAAATAAAAGGCGGCAGAGATTATCCCTGCCGCCTTTATCTAATTATACAAAAATTATCTCATTGTTCACAATCTCTTTTGCACAAACTTGTATGTTGTTCATCAATCCTATCCATTCCATTGACTGTTCCGCTTTTAACTGTTCTGTCACACCCTGCTTTTGAGCCATCTCCTCAATCAATCTATGGAACATTTGCTCCGCCTGTTGGTTAATATCTGCAAGATAGCGGTTAAGTGTTCCATCCATCAGCATTGTGGTGTAAACAATGTGCCTATGCTCCTTTAGGTACTGCTTGTGGCGTTGTCCCCATAAGCCGATAGGCTGTGTTTCTTCTTCGGAAAGTATCAGGCAAGGGATATAATAATCTCCCTGCATTTCATACCACAAGCCGTTGCTTTCATCAAAAATGTACTTGTCCATATAATAAATCCTCCAGTATATTATATTCGCACATATGTCACAGTTTCCTGATTACCACATTTTGTTATATTGTGTTGCGAGTTTTTCTTTCCCTTGATTTTTCCCTTATGAGGTCACGAGGGAAGCATAAACAATAGTGAAATCGTATAAAGGGATAAGGCGAGCACACTGCGAAAAATCCTTTATTTGCAAGGCTTTTGGAGGATTTTATTGATAACCTATAAACTCTGTTAAGAGGTCATAATTTGAGGAAATTCAAATTCCGATTTGTTGCTCAATTTTCGTATTCAGATTATACCATAAAACCTGTGAACAATTCTACCGCAGCTTTGGACTATATGAGAAACGTCCGAACAGTTTTCTGCCCGGACTTTTTCGGCAAGTATTCAAGAAGTCATGAAGCTGAGAGTATCATCGAAGTGCGTAAAAAAGTGATCTCATCATATCGGTGAAACTTTTTTATAAACGCTATTGACAACGCTGTTTTAACTGTATATAATAGTGATATACAGAATTAACAGAGGTGATGGCGTGAATATTTTGATTGACAATAAAAGTGGAACACCGATTTACGAGCAGATCTATTCTCAGATCAAAAGTCAGATTATCAGCGGCGCACTAAAGCAGGACGAATTGCTGCCGTCGATACGAGGCCTTGCGAAAGATCTTCGTATAAGCTTTATTACGACAAAGCGTGCATATGAAGAACTGGAAAGGGAAGGCTTTATTTACACGTTGCCTGCGAAAGGGTGCTATGTGGCTCCTAAAAACATAGAACTGCTGCGAGAAGAAAATCTGAAAAAGATTGAAGAATATATTGATGAGATTGTCAAACTCGCTGTTTCCTGCAATCTAAGCAAACAGGAAATTATAGAAATGGTCAATTTCAGCCTGGAGGAACAATCATGAACGCACTTGAAATCAGGAACCTTACGAAATCATACCCCGGCTTTACGCTGGACAATTTCAATCTGACACTGCCGAGCGGGTGTATTATGGGGCTTGTTGGCGAGAATGGTGCCGGCAAAAGCACCACCATAAAGCTCATTCTTGATATGATTCACAAAGACAGTGGCAGTGTTACCATCCTCGGAAAGGACAACGGGGACAATATGAAACTTACAAAAGAGGATATCGGCGTTGTGCTGGACGAGGTGGGTATCCCTGAATGTTTAACCGTTGCTCAGGTCGGAAAGGTAATGAAGCATACCTTTCAAAATTGGAACGATGAAGAATTCTCCCGACTGGTGCAGAAACTTGCGCTGCCGGACGAAAAGCAGTTCAAAGAATTCTCTCGTGGAATGAAGATGAAGCTGGGAATTGCCATTGCGATGTCTCATAACAGCAAGCTACTGATTCTGGATGAAGCGACATCAGGGCTTGACCCAGTGGTTCGTGATGAAGTTGTTGAGATGTTTAACGAGTTCACAAGAGATGAAAGCCACTCTATTCTCATGTCTTCTCACATTGTTACTGATTTGGAAAAGCTTTGCGATTATATCGTATTTTTGCATAAAGGAAAGCTTTTGCTGTGTGAAGAAAAAGATTTATTACTGGAAGAATATGGTCTTGTTCATTGTTCCATTGATGAATTTCAGACGATTCCATTCAATTCCGTTAAGTATAAAAAAGAAAATGCTTACGGCGTGGAAGCAATGGTGCTGAGAAATGCTGTTCCTTCCGATATTCGTATCAGCCCAATCAGCATCGAAGAACTGTTTGTATTTATGGTGAAGGAGGCGAAATAACATGAAGGGACTTCTATTGAAAGATTGGTATATGATGCAGAAGTATTGCAGAGCATACATTCTCATTACCGCTGTTTTTATTGGGTTATCCCTTGCAAATGGTGAGAATTTGTTTTTTACATTCTATCTCTGTATGTTGTGTGGTATGATCCCTGTTACCCTGCTTGGATATGATGAACGTAGCGGGTGGATGCGCTACAGCGGGACAATGCCCTATACAAAGGAACAAATCGTTTCTGAAAAATACTTGATCGGAATACTTGTTCAACTAACGGTGCTGCTCCTTACGGGAATTGCACAAGTAACAAAAATGATGATTACTGGGTGTTTTGCCTTTGGAAAGCTTGCCGTCCTGATGCTGTTGATGCTGGTCGTATCAATGCTTGCGCCCTCCATATCGCTCCCGTTTATATTCAAACTGGGCGTGGAAAAAGGAAGGACTGCTTACTATGTGATGATCGGTTTTGTATGCGGTGCAAGTGTTTTGGCATCCGGTTTCTTCAGGGGGCAGCTTGGGATAGAAATTAAACCCAACCTGGTGTTGGCAATACTTGCTGCCGTTGGAGTCGGAGGATATGCGCTTTCCTGGCGTATGGCCATCGCTTTTTATAAAAAGCGTGAGATACAATAATAAACCCTAGCCAGGGAAGCTCTGATTAAATCGGCAAGAGCTTTCTCAAAAGCTACGCTTCTGTCTGCCTGGAAAGGGCGGTCACTGTGCTGGCCTGCGTGATTTTCTCCGCCTTTGCATCCTCGCCCCCTGTGGTGGATGCGGAAGCAGCAGCTACGATGGTGTGGAGCTATATCGGAGCGCTAATCTTCAATATGCGGATCTTCGTAGGGGCCGTGAAAATGGCAGACAGGGTCGTGCGGGAAATGATTGGGCTATCATAAAAAATCGTTCGATTACTATTGATATTTTCGTTCGATTTGTGTATAATGAGATTACATCGAAAGGAGGTTTGACCTATGTCCATTACCGCAACAGAGCTAAAGCTGAACCTCGGAAAGTATCTTCTGCTGGCAGCCACCCAGGACATTTATATCACCCGCAACGGAAAAACCATCGCCAAGTTGGTTTCTCCATATCAGGATCGTGTGGACATCGTTGACACATTGTTTGGCAGCGTCCCGGACTCCATGACCCTGGAGGAAGCACGGGAGGAGCAGTTGAATTCCTTATGAAAGCAATCTTAGATACCTGTGTCGTCATCGACTTTCTGCAAAAAAGAGAACCGTTTGCGCCTGCCGCACTCCAAATTTTCCGTGCCGCCGCCGGGGAGCAGTTTACCGGGTGCATTACTGCCAAGTCCGCTACGGATATTTACTACCTGACCCACCGCTGCACACACAGCGACGAAAAAGCCCGGAGCATTCTGGGTAGTCTGCTCAGTATCGTCAGTATGCTGGACAGTACAGCAGTAGACGTATTTCATGCGCTATCCTCGGAAACCACCGATTTTGAGGATGCTGTGATGATCGAAACTGCGATCCGTTCCAAGGTGGACTGCATCATCACCCGGAATACGAAGGACTATATGAAATCTCCTGTACCTGTGTACACTCCGGATGATTTTTTGAAGGCTCTGGAAGATGAATTTGTATAGGCATTTACCGTCCGGCATTTCCGGGCGGTTTTGCTTTTCATCCTGCAGGAACAAGCCAACGTTGAAACAGCACGTATGACCCATTTATCACATCACAAAAAACAGCCCCCCCGGCAGCGGCCCACCACAGGCTGAAAACGTAGGGGTGATGGAGCAAATAAGTCCAAACCGGAGCAGGCATCAATGGGAATTGCTCCATGCGGATCACGCCGATGGTCCAGTATAGGCAGGTCAGAGCCATAAGGGCACAGAAAACCAGCAAAGGGCACCGGAACCGGGCGGAGAAACAGCTGCCCGTGTGTTCTTACTGTTTTGCAGATCTTATTGCAATACAATAATAACACAATAATGAAATTTTGCTAAGAGGAGAATTCATATAAGCGGAATTTGCAATTCTGTTTTTCCTTCTTTCAGGGGCAGTTATCATTACCGCACAGAACAGCTTTTGACCCGGCTGAGTATGACTGCGAAAAGACAAATGTCCGCAGTGAATGAAATTTTGCTTGTAATTTCTTGCAAAATGTGCTAACATGGTGCAATCCTAAAGCAGAGGAGCTGCATGACCATGGATAAGAAAAAGATAGACTGGAGCAATATTGGCTTCGGCTACGTGCAAACGGATGAACGGTATGTTGCAAATTTTAAGGACGGCGCATGGGACGAAGGCGGGCTGACAAAGGATGCCAACATTACCATGAACGAGTGTGCCTGTGTGCTGCAATATGCCCAGACGGTTTTTGAGGGCATGAAAGCCTATACCACCGCCGGGGGGCAAACGGTTTGTTTCCGCCCGGATATGAATGCCCAGCGGATGATGGACTCCTGCCAGAGAATGCGGATGCCGGTTTTTCCAAAGGAGCGTTTTCTGGATGCCATTCGGCAGACCGTCAAGGCGAATATAGCCTGGGTGCCGCCTTACGGCTCCGGGGCCAGTTTGTATTTGCGGCCCTATATGTTCGGCATAGACCCGGTCCTTGGGGTGAAGCCCGCCCACGAATTCCAGTTCCGGGTATTCGGAACCCCGGTTGGCCCTTATTTTAAGGGCGGTGTCCGTCCGCTTGTGCTGCGGGTCTCGGATCTGGACCGGGCGGCTCCCAGGGGGACGGGACATATCAAAGCGGGGCTGAACTATGCCATGAGCCTGTATAATATTGTAGATGCCCATGAGCAGGGCTATGATGAGAACCTGTATGTGGATTCCGCCACCCGGCAGCACATTGAGGAAACCGGCGGTGCCAACATCCTCTTTGTCACAAAAGAGGGCAAGCTGGTGGTACCCAAGTCGGATACCATTCTGCCCTCCATCACCCGCCGTTCCCTGATCCAGGTGGCGAGGGACTATCTGGGGCTGGATGTGGAAGAACGTGTAGTCGGTGTGGAGGAACTGGGGGATTTTGCCGAGGCAGGGCTGTGCGGCACTGCGGCGGTTATTTCCCCGGTGGGCAAAATCGTGGACCACGGCAAGGAATATCCCTACGCCGGTATGGGCCAGGTCATCGAAAAACTCTACAACACCCTGACCGGCATTCAGATGGGTACCATCGAGGCCCCCGAGGGCTGGCTGATGGTCATTGACTGAGGGCTGCGCCCCGGAGAACATAAAAGTCCCATTCCAAAGGGACGGTTTGAAAACAGAGAAACAAGACCGCTGCCTCTGACAAGGGGCGGCGGCTTTTTATGGGAGAGAATTCCCGGGAACTTTTACCCACAATTTTATACTGTAGCCAAAGACAGCTCTGGACAATTCTATCGTAGATGTGATATAATATTGTCATATTCGTTTGGGAGCGAAACGAGTAACAAAAAGGATAAGAAGGTGATATTTGGTGGATTATACCAAGTATGTGTTAAAGAGCAAGGACGAGTTGGAAGGTTTGCTTGCGGGGAAGGACAACTTCTTCGTAGTGGCCTGCAACAAGTGCTTCAAAGAGTTCAACACAACCGATGAGCCGGAGTGCGGCGAGTTTGTGGCCCTTGCCCAGGCACAGGGCAAGCACATCACCGGAGAAGCCAAGGTGGATTTCCTCTGCAATATGGTGCAGACGGAGAAGAAGCTGGATGGCATCATCCCTGAGGGGACAGAGCATGTGGTGGTCATCTCCTGCGGTCTGGGTGTCCAGACTGTGGCGGAGTTGGAGCAGCTGCCTGTCCATACGGCGACCAATTCCCTGAATTATGTCGGCCATCATGGCATGGCCCTGACCCAGAAGACCTGTGGTGCCTGCGCCCAGTGCTATCTGAACGTCACCGGCGGTATCTGCCCCATTGTAGATTGCTCCAAGGGCCTGGTCAACGGCCAGTGCGGCGGTGCCAAGAATGGCAAGTGCGAAATCGACCCCAAGAAGGACTGCGCCTGGGAGAAGATCTACCAGCGTCTGGAAAAGCAGGGCCGTACCAAGGAATTCCTGAATCAGCCCATCCAGCTGCGGGATTACTCCAAGGTCAATGTAGATGCCATTAAGGCTTACGTTGAGGAAGCCCGGGCCAAACGCTACGAGGGCTTCTACGGTGGTGTCCATCCCACCGAGAACAAGGAATACACCGAGCATCTGGCACTGCAGAAGTTCCCTGAGCCGGACACCGTGATCATTCCTCTGGCCATGCACATTGGCGCTCCCGCCAACCCTGTGGTCCAGGCCGGTGACACTGTGAAGGTGGGCCAGCTGATCGGTGAGCAGGCAGGCTTTATCAGCGCACCTGTGCATTCCAGTGTCAGCGGCACCGTTCTGGCGGTAGAGCCCCATACCCATCCCAATAAGGGCCCCGGTGTGATGAGCGTTGTCATTAAGAACGACGGCAAGAACACCCTGGATGAGTCCGTGAAGCCCAATAAGCCTCTGGAAGAACTGACTCCTGACGAGATCGTGGAGATCGTCAAGGAAAAGGGCATTGTAGGCATGGGCGGCGCCACCTTCCCCACCTACGTCAAGTTGAAGCCCGGCAAGCCCATCGATGCCGTGCTGATCAACGGCTCCGAGTGTGAGCCCTACCTGACTGCTGACCATCGGGTGCTGCTGGAGTACGCCGATGAGATCGTTTACGGTCTGCGGGCCATGATGAAGGCCGTAGCCGCGCCCGAGGGCGTGATCCTCATTGAGGACAACAAGCCCGATGCCGTGGCACTGATGGAAGAAAAGGTTGCTCCCTACGACAATATCCGTGTGGTGGCCGCCAAGACCCAGTACCCCGAGGGTGCTGAAAAGATGCTCATCAAGAAGGTCATGGGCCGTCATGTACCCAGCGGCAAGCTGCCCGCCGACGTGGGCTGCGTGGTCGCCAATACTTCCACGGCCAAGGCTGTTTCCGATGCCATTCAGAAGGGCATGCCTCTGGTAGAGCGTGTGGTCTCCGTCACCGGCGAGTTCATCAAGAACCCCGGCAACTACATGGTCAAGCTGGGCACCAACGTCCAGGAGATCATTGACCATTGCGGCGGTATCACCGGCGACGACGTGGTCCTCAAGATGGGCGGCCCCATGATGGGTGCTCCCATTCAGGATACCAATGTGCCCATTATCAAGGGCTCCAACGGCATTATCGCCATTGCCGCCGACCATACCGAGGAAAAGGAATGCATCAAGTGCGGCCGCTGCGTGGATGTGTGCCCCATGGAACTGGCACCCCTGGAAATCTACAAACTGGGCCAGCTGGGCGATGCGGAGGGCCTGCTGAAGCTGAACGTCATGGACTGCTTCTCCTGCAAGTGCTGTGAGTACATCTGCTCCTCCAAGATTCCTCTGGTCTCCAAGATCAACGCTGCCAAGGGCCTGGTAATGCCTTTGCTGAAGAAGAAATAAGGGGGACGAACACTTATGTTAATGACGAAACTCAAATCCCATGAGGTTATCAGCTCCCTGGCTTCCGGCAAGGTATTTATCATCAACTGCCACGGCTGTAAGGAAGTTGGTTTCCCGGAAGAAGAAGCCAAGGCCATCCAGAAAGAGCTGGAAGATGCCGGCAAGGTGGTCGGCAAGCTGACCACCGACTATGTGTGCAATCCCGATGAGCTGGCACTGCGGCTCCGGGGGCCTATGGAGAAGATCGCAGAAGCGGATGCCGTTCTGGTGTTCTCCTGCGGCGTGGGCGTGCAGACCATCTCCGCCGTGCTGGAAGACAAGCCCGTTTACGCCTGCTGCGATACCATCGAGCTGCCCGGTTTCCAGGGCGTTACCCCTCTGGAAGTGGACTGCGGCCAGTGCGGCGAGTGTTACCTGAACCTGACCGGCGGCATCTGCCCCATTACCGCTTGCTCCAAGAGCCTGGTCAACGGCCCCTGCGGCGGCACCAAGAACGGCAAATGTGAGGTTTGCCCCGATATGGAATGCGGTTGGGAGCGGATCATTCAGCGCCTGAAGGCCCAGGGCCGGTTGGATGTTCTGAAGTGCGCCACCCAGATCCACGACTTTAATACAGACGAGGCTACCAAAGCCGCCAAAGAATCTGAATAATTAGGAGCGTATAGAGTTATGAGAATTACCGAACTGTTTGATAACGGTGAATTTGTAGTTACTGCCGAGGTCGGCCCTCCCAAAGGAATTCATATTGACGGTATGGTAGAGGAGGCCAAGGAGTATCTGTCCGGTGTCCACTTCGTCAACGTCACCGATAACCAGTCCTCCGTCATGCGCCTGGGCTCTCTGGCCACCTGTAAGGTGCTGAAAGATGCGGGCCTGAACCCCATCTTCCAGCTGACCTGCCGTGACCGGAACCGCATTGCCCTCCAGTCTGACCTGCTGAGTGCCGCCATGCTGGGCATTGACAATATTCTGTGCCTCACCGGCGACCACACCAAGCTGGGTGACCATCCCCAGGCCAAGCCCGTTTTTGACCTGGACTCCGTGTCCCTGCTGCACACCGCCAGCCTGCTGGAAACCGGCAAGGACCTGGGCGGCAACGAACTGGTGGGCGAGGCTCCCAAGTTTGCCAAGGGTGCTGTTGTGTCTCCCTGCTCTGACTCCGTCGATGCCCAGCTGGTGAAGATGGAGCGGAAAGTCGCCGCCGGTGCCGAGTATTTCCAGACCCAGGCTGTTTTTGAGCCTGAAAAGTTCATGAAATTCATGGAGCAGGCCAAGCAGTTTGGCAAGCCTGTGCAGGTGGGCATTATCATCCCCAAGTCCGCCGGTATGTGCAAGTTTATGAACAAGAACGTAGCCGGTGTCCACATCCCCGATGCCCTCATCGAGGAGCTGCAGGCCGACAAGGAAAAGACCAAGGCCGGTATCACCGGTGTGGAGATCGCCGCCCGGATCATCCGGGAGTGCAAGCCCTACTGCCAGGGTGTCCACATCATGAGCCTGGGCTGGGAGTCCAAGATCCCCGCTCTGCTGGAACAGGCCGGTCTCAAGTAAGCAAAAACATAAAAGGCGCATGACCTTCATACGCCTGAACAAAGCCCACACCACCGCCCTCGAAAGGGGGCGGCTGGTGTGGGCTTTTGCATATCTGGGATATGTTTTATGACTTTAAGTTGGAGCGTAAAACACTCATGTAAACGCCCTGAAAACATCCATTTTTTCACCTCGCTCGGACTCCAAGCGAAACCGTAGGGAACGGCGGGAAAATTGACAATTGACAATGGACAATTGACAATTATTGGGGGCAACCAACGTTGTTCATTTCAGTCCATCCGTTAAAGTATGTAGGGAACGGCCTGTGTGCCGTTCCTGGGGCGTGGCAAATATAACCTGTGTGGACAAAACGGAACCACTCCCCGACGTGTCATTCCGAGCGAACGCAGTGAGCCGAGGAATCCACTCAAGCAGCAAGTTTAATCTTGTGGTTATTTCTCATCCCACGTGGTGGATTCCTCCGCTTGCTTTGCTCGGTCGGAATGACAGAATGGGGGGCGTGTCTGGTTTTTATCGATGCAGATATGAACGTCCCGGGATTCTGGACAGGGAGCATCAATGCACCTTATCTGTTCCCCAGATACCGACATGCGGAAATCGCTGCCACCGTGCCGTCGGATACGGCGGTGGTCAGTTGGCGTATTTGTTTGTGGCGGCAGTCGCCGGCGGCGAAAAGGCAGGGGGTGGGGGTTTGCATTTGGTCGTCTGTCAGGACATAACCCTGTTCGTCCCGGGCGGCAAGGCCGGATAGAGGGGCCGTATCTGGTACCCGGCCAAAGGCTACGAACAGGCCGGAGACCGCCAGGGTTTTGACCGTCCCATCCTGCTTTTGCAGGAGCAGACCGGTGAGATTTCCGTCTTGGGCAAGGAGTGCCGTGATCTGGGCCTGGGTGATGATGGTGAGATTCCCGGTGGCCTTTGCCCGCTCTACCAGGGCGGATTCTGCACGGAAGGTGTTCCTGCGGTGGATCAGGGTCACGCTGCGGCAGCGTTCTGAAAGGTATAGGGCATCTTCCAGGGCCGTATTGCCGCCGCCCGCCACGGCTACATCCTGGTTTGCAAAGAAAGCACCGTCACAAAGGGCGCAATAGCTGATGCCCCGGCCTACAAGTGCTTCCTCCCCGGGCAGTTCCAGGTGCCGGGGGGCGGCCCCGGCGGCGTAGATGACAGATAGGGCTTCCTCAATGCCATCTTCTGTGGTCAAAAGGAAAGTGCCGGTGGCAGATTTTTGAATGGCTTCCACACCGGAAAAGGACAGGGTAGCCCCGGCCTGTTCGGCCTGGACATACATCCGGTCGCCCAGCTCCATGCCGCTGATGTTTGCCAGCCCGGGATAATTTTCAACCAAAGGGGACTGGGTGATCTGGCCTCCAAAGCTGTTACCCTCGAACACCGTTACGCTGCGGCCAGCCCGGGCGGCGTAGAGGGCGGCGGTAAGCCCCGCTGGGCCACCGCCAACCACCGCAATTTCAATCATGGCCATTCTCCCGCAGGAACCGGCGGATTTCTCCGGCTCCGGCATAAATGCGGGGTTCTTCTCCCCAGACCACCAGGGTGGGGGCTTGCCGCAGACCCAGGGCCCTGGCTTCGTCGGCATACTGGGCGGCATCCTTTTCCTCATAGGCAATGCCCGCCTTTTGAAGCAGGGGTTTTATCGCCCTGCAATTGGGGCAGGTGGCGGTGACAAAGAGGGTGCAGCCGGTGGCGGCTTGGGGTGCCTTTGGCTCAGAAGTCACCGGTGTCTCATTGGGCTGGATGGGCTGGGCGGCCTGGGACAGGCTGGACGTACCTACCTGATAGGTTTTCCGGTCCTGGTACTCCTGGCTCTTGCCGTCGTTCCAGTTCTGTACGGGGCGGTAATAACCGGTGATCCGGCTGTAAACCTCGGTTTTCTTTCCGCAGATGGGGCAGGTTTTCTGCTCCCCGGCCAGGTACCCGTGATCGGCGCAGACGGAATAGGTGGGGGAGATGGTGTAGTAGGGCAGTTCATAGTTTTCCGCAATTTTCCGCACCAGGGCCGCGGCAGACTGCCAGCTGGGCAGTTTTTCTCCAAGGAAGGTATGGAACACCGTGCCGCTGGTATACAGGGTTTGCAGCTTGTCCTGTACGTCCAGGGCGGCGAATACATCCTCGGTGTAGCCCACGGGCAAGTGGCTGGAATTGGTGTAATAGGGGGTGGCACCCTCGTGGGCGGTGATGATGTCCGGGTAACGCTGCTTGTCGTGCTTGGCAAGCCGGTAGGCAGTGGACTCCGCCGGGGTGGCTTCCAGGTTGTATAGGTCCCCGTACTGCTCCTGATAGTCGCTGAGCCGCTGGCGCATGTGGTTCAGCACCCTGACGGCAAAGTCCTGTGTCTCCTCGTGGGTCAAATCCTTCCGCAGCCAGCAGGCGTTCAGCCCCGCTTCGTTCATGCCGATGAGGCCAATGGTGGAGAAGTGGTTGTCAAAGCTGCCCAGATACCGCTTGGTATAGGGGTAGAGCCCTTCTTCCATGAGACGGCTGATGGTGACCCGCTTGATTTTCAGACTTCTGGCGGCAATGTCCATCATCCGATCCAGCCGGGTGAAGAAATCGGCCTCGTTTTTGGCAAGATACGCGATCCGGGGCAGATTGATGGTGACCACTCCTACAGAACCGGTGGACTCGCCGCTGCCAAAGAAGCCGCCGCTCTTTTTCCGCAGTTCCCGCAAATCCAGCCGCAGACGGCAGCACATGCTGCGCACGTCCCCCGGCTCCATATCGGAGTTGATGTAATTGGAAAAATAGGGGGTTCCGTATTTGGCGGTCATCTCAAAGAGCAGACGGTTGTTTTCCCGCTCCGACCAGTCAAAGTCCTTGGTGATGGAGTAGGTGGGAATGGGGTATTGGAAGCCCCGTCCGTTGGCATCGCCCTCGATCATCACTTCAATGAACGCCTTGTTGATCATGTCCATTTCTGCCTGACAATCCCCATAGGTAAAGTCCATGGGTTTGCCGCCGACGATGCAGGGCTGGTTTGCCATATCAGCCGGGACCGTCCAGTCCAGGGTGATGTTGGAGAAAGGAGCCTGGGTACCCCAGCGGCTGGGGGTGTTGACACCGAAGACGAAGCTTTCTATGCAGTGCTTTACCTCGTTGTAGCTCAGCTTGTCCGTGCGGACAAAGGGGGCTAAGTAGGTGTCAAAGCTGGAAAAAGCCTGGGCACCGGCCCATTCGTTCTGCATGATCCCCAGAAAGTTTACCATCTGGTTGCACAGGCTGGCCAGATGCTTGGCCGGGGCACTGGTGATTTTTCCGGGAATGCCCCCCAGGCCCTCCTGCAATAGCTGCCGCAGGCTCCAACCGGCGCAGTAGCCCGTGAGCATGGACAGGTCGTGGATGTGCAGGTCGGCGTTCCGGTGGGCATCAGCGATTTCCTCATCGTAAATCTCGCTGAGCCAGTAGTTGGCGGTAATGGCACCGGAATTGGACAAAATCAGGCCGCCTACGGAGTAGGTCACCGTGGAGTTTTCTTTTACCCGCCAGTCGGAGACTTTCAGGTATCCGTCTACCAGGCCCTTGTAGTCCAGAATGGTGGAACTCATGTTCCGCAGCTTCTCCCGGTTTTTCCGGTAGAGAATGTAGGCTTTTGCCACCTCGGCATAGCCCGCCCGTTGGAGAACTGCTTCCACACTGTCCTGAATGGCTTCCACACCGATCAAGTCGTCTTGGATTTTTCCGGCAAAGTCCGCCGTGACCTGTAGGGCCAGGAGATTGATAATATCCGGGGTGTAGGGGGTGTTTTGGGCATCGAATGCTTTTGTAATGGCATGGGAAATCCGACTAAGGCTGAAATCGGCAATATGTCCGTCTCGTTTGATCACCTGATACATAGAATGTTCTCCTTCCTATCGTCCGCGAATTTGTGTATTCGGAATATATGGTAGCACTGCTTCTCGCAGCCCCAGCAGTTCCTCCTCAGACAGGGCTGTGACACCGCTGCCAACCAAGGCCCCAGGATTTTCAAAGGGCTGCAGGAAATACCGCCGGGCACCTTGGAGCCAACGGCCAATGTCTGCCAGGCTTTCGGGGGTGTGGAGGGGGGCGCAGACCGTGGTGCGGAACTCATAGTCAACGCTTCCCCTTAAAAGCAGTCCGGCACTTTCCTCCACCGCCCCGAAAACATCCCTGCCGCCGCAGGTTTTTTCATACAGGCCGGGGCTGTTTTTGATGTCCATGGCCACGTAGTCCAGAAGTCCGGCATCAAGAAGTGCTTCCAGCATTTTGGGGTTTGTACCGTTGGTATCCAGCTTTACAAGAAAGCCCAGCCGGTGCAGCTGCTCCAAAAATTCCGGAAGTTTTTCCTGAATGGTGGGTTCCCCGCCGGTGACACAGACCCCATCCAGCTTTTTAATTCTGGTTTTCAGGAAGTCCAGCAGATCCTCCACCGAAAGCTCCTGAATAGCGCAGCCCGGCAGCACCAGGGAGGGGTTGTGACAATAGGGGCAGCGCAGGTTGCAGCCCGTCAAAAAAACCGTACAGGCCACCTTCCCGGGGTAGTCCAACAGGGTCATTTTTTGCAGTCCGCCAATGCGCATGTGCGGTCCCTCCTTCGGCGTTTCTGACACCAAGTATAGTATAGACTGGGGCTTCTGTCAAGCCTTAAAACACAAGATGTTGTGGTCGATTTCAATTTTGACCACAATATATAGTTTTCAACGCCTTGCAGCCCCAAAAAACCGGGCCTCCCCAAATCAAAGGGAAGCCCGGTTTTTTGTAGTATTAAAAGCTTTTGCGGCCCCAAAACGGGGCAGTTGCCCATACTTTTCTCGGAACCTTTTACAGGTTGCTTTCTTTCCGGTTGGCACTTTTTCTCAGCCAGGAGCCGATGTTTGTCAGGCACACCAGCAGCGTGACCAGAAAGGCTCCGGGGATCAGAATCATCCACCAGGCTTTGGTCATCAAGGCCCGCTCGGAAAGGGAGAGCATACTGCCCCAGGAAATGACTTCCAGGGGAAGACCCATGCCCATAAAGCTCAAAGTGGACTCGGAGACAATGGCGCCCCGGACGTTCATTACCACCATAAACATAATGGCAGACAGGAAGTTGGGGGCCAGATGCCGAAGCAGAATGTGGAAGAACCCGCCGCCCATGCACCGGGAGGCGATGACATATTCGGAGTTCCGGATCTGCCGCACCTCGGTACGAACCACCTTGGCAATGGAAAACCAGCTGGTAATGCCGATGATCACGGAAATGGACAGCACCGTGGGCTTGCCCCAGATGGCCTGCAAAAACAAAATCAGCAGCAGCCCCGGAATGCTGAGAAAGATTTCCGTCAGCCGCATGAGCAGGGTATCCACTGCATCCGAGGCCGCTCCGCTGATGGCCCCAAAGACCACGGCGATCACCGTGGAAATGGCAGTCGCCAGAAAGCCGATGGCCAGAGACACCCGGCCCCCGTGCCAGATGCAGGAGAAAATATCCCGGCCCAGGGTGTCGGTGCCGAACAGGAACTCCCGGTTGGGGGCTTTGGCGTAGTTCATAAGGTCCAGATAAGCCGGGTCTTTCCTGGCAATGATGCCGGCAAAGAGACAGCCCAGGACGATCACCGCCAGAATCACACCGGAAACCAGGGGAAAATCCGATTTTTTTCGGGCCTTCCGGGTTTTCTGTTCCTCCGGTCGAATGCCCACCAGGGCAAAGGATTCCTGGGTCATGATTTGCTCACCTCCGACAGCTCATTTGTTTCATTGGCCTTTACTCTGGGGTCAATGTGTTCGTTGATGATTTGGCCGATCATATTGCAGAAAATCACGGTGATACCCGTCATCATGCAAAGGATCATCAGCATATTGTAGTCCGCATACCGGGCGGATTCATAGGACAGGGTGCCAATGCCCGGGTAGGAGAACACGGTTTCCACAATGTAGGTGCCGCCCAGAATGTGGGGGACGGAAATGGCCATAATGCTAATATAGGTGGGCATGATATTGCGGATGCAGTGCCGGAACATGATCTGCCGTTTGCTCATGCCCTTGGCCTTGCACAAAAGCACATAGTCCGCCCGGATTTCTTCCAGCAGCTTGTTGCGGATCATGTAGGCGTAGTACCACAGGTGGCCGATCATCACCACAAACAGGGGCAGAATCAGATGGATGATCCGGTCTCCAATGTCGTTGGCCTTGCCGGTGGCGTAGGCCCCGGAACTGGGAAGCCACTTGAGCTGCACGCAGAAAAGGAGGATCAGCACCAGGGCAAACCAGAATTCCGGGATACAGCTGGAAACGGTGCCGATTTTGCACAAAACCTTATCCAGCCACCCGTCCTCATTCCAGGCACACAGAATGCCCAGAAGCAATGAGCCTACAAAAATCAGGATGAAGCCCACGCCGCCTAAGATCAGGGTGTTGTTGATGCGCTTGGCAATGACCTGGGTCACGGGCTGCTTGTACTTATAGGAAATGCCAAACTCGCCTTTCATGGCATTCCGCAGCCACCGGACATACTGGGTGGGAATGGGGTCGTTGAGCCCCAGCTTTTCCCGGGCCCAGTTCTTTTCCTCTACGCTCATTTTCTCCGTCCGCTCCCCGTAGTAGGCCTGCAAGGGGTCCGTAGGGGTCAGCCGGGAAATGACAAACACGGAAAGAGACACCAAAAACACACTGACCAGGAAAATGGCCAATTTCTTCCCGTAATAGGCCAGGCGGTTTTTCTGGAAGTTCATTGGACATCCTCCTTCTGTAGAACATAGTGGCCGGGCAGAACCTCTCGAAACTGTCCTTCCGTATCAAAATGCAGCTCCTCGGTGTTGAGTTTGGGCCGATTCCGCTCCCGAATGGGGTCGGGGTAGGGGATGGCAGACAGGAGCATCTGGGTGTAGGGGTGCAGGGGATTGCGGAACAGTTCTTCCGTCTCCGCCAACTCCACCAGGCACCCCCGGTACATGACCCCAATGCGGTCACACAGGTATTCAACCATTGCCAGATCGTGGGCGATGAACAAAATGGAGAACCCGTGTTCCTGCTGCAAATGCTTAAAAAGGTTTACGATCTGGGCCTGGATGGAAACATCCAGGGAGGCAATGGGTTCGTCAGCCACCAGCAGATCCGGCTCCATGGACAGAGCCCTAGCAATGGCCACCCGCTGCCGCTGACCGCCGGACATTTCCGAGGGGTATTTGTCCAGGTAGCTTTCGTCCAGGCCCACGTAGGACAGCTGAAAGGCGGCTTCTGCCCGATAGCTTCCTCTGGGGGGCTTGGTGTGGTTGATTTTCATGGGCTCGGCAATGATCTCTGCCACGGTCATCCGCTGGTTCAGGCTGGAAGCGGAGTCCTGAAAAATGATCTGCCGCTGGGTCTGCAAGAGTTGCTTGTTTTTCCGGGCGTCGGCGGCATCAGTCGTATTGACGCCCTCAAAGTAAATTTCTCCCTCCGAGGGCTTGTAGATGTTCATAATGCACCGGGCGGCGGTGGATTTGCCGGAGCCGGATTCTCCCACCAGACCGAAAATCTCTCCTTTTTGAATGGAAAAGGAAACATGATCCACGGCTTTAATAGAGACTTTTTTGGTGAGCTTGAAGTGATGGGTCAGGTTTTGAACCTCAACGATGGATTCAGACATGGCTGCCTCCTTTCAGAGGGCTTTCGATTTTTGGCGCTCTGGGATCCAGCAGCCAGGTGGCTGCGTAGTGGGTATCCGAAATCCGGAACATGGGAGGCGCTTCCTCGTAGTCCACCGCCAGGGCGTATTCATTCCGACAGGCGAAAGCATCGCCCTTGGGCGGGTCAATGAGGGAGGGGGGCATACCGGGAATGGTATACAGGGCCTTTTTCCCCCGGGCCAGTGCAGGCAGAGACCGCATGAGGCCCCAGGTGTAGGGGTGCCGGGGGTCATAATAGACCTCCTCCGCCGTGCCGATCTCCACAATACGCCCGGCATACATAATGGCCACCCGGTCCGCCGCCCGGGCCACCACCCCCAAATCGTGGGAGACCAGAATGGTGGCGGTGTTGAAACTTTGCTGGATGTCCCGCAGCAAATCCAGGATCTGGGCCTGAATGGTCACGTCCAGGGCGGTGGTGGGTTCGTCAGCCAGAAGAATCTGGGGATTTCCAGCCAGGGCAATGGCCATTACCGTCCGTTGCCGCATACCGCCGGAAAAATTATAGGGGTAGAGTTTGTAACGCTCCTGGGGCCTGGGGATGCCCACCAGCTCCATGAGCTGGATTACCCGCCGGTAGGCCTCTTCCTTGGACATTTTGGGATTGTGCAGCAGCACCGCCTCGGCGATTTGGGCCCCTACGGGCATGGTGGGGTCCAGGGAGGTCATGGGGTCTTGAAACACCATGGAAAAGAGCCTGCCACGGAGCTTTGCCATGTCCCGCTCCTTATAGTCCGTAATGTCCACGCCATTTGCCAGGATGGAGCCCCTTTCAATATAGGCGTTTTTGGGCAGCAGCTTCATCATGCTCTTGCAGAGCATGCTTTTTCCGCAGCCGGACTCGCCGACAATGGCCAGCACTTCCCCGGGGTGGAGCTCTAAATTCACGCCCCGCACCGCCTCCACCTTGCCCTGGGGGCTGTTGATGGATACGTGCAGGTCTTTAACGGTCAATAATTCATTCATAGGTCGGTTCCCCTCAGCACAGAAGCAAGGGGCTGTTGCCAGCCCCTTACAAAAATTAGAATTTACGCGATGGTCCAGTCGCAGACATTCCAGAAGATGCCCACGCCGTGGTGGCCCAGAACCGTGTCGGTGGCAATGCCCTGAATGTTGCTGTCAGCCACATACATGGCATCAATGTAACAGAAGAATGTGAAAGCCGGGGTGTTGGCCAGTTCGGTCTGGAACTTGGCGTAAGCTGCTGCCCGCTCCTCAGGAACATCGGTCTGACGGGCCTGGGTCAGGTACTCGTCGATCAGGGGGTTGGAATAGCCGGAGTAGTTGGCCCCCTTGTCGGTGCCGAATACCTTGTAGGTGTGGTCATCGGCATCAAAGGGAGAACCCCAGCCGATGATGCAGCACTCCTGTCCGCCCCAGTCAATGCCACCGGCGGGGACGGCAGCGGTCACATCCAGACCGATGGCCTGAAGCTGCTGGGCAGCCACCTGGGCCATATCGATACGAACCTGGTCGCCGGGGGTGGCGTTGATGACGAAGCCGATGCGTTCTCCGTTACGGGTCCAGTAACCCTGGGCATCCTTGGTGCAGCCGGCCTTTTCAAGCATTTCTGCGGCCTTGGCGGGGTTGTAGTCATAGTGTTCGACGTCGGCGTCGTTGTATACATTTCTCTGCAGGGGTCCGTAGGCGATTTCACCGCAGCCCAGAACCACCGCATCCAGAATGGCCTGACGGTCAATGGCATAGTTGATGGCGGGAATCAGGTCGGCGTTCTTCTGCCAGTATTCGTTCCAGAAGTTGTACAGGATGCCCCGGTAGTCCGAGGTGGTCTCGTCGTAAACGGTGTGGGTGGGGTCGTTCTTGAACAGCTGGGCATCCTTGGGGGTCACCTGGGACAGGGTCAGCTCGCCGGACTGCAGCTGCAGGGCCTTGGCGTTGTCATCGGGAACGATTTTGAAGATGATGCGGTCAATTTTGGCAGGGCCTGCAAAGTAGTCGGGATTCCGGTCCATGACAATGGCCTGGCCCTCGTCCCATTCGGTGATCATGTAGGGGCCGGTGCCAATGGGTTTGCGGAAGTAATCAGACTCCTGCATGTTTTCACCCTCCAGCAGGTGCTTGGGCAGGATGGCCATGGTCATGTATTCCAGGAAGGCGTAGTTGGGTTCTGCCAGCTTAAAGGTGATGGTGTAGGGGTCTACGATGGTGATCTCCTCTACGTCCTCGTAGTTGGGGGCGTTTTCCGCACCGTTTTCGGGGTCCATAATGGCTTCAATGGTGAACTTCACGTCCTCGGCAGTGAAAGGCTCGCCGTCGTGCCACTTGACGTTTTCTTCCAGGTGGAAGGTGTAGGTGTCGGCTTCCTTGTCAAACTCCCAGGACTTGGCCAGACGGGGGATGATGTTGTTGTCGCCGTCGTGGTCGGTCAGGCCGTCAAAGAGCAGCACGTTGATCTCGCAGTGTTCATCCATGGCGGGGTTGATGCGGGTGTAGTCGTTGGAGCCGTAAACCACGGTGGTGGGTTCGGCAGTGGTTTCCGTAGGCTGGGCGGCGGTGGTTTCGCCGTTGGGGGCCTGGGTAGCCATGGGAGCAGAGGAGCCGCCGCAGGCAGCCATGCTCAGAACCATTGCCAGTGCCAGCAAGGCACAGAGCAGGGTCTTCATCTTTTTCATGTTCTAAATCCTTTCGTGCGTGTCTTTTTTCATTGCCACAACAGTTTATCACATTCTATTCCCTTTCGGAAGCCCCCCGGGGGGATGGGCTTTTCTTGGACTTCCCAACCCCCTGGGGGGATGTTTTTGTAAAAGATACACAAGAAAATCAAGGCCCAGGCTCCTTTTTGGGGCGCAAAACCCCCGGTATGGGCCACAATTTTGTCAGACCCTACAAAAAGCCCCCGGAAACCCCCTGGGGGCCATGCAAAAACCCGCTGCCAATGGTTGTATCAGCAGCGGGAAAACTTTTAGTGTTTGGCCAATCCGTAGGAGCGGAAAGGCTGAATGTAGCGTTCGTGGCTAAGAGGTTGGGGTCGGGCGTGAACGCCGGAGACCAGGCCCAGCATGGCGTAAATGGTAACGGTGGAGGAGCCGCCGTAGCTGATCAGGGGCAGGGTCAGGCCGATAACGGGCATAACACCGATGCACATGCCCACATTAATGATCAGCTGGAACATCAGAGCGGAGGCGGCACCGAAGCAGATCAGCCGCCGCATATATTCCTGGGAGCGAATGCCCACCTGGATGCACCGGGCAATGATCAGCAGTTCCAGAATCAGAATGGCACAGCAGCCGAAGAAGCCCAGTTCCTCGCCTACGGAGGAAAAGATGTAGTCCGTATGCTGGGCAAAGAGCATACCCGCCTGGGTACGGTTGCCGTTGAACAGACCCTGGCCTGTCAGGCCGCCGCCGGTCAGGGACATGAGGTTGATCTTACTGTGGTACCGGGCCCCCAGGCCATCGGCATCAAAGCTGGGGTCTACCAGTACCAAAATACGCTGCTGCTGGTAAGTACCAAGCAGGGGCCAGGCGATAAAGCCCAAAGGCACCATGGCCGCAATGGCAATGGCGAACCAACCCATGCCGACACCACCGGCAAAGGCCATGCCGATAAAGATGAATACGAAAATCAGGGAAACACCCGCGTCTCCCGACAGCACCATGTTGAGTCCCACGATTAGACCCAAGTGGAACACCATCTGCATGACCGCCGGAATGGAGGAGATGTCATTTTGGTGTGACGACATCACCGAGGCCATGACCAGAATATAGCCGATTTTACAAATCTCGGCAGGCTGGATCATAAAGGGCAGCAGGGGGATATTCAGCCAGCTTCTGTTACCGGTATTGTTGTCCGTACCGAAAGGGATCAGCAGCAGCAGCAAACACAGGTTGAACGCCGTGAGTAGCACTCGGTTTTCGGACATGGTATCGGCATCAATAGAGGATACAATGGCATACATCATCACGCCAATGGCCACAGCGGCCAGCTGAATGATGATGTATTTGATGTTGTTGGTGCCGAATTTGGAGGCGTTGGTGGCACTGGCCATGACGATCACGCCAAAGCCGGAGGTGACCAGGGCCAGGGTCAGCAATACCCAGTCGCCTTTTATTTTGAAATCCTTTAATTCTTCAAAAAAACGATGCACAGAATCAGCTCCTTTGGGGGCATTATAGCCTTTTTTAGCCATAATGTAAAGAGATAAACGATGAATAATTTTTGACAGCCTGAAAAAAGCCCCGGAACGGCCACCGCCGCTCCGGGGGTTTGGGTCAAAAATCAGCTGATGCGGACGGCGGCGACCACCAGACGGCCATTGTCCAGGGTGTATTCACAGGTGGACAGGCAGATCATCTTGTCGCCGTACTGGGGGGTAATGCCGGTGTCATAGAAGCTCAGCTTCTTGCAGTTGGAGACGAACTCGTCAAACTCCTGCTGGTTGGCGGCATTTTCAAAACGCTGGTAGGTAAAGCCCTCGCCTAAGTTGGCAGTGGTCTTGAAGACGGAGAAAATCTTGTAGACGTGGTATTGCACCTCGCCGGTTTCGTGGTTGAAAGTGTCAAAGAAGACCAGGCTGTTGTTGTCCCAGGCGGACTTGTTTACATAGGCATTGAGGGCCGCAAACATGGAGCCGTCCTTCATGTTGTGGCCGTACATGGTCACGTTGTCGCCGGGGGTAAAGACATCGCATTCCTCCCGGGCGTAGATGCTGCCACGGGTGCTGTTATCGCCGTTATAATCCCGGTAGAGGTAGTAGTTGGCCTCGCTGACCGGGCTCTGCATCACAGGGTAGTCCAGCTTGGTGCCGTCAATGCGCAGCCAGCCCACAAAATCCTTGTTGTTGTTCTTTTCGTAGAACGCCTTGTAGTCCCGGTTCAGGGGGAAGGTCTCCTCGGGCTCCTCCAATTCTTTGGGGTCGGGGACATAATCTTCTGTGGTGTCGTTGGAAGCTTCCGTGGTGGCGGGGGTGGAAGCCAGGGTATCCTGACGGAGTTTGTCGTATTCGTCCTCAGACTTCTTGCCCTCCCAGAAATAGGAGCCTAAGTACACGGCACTGCCCACCAAAGCCACAGCCAGCACCACGATAATGGCGATGTAAAGACCTTTTTTCATGTTGTATCCTCCTCACGGCAAGGAATGGAAGAAAATTCCTTTGCCAAAATGTAACCATCTGTAACTTATTATAATCCACCGCCGGGCTTCTGTCAAGCACATCGCATGGGTATTGTATTAACCTTTCATTAAGGAAATTTATCCATGGAGATAGGCCATGCCCAGAATGTCCCGCTGCTCCCGGTAGTGGGCCCCCTCCCGCCAGCCGCCGCCGGTGGAGGAGCCGGAGTCCAGGTTGACTTCCGTATTGGGCAGGCTATCGGCAATGTCCTTGTCATTATACCGGATGCCGTCCCACCAAAGCCGTTTCAGCCAGGTCATCTCCCGCACCGGGTCTGCCGGGCCGTAGGTATAGCATAGGTTCAGATCTTCCAGATTTTTGCACTGCTGCAAGGGGCTGTAGTCCCGGCAGAGGGTCAGAAACATTTCCAGGAAAATCAGGTTTTCACAGTTTGCCAGAGGGGTAATGTCAGAAATGCCCGTGTCTGCAATGATCAGGTATTGAAGTTTTGGAAAATACCGCACCCAGTCGCAGGTTTTCAGGGGCATGTGCCCCACGTCTACGGCAATCACATCCGGGCAGTAGCGCAGGTTGTCCAGCTGCCCCTCATAAACCGTCTGACCGGTTTTCACCGGGGCAAAGAACAAACTGTCCGTCCGCACCCGGACCTTGCCGACGCTTACCGTCCATACAAAGCGAACGTCCTGGTGTCGTTTGTTCAGCGCATCCAGTTCTTCATTCTCCAGGCCGCAGTCGGACAAATCCACCTTTTGAAGTTTGGGGTAGTAGGGGAGGGCCTGCTCAAGTTCCTCCAAATCCGTCACAGCCATGCCGGACAAGTCCGCATCCACGGCATCCGTCCGCAACCGCACAGGCCCAAAGCTGCCCTCCCAGAGGAAAAACACCTGGGGGTAGTCGTCGCAAAGCTGCCGCAGTTCTTTTTCTTCCAGACCGCATTCCAGAAGCTCCGCTTCCTGCAATTCCGGGTAGCACTGTATCAGCTTCTGCGCCAGTTCCAGGGTCAGGGGGCACTGGTTCAGGGACAGCATGGTCGTTTTAGCATCCAGAGGCACATCCCGATCTGCCAGGGCGTAAAACAGCCCGATTTGGGGGAACGCCCGGTGAAGCCAGGAAACCAGTTCCGGGTCAGGAAGGGCTGTTTTAAGCAGAATGGTCTCCACCTGGGGAAGATGGGGCAGATTCGTTGCCAGCTCCTGCGCATCTGCTTCTTGAAGCTCGATAGACCGTACCCCCGGCCCCCAGCGAAGGCTCCCCAGATCCACCCGGTAGTTGACCTGGCAGTCCGGCCGCAAACCAGCCAGCAGTTCCAGGGCATCGTAATCCCGGCATTCCAGGCCGTCCACCTGTAAAAGCCCCGGCACCAGGGCCAGGGCCTGGGCCTCCTCCGCAGTCAGGGTGGCAACCGTCACTTCCTGGGTATCCTCAGGCAGAAACCGCCCCTGAAAGGGAATATCCCAGGTGATTTTGCAATCGGGGTTTGCTTCCCGCAGCATCCGGTAAGAAGCCACATCCATCCCCGTACCCCGGGCATCCAGCATTTTCAGTTGGGGAAAGTCCCGCAGCCGGTCAAATTCCACCCCCTGCACCCCGGAAAGGTTCAGCACCTCCGCAGTTTTCAAATAGGGCTTCCCGGCCAGCACCCGGTAATTCCTGCAAAAGAAATACCCGCCCATGGCCCCAAGCACCCCCAGAACCACCGCCGCCATGGCCAGTACCGCTCCCATCCGTTTTCTGGTCTTCATGTGTCCGTCCCCCAACCTTCCCGATACCGAAAAGTATTATGTAACCACCTCCTATTATGGAGGCTTCCCCCCAAGAAGTCAAGGCATTTCCGGCGGGGAACCTATACAAACTTTGCCCAAAACTTTTTTCTTGCTTTTTTGCTCCAAGTGTGCTATCCTATACGAGTCGATGGGACGCCCCCAAATCAAAGGCAGTTCCCAAGACCCAGATAACATCCTGTTATCGGATGTTCATACGCCGGTGTGTTGGAATGGTAGACGAGGAGGACTCAAAATCCTTTGGTAGAGATACCGTGTGGGTTCGAGTCCCACCACCGGCACCACAAAAAAGAAGGATGCAAAGCTGCATCCTTCTTTTTTGTGATGTGGTGGGACTCGAACCCATTTCAATGCAAAATGCCAGTGGCATTTTGCGGCAATACGCAGGTTTACAACAGCGTGAAATTCCGACAATACGCATGTTCAACACGAAGGGCTACTTGCTGTTTTGGAAAAATGTGTTAGAAGCCAAAAGCGGCGAAGACAAATCTTCCCCTGTATCTTGCGAGAAAAACCAAAGAACTCCTATAAATTTTACACGGATAAGACAAAAACGGCTGCCCCCCGATGAGACAGCCATTTTTTATAAGAGATTTTTACATCACCCGGCCAGGGCCTGGTCGATGTTGGCCTGGACGAGGGCCAGGTTGCTTTCGTTATCGATGCCGCCCAGGACGGGGGCGCCTACCAGGTTGCCGTTCCGGTCTACCACGATGGTGGTGGGGAACGCCTGGATGTTCAGGGCAAAGGTGCCGGCCTCACTGGTGGAGTCAAAGTAGATGCAGCGGTAGGTGGCACCCTTGGCTTCCAGCAGCTTCTTGGCGTTTTCAATGCCCTGCTGGTTGCCGTCCAGGGTACCCACGTTGATGCCGATGACCTCGCCGCCCTGCTCTGCCACCTTTTTGTTCAGGGCATCCAGGTCGCCCAGCTCGGCCACGCAGGGCTTGCACTCATTGAACCAGAAGTTGATGACGGTAAAGGCGTTGTTGGCAAAGAGACTGCTGTCTACGTCCTCTCCATCCAGGGTCTTGCCCTGGAACTGGGGGAAGGCTTCGGCGGTGTTGGCGGCAGTTCCGGTGGAATCCTGAGGCAGTTTGGAAATCTGCTCCTCAATGTCCCGGATTTTTGCGGCATCCTCTTTCAGGGCGGCATAGTCCTTGTCGGAGAACTGGGTCTTTACGTTTTCCAGAGCGGCGGCCAGGAAGTCGCCGTAGTTGCTGCTGAGGATGCTTTCGGTGACGTTTTTGTCCATGGACAGGAACACCTTGTCCCACAGCTCCTGGTGGGCAGAGAGGATCTGGTTTTCATCGCTCATCAGTTCGTCAATGGTTTTAGCGGGCTGGGTCTTTTCGCCACAGGCGGCCAGGGAAAGGGCCATGACCAGGCACAGCACCAGGGCAAGAATACGGGTAAATTTCATGTTGTTGTCTCCTTTTTGGTTGTTTGTTTGTTTGTTGGCATCGCCAAAGCCGTATTTGTAACGGATGGCGGAGGTGGGACATGCTTTGATGCACATGCCGCAGCGGATACACTCGGTGTGGTTGGGGCTTTTGGTAATATCCACATCCATTTTGCAGCTTCTGGCACAGGCCCCGCAGGATACGCACTTTTCCTTGTCCACCTGCATCTGGAACAGGGAGACTTTGTTGAGCAGGGCATAGACCGCGCCCAGAGGGCAGAGCCATTTGCAGAAAGGCCGGTAGAACAGGATGCTTCCGATGCTCACCGTCAGAAGAATGCCCAGTTTCCAGGAAAAGAGTTTTCCCAGGGCGGCCCGGATGCCGCTGTTTGCAATGGACAACGGGATGGCCCCCTCCAAAACGCCTTGGGGGCAGAGGTACTTGCAGAAGTAGGGGTCCCCCATGCCCAGCTCATTTGCGGCCACCACCGGCAGCAGCATGACAAAGACCAGAAGAATGCCGTATTTCAGGTACCGCAGGGGCTTGAGCTTTTTGGTGGAAAACTTTTTGCCGGGTATTTTGTGGAGCAACTCCTGGAAAAAGCCAAAGGGGCAGAGAAAGCCGCAGATAAACCGCCCCAGAAGCACCCCCAAAAGGATCAGCGTTCCGGTGATGTAGTAGGAAAACCGGAATTTAGATGACCCCACCACCGCCTGAAACGCCCCGATGGGACAGGCCCCCGTGGCCCCTGGGCAGGAGTAACAGTTGAGTCCCGGCACGCAGGCGTGTTTGGCGGCTCCCTGGTAAAGGGTGCCTTTTCGGAAGTTCAGCAAATGGGGGTTGGTCAGCAGCGTGGCCCCGGCTTGCAAGGCCCCCCGGAACCGGGCCAGAAACGGTAACTTTTTCTTATCCAATGCCCACACACTCCATACACAGTCGAATTGCCTTTGTAAAAACGGTGGCGGCCTCTCCACGCCAGGCCCCAAAGAAAATCATCAGGCACCCGGTCAGCAGGAGCAGCCATTGGGCGGCGGTTTTGTATCGCGTCATTGGGGGTTCCTCCCTATTTGGTGTTTGCCGCCGGAGTTCTCCATGGGCAACTTCTGTATTCTATCAAAGGAATGTGAATAAATCCAGTGAAAAAATGAAAAAACAGGAAAAATAAGAATATCTTAAAAGAAAATGGAATGGATAAAAAATGAATTCTTTTAGGATGATTCATAAAAATACTTGCATATTCGTGAATATAATGTTATAATAAGTCGCCAATCTGTTATATACGATGGTTGCGTCTGCCTAAATTAGAAAGGTTCCTGATAGATCCTTTGGTCCCCCCTTTGGCCTGGTGGTTCCGGAAGAAAGCCATGTGCGTTCTTTCGTAGGTGATTTTTTCTGATGGCGGAAAGCCGTATGTTGCTGTAATCCCACAGGTCGTTTTCTTTTGGAAGTGAGTGTAGTATGAGACCTTTTTTGCGGAACTATCAAGGATTTACGCTGATGGAAATGCTCATCGTTGTGGCTATCATCGGCGTTTTGGTGTCAGTTGCCATTCCCATTTTGGGAAACCAACTGGAAAAAAGCCGGGAGGCGGTGGATTTGGCCAATGTCCGCTCGGCCTATGCAGATGTGCTTACGGCCTCCATGCTGGGGCAGACGGAGGAGACGGTCAAGGTCGTTCCGCTCAAACAGCGGCAGGACAACTGGCAGTCTATAGATCCTGTGAACATCGGCGGCATCACCCACTATAAAAATGAGGGGAATACGGACAACTGGATAGGGAACCCTACCGCCGGTGGGGAATGTAAAGTGACCTATGAGGAGTCCGTAGGCGTGTGTCTTGATTGAACAGGGGGCGGACAGACGGTTGGGCCCAACATTAATTTCAAAGAGGACATCCACACAAAGACCCAGGTACAGGAGCTTCTGGCACAGTACCCCACCAGCACCCAATTTGAAATCGATTCCAAAAGCCCCGGCTCTATCATGGTGTCGAAAGTGGTGGAATCTCTTGATAAAAACAGCCTGCTGAAACATGGAACATGGGCCTATCTGGCAGATAACAAGAATAGCCGTGCCTACTTGTTCTGGACCAGTGTGGATACAAACAAAGTCGGTGCCGGACAGACCATTCCCGTGATCGTCAGCAAAAAAGACGGGGGATACTACATCTCAGAAACGGAAACGGCCACAAGAAAAACCAATAAAGGCGTAGAATATGTGGCAATCACGGATCATATATCCAACTATAATGGATTTTCTAAGTATACAACAGGAACCAAGTACAACTCCCTGGAAGAAGCCTACCGGGCCTATGAAGAACTGCTGAATTCCGAAAAGAAGTTTTCCCAGTATCAGAATACGCTGCCAAAGTAAATAGAAAAAGCCCTCCGGTCCCATGCGGAGGGCCTTTCAAATTTTCACAAGAAAGTGGCCCTAAAATAATGCAACCTTGTGGGAAATGGCTCTTGTTTTCAAAATCCGGAATGCTATAATTGGGACAAACCTACAAAAGGAAAGAGACGATTTTCCATGGAATATTTATTGGCCATTGGTGTTGCCATGTTTGCCGGACTCTTTTTGTCACGGCTCAGCTCCCGGTTTAATTTGCCGGATGTGACCAGCTACCTGGTTGCGGGCATTCTGGTGGGTCCGCTGTGCCTGGGGGCCCTGGGCATTCCCCATTTAGGCATTCCGTCCTTTGAGTTTGTGGACCGCCTGAGCCTCATCAGCGACATGGCCCTGGGCTTTATTGCGTTCTCCATCGGCCCGGAGTTCCGCCTGGAGGAGCTCAAACACATTGGCCGTCAGGCCACGGTGATCGCCATTTTCCAGGCCCTATCTGCGACCCTCTTTGTGGATTTGGGGCTTCTGGCCCTGCATCTGCTGCTGGGGGACAGCCTGCCGGTTTCCACCTGCATCATTCTGGGTGCCATCGGTGCGGCTACGGCCCCTGCCGCCACCATTATGGTGGTGAATCAGTATAAGGCCAAAGGCCCCCTGACAAGTCTTTTGCTTCCCATTGTGGCCCTGGACGATGCGGTGGGCCTGGTGGTCTTTGCGGTGTCTACGGGCATTGCCAAGGCCCTGACTTCCGGCTCTGTAAACCTGGTTTCCGTCTTGGTCAACCCCGCCATTGAAATCGTGGCATCTTTGGCTTTGGGTGCGGCCCTGGGGTGGCTGTTCAGCGTGGTGGAAAAGTTCTTCAATTCCCGCTCCAAACGGCTGAGTCTGGCGGTGGCCTTTGTGTTCCTGTGTACCGCCTTTTCAAAAGTAGAGAGAACCTTTTCTTCCGGTGTGGCCATCGGCTTTAGCCCGCTGCTGGTGTGCATGATGTGCGGCACCATTTTCTGCAACCTCTGTGACTTCTCCGAGGAAATCATGTACCGCTGTGACCGGTGGACGGCCCCGCTGTATGTATTGTTCTTCGTCCTCTCCGGTGTGGAACTGGATTTGCGGGTCTTTGCCAGCGGTGCGGTGGTCTGCGTGGGCCTTGTGTATATTCTCATGCGCTCCGCAGGAAAAATCATTGGTGCAGGGGTCAGCTCCCGGTTTATGCAGTGTCCCGGTCAGGTGTGCAAATATCTGGGCATCACCCTGCTGCCTCAGGCCGGTGTGGCCCTGGGCATGTCTGCCTCTGTGGCGGCGGACTTTGGAGCCGAGGGGGCAATCATCCGCAATATTGTGTTGTTTTCCGTGCTGATTTATGAGCTGGTAGGCCCCATCCTGACCAAGATGGCCCTGTCTGCCGCCGGGGAAATCACGGAGAAAACCAAAACCAGCCGTGGTGCCATGCCCCAGGGGGAAAGCTGATCTTCCGTGGGACTTGTGCAGGAGTATATGAGAAAAAGGCATCGGACAGGAACGTTCGATGCCTTTTTGAGTAATTGTTCTTATTTCTTTGCCATTCTTTTTGAAATAGAAAACATAAAAAATGTAATGACTAAATATACTGCATAAATCACATAAGTAATGCTATTAGACCACGGGAATGACATTTCGGGGTGATTCAATGCAAAAATTAAAAACCCGATTGCCACCACGACCATTAAACAGCCTATCCCCAAAAAGATTTTTCCTTTGTTCATGTGGATCTCCTTATGACACCAAGTTTTTTACGGTCTGTCTGATAGGCCCGGTCATGTAAAGGCTGCCAAAGGCCAGAACCGTGCCGTCTGTTCCGGCCAGGGCCAGAGCTTTCTGAACCCCTTCCTCTACGGAACCCGCCGCCTGGGCGGGCTTTCCCAGGAGCCTGAGGTAGTCTGCCAGACTTTCGGCATCTAAGGACCGGGGATTGTCCGGCGTGACCGTGACGAATTGGGAGACAAGGGGAACCAGACCCTTGTACATCTCCAGATAGTCCTTGTCAGCCATGACCCCCGTCAGGGCGGTGATTTTCCGACCGGCTAAATAGGCTTTTACATTCTCCGCCAATGCCGCCAGACACTGGGGATTGTGGCCCCCGTCTACAATAAATATTGGATCCCGCCGTAACAGTTCAAACCGTCCGGGCCAGACCGTGTTGGCGATCCCCTTGTAAACGGCATTCTCCGGGATGTTCCATCCCTGCTGCCGCAAGGCTTCCAGGGTTTCCAGAACCACGGCGCAGTTCCGGGCTTGATGGCTGCCCAGCAGGGGAAGGTGGAGACCGGAATAGCCTTTGTAGTCCAGAATCTGGCCGGAAAAATCCCTGCTTTTCTCATGAATCTGGGAGAAATCTGCAATGCGCAGAGGGATACCCCGCTCTTGGCAAACCGCCGTGACCACGGCCTCCACATCCGGGCTGTTGGGGTAGAGCACCCCCTGACACCCGGGTTTCAGAATGCCGGATTTGTTCTGGGCGATGGCTTCTAAGGTGGTACCCAACTGGGCGGTGTGATCCAGGCCGATGTTGCACAGTACCGCCACTTCCGGGGTGGGAATCACATTGGTGGCATCGTTCTTGCCGCCCATGCCCACTTCCAGCACCACAATGTCGCATTGCTTCCGGTCAAACCAGCATAGCGCAATGGCCGTCACCAGTTCAAACTCCGTAGGCGGGTCTGCAAGGGCCTGGGCGGCGGGCTTTACCAGTTCCGTGACCTGGGCCAGCTCCTCGTCTGCAATGTCCCGGCCATCCACATTCATCCGCTCGTTGAACCGCCAGAGAAAGGGGGAGGTATACAACCCCACCCGGTAGCCTGCACTCCGCAGCACCGAGGCGGTCATGGCGGCGGTGGAGCCTTTGCCGTTGGTGCCGGTAATGTGGACATAGGAAAGCTGTCGCTGGGGGTTTCCCAGTCGCTCCATCAGTTCCCGGATGCGCCCCAGCCCCGGGGCCGCACCCTTTCGGTTGGTGCTGTGAATATAGCTAAGAGCTTCATCATAAGTCATGGCGTTTCATTCCTTTGCTGCGTTCTCTCTGGATTATAGCAGAATTTTTCTAAAACGCAACGAAAAAGCACCGGGTACCTGAAAATACCCGGTGCTTTTGAAATACATTTTATACGATGCCCTGGGCGTTCATGGCTTCCGCGACTTTCAGGAAACCGGCAATGTTGGCACCGGCAACATAGTTGCCCTCCATGCCGTATTCCTTGGCGGCGGCATCCAGATTGTGGAAGATGCTTGCCATAATGCCCTGGAGCTTCTGGTCTACTTCCTCAAAGGTCCAACTCAGCCGCTGAGAGTTCTGGGTCATTTCCAGAGCGGAGGTGGCCACGCCGCCGGCATTGGAAGCCTTACCGGGCAGGAAGCGGACACCCTGCTCCTGCAGGTACTTGGTGGCATCCAGGCTGGTGGGCATATTGGCACCCTCGCACACGGCGTAGCAGCCGTTTGCCACCAGGGCCTTGGCATCGTCCAGCAGCAGCTCATTCTGGGTGGCGCAGGGCAGGGCAATGTCACATTTGGTGGTCCAAACGCCCTTGCCCTCATGGTAGACGGCGTTGGGGCGGGCCTTGGCGTACTCTGTCAGACGGGCGCGCCTCACCTGCTTGACTTCAATCAGAGTGGCCACGTCAATGCCTTCGGGGTCGTAGACCCAGCCGGTGGAATCGGAACAGGTCACAGGCTTGGCCCCCAACTGCCAGGCCTTTTCAATGGCGTAGGTGGCCACGTTACCGGCGCCGGATACCGCAACGACCTTGCCCTTGAGGTCTTGGCCGTTGTGCCGCAGCATTTCCTGGGTGATGTACAGCAGACCATAGCCGGTGGCCTGGGTACGGGCCAGACTGCCGCCGTAGCTCAGGCCCTTGCCGGTGAGCACCCCTTCGTAAAGGCCGGTGAGCCGCTTATACTGGCCGTAGAGGTAGCCGATTTCCCGACCACCGACACCGATGTCACCGGCGGGCACGTCCTCGTCGGCACCGATGTACTTGTACAGCTCGTTCATAAAGCTCTGGCAGAAGGCCATGACTTCCCGGTCAGACTTGCCCTTGGGGTCAAAGTCCGCACCGCCCTTGCCGCCGCCGATGGGCAGGCCCGTCAGGGAATTCTTAAAGGTCTGCTCAAAGCCCAGGAACTTGAGAATGCCCTGGTTGACACTGGGATGGAACCGCAGGCCGCCCTTGTAGGGGCCGATGGCGGAATTGAACTGCACCCGGTAGCCGTTGTTCACCTGCACCTGACCCTGGTCATCCACCCAGGGCACCCGGAACATAATGACCCGCTCCGGGGTGACCAGACGTTCCAGAAAGGCATTCTTCCGGTAAACATCTTCGTTCTTTTCAATCACCACCCGCAAAGATTCCAGGACTTCGGTCACTGCCTGCAAAAACTCGGGCTGGTCGGGATTCTGGGCGGCCACCCGCTCCAAAATTTCATTTACATAGCTCATAGACGTTTGTACTCCTCTCACGGTTTTGACTGGGGCCTATTGTAGCAGAAATCCCGGAGGTTTTCAACTACTTTTCGCAATTTATTTTTTCTGTCTTGCAAAAATTGACCATTTGACCGGACACGTGCCGGGATATACCGGGGGATTATGGATGTTGACAAATAAAATCTGTCAAATCCGGGGGAGCAGGGCTTCTTCAACGGCCTGGGCTAGACTGTCTATATCCTCCTGCCGGGTCTCCCGGCTCAGAGAGATGCGGAAAGAGGCATCGATGGTCTCTCCCTCAATGCCCATGGCGCTGAGTACATGGCTCCGGTGGCCCTTGGCGCAGGCGGAACCGGCGGAAACGCAGATACCCCGGTCCTGCAACAGGTTGATGGAATTCTGGGTGGGCAGCCCGGGAATGGCCACATTGAGAATGTGGGGGGCCTCATGGGCACCGTTGAGCTTCACCCCGGGCAGGGCAGAAAGCTTTTCGCACAGGCTCTGCAACAAATCTTTTTCCCGCTGGATGTCCTGCCGGAAGGTCTGCCGTCCCGCCTCTGCGGCGGCGGCAAAGCCAAAAATGGCCGGGGTGGCCTCGGTGCCGCTGCGGTAGCCCCCCTCCTGACCACCGCCTAAAATCAGGGCCGGGAAGGATTTGAGCTTGGGGCTGATGTACAGGGCCCCCGCCCCCTTGGGCCCGTGGATTTTGTGGCTGGAAACGGAAATCAGGTCTGCCCCCAGGGTTTTGGCCTGAAAGGGGATTTTCAGGAAGCCCTGCACCGCATCGGTGTGAAACAGAGCATCGGGGCAAAGCCGGTGGGTGAGCCGGGCCATCTGGCCAATGGGCTGCACAGAGCCTACCTCATTGTTGACCATCATAACGGAGACCAGAATGGTGTCTTTCCGCAGGGCGGCTTTCAAATCCTCCATGGAAATGTTGCCCATGGTATCCGGCTGCAAATAGGTCACCTCATAGCCCTGGGCCTCCAGATCTTTCATGCAGTTCAAAATGGCGTGGTGTTCCATGGCGGTGGTGATGATGTGCTTGCCCCGTTTGCCCAGCCGCTTCACCGTGCCGTAAATGGCCCAGTTGTCGGCTTCGGTGCCGCAGGAGGTGAAAAATACCCGGTCGGGTTCTGCCCCCAGGGCGGCGGCTACCTGATGTCGGGCAATGCGCAGCTGTCGGGCGGCGTTGATGCCAAAGTCATACAGGGCCGAGGGGTTCCCCCAATCCTGGGTTAGGGCCCGGGTCATGGCCTCCACCGCATCGTCACAGGGCCTGGTGGTGGCGGAATTGTCCAAATAAATCATGTTGATCCTTACTTTCCAACGCAGAAGCGTTCAAAAATTCTGGCGGTAATGTCCTCCCGGACGGTGGCGCCGGTGACCTCGCCCATGGCCTCCATGGCCTCCTCTACATCCAGCAGCAGCGCATCCGGGGTCTGGCCCAGTTTGAGACCTTGTAGGGCCCGCAGCAGGCTTTCGTAGGCCCGGCGACAGGCATCATACTGTCTGGGGTTTGTGAGGATGGAGCCGTCGCAGGGGGCTTCCCCGGCGAACAGGTCATCGATGCAGTTTTTAAGAAGATCCAGCCCCGCACCGGTGGCGGCGCAAATGGGGATGATGTGCATGAAAGGAAGCTGGGCCGGTTCTACCACCTGGGGCAGATCCCCCTTGTTGATCAGGGCAATGGCCGCCGGGGCATCCAGGCACAGCTCTATGATTTCCTGATCCTCCTGGGTCAGGGGCTGGCTGCCGTCGCAGACGAACAGGGCCAGATCCGATTCTGCCAGAGCCTTTCTGGAACGGTCTACGCCCATGGCCTCTACGGTGTCCTGGGTGTCCCGGATCCCGGCGGTGTCAATGAGCCGCAGACGGGTAGAGCCTGCCAGTACGGATTCCTCCACCGTGTCCCGGGTGGTGCCGGGGATGGCGGTGACGATGGCCCGGTCAAACCCCGCCAGGGCGTT
The DNA here is from genome assembly GCA_934591845.1 of uncultured Oscillospiraceae bacterium. Taxonomy (GTDB): domain Bacteria; phylum Bacillota; class Clostridia; order Oscillospirales; family Oscillospiraceae; genus Faecousia. The sequence goes on along the minus strand of CAKTPO010000009.1, from coordinate 23,274 downwards.
GAGCAGGCTGGACTTGCCCACATTGGGCCTGCCTACAATGGCGGTCTGCACCCCCTGCCGCAGAATGCGGCCCTGGCCGTAGGTGCTCAAAAGGTTGTACAGTCCCTTGGCATCCTGCCGCAGAGACTGGGCATAGTTCTGTAGACCAAAGTCCGCAATATCCTCATCGGGATAGTCCAGAACTGCGTGGAAATGGCTGCACAGGTCCGTCAAATGGTCATAAATCGGGGTGATGACCTTTTGCAGCCGTCCCTCTACCTGCCCTGCGGCATTGGCGGCGGCATCGGCGGTTTCCGCTTCGATGAGGTCAATGACGGCCTCGGCCTGGGTCAGTGCCAGCTTGCCGTTCAAAAAGGCCCGCTTGGTAAATTCCCCCCGTCCGGCGGGTCTGGCCCCGGCCAGATACAGGCTTTGCAGCAGGGAAGACAGCACGGCCGGGGAGCCGTGGCAGTGGAATTCCACCGTATCCTCGCCGGTGTAGCTGTGGGGTGCCCGGGATACCACGGCCATGGCCTGGTCCAACACCCGGCCCTGAGAGTCTCGCAGGGTACCCAGGGTCAGCTTCCGGTTTTCGGCCCGGTGCAGATCTCCGCTGAAAAGCTGCTGGGCCACATCAATGCACCCGTCTCCCGACAGGCGCAGGATGCCGATGGCGGAAACCTGGGTGCCTGTGGAAACGGCGGCGATTACATGAGACATGGTTTTCTCCTTATCTGTTCAGAAATTCCAGGGGATCCCCTGGGGTGGCGATATAGCGCATCAACTGATAGGCACACATAATGGCCAGAGGCTCCTGCTCCAGAATCCGCCGTGCCTCCTGCCGGTCTGCCAGCACCACCTGGATCTCCTCGGTGGCCTCCTGGTGGCAGCAGGTGGGGGTACCGGTGCAGCGGCCATAAACCGTGGCGCAGCTTTCGTCGGTCATGCCCACGCTTGTAAAGAAAGGGCGGCCTAGGCCGTGATCTTCCACCGGGTTCAGGGTCAGGCCGGTCTCCTCGTAGAGCTCCCGAATGGCCGCTGCCCGGGGTTCCTCTCCCGGCTCCACCAGCCCCGCAGGCAGTTCGTAGACGTAGCCCCCGATGGGATACCGGTACTGCCGGATCAGCACCACCCGGTCTTGTTCATCCAGGGCAAAAATCACCACCCCGTCCGCAGGGTTCTCCCCGGTGACGGCTTTCAGCGTTTCTGGGTTGCCGTTCCGGGAGGCCATATAGTAGTCAAACGCCGCCCCATCCCGCCGCCGGGCCTCCAACTCATAAAGACTTAAAAACCTGCTTCCCGCAAGCTTTTGGATTTTCCCCACCTGAGACATAACCGGGCCTCCTTATCGTTGTTTTTATGGACACTTTATCATACCATCCACGGAACAGAAAAGCAAGTGCCAGAAAACGGCGTTGTAAATTGACAATTGACAATGGACAATTGACAATTATTGGGGAACCAACGTTGTTCATTTCACTCCGTTCGTTCAAGTATGTAGGGAACGGCCCAGGAAAGCTCCAAAAAAACCTTCCCCAACGGGGAAGGGGGACCGCCCGCAGGCGGTGGATGAGGGGCGGGGCGGCGTTTTCTATTGTAAGAACAACAGGCGCAGAGGGAATCAAACCGAGTCTCACCGTAGGGAACGGCCTATGTGCCGTTCCGGGACGTTGCAATTATAACCCGTGCAAGCAACCCGGAACCACCCCCCCGACATGTCATTCCGAGCGAACGCAGTGAGTCGAGGAATCTTCCCAAGTAGCCTGTTTTATCTTGTGGTGGTTCTTCATCCCACGTGGTGGATTCCTCCACTCCGCTTGCGCTACGGTCGGAATGACATAACGGGGGGACGTTTGTACGGATTCGCCCTTTGCTTCTTGAATGTTTCAGGTTGCCCCGCAGCCTCATCAGTCAGGGCTGCGTCCTGCCAGCTTCCCCCAGGGGAAGCTCTTGTACCGTGCTTTGGGGTGCGGAGGTTATCGGCAACGGTTCCGCCTTTTCGGGTGCGGAACGGCACATAGGCCGTTCCCTACGGTTTCGCTGATTGGGGTACCTTTCAACCGAGGAACTCTAAGGACGTTATATTGTGGTTGCGTTTGCAAAAATGGGGGAACTTTCGTCCCCCCAAAAAATTGTCAATTGTCAATTGTCCATTGTCAATTAGAAAAAACTGTCAACTGTCAACTGTAAACTGTCAACTCAAACCCCGTGCCCCGTGGCACGGATCACGGCTACCACCCGGTCCACCAGTTCCTGGCAGAGGACTTTGCTTTCGGCTTCTACCATGACCCGGATCACCGGCTCGGTGCCGGACTCCCGGACCAGGATGCGGCCGGTGGTGCCAAGCTGGGCGGTGACTTCCGCAATGGCTTTTTGTACGGCGGGGTCAGCCTGGGCGGCGGCCTTGTCGTCTACCCGGACGTTTTCCAGCACCTGGGGATAGAAGGTAAAGCCCTCGCACAGCTGGCTCAGGGTCTTCTTCTGGGCCAGCATGGTCTCCATGACTTTCAGGCTGGTGAGCAGACCGTCACCGGTGGAGGCGTAGCGGGAGAAAATAATATGGCCGCTTTGCTCGCCGCCCAGGCGGTAGCTGTTCATCATCATGTTTTCGTAGACGTACTTGTCGCCCACTTTGGTCTTTTCGTAGCGGATGCCGCATTCGTCAAAGGCTTTGTAAAGGCCAAAGTTGCTCATCACGGTGGTCACAACGGTGTTGCCCATAAGCTGGCCCTCCTGCTGCATATATTTGCCGCAGAGGTAGAGAATGTGGTCACCGGTGACGATTTCGCCCTTTTCGTCTACGCACAGGCAGCGGTCCGCATCGCCGTCAAAGGCAAAGCCTGCATCCAGGCCGTTTTCAATCACCAGCTGTCGCAGACCCTCTATGTGGGTGGAGCCGGCATCTTTATTGATGTTGAAGCCGTCAGGCTGGGCGTTGATCACATAGGTCTTGGCCCCCAGGGCATCAAAGACGGACTTGGCAATGTTCCAGGCGCTGCCGTTGGCGCAGTCCAGACCGATCCGCAGGCCCTTGAAGGAGTACAGCCCCAGGCTGATGAGGTAGCCGATGTACCGGTTCCGGCCGGAAACATAGTCTACGGTTCGGCCGATCTGCTCCCTCTTGGCGGCGGGCAGAGTCTCCCATTTCCGGCCGAAGCATTCAAGACACCCGTCCAGATATTGCTCTACCAGGGCAATGACGGATTCGTCCATTTTTTCACCGGAGCCGTTGATGAGTTTGATACCGTTGTCATAGTAGGGGTTGTGGCTGGCGGAAATCATAATGCCGCAGTCAAAGCCGTCCGTCCGGGCAACAAACGCCACAGAGGGGGTGGTGGTCACGTGGAGCAGGTACGCATCTGCCCCGGAGGCCACCAGGCCGCCTACCAGGCTGTATTCAAACATATAGCTGGACCGGCGGGTATCTTTGCCAATGACGATTTTTGCCGGTTCATCGGAGCCGGAGCGGCGTTTTAATTGGCTGTAGTACCAGCCGAGAAACCGGCCTACTTTGAAAGCGTGGTCGGAGGTCAAAGTCACATTGGCTTCTCCACGGAAGCCATCGGTTCCAAAATATTTACCCATGGTATGTACTCCTTAATCTTTCCGTTTGGCGGTAACGGTGCCGTCGTTTTTGAAAATGCTGTCCGGTGGGATCACACCCCGAACGCAGGAGGTGGGATAGATGCTGCTGCGGGGGCAGACCACGGTGCCGGGATTCAGCACACTGTTGCAGCCCACCTCTACAAAGTCACCCACCATGGCTCCGAATTTTTTAAGGCCCGTGGGAATAGGGCCGCCCGGGGCCTTTACGGTGACCAGGGTCTTGTCGGACTTTACATTGGAGGTCAGACTCCCTGCACCCATGTGGGCACGGTAGCCCAGAATGCTGTCGCCTACATAATTATAATGGGGAACCTGGACGTTATCAAAAAGGATCACGTTTTTCAGTTCCACGGAATTTCCTACCACACAGTTTTCCCCCACCAGGGCGCTGCCTCTTATAAAGGCGCAGTGCCGCACCTCTGTATGGGCGCCGATGATGCAGGGGGCACCCAGGAATGCGGTGGGGGCCACAGTGGCGGTGGAATGCACCCAGACCTGGGGGGAAACTTCTTTATAGTCGCTGCTAAGGGTTTTACCCAGATCCAAAATCAGCTGCTTGATCCCAGCCAGGGCTTGCCAGGGGTATTCAAAGCCGGAAAGGTAGCCACCTGCGGCGGAGTGGGTCAAATCAAACAGTTCCTTTACTTGTAGCATGTGAATTCTCCTTTCTGCCCAAGGCATGGGCCTACTATACAACAGGCAAAAAGGGTTGTCAAGAAAAAATGCTTCAAATTGATAAACTTTTTAACAAATAGATAAAACTATTTCGGCATATCCAGCTGCATCTGGTCCAGCTGGATGCGTTCTGCCAGACGGTTGATAAAGGCGGCGTTGCTGGGCCGTTCAATGACACCGGCACTGTTTTCCGCAAAGAATTGGAGCCAGACCTCCTCCACCCGGTTCTCCCAGGACTTTTGAATGGCGTTGCGGATGGACCGCTCCACCTGGGCGGGGGTGCATTGCATCTGGTGGGCCACCGCCGGATACAGCTCTTTGGTCACGGACTGCATGGGGGTGTCTATGGAAATCAGAATGGCGGTGCGCAGATAGTAGTACCCCCGGAGCTTGCTGCTGAAGCCCAGAGAGGCCAGTATGTTGCTGACGTGGGTCTGCTTGTCCGGGGCACTGATTTTTGGCCTCGGCTTCTGACGAAGAAGGTCACGGACACGGCCGACCACCGCCCGGATGTCGCAGGGTTTCAGCATCATATAGGCCACTTCCAGTTCGGTGGCGGTGTCCAGTACATAGTCATTGATCAGCCGGGTCGTCGCCAATACCAGGGGACGAATGCCGGAGTCACGAAGCTGCTGCAAAAGTGAAATGCCGTCGATTTCGGGGAGCATCAGATCCATCACCACCAGGTCCGGTACCTCTGTTTGCAGAAGTTCCAGAACCTCTCTCCCGGTTCGGCAGCACTGAATGCGGTATTGCCCCTGCAGAGCCTGGGCCAGTGCGTTGCGGAAATCATCGGAGCAGTCAGCAATGAGTAATGTCATGGTCTCCAAGAAAGAGACGCCTCCTTGTTGCTTTTTTGCTTTAGGCAGCGCAGCGCAATTCGGCAAGAGACATCAGCAAAAGAACCGCTGATGTCCGCAGCCGCAATTGTGCGGTGCGGTCTGAACATAAGGATACCATGGCATCCTGCAATGCTTCAATAGGGGCTTCTTTTGCCGGTATCACCATTTTTCGACAATTATCGACAAATTCTAACCTCCGGTTTCCCTGGAAAGGTTGCGGAACCGGCGGGATGCGCAAAAGGCTTCTTAGGGTTTCTCGCCGTTAAAATACCGGAACCACTCTTCAAAATCCCCCTCAGAGGGCATGGTTTGGGCGGCAGCGTTGTCTTCCTCCCGGGGCTTTTCGCCCAGGGTGATGGAAAACGTCAGTTCCTTGCCGCTGCGATAGACCGTCAGGGTGGTTTCGTCCCCCGGGGCGAAATTCCGCAGTGTCCGGGCAAGCGCGTTAAAACTGTCGATTTTTGTATTGCCCAGCCGGATGATAATGTCCTTTGGCTCCACACCGGCCTGTTCCGCGGGGCCGTTCTTGGCTACGGAATCCACGTAAGCACCGCCGGGAAGACCGTAGACGCTGACGGCCTCCTGGCTCACATCCATGCCGGTAATGCCCAGGTAGGCGGAGCGAATATAGCCCTGGGTCTGCAAATCTTCCAGGCCCCGTTTGAGATCGTCAATGGGAATGGCAAAGCCAATGCCCTCAATGGAGGCACCGGAGGAGGAGCTGCCGGAATACTTGGCGGTGATGATGCCCACCACTTCCCCCCGCATGTTGAACAGGGGGCCGCCGGAGTTGCCAGAGTTGATGGCGGCATCGGTTTGGAGCATGTTGGTCACGTTCCGGTCTGTATTGACCTCCCGGTTGATGCCGCTGATATAGCCCACGGTCTGGGTGGCACTGAGGGTACCCAGGGGGTTGCCAATGGCCACCACCATGTCCCCGATGATCAGCTGGGAGCTGCTGCCCAGGGTTACGGCGGGAAGCTCCTGGGCCTCCACTTTCAGCAGTGCCATGTCTGCCGTAGAGTCGTGGCCCACAAGCTTAGCGGTGTATTCGTCCTTGGTCTGGGTGGTAACGGTAATGGTGCTGGCCTGCTCGACCACATGGTAGTTGGTCACCACATAGCCGTCCTCGGTCAGAATAAAGCCGGAGCCTGTTACGGTGGAACGGATGGACTGGCCCCCGACAGTCAGGTCGGAGTCGCAGGAGATGGCCACCACGCTGCCCACGTTTTTGGCGTAGACCTGGGCGGGGGTCAGTCCCTCCTGGGGCTGGGTGAAGCTGCCGGAGCGGGAAATGCCGTCAGAGGGCAGGGCCTGGATTTGCCGCTGCAGCGCGTCCACCTGTTGGCGCAGGGCGGCGCACTCCTGTTTCCCGGCGGCCCGGGCGTTCTGAACCGCAAAGGTATAGGTAAGGCCGCAGGAGCCGAGGAGAATTCCCGCAGCAAGGACATAGCTTAAAACCGGCTTGCGGGGAACTGGGTGCTTTTTCGGAGCCTGGGGCGGGGCGGAAGCCGCCGCAAAGGGGGACTCAAAGGGAGAATGGTCATAGGGAGAGGGCTTGGAGGAAGCCGCTGCTTCCTGGGGGGACTCTTCCTGGGGAAGACCGGCTTCCTCAGCTTCCGGCTGTGTATTCATGGACGGATCTTCGCTGCACATCGCGTTTCCTCCTGTATTCTGGAAATTCTTCCTCCATCATACCGAAAATGCACCCATTCGTCAAGAAAAACCAGGGGGACAATCCAAAATTTCCCAAGGAGCGGAGAAAAATCCGCCCCTTGGGATGACCCGGTTATTTTCTGTGGAAGGATTTGCAGTCGGTGCATTCAGATACGGTGGGGTTTAGTTCATGGGTGCCGACACTGATGCAGTCCAGGGAGCAGTAGTTCTGGTCGGGGCAGTGGTTGGCGCACTGCTGTACGGTGCATTCAATGCTTTTGTTCGCATGACAGCTCATAAGGGTTCCTCCAAATCTTTGCTTTATTATATTGAAACGTCCGGCCGTTACGGGGCTAGTTTGACCGAAAAAGCTTCTGCCATACTGGAAAAGAAAGGAAATCGGCCCAAAAGAAACACGCTTAACGGGAACAGGTATTTTTGTATCGAATTTCATTGACAATTTTCATGGGGTTATGTATAATAGGTGCGGAAATTGTTGGGGATTTGCAGAGCCTCTCTCTGCGCAGCATTTTCCGGAACATCAAAAGAAGGCGGAAAACGCCTTTTGAAGAAAGGAAATTTGCCATGATTTACAGTGCAGAAGTACAGAATATGTGCTCCGTGGCTAAGGGTGCCTACCACGGCCCCGCTCCCATTCCCGAAGAAGGTAAGTGGGTACAGGCCAAGGAGATCAAGGACATCAGCGGCTTTACCCACGGCATCGGCTGGTGTGCGCCTCAGCAGGGTGCCTGCAAGCTGACCCTGAACATCAAGGAAGGCGTCATTGAGGAGGCTCTGGTGGAGACCATCGGCTGCTCCGGCATGACCCACTCCGCCGCCATGGCCGCCGAGATTCTGATCGGCAAGACCATTCTGGAAGCCCTGAACACCGACCTGGTGTGCGACGCCATCAACACCGCTATGCGGGAGCTGTTCCTGCAGATCGTCTATGGCCGCAGCCAGTCCGCGTTCTCCGAGGGCGGCCTGGTTGTGGGTGCTTCTCTGGAAGACCTGGGCAAGGGCCTGCGCAGCCAGGTTGGCACCATGTTTGCCACCAAGGCCAAGGGCCCCCGTTATCTGGAAATGGCCGAAGGCTATGTTACCCGTGTAGCTCTGGATGAGGAGAACCTGATCATCGGCTACGAGTTCGTCAACCTGGGCAAGATGATGGACTTCATGAAGAAGGGCGACGATGCCAACACCGCCTACAAGAAGGCTATGGGTCACTACGGTCGTTTTGACAACGCCCCCAAGTATATCGACCCCCGGCAGGAATAAGAGGAGGACGAAACAATGGCTTTGTTTGAAAGTTACGAAAGAAGAATTGACAAGATCAATGGCGTCCTCGCCCAGTATGGTATCTCCTCCGTGGAGGAATGCCGCGAGATCTGCCAGGCCAAGGGCTTCGATCCCTATGAGATCGTCAAGAACATTCAGCCCATCTGCTTTGAGAATGCTTGCTGGGCCTACACCGTGGGCGCTGCCATCGCTCTGAAGAAGAACGTCAAGAACGCCGCAGAGGCTGCCGAGGCCATCGGCATCGGCCTGCAGGCTTTCTGCATTGACGGCTCCGTAGCCGAAGACCGGAAGGTCGGTCTGGGCCACGGCAACCTGGGTGCCATGCTGCTGCGGGATGAGACCAAGTGCTTCGCTTTCCTGGCCGGTCACGAGTCCTTCGCCGCTGCCGAAGGTGCCATCGGCATTGCCCGTTCCGCCAACAAGGCCCGGAAGGAGCCCCTGCGGGTCATCCTGAACGGTCTGGGCAAGGATGCCGCTCAGATCATTTCCCGGATCAACGGCTTCACCTACGTGCAGACCAAGTTTGATTACTACACCGGCGAGCTGACCATCGTCAAGGAGTACAAGTATTCCGATGGCGAGCGGGCCGCCGTCCGCTGCTTCGGTGCCGACGATGTCCGTGAGGGCGTTGCCATCATGCACCACGAGGGCGTGGACGTTTCCATCACCGGCAACTCCACCAACCCCACCCGGTTCCAGCACCCCGTTGCCGGCACCTACAAGAAGGAATGCATCGAGCAGGGCAAGAAGTACTTCTCCGTGGCCTCCGGTGGCGGCACGGGCCGTACCCTGCATCCTGACAACATGGCCGCCGGTCCCGCTTCCTACGGCATGACCGACACCATGGGCCGTATGCACTCCGACGCCCAGTTCGCCGGCTCCTCCTCCGTCCCCGCCCACGTTGAAATGATGGGCTTCTTAGGGATGGGCAACAACCCCATGGTCGGCGCTACCGTTAGCGTAGCCGTTGCTGTTGAGGAAGCGCTGAAGAAGTAAGGTTAAGCCCCTACTTTTGAACCTCAAAAGTTCAAACCCCACTTTTCGCAAAAATGAAGCGAGGAAGCATGTCCTGCCGAAGAAATTCGGCAAGATGTGCTTCCTGTTTTTGCGTGTTTGGGGTGCTTTTTGCCACGTGGTGGATTCCTCCGCTCCGCTAACGCTACGGTCGGAATGACATATGGGGGGACGTGGCTGGTTTTTATCGGGAACCGTTCCGTGCTTTCGGGTGCGGAACGGCACATAGGCCGTTCCCTACGGTTTCGCTGATTGGTACACGTTTTCAACCAGGGTATACCCAATGAGGGTGGCGTGTTCTATTGTACAAACAGCGATTGCAAAAATAAAACGTCCGTCCCGCAAAAGTTGTCAATTGTCAATTGTCCATTGTCAATTCAAAAAATAACTTTCAACTAATCCACATACTCCGTTGCCAATATTGAACGACAATGTCGCCCCTTCTCCGCCTTCCCTGTGCCTGGGCTGGGTTCCTTTCGGGCTTGTTTATACAGGTTTTCCCGTTTGTTCAATTTTATGTAAAATAATTGCAATTTCTACAGAATTCTATTTGAAATTTCTGTGGCTATTGTGTATAATACAAACGTACATATCGTTTTACAGAGATCGGCGGAGTTTTCATGCCGACGATGAGAACGGAGAAGGAGGTAATTGGATTGCAAGAGACACCTTATGCAATCGAGATGGTGAACATCACCAAACGGTTTCCCGGAATCATTGCCAATGACAATGTGACGCTCCAGCTGAGAAAAGGAGAAATTCATGCGCTGCTGGGCGAAAACGGTGCGGGAAAATCTACGCTGATGAGTGTCCTCTTTGGCCTGTATCAGGCAGAGGAGGGCGTGATCCGCAAAAACGGCGTGGAAGTGACGATCAACAACCCCAACGATGCCAACGCCCTGGGAATCGGCATGGTGCATCAGCACTTTAAGCTGGTAGAATGCTTCTCCGTTCTGGATAACATTATTTTGGGCGTGGAAGACACCAAAAACGGCTTTTTGCAGCGGGAACAGGCCCGGCAGAAGGTCATGGCCCTGTCCCAGCAGTATGGGCTGCAAGTAAACCCCGACGCGCTGGTTGAGGATATTTCCGTTGGTATGCAGCAGCGTACCGAGATCCTCAAAATGCTCTACCGGGACAATGAAATTCTGATTTTTGACGAGCCCACCGCCGTGCTGACCCCTCAGGAAATTGAGGAACTGCTGCAAATTATGAAGAATCTGGCGGCAGAGGGAAAATCCATCCTCTTTATCTCCCACAAGCTCAATGAGATCATGGAGGTGGCGGACCGCTGCTCAGTCCTGCGCAAGGGCAAGTATATCGGCACCGTTGACATTCCCAATACCACCAAGGCGGAGCTTTCCCGGATGATGGTGGGTCGTGACGTGGAGTTTGCCGTCCAGAAAAAGCCCAGTACCCCCGGTGACGTGGTGCTGGATGTGGAAAACCTGACGGTGGCCTCCAAGGTCCATAAGAACAACGCTGTAAAGAATGTCTCTTTCCAGGTCCACGCCGGGGAGATCGTCTGTATTGCGGGTATTGACGGCAACGGCCAGAGCGAGTTGGTATTCGGCATTTCCGGTCTGGAGCCGGTGAACGGGGGAACCATCACCATGCTGGGCAAGGACATTACCCATGCCCCCATCCGCAAGCGCTCCCTTATGGGCATGAGCCACATCCCCGAAGACCGGCACAAGCACGGTCTGGTGCTGGACTACACTTTGGAAGAAAACCTGGTATTGCAGCGGTACTTTGAGCCGGAATTTACCAATAAGGCGGGCTTCCTGCGGCAGAAGAACATCCGCGCCTATGCCCAGCGGCTCATCGACCAGTACGATGTCCGCAGCGGCCAGGGCCCCATTACCGTGACCCGGGCCATGTCCGGCGGCAACCAGCAGAAGGCCATTATCGCCCGGGAAATCGACAAAGATCCCCAGCTGCTCATTGCCGTCCAGCCCACCCGTGGCCTGGACGTAGGTGCCATTGAGTATATCCACAAGCAGATCGTGGCCCAGCGGGATGAGGGGAAAGCGGTGCTGCTGGTGTCCCTGGAACTGGACGAGGTCATGACCGTTTCCGACCGCATCCTTGTGATGTACGAGGGTGAGATCGTGGGCGAGCTGGACCCCAAGACCACTACCGTAGAGGAGCTGGGCCTGTATATGGCCGGCGCAAAGAAGGAGGGTAAGCAGTGAAAAACGAGAAAAAATCCCTGATCCGCTCCGAGAGCTTCCAGACCCTGCTGGCCTCCCTGGTCTGCGTTCTGGGCGGTCTGCTGGTGGGCTATATCGCACTGCTGCTCATTGAACCCAGCGGTGCCTGGCGGGCCATTACCGCAGTGATGAAAAGCTTCTTTAATTACCCCGGAAAGCTGATGCTCAAATATTGTGGCCAGACTCTGACCCGGACCGTCCCGCTGCTGATGTGTGCGTTGTCTGTGCTCTTTGCCTACAAGGTCGGCATGTTCAATATCGGTGTGGCCGGTCAGTATGTGGCCGGTGCCTGCGGGTGCCTGTATGCTGCCCTGGCCTGGAACCTGCCCTGGCTTCCCTGCCTGCTCATCGGCATGGTGGCAGCGGCCCTGCTGGGTGCGGTCTGCGGTGTGCTCAAAACCAAGTGCAATGTAAACGTGGTCATTTCCGGCATCATGCTCAACTGGATCACCCTGTATCTGACAAACCTGATCCTGGGCACCGTGAAAAGCCCCACCAGCCCCTATACCAAGGGCCTGCAGGCAACGAATCCCTCCGCCCTGCTGCCCCGGATCGGCCTGGAACGGTTCTTCAATAATGAAAAGAGCGTGACCATCGCCATTCCTCTGGCGGTCATCATGGCGATCCTGGTCTGGGTGGTGCTGAACAAGACCAAATTCGGCTATGAGCTGAAAGCCACCGGCAACAACTACAACGCTGCCCGGTACGCCGGTATGAAGGAAGACCGGAACATCATCACCACCATGCTCATTTCCGGCGCACTGGCCGGTATGGGTGCGGGACTGCTGTTCCTTACCGGTATCGAGGACTGGGAGACCACCGTTTCTGCTGTCCCCGGCATGGGCTTTAACGGTATCGCCGTGGCCTTCCTGGGAGGCCTGAGCCCCATCGGCTCCATTCTCTCCGCATTCTTCATCCAGTATATCACCACCGGCGGCGGCAATGTGGATCTGCAGGTGTACTGCTCCCAGATTTCCAGCTTGATTTCCAGCCTCATCATCTATCTGTGCGCCTTTGTGGCCTTCTTCAAGCTGTTCATCCAGAACCGCATCCGGGCAAATGACGAAAAGAAAGCGGCCCTGGCTGCTGAAAATAAGGAAGGAGGCCAGGAGAAATGATCCTTCTGCTGCAATATACTCTGATTTTTGCCTCTGTTCTGATGCTGGTGGCCCTGGGCGGCTGTTTTGCCGAGCGCAGCGGTGTTATCAACATCGGTTTGGAAGGTATTATGGTCATCGGTGCCCTGGGTGGTGCATTGGTTATGAAGTTCCTGCCGGTTTCTGTGGGGGCCTTTGCCATGGTCAGCCTGACGGTGCTGACCAGCGCCCTGTTTGGCTTGATTTTCTCCCTGCTTCTGGCAGTGGCGGCCATTCAGTTTAAGGCGGACCAGACCATTACCGGCACGGCCATGAACATGCTGGCCACCGCCGGTGCCACCGTGGCAGTGAAAGCCATGAACACCGCCGCCTCCGGGGGCAATGACGTATCTTCCGACATTGTTTATACCCAGGCCAAGGATTTGTTTGTGGTACGGCTGGGGAATTTTGAATTCAACTGGTTCATGGTGCTGGCCCTGGTATGTCTGGCCGTGTCCTATGTGGCCCTGTATAAGACCCGGTTCGGTCTGCGGCTCCGGGCCTGCGGCGAGCATCCCCAGGCGGCAGACTCCGTGGGCATCAATGTCTACAAAATGCGCTATGCCGGTGTGCTGATCTCCGGTCTGCTTGGAGGCCTCGGTGGCATCGTGTATATCACCGCCGGTGTGAGCCTGTGGAAATTTGAAAACGGCGTGGCCGGTTTCGGCTTCCTGGCTCTGGCCGTTATGATTTTCGGTGCCTGGCACCCCTTGAAGATCGCCCTGGCGGCCCTGCTGTTCGGCTTCCTCCGGGCTTTGGGCAACGTCTATTCCGGCCTGGGCTTTATGATGGCCCTGAACATCCCCAGCGTGGTGTATAACATGCTGCCCTATGTGATTTCCCTGGTGGTTCTGGCCTTTACCTCCAAAAAGTCCCGTGCCCCCAAGGCCGAGGGCATCCCCTACGACAAGGGAACGAGATAAATCCAACGCACCCGTCCGCTTTTGGACGGGTGCGTTTTTAAACTGTTTTCGTATCTTTTGCGAAGAAACTGTGAATTTTTGCGGCGAATAAATGGGGATGCCTCCTAAGGGCGGGAAAAACGATTGACAGTCACTGTGATGGATGGTATGATACAGAAGTATAGGCGTAATGCCCGATTTGAAGAAATGGAGCGTTTTATGATGACAAAAATTGTTGCGGATTCCTCCTGCGATGTATATACCTTTGACCGTGTTGCCTTTGAGGCGGTGCCTCTGACCATTGCAACAGATACCCAGTCTTTCCGGGATGATGCAGGCCTCAATGTGCCGGAAATGCTGGAGACTCTGCGGGAGCACAAGGGCCGGTCCTATACCGCCTGTCCCAATATCGGCCAGTGGCTGGAAGCCTACCGGGGGGCAGAGCGGGTCTATGCTGTGACCATTACCAGCGCCTTATCCGGCTCTTACAATGCCGCCATGGCCGCCAGAGAGATTTACCAGCAGGAGCACCCGGAAACGGACATCCATGTATTTGACTCCCTGTCCACCGGCCCGGAGTGCTTGCTGCTGCTGGAAAAGCTGCGGGAGCTGACAGAGGCAGGCCTGTCCTTTGAGGAAGTGGTGGAGAAAATGGAAGCCTACCAGCGCAAGACCCGACTGTTTTTCAGCCTCCACAGCCTCCACAATCTGGCCCAGAACGGACGGGTCAGCAAGGTGGTGGCGGCAGCGGTAGGGGTGATGAACATCCGGGTCATTGGCACCGCCAGCCCGGAGGGGACCCTGTCTCCCATCGGTAAAGCCCGGGGCGATAAGCGGGCCGCTGCAGAGCTGGTGGAGCAGATGGAGCAGGCCGGTTATCGTGGCGGCAAAATCCGGGTGACCCACGTGCAGAATCCGGAGCTTGCCCGGAGCTTTGAAGAATTCCTGCGGAAGGACTATCCCAATGCGGACATTCAGATCCACTGCGCCGGTGGCCTTTGCAGCTATTATGCGGAAAAGGGCAGCCTGATGATCGGCGTGGAAACGGAATAAGAAAAAGCTTTCGGGGCATATTGAAGATAAAGGAGATGCCTATGAAACGACTGTTACCCTTGATTCTGGCAGGCCTTCTGCTGCTGACGGGCTGTTCCGGAAATACCCGGGACTTAGAGCAGGAGATCACCCGGCTCAAGCAGGAGAATAATGCCCTTCTCGAGCAGATCAATACCTTGCAGGAGCAGCTGGGGGCGCTCAAAAGCACCAGCCTGGATCGGTTTACCCTGACGGCGACGGGCACGACCCAGGAAGACCCGGTCAGCATCCAGGCCCAGCTTTGGCCCGGAGATCGGCCCCAGGGGCAGCGAGCCCAGATATTGGTGAACCTGGATGGAAAACAGGTGCTTTTGGAAGAATGCCTGTGGGACGGGGCCAGCTATGGCCTCAGCTTCTCGTTGGAGCCTGCCGATGGCTATAGCTATTACTGCGTGCTCACCTCTCTGGACGGCACCCAGGAGCAGATCCCTCTGAGCACCCCGGAAAACCCCAAAGTCCCCAAGCTGACCTATCTCTATGGGAGCCTCAGCGCCTATGCCAATGCCCTGGCCACAAACGCTTCCATGGAAGACGGGAAAGTCCAGGCAGATGTTACCGCCTCCGTCCAGGTGCCCCTTATTACCGGGGACGGCAGCCCTGCCACCCCTGTGGAAACAAAGCTTGGCTGGTATCTTGGCGGCACCGCCCTTTTAGAAGAACCCCTTGCCATGACGGAAGGGGAGACCGAGGGCAGCTACACCGCCCAGACCCATACGGCGCTATCTTTGCCGGAATTGCAGCAGGGGGAGCAGATCGATTTGATCCTCTCTGCGGCCCTGCCTGACGGCCGCGTGCTGGCAGGGGTGGCCGGAAGCTGGGTGTACGGGGAAAACGGCCTGGAATTCTCCGTAGGATAAGCGAAACACAACGGTATAATTTCTTGTGCATTTCAGGGACTTTGCCTGAAATGCACAATTTTTTATCAAAAAAGAAAATACAAGAGAGCAAAATTCACAATAATTTCCCGCAAAAGAATTTCTTTCTGGGCAGTCTTGAAAAAAATATGATTTTTGCGTTTTTTTTCATTGATTTTAGGCAGGAATTGGCTTACAATAGTGCTTGTATGGAATGGGTTAGCCCATCCGCAAAACTTTTTTCGAGGTGAGGGCAATGCTGAATGTGGTACTGGTGGAGCCTGAAATTCCACAGAACTGCGGCAACATTGCCAGGACCTGCGCCGCAACGGCCTGCCGTCTCCACTTGATCCGTCCTCTGGGCTTTGACATTTCCGAAAAGGCTGTCAAACGGGCCGGGCTGGATTACTGGAATCTGGTGGAGGTTTTGGATTACGAAAATCTGGAAGATTTCTTTTCCAAAAACCAGGTGGAGCGCATGTGGTGCCTGTCTACAAAAGCACCCCGATGCTATACGGAGGCAGAATACCGGGACGGGGATTACCTGTTTTTCGGCAAGGAGACCAAAGGCCTTCCGGAACCCTTTCTGGAAGCCCACCGGGAAAGCTGTGTCCGTATCCCCATGCGCCAGGAGGCCCGAAGCCTGAACCTGAGCAATGCGGTGGCCATTACGGTTTATGAAGCTTTGCGGCAGCTGTCCTTTCCACAGCTAAAAGATTTTGGAAAAATGCGGAGCGACGGCTCCAATAATTTGGAGGAATCATTATGAACTACAACAAGAAGTCCATCGAAGACGTCAACGTATCCGGCAAGCGGGTTCTGTGCCGCTGCGACTTCAATGTCCCCACAAAGGACGGTAAGATCACTTCCGACAAGCGGATCGTGGCTGCCATGCCCACCATCCGCTACCTGGTGGACCACAAGGCCAAGGTGATCCTGTGCTCCCACATGGGCAAGCCCAAGGGCGAGTACAAGCCCGAGCTGAGCCTGCAGGTCGTGGCTGACCGGATCTCCGAGCTGCTGGGCCAGAGAGTGATCATGGCCAAGGACGTAGCCGGTGAGGATGCCAAGGCCAAGGCTGCCGCTCTGCAGGATGGCCAGGTCATGCTGCTGGAGAACACCCGCTTTGAGAAGGGCGAGACCAAGAACGATCCCGAACTGAGCAAGGCCCTGGCTTCCATGGCAGACCTGTTTGTCAACGATGCCTTTGGCACTGCTCACCGTGCCCATTCCTCCACTGCCGGTGTGGCCGACTACCTGCCCGCCGTCTGCGGCTACCTGATCCAGAAGGAAGTTTCCATCATGGGCAAGGCTCTGGCCGATCCCGAGCGTCCCTTCGTTGCCATTCTGGGCGGCGCCAAGGTTTCCGACAAGCTGAACGTCATCAACAATTTGCTGGAAAAGGTGGACACCCTGATCATCGGCGGCGGCATGGCGTTTACCTTCCTGGCTGCCAAGGGCTACAACATCGGCAAGTCTCTGGTGGACTCCGAGAAGATCGACTACTGCAAGGAAATGATGGCCAAGGCCGAGGCCAAGGGCGTCAAGCTCCTGCTGCCTGTAGATGCCGTGGTTGCCGATTCTTTCCCCAACCCCATTGACGCCGAGATCCCCGTGGAGACTGTTGCTGCCGATGCCATCCCCTCTGACAAGATGGGGCTGGATATTGGCGAAAAGAGCCAGGCTCTGTTTGCCCAGGCTGCCAAGTCCGCCAAGACCGTTGTCTGGAACGGACCTATGGGCGTGTTTGAGAACCCCACTCTGGCCAAGGGCACCATTGCTGTTGCCCAGGCTCTGGCCGAAAGCTCTGCCGTGACCATCGTCGGCGGCGGCGACAGCGCTGCTGCCTGCGAGCAGCTGGGCTTTGCCGATAAGATCACCCACATTTCCACCGGCGGCGGCGCTTCCCTGGAATTCCTGGAAGGCCTGGAGCTGCCCGGTATCGCCTGCCTGGAAGACAAGTAAGGCTTTTTACCCTGGAAATACCATCAAAACCACGTAAATTTGTACTTGGGGTGGCGGTCTGCCGCCCCAGGGCAAATCAAATCAGTCGATTACATTCAATATGAGTGTAGACATATAAGCAACAAGGAGAAATTTAGAAATGAACAGAAAGTATCGCAAAACTGTCATCGCCGGTAACTGGAAGATGAACAAGACCCCCTCCGAGACCAAGGAGTTTATGACCCAGCTGAAGGCCATTATGCCCAGAGGCCGTTGGTGTGACGTGGCCCTGTGCGTTCCCGCTGTGGATATTCCCGCCGCTGTCCGTGCCGTTCGGGAGACCCGTATCGGCATCGGTGCTGAGAACTGCAACGCCAATGCTTCCGGTGCTTACACCGGCGAAATTGCTACCAACATGCTGGTAGACGCCGGCTGCAAGTACGTCATCATCGGCCACTCCGAGCGTCGCGCCATGGGCGAGACCGATGCCGATGTCAACGCCAAGGTTCTGGCCGCTCTGGAAGCCGGTCTGACCCCCATTATGTGCTGCGGCGAGACTCTGGAGCAGAGAGAGTCCGGCATCACCACCGAGTGGATCACCATGCAGATCAAGCTGGGTCTGGCTGGCGTTCCCGAGGAGAAGATCCGCAAGGTCATCATTGCCTACGAGCCCATCTGGGCCATCGGCACCGGCCGCACCGCCACTCCCGAGCAGGCTGAGGAAGTCTGCGAGAGCATCCGTACCGCTGTTCGCAAGCTGTACTCCTCCAAGAATGCCCGGGCCATCTCCATTCTGTACGGTGGCTCCATGAACGAGAAGAACGCTTTCGAACTGCTGGCCCAGCCCGACATCGACGGCGGCCTGATCGGCGGCGCTTCCCTGGTTCCCGAGAAGTTCGTCAAGATCATCGAGGCAGCCAACCAGCCCAACGAATAACTTTCTCAGGACACTCTGAATAAAATTCTCATAAAGTGAGGGGGGAGAAAACGCCACAGGTGTTTTCTCCCCTTTTTGAGGAAAACGATATGGATACATTGTATTTATCTGCTGATGCCCCGGAAACTCCAGAGATCGCGGCGAAGATCATCCAAAAAGGCGGGCTGGTGGCCATTCCTACGGAGACGGTCTACGGCCTGGGGGCCAACGGCCTGGATGAAAATGCGGTGCTGAAAATTTTTGAAGCCAAGGGCCGCCCCCAGGATAATCCCCTGATCCTCCATGTGGCGGAGCCTCAGGAAATGGAGCGGTTTTGCCATGATATTCCCAAGGCGGCCTATGTGCTGGCGGAAAAGTTCTGGCCCGGCCCTCTGACCATGGTGCTGCCCGCCCGTGACACGGTACCCAGGCGCACCACCGCGGGACTGTCTACCGTGGCCGTCCGGTGCCCGGACAGCCTGGTGACCCGAAAAATCATCGCCCTGGCGGGGGTTCCTATTGCGGCCCCCTCTGCCAATATTTCCGGCAAGCCCTCAACCACCACCGCCCAGCATGTGCGCCATGACCACGATGGGAAAATCGATGCCATTGTAGACGGCGGCCCCTGCCGGGTGGGGGTGGAGTCCACCATTGTGGATTTGACCGAGGACCGGCCCCGGCTGCTGCGCCCCGGCGGCGTCACCCCGGAGCAGCTTCTGGAAGTTCTGGGGGACCTGGTCATCGACAAGGCGGTGACGGCCCAGATCGACAAGGATGCGGTGGTCAAGGCCCCAGGCATGAAATACCGCCACTATGCCCCGGCGGAGCCGGTGATCATCGTCTCCGGCAGCCGGGAAAAGGCGGCTGCGTATATCCACCGGCACTTTGCTCCCGGGGACCGGGTGCTGTGCTTTGAGGAGGAACTGCCCCTGTACGGCGACTGCGCCCCTCTGGCCTATGGCAAAGAAAGTGACGTGGATTCCCTTAGTGCCGGGCTTTTCGCCGCACTGCGGGTTTTGGATGACCCCTCCATCGGAAAGGTTTACGCCCGGTGTCCCGTAGGGGGTGGCGTGGCCTATGCCGTACAGAACCGGCTCAAAAAAGCCGCAGCGTTCCACATTGTGGACGGGGAGGAAGAACCATGATCTTAGGCATCACCGGGGGCACCGGCTGCGGAAAAACCACCCTGCTTTCCTGCATTGCCGCCCTGGGAGGGCTGGTACTGGACTGCGATGAGATTTACCATGACCTTTTAAAAAGGGACAATGAAATGCTGGAGGCCATTGAAAACCGCTTTCCCGGCACGGTGACACCCGCGGGCCTGGACCGGAAAAAACTGGGGCCCCTGGTCTACAAAGACCCCCAGGCCCTGGAAGATCTGAACGCCATCACCCACAGTCGGATTTTGCAGGAGGTGGAGCGGGCACTGGAAAACCAGCCCAGACTTGCGGCCATTGATGCCATTGCTCTTTTTGAAAGCGGCCTTTCCAGGCTCTGCCATAAGACCGTGGCGGTGGTGGCCCCGGAGGAGACCCGGGTGGCCCGACTCATGGCCCGGGACGGCATTGACGAAGCTTACGCCCGCAGCCGCATTGCCGCCCAGCATGGGGAAGACTGGTTTCGGGGCCGGTGCGACTTCATTTTGGAAAATTCCGGAACCAAAGAGCAGTTCCGGCAGAAGTGCCTTGCATTTTTGAGGGAATTGGATATAATGGAACAAGACTATAAACAAACAGGAGGATGTACAATGAACGCTGAAGAACTGCGTGAAGCGCTGCTGTCCAGCCCCAAGAACGGCTTCGTGGGCCTGTCCCAGGAGGAGCGGGCTGAGATGGAAGCCTACTGCAAGCGCTATGCCGCTTTTATGGATGCCTGCAAGACCGAGCGGGAGGCCACTGCCTGGGCCACCCAGGAGGCGGAGAAGCACGGCTTTAAGCCTGCTGTCCCCGGTATGGAGGTCAAGCCCGGCGACAAGATTTACATGAACAACCGTGGCAAGAGCTTTATGATCGCCGTGGTGGGTACCGAAAGCCTGGCCCAGGGTGCCAACATCTGCGCCGCCCACGTGGATTCCCCCCGGATGGATTTGAAGCCCCAGCCCATGTACGAGGATTCCGAGATCGCCTACTTCAAGACCCACTACTACGGCGGCATCAAGAAGTACCAGTGGACCTGCGTGCCTCTGGCCATCCACGGTGTGGTCTGCAAGAAGGACGGCAGCCAGGTCACCGTGACCGTCGGTGAAGAGGAGACTGACCCCATTCTGGTGGTTTCCGACCTGCTGATCCACCTGTCCGCCGACCAGATGAAGAAGACCCTGGCCGAGGGCATTGCCGGTGAGCAGCTGAATGTGATCCTGGGCACCGAGCCTCTGGAGGGCGAGGGCAGCGACCTGGTGAAGCTGAACATCATGCGGCTGCTGAACGAGAAGTACGGCATTGTGGAAGACGATTTCCGCACCGCCGAGCTGACGGTGGTCCCTGCCGGCAAGTGCCGGGAAGTGGGCCTGGACCGGAGCCTGTTGGGTGCCTACGGCCATGATGACCGGGTCTGCGCCTACGCCGAGCTGGAACCCATGCTGACCCTGCCCACCCCCAAGCACACCGCCGTGTGCATTCTGGCCGACAAGGAAGAAATCGGCTCCGTGGGCATCAGCGGTATGCAGAGCCATGCCTTTGAGTATTTCATGGAGATCCTCTGCGACGGCCAGGGCGTGAAGCTCAGCCACTGCTTTGCCAATTCTTTCTGCCTGTCCGCCGACGTTTCCAACGCCTTTGACCCCAACTTCCCTGAGACCTGCGACCGCCGGAACAACAGCCAGCTGAACTACGGTGTGTCCATCTGCAAGTACACCGGCTCCCGTGGCAAGGGCGGCGCCTCCGACGCCTCCGCCGAGGCCATGCAGCACGTCCGCTCCACCCTGGATGCCGCCGGTGTCAAGTGGCAGATCGCCACTCTGGGCAAGGTAGACCAGGGCGGCGGCGGCACCGTGGCCGCCTACATGGCCAACCGGAACATCGTCACCGTCGATGCCGGTGTCCCCGTCCTGTGCATGCACGCCCCCATGGAAATCGTCAGCAAGCTGGATTGCTACGAAACCATGAAAGCCTGCAAGGCCATTTATCTGGCGTAAACCTTTCCATACAAAAACCGGCCCGAGGGCCGGTTTTTTGCGGAAAAACAGCCGCCGATTGAACGGGCGAACCAAATGGAGCGTGTGGATTTCAATATCCATTCCCATTTTCTGTGCATCTGCACATTTTTTAGGAATGAAAGATACTGAATGAATCATAGTGTCCCCAATTATAACTGAAACGAAATAGGTGTGAGATGATCCTGCCTGTTCCGAAAACGCACATATTGCTGTTTGCGCTTACCGCATACAGGCGGCCTTTTGAGAGTCTCTTCACCCCGGTTTCTGCATATAGGTCACTGTTTGCTGCATATAAATTTCAGCTTTATATGCAGATACGCCGGGGCATTGGGGGAACGGCCTACCGGTATATCCGGTCAACCTGATGAATGTCCCCGCCTGGGCTTTGCCTGGTTGTTACAATCAATTGTAACATTTTTACAAACACCGGGTACCCGGGGTTGCCAAGAGGCGGAAATGTGTTATAATACTAGACGATATTCAAAACGGAAACAGAGTTTGGGGGAAGAGCAATGAAAAATATGCTTCTGATCGTGAATCCATATTCCGGGCAAAAAAAGGCCGTGAAGCTTCTGGCGGAGATCATCGCCATGTTCAACCGGGCGGACTACGCCGTCCAGGTTTATATGACCGCCGGGCCGGGGGATGCCACGGATGTGGTGGCCCGGGCCTGTGAGGCGGTGGATCTGGTGGTCTGTTGCGGCGGTGACGGCACCTTTAATGAGACCATTGCAGGGCTGCTGCGGGCAGGCTCCAAAACGCCGGTAGGCTATATCCCCGCCGGGTCTACCAATGATTTTGCTTCCAGCCTGCGGCTGTCTACAGACATTCTGGAAGCGACCCAGGATATTATTCTGGGCCAGCCGGTTGCCTATGATGCAGGACTTTTCGGCGGACGGGTCTTTTCCTATGTGGCCTCTTTCGGGGCCTTTACCCGCACCAGCTACACCACCCCCCAGAGCATCAAAAACGCCCTGGGCCATACGGCCTATGTGCTGGAGGGCATTCAGGAACTGTCCCAAATTCGCAAAGAGCATATCAAAATGATCATCGACGGAGAGGAAATTGAAGATGATTTCCTCTTTGGAGCCATCTGCAACTCCACCTCCGTAGGCGGCATTCTGACCCTGGATCCCCAGGTGGTGGACTTGCAGGACAACAAGCTGGAAATTCTGCTGGTTCGCGCACCCCGGAATCTTTCGGAAATCCACGAGTGCATTCTGGCCCTCAACAGCCAGAAGTACAATTGCGCCATGGTGACGTTCCGTTCTGCCACTCACATCCGGATTTTTGCGGACCCGGCCATGCCCTGGACCCTGGACGGAGAGCGGGAGGACGGCCACAGCGAAGTGGTGGTCACCCCGGAACATCTGGCCTACCGACTGGTGAAACGGGCATGATCAATACAACGCTGTGCTATGTGACCCAGGGAGACCAGGTGCTGATGCTCCACCGGGTTAAAAAGAAAAATGATATCAACGAGGGAAAATGGATCGGCATCGGCGGGAAATTCCTGCCAGAGGAAAGCCCGGAGGAATGCCTCCTGCGGGAAGCCTGGGAGGAAACCGGCCTGACCCTGACCTCCTGGCGTTGCCGGGGTGTTGTCACGTTCCGTCAGGAGGGCACGGAAGGGGAGTATATGTACCTGTTCACCGCCGATGGCTTCACCGGGGAGCCCCACCCCTGTAATGAGGGAGATTTACAGTGGGTGGACCGGGATTTTCTCTACAGCCTCCCTATGTGGGAGGGTGACCGGATTTTCCTGGATCTGCTATGGCAGGATGCCCCGTTCTTCCTGCTGTCTCTATCCTACCGGGGAGACGTGCTGACCCAGGCGGTCCTCAACGGCCAGATCATCCGGGAAGAGCGGTAACAGGCCCTGACCAATAAACAAAAAATTGCCCCAATGCAGGAATGAAC
The DNA here is from genome assembly GCA_934591845.1 of uncultured Oscillospiraceae bacterium. Classification (GTDB taxonomy): domain Bacteria; phylum Bacillota; class Clostridia; order Oscillospirales; family Oscillospiraceae; genus Faecousia. The sequence goes on along the minus strand of CAKTPO010000009.1, from coordinate 72 downwards.
TGCGCCCCGTCAAGTAGACAACGAAATAATTAACGAAAAGTTCACAGCGCTGCGGCGCTGTGGCACCCATCC